>JALGXW010000030.1 GCA_029821875.1 Candidatus Hebobacterum abditum | reverse complement strand
CCCGGCATCTTCGGGCACGAGCGCGGCTGTACCGTAACTGTCTGGACCGTTCAGGCCGACCGCGGCAGCTTCGAAATGGCCCTCTACTTCAAGGACGGCAAGGCGCTTGGCGTGACACTGAAGACCGATCCCACGGGCGACTTTGAGCCGCCGCCCATCATCGCCCCTGGCTGGAAGTGAGCATCCGCCTCAGGACAGCTTCTCGATGATCGCCCTCAGAAACGCGGGCAGGTCATCGGGTGTGCGGGAGGAGATGAGGTTGCCGTCCACGACCACCTCGGCGTCCTCCCACTTCGCGCCCGCGTTGACCATATCGTCCTTAATGGAGAAGAAGGAGGTCGCCCGCTTCCCCTTCAGGATGCCGGCCGAGATGGGCAGCCAGCCTGCGTGGCAGATGAAGGCCACCACCTTCCCCTGGTCGCTCATCTCCCGCACGAACTTCACCATCGACTCGTGCCGCCTCATCCGGTCCGGCGAGTAGCCGCCCGGGATCACTACTGCGTCGTATTCTCCGGCTGCGATGTCGTCGGCGGCCACATCGGCCGTCACCGGCAGGCCGTGCTTACTCGTGTAGGTTGCCCCGGCCTCGGGACCGACGACATGCACCTCGGCCCCGGCCTCCGTGAGCCGGATCTTCGGGTACCACAGCTCCATCTCTTCATAGGTGTCCTCGGCGAGGACCGCTATCCGCTTGCCATCCAGTTCCATTCCCCTGCCTCCTGAGCCAGACTGCTCTGGGCATTGTATGTGACACGCGCCCCACGCCACCTTCCCGCCTGTCCGAGTAGTCGCACAATCTTGCGAGCCTTGTCGCGTCAAGCGCGAGGAAGGGCAAAGGGCAGCTTGGAAGAGGTTGGACGTCCGCTCGCCCGGACAGCACTTCAAGAGAGGATTCAGGGCCTGTGAAGCTCGACCGCCGAGGATTCCTCAGGCTGGCCGGCGTGACAGCAGTTTCCGGCTCGCTGGCGAGACTCGGCCGAGCAGACCATCGCCCGAAAGGAGAAGCACAGCCTATGGCAGGCGGCGACTTCGCCGGCGCGAAGGCGGCCGCGAAGGCGCTGGCCTTCCACGGCTCCGGCCACGTTCTGCACAGCATCTTCTGGGCCAACATGAAGCCGGGCGGTGGCGGCGAGCCAACCGGAGAGCTGGCCGACGCCATCAAGAAGACCTTCGGCAGCTTCGAGGCCTTCAAGGGGCTCTTCCTCGCCACCACCAATGCCGTAGAGGGCTCCGGTTGGGGCCTCCTCCTGCGCTGCCCGGAGACCGGCATGATCGGTGTGCTCCAGGCGGAGAAGCACGAGAACCTGGCCGTCTGGGGCAAGATCCCGATCTTCGTCTGCGACGTGTGGGAGCACGCCTACTACTTGAAGTACCAGAACAAGCGACCCGAGTGGACGCAGGCGTTCATGGATCACCTCGTCAACTGGGACGACGTCGCCAAGCGATACGCGGCGGCGAAGAAGTAGCGTCAGGCACAATGGCCCTCGGCGCCGGCGCGCAGAGGGCGCGGCCAGTGAGCAGGGCAGGAGCGCAGCTCCTGCCCTTGTGTTTGGGGCACCCGTCGCCAGGTTCCCTCGTGAGAGGCGCAGAACACGACCTGTCACAGTCAACATCCGAGGCGAGGCCATGCGAATGACCCCCCGCGAGAGGGTGATGAGGGCGCTCCGCGGCGAGGCGACGGACAAGACTCCCTTCACCATCTACGAGGAGAAGCTGCCGCGCTCCACGCTGGCGAGGGAGCTGCGCCGTCGCGGCCTCTGCCTCGTGAAGCGGGTCCGGTCCTACAAGACGCACACGCCGAACGCAGGACACCGCGAGGACCGCTACGTCGATGAGAGGGGACGGTATGTGGTCCGGGCTTTGCTCTCCACCCCCCACGGCGAGCTGAGCACAGTGGCGGAGCCCGCGGGGTTCACCTCCTGGCGGCACGAGTACCTCTTCAAGAGCCCAGACGACTACAAGGCGCTACTGTTCCTAATCGAGGACACGGTGGTCGAGCCGGACTACGACACCGCGGCGCGTATGAACGAAGACGTTGGCGACGACTTCGTCGTCCGCGACAACCTGCCGCTGGAGCCGCTGCAGAACCTCATCTCCTCCGACTACATGAGCATGGAGGACTTCTGCGTACAGTGGATGGAGAACCGGGACGAGATACTCAGACTGTACGAGGCCCTCGCCGACGTCGCCAGAAGAATCTACCCGCTCGTGGCAGAGGGACCGCTGGAGTTCTGCAACTACGGCGGGAATGTGGTCCCACACATCACCGGGCCGGCCGTCTTCCGCCATCACTACCTGCCCCACTACAACGAGGCCGCGGAGGTCCTGCACAGGCGCGGCAAGCTCATCGGCACCCACCTCGACGCAGACAACACGCCCATCATGGACCTGGTCGCCCAGACCGACCTGGACTACATCGAGGCCTACGACGCGGGGATGAGCCCGTCGGTGAGCGAAGCCCGCGCCGCCTGGCCAGGCAAGGCCCTCTGGATCAACTATCCCAGCGCCTGGCACCTGCGGCCGCCGCAGGGCGTGTACGATGGGACCGTGCAGCTCATCCGGGAGGCGGCGCCGGGCGACGGGTTCATCATCGGCATCACCGAGGACCTGCCGCAAGGTCGCTGGTCCGACAACCTCCCAGCGATCGCGCAGGCGATCAATGACGAGGCCGGAGGGGAGCCGGCCTAGCCGCCCCCTCCCCGCCGCGCCCCGCCTCTCACCGTGGCCGATCTGGTCGCGCCCATGGCGCCCCGGGGCTCAGTGCAGAGCCGACTGATATACGCGCTCGACGAGGCCCGCCAGTCCAGCTCGGGCTTTCAGCAGAGCCTCCGGGTCGCGCTCCCATTCAGTGAACGAGGTGACGACCTGTTGGCTCTCGAGCCATCGCCGTGCCTCCGCCGCCACCTCCGGCTCCACCCCGGCCTTCTCGAGCATCCTCAGCCCGCTCTCGAGCAGCCACAGGTAGTCGTAGTCCTCCATGCCGTCCCGCAGGGCCTCCAGCCGGACCGATGACAGCGGCATGCCGTCCGGCCCCGGGTAGATGAGATGGCCGTCGCCGTTGTAGACATTGCGGCGCCCACCCCAGCCCTCGATGAAGTTCCCGCTCACCCACGGCCGCTTCGGCCACTTCTCCCGCGGGTCGTTGCCCACCACGTTTCCCTCTCCGAAGTAGTTGGCGCTCCAGTAGAGGAGGCAACCAATATCGTACCTCCAGCAGAGCCACGGCAGCATCCGGGAGTCCATCAACGGATAGTCGATAAAGATGTTGGGATAGGGATGGTGGGTGTCGCAGGCGACGTACATCCACAGCGCACGGTTCTCGCGCCGCCAGCGCTCGATGTTCGCCTCGGCCTCGCCCGCGCCATGGGCGATGTTGAGCATGTGTAGGCCCCAGATGTCCACCTCCTGCTGGCAGCGCTCAACGAGCGGTCCTGTCACCGGCCCGTCCAGCCGCGACCGGAGTTTGGGGTGGGCGCGACGCACCACCTGAAGCTCTTTGAGGACGTGCGTGGCAAACTGCTCCCGCGGCTCGTCCCACACCATCACGAAGGCGCGATCGAGCCAGCCGCGGCTGTCGAGGTGTTGCGCGAGATCGTTCAAGTACGCGACCAACCTGTCCTGCTCGTCTGGCGTCAGATCGGGGCCCTCTTCGAGGAATCCGGGCAGACGGGCCGCCATCACCGCGGTCAGCCCGCGGGCGAAGCAGTACTCCAGCCGCTTGTCGAAGGTCGAATAATCGAAGGGCGGCTCGGCGCGGCCGTCGATGACGGCGCCGACCCCCTCCTCGATCGGATTCCCGAGGTCATCGCTGCTGAGTCGGTGTGTGAAGAGCATGTCCCAGAAGCGGCGCAGCACGGGCTCGGGGATCGGGTCCTCATTGTAGAAGCCGGCCAGGGAATGAGAATAGATCGCAATGGCGGACGGAAGCGCCGGCGTCGGCGCAAGCGTGAAGTCCCAGACCTTGAGCTCCAGCGGGACCTGGTGGTCAGTCTCCCCTTCCGCGCAAACGGTGATCGCACCTCGATACTCCCCGGCCGGGGCCGACTCCGGCACGTACACGGTCACCCAGAACGGCTGGCGCTGCCCCCGTTCGACCGTCACCGGGCCAGGCGGCATGAGCGGGTCCGGCCACCAGCCCACGCGGTCCACCTCGTAGGCCGGCCGCGTGGTCTCGACATAGCCCACCGGGTTGACTGCGATCCTGCTCGCTGGGATCATGCCGTCGCCGTCTTCCTGGCGAACCTCCGACCCCGCGACCGTTACGCCCTGAAGTGGCTGCCCCCCCGCCACCACCACAACCTGGAACGATTCGCGCTCGTTCCGGGCCGCGCTTATCCGAGCCGACCCCTCCATCAGCGGCCTCTCCCCCCGCTCGGGCTCGCGCAGCACCTTCGCAAGACTGTCGGCAACGAGAACCTGCATAGTTGTGACCCTTTCCTTCGATGGCTCCGCGGCCGGCGGCGAACCCCTGCCGCCAGTCGCGGCGAGTAGTAACATTGATGCAACAGCGACCCCGCAGCGGAGGCTGTGTCTCAGCACGATCCGCACCTAAGGCGCCGAACGGACCCGGGCGGGCGACAGCGGAAGCTCCCGCAGGCGCTTGCCGACCGCGTCGAAGATCGCGTTCGCCACCGCCGGCGCGATCGCGCAGAGCGCGGCCGTGCCGCCGCCCCGCGGGAGATCATGCCTATCCGAGTCCAACACTATGTCGATGGCCGGAGCGCCGTAGAATGTCGGTATTGGGTAGGAGGCGAAGCTGCGGGTCAGGATCCGCCCCTGCTCGTACCGCACGGCCTCGCGAAGCGTGAATCCCAGGCCCATCACCACGGCCCCCTCGATCTGGCTCCGCATGTTGTCCGGGTTGATGACCAGTCCGCTGTCCTGCACGACGAATACGCGCCGAACGCGGACATGCCCGCTGGTGCGCTCCACCTCCACATCGGCGATAACCGCAGCGAAGCTCCCCGCGTCGACGGCGCAGGCAAACCCACTCCCCAATCCCGTTGGGGGCCGCCGGTCGCGCCACCCGTGGCGTTCCGCGGCCAGGCACACCACCCGCGCCAGCCGCGGAGCTTCCTCCAGGTGACGCAGGCGCAACCCGATGGGATCGGTGCCGAGCTGGCTCGCCACGTAGTCGAGGTGCACCTCGCGAGCGAAGGCATTGGCGGCCCCGCCCATCCCCCGCCAAGGGCCCTGCGGCAGGGGCGCGCGGCAGCGGTGGACTCGTACGCGGTGGTTCTCAAAGCGGTACGGGGCGAGGGCACCCCGGGAGCCGCAGTTCAGCACATCGCAGTCCCAGGCCGCGATGCGGCCATCGCCCGCCACCCCACAGCGCACGTCGATCACGGCCGCCGGACGGAAGTAGTTCCAGCCTAGCTCCTCCTCTCGGCTCTGCGCGACGAGAACCGGCCGCCCCACGGCCCGCGCCAGCCGCGCCGCCTGGACCGATACCTCGGGTGAGTCCTTCCCGCCGAAGGCGCCGCCCACCGCCGGACAGATGACTCTCACCCGCGCCGCCGGAATGCCCAGAGCGCCGGCCACCGCCGCCTGGTGCTGGAAGGGCCGCTGCGTGCTCGCGTGGACGACCACCCGCTCGCCCTCGGGGGCCGCCAGAGCGGCGTGCGGCTCCATCGGCGCGTGGGCCACGAAAGGCGTCCGGTAGCTCGCGCTGTAGCCCTGCCGCGCGCCGGCGAGCGCAGCCTCGACGTCGCCCTGCGAGGCAAGCTCTGCCTCGAGCTCGGCGGAGGCTCTCAGGTCCTCGTAGAGAGAAGCTCCCGACACAGCCAACCCCTGCCCCCACGTCGCCCGGAGGCTGAGGGCGGCCCGTTCGGCCACGTCCGGGCGCGTCGCCACGACGCCGACGAGATCATCTTCCTCCACCACCGCGATGACGCCCGGCTGCGCCGCAGCCGCTCGGGTCTGCAAGGAAAGCAGTCGCCCGCCCAGATAGGGGGGCCGCAATACCTTTCCGTAGGCGAGCCCAGGCGGACGCAGGTCTGCTGCGTACCTCGCCTCCCCTGTGACATAGGCGGGGCCGTCTAAGCTGGGTACCGACTTGCCGACGACTCGGTGCTCCGCAGGGGGCGTAAGCGCGGCAGGCCCCCCCGCCCGCCTCATCTCGGCCGCGCGCTGAGCCAGGTCCCCTATCGGGACAGCCGTATCCGTATCGGAGATGAGCAGAGCGCGGCCCTCTCTCAACTGAACCTGCTCCGGCGGCACACGCCACTGCTCTGCGGCGGCCTTCGCCAGCGCCTCCCGCGCCTCGGCCGCCGCCCGGCGGACCTCGGGGCCGAGGGTCGAGATCGCCGAGCCAGCGCAGACCGTTATATCGGGGGGCACGCGATGGGTATCACCGAGGATGACCTCAAGCGCGGAGATCGGGAGGCGCAGCTCCTCGGCGGCAAGCTGGGCGAGTTCGGTTCGAAGCGCCTGCCCCGCCTCGGGAACCGGCGCGAAGACCGTAACGCGCCCGTCCTCGCCGACCCGCAGCCAGCCCGCGCGATCCCCTTCGCCGGCGGCCGCGCCGACGGCCGGCCTCTCCGGCCACAGGCTGACAGCAACGACGAGCCCACCGGCTGCCCGGAGGAACTCGCGCCGCGTGAGCCCAAGTCTGCCCGTGCCGGTCTTTCCACTCGCCACGCCAGAGCGCATCGATAGCTCCGCCCTACCGCCGCATCGCGTCGGCCGCAAGGTGAATGGCCTTGATTATCCGCGAGTAGGTGCCACAGCGGCAGAGATGACCCGACATCGCCTCTCTGATCTCCAGCTCACTGGGCCGGGGCTTCTGCCGTAGGAGGGCCACAGCTTCCATGATCATGCCGGGCGTGCAATATCCACACTGAAACGCCTGCGCCTCGAGGAAGGCCTCTTGCACCGGGTGGAGCTCCCCTTGCTCCGCCAGTCCTTCGATGGTGACGACCTCGCGACCGTGGGCATGGGAAATGGGCGTCGTGCACGCCCGCACGGGCCGCCCCTCCAGAAGCACAGTGCAGACACCGCACTCCCCCTCGCCGCAGCCATACTTCGCGCCCGTCAGGCCCAGTTCGGCGCGCAGCACGCTGAGCAAGCTGCGCGATCCGGCCACCTCGAGTCGGTGTTCAGTGCCGTTCACGCTGACTATGATTGGCTCGGTCGGCTCTGCCACGAGCATTCCACCGCCTGGTGCTGTTCCGCGCGGCCGCGCCATTCTCCTGCGATTGCTCGCCACAGGAGACCGACCAGGCCCCGGTGAATTGGGACAGTGCACTGCAGCGAGGAAGCCTGAGGAAGCCTTTTGAGCGACGAAGACCGAGCCGATCTGGTAACCCACCTGGGAGAGCTGCGGACGCGGCTCATCCGCGCGATCATCTACACGCTGATCGCGATGATAGGCGTGTGGGTGTTCTTCGATCCGCTGTACACCCTCCTGGTGCGGCCCGTCGTGGAACCCCTGCGGGAGTACGGCGGCGAGCTGACGGTGCGCATGCTCCTGGAAGGGCTGTTGGTGAAGCTGGAGATCGTCCTAGTGGGAGGCGTCATCATCGCACTGCCCCTGATCATGTACGAGGTCTGGGCCTTCGTCGCGCCCGGCCTCCTGCGCAGCGAACGTCGGGCGGCCGGCCCGCTTATCCCCGTGGCGATCCTCCTGTTCATCGCAGGCGTGACGATGGGCTACTTCATAACCGGACCTGCGGTGAAGGCTCTTCTTCGCTTCATCCCACCCGACACGGCGGCCTTGCTGACGCTCAACGATACGATCCTGCTGCTGCTGAAGTTCTACCTTGCCTTCGGCCTGGGCTTCCAGCTCCCCATCGTCATCGTGCTGCTAGCCAAGATCGGGATAGTGGACTCCGGGATGCTTATAAGGAGATGGCGGGAGGCCGTCATCGCCATCTTCGTCCTCGCCGCTGTCATCACGCCAACGTGGGACCCCATCACCCTGACCATCGCGGCCGCGCCGATGATCGCGCTCTACGCAGGCACGATAGGAGTCGTGAAGCTCATCGAGCGAGCCGAGCGCCGCGCCCGCGAGAAAGACGGCCTGGCCGGCTAGTCGCCTCCGCGCTACTCCTCGACAGTTACATCGCCCTCGATGGCCGCCTCCCGATGATTCTCGATCCGGTTGTGCACCGCGCGGACGCGAGCGGCGTGCTCGCCGGCGGAGATGCCGATGCGCTGAGTTCGCCCCCCACCCGAGCGGGTATCCCGTATCGTGTTGTCCTCGAAGAGCAGGTCTGTCGTGTGCCCCTCGACGCGCACCCCGCAGCCCCTGTTGTCCTCGACCACATTGCGTCCGAAGCGGTTCCGGCTCCCCGCATTGGTCGCCTTCTCGTCTCGGAAGTAGATGCCGTGCGCACCGTTGCCCCGGATCGTGTTGCCGACGAACAGATTATCCGTGTCCTTGTGGCCGATGGAGATACCGTGCCGCCCATTGTCGGAGCTCTCGTTGTTCTCGAAGCGGCCCTCCTGCACCCGCCAGCAGAGGAAGATGCCGTCCTGATCGTTGCCGATTGACCTGCAGTTCCGAACCACAGGCCGCGCCGATCCGGTGCCGGGGTGGAGGCCGAGGCCGGTCGCGTTCCTCACCTCGCACCGCTCCACCTCGATGTCTTGCGTGATCTGAAAGCTGACTCCGTCTCCGGCGAAGTCGATGACAGCGCAGTCAGCGATGCGGCACCGACGCGCTCGGTGCAGGTAGATGCCGCCACCGACACAGCCATCGATCGGCCGATTGGCCTCGCGATAGCCGTCAACCGCAAGGCCTTCGATCACAACGGAGTCCACGTCTATCCCAGACAGCAACGGGAATGAATTGCACACGAGGCCGCCGGAGTCGGCGTCATAGTCCATGACGAACTCCCGGTCCACGTAGAGCACGTCTCCCTGGATGAGAGTGATGGTGGCCACAGTATCGTTCCAGCCGCCGCCTCGATCATCGGCGACCACCACGCCCATGCCGACGCCGAACCCAGAGGCATCCTTTGCCGTCACTTTCTTCTGGCCGTAGTCCGCATCTATCGCAAACCCGCTTTCGGCTCCATCGCACTTGCGGAGCACCGTGTCTGCGCCCGCTCCGACGAGACGAACGTTGCGCCGGAGTCGCACCGAGTCGAACAACGTGTATGTGCCCGGCAGCAGCTCCACCGTTCCCCCGCCGTATGCACCCGCCGCATCGATGGCCTGCTGGATGACGGCGTTCGTGTCGCCCTGGAAGTCGCCCGAATCGAGCCCTACCTTCACGAACATCGCTTTGCCTCCTCCGTGCGCTGCCGGCGCAGGACGTGGTCTCAGCAGGAAGCCGGCGCCGGCGCAGGGAAGTCATTTCGGCCCGCGGCACTTCTGACCTGCCGGGGCTCTCATGGGGCGAGGGCAGCCAGAACAGTCGACAGGAAGACGAGATGCCACACACCGGTAATGCAACGGGAAGCCAGCAGCGCGCCGGCCGGTCCGTAAGCGCCTGGGCGCTCGTCATCTTCACTCTGTTCTTCCTGTCAGGCATGACCAGCCTCATCTACGAGGTGATCTGGGTCAGGAAGTTCGGCCTCGTCTTTGGCATCACGACCTACGCTGTAAGTACGGTGCTGGCTGCGTTCTTCGCGGGGCTCGCCGTGGGGAGCTTCGTGGCCGGACGGATCATCGATCGCACCCGGCTTCATCCCCTGATCATCTACGGCGGAATCGAAGGCGTCATCGGCCTCTACGCCTTGCTGCTGCCGCTCTTCCTCAAAGGCGTGGAGGCGAGCTACCCCTTCGTTTACGCCACGGCCGGCGAGAGTTTTGCCCTGTTCACGCTCTTCCGGTTCGTCGTGTCGTTCGTGCTGCTGGCCATCCCAACCACGCTGATGGGGGCCACGCTCCCGGTCCTCAGCAAGCTGATGGTCGACAGGGAGGAAGTGCTCGGCCTCAGCGTCGGCCGTCTCTACGCGGTCAACACATTCGGCGCCGTGGTAGGCACCTTCAGCGCCGGCTTCCTCTTCATCCCCACGGTTGGCGTGGCGACCACGACCCTGTTGGCTGCCATGGGGAACTTCCTGCTGGCCCTCGTCGCCCTTCTCATCAGCACCTCGCCGGACCTCGCAGTCCGGCCGGCGAAGGCCCCCGAAGCGCCGGAGGCGGCGCCGGCCCCGCTCGGGTCGACGGCGAAGGCGATCCTCGCTCTCTCCTTCACCTCCGGGCTCGCCATCATCGCGCTGGAGGTCGTGTGGACGCGAAGCCTCGTGCTCGTGCTCGGCTCGACCACGTATGCCTTCTCGACAATGCTGACCGCCGTGCTGGTCGGCATCGCGCTGGGCAGCGCGGTGTTCGCCCCTCTCGCCGACCGCAGCGGCAACCGGGCGGCCTGGGTCGCCGGCCTGCTGTTCGTGGGAGGCGGCTTTGCGGTGCTCGGGCCGGCCATCCTCAACCGCCTGCCGTTCGTGTTCTTGCGCCTCTACGAATGGGCCTATGGCGTGTGGGGCCTTGTCATTGCGGTGCAGTTCGCGGTCTGCTTCCTCCTGGTGTTCGTCCCTACGTTCCTGTCGGGCGCCAGCTTCCCCATTCTGGTGCGCATGTACTCCCGCGGCGAGGACAGCGTGGGCCGTACCGTTGCCGACGTCTATGCCATCAACACGCTGGGCGGAATACTGGGCTCTCTGGTCGCCGGCTTCGTGCTCGTGAAGTACGTCGGGCTCCAGCCGTCGCTGACGGTGGCCGCTCTGACACTCATGCTTGTGGGGGGGATGCTCGCGCTCGCCATCGCCAGGCCCTGGACGGCACGTCGCCGCGGCATCGGCGCGGCGGTGGTGCTCGTGGCCGTTATCGCCCTCACCTTCTACCATCCCCGCTTCGACACCAAGCTTCTGTTCGCGGGCTGGGGACCGTATGCCGGGGGATACTACGTGAGCCGTCTCGGGGGCTACACGGTCGACGTGACGGACCGGCACACGCAGCGGCTCCTCTACCACAAGGAGGGGGTCACAGCTTCGGTGGATGTCATGGAGACCGCGTGGGGTGATAGGATGATCTCCGTTAACGCGAAGCCCGTGGCCACAACGTATGTCTACGACATGCGAGCGCTGAAGATGCTCGGCCACCTGCCGGCCTTGCTTCATCCCGACCCGAAGGACGCCCTCATCATCGGCCTCGGTGCAGGAGTCTCCATCGGGATCATTGCGAGCTACCCGTCGGTCGAGCACGTCACAACCGTCGAGCTCTGCGAGGAGGTGCCCGGCGGCGCCGCTCACTTCGCGGAGTGGAATCACAGCGTCCTCGACAATGACAAGCTCGAGCTCGTCATCAACGACGGGGCCAACTACGTCAAGGCCACGCGGAAGCAGTACGACCTCATCAGCTGTGATCCGATCCACCCCTTCGTCGCCGGCGCCGGAACGCTTTACTCCCGCGAGCACTGGGAGAAGTCCAAGGAGCGCCTGCGGGAGGGCGGCATACTGGCGCAGTGGCTGCCACTCTACCACCTGTCTCCGTACGACTTCGCAACGATCGTCGGTACGTTCGTCGACGTCTTCCCCAACGCCACGCTCTGGTTCTGCGGAATCGATACCGTTCTCATCGGGGCCAAGGGAGACCTCAAGATCGACCTGGAGCGCATGGGCGTCCACATGTCCAGTCCGACGGTGATGGCCGATCTGCTGTCGATGGGCGTGCACTCACCCGCCGATGTGCTCGGGTGGTACGTGGCCGGCCCCGACGAGCTCCGGGACATGGGCATGGGAGCGCCTCGCAATCACACCGACTTCCCCATCCTGGAGTTCAGCGCGCCGAAGTCCGTTATGCTCGCAGGTGTCGCCTCCACTATGCCGGCCCTGTTGACGGCGGTCCAGCAGACCTCGGCCGGGGAGGTCCGCCGACAGATGAACTCGATGTCGGTCCGCCCGCTCGACGCCCAGACACTCCTCACCGCAGCGACGGCGAGGCTCGCGGGGCGCTGGCTGATGCGATCCCAGCTCTTGATCTCCTACGACCACGCGCAGGAGAGCCTGGACGCCGCGCTCGAGGCCCTCGGCCTCCGCCCGAACGACACCTTCCTCCGGCGGGCCGTCGGCGACGCTCAGTACATCATGGGAGAGCAGAGCCTGATCGGTGGCGATCTGGAGATGGCCTATGAGTTCTTCCGAGAGGCCTACCTCAACGATGGAGAGAACCTCATGGCCCTTACCAGCGCGGTGAGGGCCGCCCTGAAGATCGGCGATCCCATACTCGCCGAGGACATGATGTCGCGGGCCTCGGACGAGCAGCGGCGCGCCTATCAGTACCTGGTGTCCGAAGGCGTGCTGGCGCTGGGGAGACTCAACTACGAAGCCGCGAGGCAGGCCTTCGAGGAAGCGGCCGGCCACGGCCAGGAGTCGCCTCCGCTGCATGCCCGCCTCGGTTTGCTCGACCTGAGGCAGGGACACCGGGACTCGGCTCACGAGCACTTCCGCCGATCTCTGGAGATAGCCACGTACCGGTTTGAAGCCCTCCAGGACATCGTCGAGCTATGCGTGGCGGCGGAGCGCGGCTCGGAGGTGCGGCCGTACGCGGAGGAACTCGCCGCGCTTGCCTCGGCCGCGATAGCCAACAATCCGGGTGAGCCGGAGCTGTATGCCACGCGGGCAATGGCCTACTCCGTGCTCGGCGAAGATGGGTTGGCGGCACGCGATCGGGCCACCCAGCGCAGCCTGCTCGGCTGGTGGGCGGAGCCGTCGCCCCCATCCTACCCGGGTACGATCTTCGAGCAGTAAGGGGAGAGGTGCAGCCGAGCTCCCCCACAGATCGCGCCCCCTCGCCCCCCGCCTGGCGCGGTGTCGCGGCCCTTGCCTTCGGCCACGGTGCCAACGACATGTACATGGGCTTCCCGCCTCCCTTGCTCCCGCTCATCGTCCCTCGCTTCGGGCTCGACTACACGGGGGCGGGCCTGCTCGTCGCCATCATGATGCTCAGCTCGCAGTTCTCCCAGCCCCTTTTCGGCTTTCTCGGCGACCGCATCGGCCGGCGCGGCCTCGCCATTGCCGCACCGGCCGTTACCGCTCTCTCCCTTTCCTTGCTGGGCCTGGCGACCACGTATGGCCTGCTCGTCGCGCTCCTCGTCGTCGGCAGCGTGTCGACGGCCGCCTTCCACCCCCAGGGCGCGGCCCTCGTCGCCGCCGTGGCCCGGCGCCGGCCGGGCATGGCGATGGCCACCTTCACGGCCGGAGGGAATGTCGGATTCGGATTCGGGTCTGTTCTGGTCGCCGTCGTGGTGCAGCATCTCGGCTATACGCAGACCTGGCTCACCGCTCCCGTAGGCGTGATCGCGGCACTGCTGTTACTCGCGGCCATCCCCCGCTCCGTGGAGTCGCCCGAGACGAGGGCGGCGGAGCGCTCCTCGGCCGTTCCCCGCCGGTGGCTCTTCCCGCTGGTGATGCTCTACTTCGTGGTCATGTTGCGCGCCGCCATAGCCACGATGGTCATGACCTTCGTGCCGATGCTCCTGACGCTGCGCGGCGACACACTCGTCGGCGGCGCGGTGGCTCTCTTCATGTTCGCGGCTGCGGGCGCTCTGGGCGGGTTCGTCGGCGGGCGCTCGGCCGAAGCCTGGGGCGGACGAAGGGTCACCGTGGCCGGCCTTCTGTTGACCGCTCCCGCGCTCTATCTGTTCCTCCACACCGGCGGCACCGTCGCGGCGGCCCTGCTCTTCCTGGCCGGCGGGTGTCTCTTCTCGGCCCTGCCCGTCAACATCGTTATGGGGCAGCAGCTCCTGCCGAGGCACGCGAGCACGGTCTCCGGGATCATCATGGGGTTTGCCTGGGGAGTGGGCGGCCTCGGTGCGATTGCGCTCGGCGCCCTCGTCGACTACTGGAAGGCACCCATGGGCGAGCTCGTCGCCCTGACGCACGCGATGGACCTCATACCACTGCTGGCAGTCCTCGCGGCCGGGTTCGCGGCTGCTCTTCCCGGGATCCGCCTCGCGCCTGAGTCAACAGAGGAAGGACGGGCCTGACCTCAGAGGATGGTCTCGCTGTCGAGCAGGCGCTGTGCCCGCCGCATCGCCGGATCGCGTTTCAGGGCCCGGCGCAGCGCGGCCGCCGCCTCTTCGGACTGGCCCGCCGCCCTGAGCGAAAGCCCGAGTGAGAACTGAGCGTTTGCGTCCTCAGGCGCCAGGTCGGCGCACTGCTGCGCCAGCTCCAGGATCTCCTTGAGCAGCGCCTCTGCCTCCGCGGAGCGCCCCAGCCGCTCGAGGCTCAGCGCCCGGTAGATGGCCGACTCCTTGCCCGGGTGGTGATGCGTTTCGGCCGCGGCCGCCTCCCAGTGGGCGCGGGCCGCCGCGAGATCGCCCAGGGCCTCGCAGACAATGCCCGCGCACCACTTCGCCCGCGCATCGGACGTCCTGGGCGGGCGGCCGATCCGGAGCTTGACCGGATACTCGAGCGCCTGCTCGAAGTCCGCCCGGGCCCCCGGGAGATCGCCAGCGTCGAATCGGGCAATCCCCCGCCCCAGATAGGCGTCCACGTAGACGCCGCGCATGCGGAACTCCATCTCCCACCGATGGAACGTGTGTGTCGACAGAAGGTCTATCGCGCGGTCCCACTCCTCGAGCCGGAGGCAGCACATCGTCTGATGGGCCGCCAGCGCGCCGCGGCGCTGAAGTGTGCTCGGGGCCGCGTCGAGCGCGGCCAGCCGCACCTCCGGCGGAGCGCTGCGCTCCAGCAGCACGTCGTTGAGTTCTAGGTATGGACGGAGGTCGTCGGGCCCAAACTCCACCGCCCGCCGAAGCTCCTCCTCGGCGCGGTCGAGGTCGCCCTCGGTTTGCCGGTAGCCGAGCGCGAGATTCCGATGGAGGACGGAGGAACCGCCGCCCCGCTCCGCAGCCGCCTCCCACTGCTCCAACGCCTCCCCGTGCCGGCCCTGGCCATAGAGCAGGTTGCCCAGGTAGTACCTCGCCCGCGCATCGTCCGGATTCTTCTCGGCCGCTTCCCTGAGGACAGCCTCCATCTCCCAGTGATGGGGGAAGACCAGGTCCGGCGGCAGGGCCGCCGCCTTGTCCCGGGCCGAGGCCGCTTCCCCGTCGCGGCCGAGCCTGCCCAGCACCGCCGCCAGGAGGTACTTCACGAGTGGCGAGCGCCTGATGGCCGCCCTTCGCTGCATCGCCCAGGTCAACAGCCCCTCGGCCTCCTCGAAGAGCCCTGCGGCCCAGTAGTCGAGAGCCAGCTCGATCCAGGGATCGGGCTCCGCCGGCACCATCTCGTGCAGCCGCCGCAGCGCGCCGGCCGCAAGCCGCGGTCGCGACAGCGCAGCCATGCAGAAGTGCGCCTCGGCAAGCGCCAGCCGGTCCACCGGACTGCGCTTGATCGCGGCATCGAGCGTCGCGCCCGCCTCCTTCGGCCGCCCGGCCTTGCGCAGGGCCGCGGCGAGGAGGGCTCGCGCTCGCATGTCCTCGCGCTCTGTCCCAGCGCCCTCCCACAGCAGCGACACCGCCTCCTCCCAATCGCCCCGGCACATCGCGGCAAGGCCCAGCTCGACCCGCGCCGCGTGCCCGAACTCCGGCCCTCCGGCGGCCCGGCGGAGCGCCGCCTCGGCCTCTTCGTCTCGACCGGTCCGCGCCAGCGCCACCCCGAGGTAGTAGGCGGCCGCCGTGCTGTCGGGCAGGGCCGCGGCGACAGCCTGCAGCCGCGGCACCGCCTGGCTTGGCTTTCGTTCGATCGCCAGCCGGCCCAGCGCCAGCGCTGCCGCGTCGCAGGCCGAGTCGATCATCAGCGCCTTGTCATACAGCTCCCACGCTGCGTCAGGCTCCGCGCTCTCCTCCGCCCGTAGCCCGCGCCGAAGCAGCTCGCCCGGGCTCTCGTCCGGGCCCCTCTGCTCCTCGCGAAGCGTGATCGTTCTGGGCTCCTGATCCTGCGTATGGCGAATGATCTGCCGATCGTCCTCGTCCAGAACGACGAGCGTAACACTGTCGCTTACTTCCTCTGCAGGCACGTCCAAGCGAAGCGGATGCTCTGGCGAAAGGTCTGCGTTCACCTCCTTGAGCAAACGGCGGCCGTCCATCACGCGCACCCGCGACCCGGGCCGCGGCCGGGTCACCACGGCGCCGCACTCGATCTTCCCGTCGCTGCCAGCGACGCGAACGGCCGCCTCTTTGTTCGCCCAGGTGAACCTGCCGATGCCCTTGATCGGATACCACCACTCCACCCAGCGCTCGCCCCAGTGTGGGTGCATCATCCGCCAGGTCGTCTGGTCCACGAACCGGCCGCTCTGCACCTCGCAATAGGGGCCGTCGGCGTCGCTCAGCGCGGCCGACCACATCCGGCCGTGTTCGGACGTGCCCCACGTGAAGAACTTCTTGCCGAAGGCCCTGTGGACGTCCGCGACGTGCACGACGCCGAAGTCCCGGCCCTCGTAGTGGACTCCGAAGAAGTCCTCCAGACTATCGAGGAGGAACACATCGTTCGCTTGTTCGAAGGCCGTGTAACGGGCGAGATCCTTGCCGTCGTAGACCGGCCACGCATACCGCCCGCCCCATGTCTTCACACACGTGCCCGGGTATATCATGCGCACGTCATCGCTTGCCGGCACGGCCGCGTTCGCCCAGAAGTAGTAGGGATGCGGCATGTCGGTGCGATTGGCGAGCAGGATTTCGGTCTCAATCAGACTGCTGTTCGGCCGTAGCCGAATCCCGACCGCCCACGACATGCGGTATATCTGCTCGACATTGCCGACCCAGATGGCCGCGCTGCCGTCCTCTTCCTCGACCATCCGAGCGTCCACCGGCGAGATGGTCGTGACCGAGTGTCCGCAGGGGAAGTTCCACTCCACGCCGCCGCTGATCCACGCCCCGCGAAGCCCGATGAGACCCGGCTTCACCACGTTGTTGCGGTAGAAGATCTCCTCGCCGCTCGTCTTGTCGGACGCAGAGTAGATACGCCCACCCAACTCCGGCAGGACCGTGACGCGGAGGTACTCGTTCTCGACCACGAGCGCGCGGTAGCGGCGGGAGCGCCCATCCTCCCGGATGTCATCTAGCAGAGGGTAAGGGTAGATGCTCCAGTGCGCCGACCTCTGGAAGGGGGGATTGGGGTCTGGGTCTCCCCATTCATAGGTAAAGAGGTCGAGGGCCTCCTCCCGAATCTCAACTGACACCGCGTGCCTTCCTGACGGCCTAGGCCAGGCTCTTCATGAAGTTCAGGTTGCGGACCGCGTTCGCCGCCGGGTCGTCGCCCGCCTCGGTCTCGAGGATGAGGTAGCCGTCGTATCCGATCCCCTTGATGGCCGCGAAGATGGCCGGGAAATCGAGCTCCCCCTCCCCCATCTCGGCGCCGATCTCCTTGACGTGAATCTGGAAGATGTGGCTTCCCAGCTTCTTGATCTCCGCGATGCCATCGAAGCTCTGGTAGGCCGCGTTGCCGACATCGTAGTAGACGCCGAGCGTCGGCGAGCCAACCGCCTCGATCATGGCCAGCGCCTGATCCGCCGACCGCCCGACGCGACCCACGCTCTCCATGCCTACCTTGGCCTTGGCCGCCGCGCTCGCGGCAAAGGCGGCCTTGAGGCCGTCCCGCCAGAGTGCGAAGGCCTCCTCCTCGCTTTGGTCCGCCTGCTTGCTCATGGGAAAGAGGATTACGCCCGCTCCGAGTTCGTCGCAGTAGCGCCGCAGGTCGGCCACCGCTTGAACGCCCTGCTCATGTGTCTCGGGGTCGGTCATGAGGCCCGCGACGCTCGCCATGCAGACAGAGGCCACCTCCACCCCGGAGGCCTTGCTCCTCTCGGCCAGCGCCCGGCGGCCTTCCTCGCTCCACACCTCCGACTCCCGGTAGGTCTCGACCCGCAGGTCAAGCTCGACCCCGTCGAACCCGAGGCGGGCCGCCTCGCCGAACAGCTCGGCCCAGGGCTTGACCAGCACGTTATCCATCGCGCCGAACTTCATTCACATCCTCCGTTCACGGCCATGATTTCACCCACCCCGCGCCACAACCGCGCCGCCCCCGCGGCGCGGCCGCCCACCTTTTATGCAGAATAGCTTCCGAAGTTCCGCGCCGCTTCCTGCATCGCAAGGAAGTTCCGCGTCGGAATGCCCGTATGGATGGAGTTGGACGAGCCGAGGATGTACCCGCCGCCCGGCTTGCACTCCGCCATCACCGCCCGCACCTTCTCCTCGATCTGCCCGGGAGAGTTGAACACGAGCGTGCGGCCGCAGCTCACCCCGCCCCAGAGCGTGAGATGAGGGAGCTTCCGCTTGACCTCGGCCGCGTCCATGCCCGCGTCGATATCGATCTCCCCATAGGCGTCGATGCCGGACTCGACGAACAGCTCCTGCGCGATCGGCCACACGTCCCCGTCGGTGCGGAACAGGTAGAAGAGCCCGACCTCGTGCGCGGCCGCCACTATCTTCTTCAGCCGCGGCAGCATGAACCGGCGAAACATGGCGGGCGAATAGAGGGGCCCCGCGTTCGACGCCAGGTCGCCCCCCGCCCACAGCACGTCGATGCCATGCTTCGGGAGCTCCGGTATTGTGATGAGTGACTGTTCCACCGTGGCGTCGAGGTACTGCTCGATCAGCTCCGGCCGTAGCGCGGCCGCCTCCAGCCACGGAGATTCCGGAGGTATCGCCAGGAACCCCGCTCCGTGCTTCAGAGAGCGCTCGTCCCCGGCGCGGGCGGCCAGCGCCCGCAGCTCCACGAACTCGTCTGCCGAGGGCGGCTGGGCCTGCTCGGCCGCTCGCACCGCCGCCGCGACGGCGCGCTCGATGGCGGGAATGCCCTCCCGACGCACGGCCGAATCGACCTGGTCGAACACATCGGTGTCCTCGTCGTAGTGAAACACCGACCAGAGGGCCGACGCCGGGTCCTCGTAGCGGAAGGTGTACTCGTCGAGCTTCTCACTGGGCCGGGCCGAATGTCGCCACGGTATCCCGGCGATGTCGAAGTCGAGCTCGCGCACGAGATCCCCGACATCCTCGATGATGTGCCCGCTGTAGTCCTGCCAGGCCTGTTCGCTCTCCCAGCGCGCCGCCGTCTCCTCCCACCGCAGGCGC
Organism: Candidatus Hebobacterum abditum; assembly: GCA_029821875.1. Classification (GTDB taxonomy): domain Bacteria; phylum Armatimonadota; class Hebobacteria; order Hebobacterales; family Hebobacteraceae; genus Hebobacterum; species Hebobacterum abditum. The sequence goes on along the minus strand of JALGXW010000030.1, from coordinate 26,719 downwards.
CCTCCCCCTGTTCGCATCCTTCGCCCCATGATCTCGGACGCGATTCGGCAGCACACGTTCTGCTCGTGGATCGGAACACGGTCCGGCTCTTCGTGGCGCAGCGCCGTGAGGACTCGCTCTCTCGATGTCATCGCCTCCTCCGTCGCGGCGGCGGTTCGTCTCAGCTACCGCACGCGCCCGCCGCTCTCCTGTCGGCCCTCGGAGAGGATGGGGCGAACGCACCGCCGAACCTCCCCCGTGAGACGGAGGAAGAGCATGCGGCAGTTGCGCGTCGTACTCCCCGTGCTGATCAGCCTGCTTGCCATCACATTGCCGACATTCGCCCAGTCGCGGCGCGCCGAGCTGCGCGGCGTCTGGATGGGGTCCGGCTATGACCGCGACTGGCCGACTATCATGCAGTCGCTCAAGGACAACGGCTTCAGCGCGCTCTTCCCCAACTTCAGCACCGGCGCAGTCGCCTACTACCCGAGCCAGGTGCTCCCCGCCCGGGATCCGTCTCGCTCCGGCGACGAGCTCGCAGCGGCTGCGGCGGCCGCTCGCGAGTTCGGCATCGAGTTGCACGTGTGGCGCATCAACTGGGCGCTCTACGGCGCAACGCCAGAGCAGATCGCCGACCTCGAGCAGGCCGGCCGCCTTCAGCGCAACAGCCGTGGGGAACTGGCGAGAGATGATGAAGACGTCGGGGTGGATTGGCTCTGTCCGTCCGATCTCGACAACCGGAAGCTCGAAAAGGAGGCCATGGTCGAGCTGGTGCGCGAGTACGACATCGCGGGCATTCAGTTCGACTACATGCGATTCCCCGGCGAGGACTACTGCCTCTGCGAAGGATGCAAGGAGCGTTTCCAGCAGCAGACCGGCGTGCAGGTGGACAGCTGGCCGGACGATGTGCTCAGCGGAGAGATGAGCGCGAAGTGGCGGGATTGGCGGCGAGAGCTACTCACCTCCCTGGCGAAGGAGATAGCCAGAGCGGCCAGTGCCGCCGACCCCGGCATCTACGTCTCGGTGGCCGCCTGGCCGCATCTGGACGTGGGGAGGGATGCCTACGGGCAGGATTGGGTCGCGTGGGCGCGCAGCGGAGTGGTGGACTTCGTGTGTCCCATGAACTACACGTTGGACCGCGTTGAGCTGGTGCGCCTGGTCGAGGAGCAGATGGACGCAGTGCGCGGCGCGGCCCCGCTATACGCTGGACTCGGCGCTTTCAAGATGAAATCCCTTCTGGCCTTGATCGAGCAGGTCGAGGCCGCTCGCGCGGCGGGCGCCGACGGTTTTGTCGCCTTCTCCTATGGGAGCGGCAAGCTCGCGGAGTGGCTCCCCGACCTGCGGGCCACTGTCGCCTCGGCCGATCCCAATCCCGCCCCACACGGACATCCCCCCTCTCGACTTGCCTTCTCGGGTGAGGCCGTCGCTCCCCCGGCCGCGGGGCGCCAGGTGATCGCTGGTGCAAAGCTCGAGGCCGAGATCGTCCTCGGGTGGGAGCCGCCAGAGCCCGACGAAGAGGCCGCCAGCGTGGCCGAGGCGGGAGCCATGCTCGAGCGCGCCCTGGACATCCGCGACCCCATCGAGACGTACGATGACCGGCGGCACATTCCGGACGTTGCCATTGAGGAGGAGCGCCTCACCGGCCGAATCGTCGTCGAGACGCCGGAGGGAGGCTCCCGCATGGTGCTGGGCGGCTTCGATACCGCCTACCGCTTCCAGCGCAAGCTGACATTCGCCGTTCCCGAGGGTCCATTCCGCTTCGCGATCTACGGCGACCTCAGGAACAGCAGGGGCACGCGCGGCTTCGTCATTCGCGGACCCGTGCTCATAGGGGTACTGCGGGAGGAACTCGGGATCGAAGAGCGCCACGCCGACCTCGAGAAGATGCTCCACGAAGGGTGCGACCGGCCGGAGGCCGCTGTGTTCCGCCGGCTCGCACCGGTGGCAGTCCAGTTCCGCGCCACCGGCCCCGGCGGCGGCGAGTGGTGGCTGCGCTTCATGGACGGCGAGTGTGAGGCGGGGACCGGGACGATAGAGAATCCCGATCTCACTCTCGTGGCCTCGGCCGCCGACTTCGCCGCCCTGGCGCGAGGAGAAGTCGATGCTCGGGCCTTGTGGGAGCGCGCCCGTCTCAGTGTGATCGGCGACGACCAGATGATCGAACGGCTGATCGAGGCGTACAGCGAGACGCTCGGGCAGACGGGCTGAGCATCAGCACCCTCGCGCCGCCACTCGACGGCGCGAGGGTGAACGGAGCACGCGCCGCGGTAAGCGCGAGGTCGAGCAGTGGGACATCTATGCCGGCCGCCCCGTCCGCGTCACCCGAGGCGAGGCCCTCGCCAGCAGGCTGACGATACACACCCCCTCCGACCTCACGACCGACGTCGCCTACAAGATCACGAAGACCGAGTAACTCGCCCTTTCGCGACGGACATCGGCCGCCCTACTGCAGGGCGCCGTATCCAAGCTCCCTGTCCCGCGGTGCTCTTCTCTCTTGATAGGACGAACGAATACACCTGGGCTCACACCAGGAGATAGCTCAGCGGAAGGCCAGATATTAGACGCGGCTGGAGGGGAAGAAGTTCTGCCTCAAGTGGGCGCCGAACCGCCTTCCTGGCAGCCCGCGCCCGGAGAGCCGCCGCAAGGTGCCGTGTCACGCAGCGGAGTACGCTGTACTAAGCACACAGTGGCTGCGAGGGGACCTGACATGATCGAGATCAGGCCGATGGGTGAGGACTTCATCCTGCCCCGCTGCCTGCACGGGGGACCGATCGAGGCGACGGCTGCCCAGGCTTCCGACGTCGCCAGGTTCGAGTTGCCGCCGCATCCGTGGAGCGATGAGACGATCCGCGAGGTCGCCGCGAAGCACGGTGGGATCACCCATGGCGGAGAACCACCAAGCCGGGAGTTCATGCGCGAGATGATACAGCGCTATGGCACGTGCGCGCTCCTGGCCTGGCAGGAGAAGAGAGTCGTAGGCTTCCTGCGCTTCTATCCCATGCGAATTGCCCGGCTGGTGCAAGCAGCTCAGCCGCCCGACGACGACCCGGAGGAGATCCTCGACTGCCGGCTCGCATGTGAGCCCGAGGAGGACGAGGGGACGCTGTGGCTTCAGTGCGTGATGGCCTCTCGGCCCTACACCGGCACCGGGAAGGAAGTGCCCCCGACGGGAGGCGGAGATCGGATCTTCCGAACTGCCGAGGAGGCGGGTGGTCGCAAAGGCGCAGGGCTGAGCCTCGCCAAGGCGCTGGTACCCTGGGCGCGGGAGCACGGGTGGAAGCGGATCGTGAAGATCGCCCACTGTGACCTCGACTTCTTCTACGGCATTTGGGGCGGCGGGGGACGGACGTTCTGGGAGAAGGCCGGATTCCGCTCTGTCGGCACAGTGCATCGGCCGCACGAGTGGTCTGACGATGACATGGCCATTGTTCGCGCCCAGATGGCCGAGAAGGGCATGAGCGAAGAAGACGTGTGGACGTACCATCGGATGACCTACGAACTCTGACCGCGCGGCCGGAGCGTCCGGTCATCACCAGCAATGATCTCGGAGAACACCCCGCGCAGGGCCACTTGTGCTCCCGCTTGCTCCCGAAGCGGGCAGAGGGAATCGCCTTTCGCTCAGCCAAGACGTGGGCGACATCTTCGAGGACCGCACCTGGGAGTAGTGCTTGACGCGACTTCGCTAGGGGGCGATTCCGGCCGGCGGCAGAGCCCCCGCGCGGAGAGGGCCGATCATGTCCGACGTGACGCAACCGCGCACAGTAGATGTGCCCGTGGCGAGCATCCCTGTGCTGGCCGAGTCCGACGTCGTGGTCGTCGGGGGCGGGACGGCCGGCCTGCCGGCCGCCGTGGCGGCCGCCCGCGCGGGCGCGCGCACCGTGCTCGTCGAGCGACATGGTTACTTAGCGGGCGCCCTAAACGGCACCTATGGGACGGGGCCAGACGGGTTCGGGGACTCCGAAGGGCGACGCGTCATCGGCGGCATTCCTTGGGAGTTCATGGAGCGAATGGAGCAGAGCGGGGCCGCCCGCATCGACCGCGAACGCTGGAAGGTGCAGACGTTCCCTGAGGCCGCGAAGTCCCTGGCCCTCGACATAATCACCGAGGCCGGCGTCGAGTTGCTGCTCCACTGCTGGGCCGGGGACGTACTTGTTGAGGATGGCTTCATCAAGGCCGTCATCGCCCAGACCAAATCTGGCCGGCAGGCCATCCTCGCCAAGACCTTCGTAGACGCCACCGGCGACGCCGATATTGCCGGGGCGGCAGGCGCGCCCACGGAGAAGCTCGCCGCCGATGACCTCTGGCAGACTTCGGTGGATCTGACCATCTGCAACGTGGACGCGCTGCGAGTGATCGAGTGGGCCGAGCAGAACAAGGACCGTCTGAGTGTCAGCATCCCCGATGATCGGGGGGACGAGGGCGTGCGCGACGGGTTCAGCTTCGTGGTGAAGGGCGGAGTGAGCGGAAAGGACGAGGCCGGCACCGTCCACCATCTCGGCGTGATGCCGACGATGAAGCTCCTCATCCGCCGGTCGATCAGCCGCACCCAGGGATCCGTAGAGATCGACACGACCGATGTGCGCGGCCTCACCCACGCCGAGGTCGAGGCCCGTCGGAAGGCGATGCGCCATTTCCGCTATCTCCAAGAAAACGTGGCGGGGTTCGAGAACGCGTTCATCGTCGCCGAATCTCCGCTTGGCGTGCGCGAGTCGCGCCGCATCGTCGGCGAGTATGTCATCACTGTTGACGATGTCCGTGGCCAGGCCCGCTTCCCCGACGTCGTCGCGCTGAACTGCCGCGGCCTCGACCGCCACCTCAAAGGTGACAAGTTCGAGTATGAGTTCATCGAGGGCCACCACGACGTTCCCCTGCGCGCGCTCATCCCGAGGCGGGTGGAGAACCTGCTCGCCGCGGGCCGCTGCATCTCCTGCACCCACGAGGCCCACGCCTCCCTGCGCGGCGCGCCGACCTGCATGGCCACCGGCCACGCCGCCGGGACGGCCTCGGCCCTGGCTGCGCAGGGGGACGGGGGAATCCGCGGCCTCGACGTGGCACATCTGCAGCGGACTCTGCGGGAGCAGAAGGCCATCCTCAGCGCGTGAGCGCTCTGCAAGTAGGCGGGATAGTATTGGGGGGAGGTCGTCACATGACGACTGGTGTGCCGTCTCAACCGAAGCCGCGCATGCCTTCCGACCGGGAGATACGGCGGGCACTGATCGAGTCGGGACTGTCGCCGATCGCAGCCGCGGCCGCGCTGTCCCAGCTGCTGCGGCCGCTCAGGTTGGACTTCTTCCGTCGAAGAAGGAACCGCCTGCTGAGCGTTGTCCAAGAGAGACTTGTCGTCATGGCCGCAAAGCGGAAGCTGATGGAGCTTCTCGCGGCAGAGGCCGAGGCGGAGCAGCGGCTCCTCAACCTCGAGGACCTCTTCACCGGGGTCCACCAGCAGAAGTTGGGGAACCTGGGCGAGCACGTGATTAGGCGAGCGATCCGAGAGCTGGCCGCCGAGGGCACCATCAAGAGCCAGACTTCGGCCGCCGGGGTGGACCTGGCGGGACTCACGGGGAAACGGTACGACCTGAGCGCGCCCAAGCTGCGGGAAGTCCACGAGAAGATGCGCCGGGCCATGGGTATCAAAGAGGCCAAGCCGTACGTCCCAGAGAAGCGGTGGGATCTCTAGCGGAGACGCACACCCACCGGCCGGGCAGGCGGCTCGGACAGCATCGTGTCATAGGCACCAGATCGCCTTGATGGCGAGGCGGCTCACCCACTCCTCCGCGTTCGGATCGCCCACGACTACGAGCAGGTCCATGCCGCGGCGGACCCGCTGGCGATAGGCGGCGTAGGCGTTCGTCCCGCCCTCGGTCCGGACGAGACGGCCGCTGGCGCTCCGCTCCTCGCTGATGTCGTAGGTGGTGGTGAGCACGAGCTGGCGCGACCACTCGGGCGGGATCACGTTTCCCTCATCATCGAGGTCGGCCGCGTACACCTGCTCGGCCCGCAGCTCGGCCGCCCATCGCTCACCCGGGCGGAAGGCCTGTATCAGCCGGTTGTACCGGTACGGCTCCCCGTAGCGCTCCCCCCACATGAAGTCGATCTTGCCGCTGCGGTACATGTCCTTGCGGTTCCAGCGCCCGCCGATGTAGACGTCCTTCACGTCGAAGCCATCCCGCTCGCCGTGGCTGGTGCCGGCCCACATGACCCAGCCGCTGCGCCAGTAGTAGTCGTGGCCCAGCCAGAAGCCACCGCGGCGGCCCTCCTGCGACTCGCCGGTGTCTACCGAGAACCACCAGTCTCTCGCCTGGGTCGCTCCTTCGTCGAAGGAACGGTGCTCAAAGAGGTCGACTGCGAATCGCCTCACACCGGTCTCGGGCACATACCCGTCGTCGGCCCGGAAGTCGTCTCCCACGGCCGAGTAGCTGGCCGAGTAGCTCAGGCCCTGGTTCCTCTGCTCCCCCGCGCTGAAACTGACCGTAGTGTCGTCGCCACCTTCGCCCTCGGTATGGCTCCGGGAGACACCACCGAATACGGAGCGGCCGCCGCCCACGAAGGGCCACTCCCAGTTGGCGGCGAGGGTATCGGCGGTGTTTCTCGGGTCGTCGGGCACCCGTCGATCCACCCTCGAGAACCAGGTCGTGCCCCTCGTCCCAAAGTGATGGGCGTACTCCCAGACCAGGTGGTTCTCGCCGCCCCGCCCGTAGGTGTCGAGCAGGGCGAAGCTATGCGAGCCCAGCTTGCCGAAGGCCTTCGCCCCCAGATCGAAGTCCTCGATGCGGCGGCTGTAGAAGGTCGGCGAGGAGGGGAAGTACCCGGAGCCCTCCTGGAAGAAGGGCCGGTACTCGGGCAGGTACCGCTCTACGAAGGTAAAGTCGATGGTCTCCACCACGTCTTCGAGGTTGCGGAAGTCGGGGTTGACGGTGGCGAGACTGACGACACCATTGGGGAACGTCCCCTTGAAGTCGAGACCGGCCGTCAGGAGTTCGCGCTCCTCCTCGCCCTCCGAGGCGACGCTCAGCGCGTAGGGCATCAACACATAGCGGAAGGGCACCGGCGGCGTGGGCACCCCGGTCAGCTTCGCGCACTCATCGAAGTCGAAGGTCCGGGCGAACTCAGCCGGCCACAGGGATCGATCCTCCTCCCGGGCCAGGCGGCGACAGACGTCGAAGCGGAAGGTGGTCTGTCCCTGAGGATACCGGAGGATGTGGAAGGGGATGGCCATCTCCGCCGACCAGCCGGCCTCGTCGGTCTGGGCGGCCGCCCGCCAGTCGCCCTTCCACTCTATCTTCTCGTTGGTGCCGCCGGGCACACGGTCCCACTGAGTACCCGCGGCGTTGACCCAGAAGGAGTAGAAGCTCTGTCCGTCGTCAGTCACGTCCAGCCAGAACTCCACCACGTCATCCCGCCACAGGCTGCCCTGCCGCTTCTTCTGGTCGCACCGGATCTCCTCCGGCTCGGTGTCGTGGCAGCGGAAGGCGACGTAAATGGCGCTGTCGTCGCAGCAGATCCAGGCCTCGGTTCGCTCGTACTCCGGCGCGTCTGTGGTCTGCCGCCAGAAGCCCTCGATGTGAGTGGCCTGCTCCCAGCAGGCGTCATCCAGCACACCATCGAGCACCGGCGGCGTCTCCACCACGACGGCTTCGACGCGCGGCGGGCCCGCCTTCTCCGACGTCTCCTCTGTCGCCGCCGCGCACGCCAGGCCGAGAGACAAGGCCGTCGCTATGAGTGCGACCAGGCAAATGCTGTGCGCGATACCTCTACGCGTGATCATGGGGATCCCCTCGCCCTGTTCAGGGGAGCACATACAGTAGCATAGACTCACCAGAGAGGGAAGAGCCGTGTCGCCGGCGCGGAGGCGACCCCGGCGCGGAGTGACGACGGCCGTCGGTCATTGGCTCAGATACCGCGCGATGCGGTCCCCAAGCAGCTTCTCGATGCATGGCCCAACGCCCCAGAAGGCCTTGAGCTCCTCGTACTCCTGGACCGAGGCCTTGTGGCCCGGCTTCAGCCCCTTCTTCGCGCGGATCATCAGGTTCTTCGAGGTGTGCTCCGGTGACACGAACTCGACTACGTCCGTGCGGTAGCCCATGATGCGGAGGACCGAGGCCCGCAGCGCATCTGTCAGGATGTCCGCGGTTCTCTGCTTAAGGATGCCGTGGCGCAGCACGGGCCGGAACGACGGCGCGGCGAGCTTCGAGTGAAGCTCGTGCTGGCAGCAGGGCGCGGCGAGGATGGCCCGGCTCCCCCACAAGATGCCCTGCGCGATGGCCTCATCTGTTGCCGTGTCACAGGCGTGCAGGCTGAGCACGAGATCGGGCGTGGCGGCGGGGACGAAGTCGATGATCTTCGCGACCTGGAAGTCGACTCCTTCCCACCCGAGGTCATCTCGCAGTTCGCGGCACCCGCAGATGATCTCCTCGTTCGCATCGATACCGGTCACCATCGTGCGGATACCTTCGATGTTGGCGAGATAATGGTAGGCGGCAAACGTGAGGGATGCGTTTCCGCAGCCGCAGTCGACGATGTTGACAGTCTGGCCGGACAGCTCATCCAGCGGAAAGACCTGGAGCAACAGCCTCAGAAACTCGTTGATCTGCCGGAACTTCGCGTAGGTTGCCCGACGCGGCCGGCCGGACTCATCCGTCAGCCCAAGCTTGTGGAGGAAGGCATCCGACTTGTCGACCGGCAGGACGGACAGCTTCTGGCGATCATGGACCAGCGATGGTTCTGTCTCATGACGGGAAGGTCCGGTCCGCGCCACCGACACCTTGCCCTTCTTCGTGACGCGCACGTAGAGGTCGCCGGCCGTTGACTGCATGTGGAACTGGCGGAACGGCATGGAGAGGACCTCCTCCAGCCTCTCCCGCGCCTCGTCGGGGCGGTAGTTCTTCGTGATGTCCTTCCTGCCGTCGAAGTAGGAGAACTGCATGCGCCGCCCACCCTTCAGGGCAACCGGGCGGACGACGACCTTCGTCCACGGAGGCCTCTCTCCTCGGAGGCGGCCGCTGGCGACCAGGCGGAGGAAGGTCTCCTCCTGCTCGGCGGCCTCTCGTATTCGGCTCCTCGCCTCTTCTCGTTCGTCCATGCCATTCATCGGAAGGGACCATTTCCCACACTGGCAGCACTGTAGCACCGCTCGTGAATGCCGGTCAACCGCGGCGCGGGCCATGACAGAGCCCGAGGAGAGGAGTGGTGTGACGACGAAGAGCACTTGCTGGCAGCACGCATGAACTAGGCGTATCGAGACAACGGAACAGGAGGCGGCCTGTGAACCGGACCGGAAGCTGCGTACTTGTGCTGGCGTTTGTGTGCGTCTTGTGGGTCTCGCTGCAGGGCGGCCGCTCCGCGGCGGCGGGAGAAGAGCAGACGAGCGGCCGCGTGGTTCTCGAAGGCGTGGACCGCTACCAGGTGGTGGAGCCGCTGTTCGAGGGCGTCCGTGTGATCTTGTCCTATCGGGGAGAGTCCTATTCCCCGGCCTATGTCCAGGGAATATCTGGCGCGGCCTTCCGCATCGCGGGCCCCTGCCCCTGCGCGCCGACGTCTTCCTCCGCTATGAGCCCGGTCGAACTGGTCGAGCTGTTCGGCTACAAGGCCGAGCACCTCGCGGTGGGCGGCGCGTACGACGCGGATGCGCCGGCGTCGGGGAGCGGAGACGAGAGACGTCACGCGCGCATGCGAGGAGCTCTGGCACGCATCAGAGACGAGATCCGTGCGGGCCGGCCCGCGCTGCTGGTGCAGGCCTTCACGGTGTGGGAGTACGACGTCGTCTGCGGCTTCGACGAGGAGAAGGGCGAGCTCTACGGCCGCGGCTCATATGCCGGGGTGGACGAATACGCCAGCGCCGATGAGATGCGGGCCCTCGGTGCGACCGCAATCGGAGGCGGGCCGTACGCGCTGCTCATCGGTGAGAAGAGCGGCGAATTCGAGGCGAGGGCGGCCGAACTCGCGGCCCTCAGGGAGGCGGTCGCGCACGCCCATCGCCGATCAGAGAAGCCCCTCAACGAAGGATTGGAGTGCTACGATCTCTGGATCAGCGCCTACCGCCACCTCGGCAGCTTCATGGGCCGAGAGGATCTCCCGAACGACCGCTACCCGCTGTCGATTCTCCCCAGCACCCGGCGGACCGCCTCGCAGTTCATGGAGGAGCTGGCCGAGAAGTACCCCGAGGCGCGAGCGAACTTGCAGATGGCCGGCAACCACTTCTTCGAGGAGGCGGAGGCGTTGACCGCGGCCCACTATCTGCGCAGGGCCTTCGAGGACAAGCCATCCGAAGACGAACGCGTGCAGGTGGCCGGCTTCCTCACCCGCGCCCGCGCCATGTACGCCCTCGCCATCGATGAGGTCGGCCGAGCGCTCGCCAAGATTGAGGCGGCGGACAACGACCCGGAAGTCTGAACGCGCTGCCAGGTCCGCGCCGACACGGCCGCGGCTGTTGCCGCGCGCCATCATTGCATCCATGCCTTGACGACAAGGGGTGAACATCACGAGCAACTCCGAATGGACGAAGACCATCTACGAGCAGAGCGCCTCGAGCACTTGCTGGTGGTTCACTCCCTATGACGCCGGCTGGGACGAGAGTCACCGCCACGGGAGGGATCTCCGCGAGGACGCCGAGCTGAGGGAGATCGTGGCGATGGAGCGGGCCCTCGAAGGAGTCCCCGACTGGGCTCGGCGTGTTGCCGGAGGCGCGATCCGGTGGCTCCCTCCGTGCGGCCACTACCTCTTCCCGCGATCGTATCTCGAAGCGGCCGCCGCAATCGGCTCGGAGACGCCGCCGACCTTCATCCACGGATGCTACACTGTCGAGCGCAGCCGGAAGGAGCGGATGGCCGACTACCTGTTGTGCCTCGATGCGTGGCTATCCGGGGCCAGCGCGAACACCGCGGCCGCGGAGCTCGACGTGATCGGCAGCGATCAGGTCGATTGGCCCCGCGTCTGCTCCGGACTCTGGGATGTGCTGGGCGAGCGCACGGAGACGAAGGAGTTGCTCGTGGAGCGCATACTCCATCGCCAGCGCTGGTGGCTCAAGTCGATGGTATGGGATGAGGACGCCCGGGATCAGTGGTGCCGCGATGAGTTCCTCGGCGACATACGTTGCGAAGGCGATCACTACGGCAATCCGGACTTCTGCGACCCCTGGTCTGCAGAGCACACATCGCCACGAATCGCGTGGGTCGAGAAACGACTCGCGGAGACGTGTGAGGAATGGGACTGGTTCCGCACGGCGATTCAGGAGTCCTGGCTCTGCGCGCCGAAGGCGTTCCGATTCCTGGAGCGGCTGATCTGGGCGGTCGGGAGTGGGCGACCCGCCGCTGGCGACGTCCCGGCGTTCCTCCAGTGCGACGACACGTATCCCAACTCGGAGGAGACCGCTCGCTGGTGGCATTCGTTCCTCGACGCCCTCCGATCCTGGTGGCGCGACAGCAGGGACTCAGGGGAGGCGGCGCAGCTCCTCGAGCAGAGAACGCCTGTCAAGAGGTGGCTCGTGAGGCTGCTCGTCCGAAGGCTCGAATTCTGCGAAGCTGAGCGGCTCGCCAAGTTGGCGAGGCCACAGCCTCGCACCAGGAGAGGGCGCGCCCCGCCCTTCGCCCAGGAGGAGTGCTGATGGATTCACGCTTGTCTACAACGGTGCAGATGCAGTTCATGCGACCGGGTCAGTTGGAAGAGGCCGCTCGCGAGTTCCCGGCGGTGTACGTCCCCTTCGGCCTCATCGAGTGGCACGGCCGACATCTCCCGCTGGGCAATGACGCGCTGAAGGCTCACGGTATCCTGGTGAAGTGCGCCGAGAAGCACGGCGGCGTCGTGTACCCGCCGGTCTACCTTCATGCCGACTTCGACCGAACGCATCTGCTGCCGGTCATCACGGAGCTCTTCGAACGCCTGAAGGCGACGGGCTTCCGCGTCATCATCGGCGTCTCGGGACACAACATCCAGGGACAGATCGACCTGATCGACGCCGCCCTCGAACCCGTCGTGGCCGACGGCACCGTCGCGGGCGTCGGGCTGTGGGAGATAACTCTCAGTCACTGCGAGGAGTCTGACACAGATCATGCCGCCAAGTGGGAGACCGCCAACATGATGTTCTTCTATCCCGAGCTGGTGGACTTGTCCGAACTCGGCGAGGGGCCGATCAACTTCGACATGAAGCCGCCGCACGGCATCGGCGGCCTCGATCCGAGGGAGCACGCCTCAGCACAGGTGGGAGAGCGGAACGTCGAGCTTGCGGCCGATGCGATCGGGCGTAAAGCGCAGCAGCTCCTCGCATCGCTGCCCGAGGGCCAACGTGCCTTCTCGCTCGAATCGATCAGTCCCGAGCACTGGTGGATGGTGTAGCAGCCCCTGCCGTTGGGGTGCCGCGCCGACGCAGGCTTGGGCCTCCTCCCGAAGAAGACGCTACCAGATCAACACCAGAACACCACGGAGGGCCGCGACATGGCCGCGCCCCAAGTGCGAGAGATGGCCCCTGAGGACGAGTACTTCGTCTCCACCTGCTCTCATGTGAACGAGTCCGAGGAGATCGACCAGTGCGGCCAGAGGCGGCTGGAGTGGATGCGGTCAATGCGCGGGCAGGGCCTGCGCGTGTTCACGGCTCACAGCCAGAGGAAGAAGATCGGCTTCGTCTACGTGATGCCGATCGAGGTGTCCTCATGGGGTCCAGTCGGGCATGACCTCGCCGTCGTACCGTGTGTGACGGTGGTGGGCGATGCACGGGGACACGGGGCCGGCCGCGCGCTGATGGAGGCGGCCGAAGAGGAGGCCCGCCGCCAGGGCCGCAAGGGCATCGTGACGACGGGCTGGCACCACGACTTCTGGTTCATGCCGGCCACCTTCTTCGAGAAGATCGGCTACTCGCAGGCATGCCGGCGGGACAACGAGGCCCTCCTCTGGAAGCGCTTCGAGCCACTGACCCAGCCGCCGCAGTTCCTCGAGCGCAGCTACCAGTTCGTCCCGATGCCCGGCAAGGTCGTCATCGACCTGTTCTACAACACGTTCTGCGAAACCAGTGACATCGAGGCACAGCGCGTTCGCGAGGTCGCGGCCGACTTCGGCGACGCGGTCGTGCTGCACGAGTTCCCCGCCGAAGATCGCGAGGTGCTCCTGCGTTATCAGCTCCCCCGCGGCATCTTCATCAACGGCAAAGAGATCGGCTGGGGCTACGAAGCTCCCAAGGAAGAAATCGCCGAGGCGGTCTCAGCCGCGCTGAAGCTCACCTGACCGTCGCCGTCAGGCGATCGCCAGAGCATAAGAGCTGGGACCTTCCCGCAGCCCGTTCGACCCTAGGGCGCGGGTTGCTGCTGGGGAATGGGCGGCGCGAGGACCCGCCAGGGCCCCGGGCCGTTGGATACGATCCTGTAGCTCCACACCGCGCCCGTGTGCGTGTCCAGGACGCTCACGCCGACGCCGCTGAAGTTAGCGATCTGGTAGCGGCCGGGAGGGCTGACAACCGGACTCTCTGCTCTGAGCAGAGCGCTGCCGAGGAGCAGCCCGACAACCACCGCCGCCACCACAGCCAAAGTGAGTCGTGCTCCTACTTGCATGACAGGTGACCTCCTGGCGCGGCCCGCAGTGGCGCGGGCCACGCGTGAGTGTGCTCCATGGCGACCCAACGGCACCGCCGAGGACAGCCACAGTGTCCGTTCGGCTTGTCCATGCAGACCCCTGTCTGCATATCAACCAAGTATCCTTCGGCGCGGCTCCGCCACGTACCGGCGCGACGAAGGTCCGCCTACAGCGGGTCGGAGAGCGCGACCTCCGTGCCGCCGTTCGGAGCCCATCGAATTTCAAAGGTGTACGCTCCGGGGGCCTTCCGGATGAACGAGACTCTCTGAACGTCGAAGTGCGGAGCCTGCATGCCTTGGGCACGCATCGCGTCGGCCAGGCTTGCCTCCACCTTCTTGACGTAGCGATCTACGATCTGGGCGTGAGCGGGGTCAGATCTCTTCAGGTCTTGATAGGAGAAGGTGACCCTCCCCTTTTCCTCAAGCTTCCCAGCGTCCTCGCCGCTGAGCGACTCCAGCCACGCGCGCATCTCATCCACGCTCTGACTCTGGTCCGCCGCCTGGCCGGAGTAGATAGCAGGCTTCGGCCCCAGTGCCACGCTGGGCCCGCCGCAGCCCTGGCTGAGCACGGCAGCCGCGGCCAGGATAGAAAGGACGAGAACAGAAGGCAGCGTCGCCGCACGAGATCGTCTCATCTTGCCCCCCTTATGCAGACAGTCGAGCTGTGCATTAGACGCGCTGATCTGCCCGATGGTTCTCCGCTGCTCGATAGGGAGAACTACGTGGCGGTCGGGCGGGAGGGCTTTGGCGCTTCGTCAGCCCGCGCCCGGAGCCCCCTCTCCGCTCACGTGCCCGGGTAGGCGTGCTTGGCGCACACCTCTTCGTCGAGTTCGACGCCCAGGCCGGGAGCGGTCGGAGGGATGATATATCCGCCCTTGAAGCGCGGCGCCTCTTTCACGATCTCGGCGTAGAAGCCGCCCCAGCCCTCGATGCCCTCCTGGATGAGGAAGTTCGGGCTGCAGGTGTCGAGCTGGATGGCCGCCGCCCAGGCGATGGGGCCGCACCACAGATGGGGCGCGATCTCCGCGTAGTGCGCCTCTGCCATGCCCGCGATCTTCTTCGCCTCCATGATGCCGCCCACCCGGCCCATGTCCATCTGTAGAATCTGCGCGGCCTGCTTGACGAGCAATTCCGCGAACTCGTACTTGGTGGACAGCCGCTCGCCGGTGGCGATGGGGATGCTGGTGGCGCGGGCGACGCGGGCCATCTCGTCCACGTTCTCGGGCGGCACCGGCTCCTCGAACCAGAGCGGGTCAAATGGCTCCAGCCGCTTCGCCAGCCTGATCGCGCTGGAGGTGGTCATCTGCCCATGGGTGCCGATGAGGATGTCGCACTTGCCGCCGATGGCCTTGCGCACACTTTCGGTGACGGCCTCCGCGTTGTCGAGCGTCTCCAGCGAAAGCTGCCGGGGCGTGATGCCGCCCTGCGCGATGGGATCGAACTTCACGCCGGTGAAGCCCTGGCCCACATACCAGGCCGCGCTCTCGGCCGCCAGCTTCGGGTCGGCGTGGATGTTGGCGTCCTGGGGCTGGTCGGGCGTGGCGTAGAGGTAGGTATAGGCGCGCAGCTTCTCCCAGATCTGTCCGCCCAGCAGGTTGTAGATGGGCTGCTCCAGCGCCTTGCCGATGATGTCCCAGCAGGCCATCTCCAGCGCGGTGATGACGCCCACCTTGGTAAGGTCGGGATGCTGGCCGTACTCGCTCGCGTAGAGCGTCTGCCAGAGCTGCTC
Source organism: Candidatus Hebobacterum abditum (assembly GCA_029821875.1). Lineage (GTDB taxonomy): Bacteria > Armatimonadota > Hebobacteria > Hebobacterales > Hebobacteraceae > Hebobacterum > Hebobacterum abditum. The sequence continues at coordinate 11,458 of JALGXW010000030.1, read as the reverse complement.
GGTGCGGAAGGGGTCCGCGCCGACGACATAGCGCTCGCCCATGTCGTTCATCAACTGTACCACGCTCGGCGGCCGGAACGGGACCCAGTGCGCCTCGCCATAGCCGACCAGGCCGGAGTCGGTGGTGAGCTTCACGAACACCCAATGATAGCCGCCCTTGTGAGGCGGCGGAACCGCGACCGCGATGGGCCGCACCTCGACGATCTTCATCAGCTCGAACCTCCCATAGGCAAGTGCCTGCGAGTTCTCCCGGGCGGGGGAGAGTCCCTGCTCAGGAGGTGGGGCAAGGGGGGAGGGAACGTTGACCGTTTCTCGTGGGGCACGACACGAAGCTCCCGCCCAACGGAGCTAATCAGGCGCTACCGCCTCCACTTGGAGTTCCTTGTTCGCGTAGGGGAGGCCCCCAATCCATCCGGTTCTGCGGGCCCCGCGAGCTCCGCGGGGCCCGCGGGCGTCGCGGGCCGACGCGGACGTAGTGCATCGGATCGAGTAGAAGCCGTGCGCCTCCGCCTCCTGGTCGAGGATGATCACGCGGTCCGCCAGCGTGAGCGGCGGCGCACCTCTGCGCTGCATCGCCGAGATCAGCAGCTCTTGTTGGTCCGGGCTCAGGTCGTAGTCGCACCGCAGGCCCATGCCTTTGACCTGCTCCCATTGGGCATCGCTCAGCGAGGCCAGAAACCGCGTGAGCTTGGGCCGCATCATGGCCCCGTAGATAAGGTGGCAGATTGCCTGATGTCGGGCGATGTTCGCCAGCTCTCTCGGGTCGCCGTAGTTGAGGTCGCCGCCGAATCTCATCTGCAGGTCGGATAGTCTCCCGGGCCTCCGCGTCAGATGAACCAGGTCGACCGGCGTACTCAACTGAAGTGACTTCTGCTTCGCGAGGTCCTCCGGGTCAGGGAGGTGAGGCTTGAGGAGCGCGTCGACCCAGTCGAGGAACTCCTGCGGCAGCATCGCCGCCCGCCAGATGTCCCGGTCTGCGGTGCGGAAGCGCAGGAAGTTGCCCGCGTCTCCCCATTCCCAGGACGGCCGGCGCATCCCTGTGGCTGCCGGGGCGTGGGTGAAGGTGTCGAGTGCCGCCAGCGCGGTCAACGTGGCCGTCTTCTCCTCCCCGTAGGACGGGCGCCCGTAGCTGTACCGACCCAGCCACAGCAGGCCGTCGGAGACGACGTTCATCCCGGTCTCCCGCGCGACCGCTTCCTGCGCCACCCATGGCGTCAGCGGAGGGCCTGGAACTGTGTTGCGCAGCACCAGTGGTGTGCTCTCGAGGAGGTCTGTGGCGCGCGGCGACAGGCTCCGCTCCGACTCCAGGCGAATCCGCTCTCGCTCGCGCCTCCTCGTGGCTATCTCCTCCTCCAGCTTCTTCAGGTAGGCCGCTTCTTGGTCCGGCGGAATCCTCTCCCCGAGTGCCCGGCGCAAGGCGAGTTCATCCGGTGCCGAAAGCGCGAAGTCCTCCGTCAGGTCGGCCAGCAGATAGGGGCCGGGATGGTCCAGGCTCGACCAGCGTTCCTCTTGTGGGTACTCTGGAGATACGTTCACACGCATTCGCCCGACCGCCTCAACATTGAGGTCGAACATCATCGCGGGGTCCCGGAGCACGCTCTCCGACACGCCAAACGCCAGCTTCAGGTCGGCGACATCTTCAGGGGTGAAGCTGCTTGCAGGGATCGACGTCCCAAATCCCATCGGCTCCCCACCCTCGGCGAGGAACTGGGGAGCTTCAATGAAAGACTGAATCTCCGACATGTGCCGGCACGTGAACTGTGTTGCCGCCCGCCGGGCCGGGTCGAGCAGGTTCAGGAGCATGAGGTCGTCCACGCCCTGGTACTTGTCGATCACCTCTTCCCGTGACAGATCCAGCGCCTGCTGATACTCGTCGAGCTTGCTCCCGATGTCCTTCCACCGGCCTTCGCGAGCCTTCCAGATCGCGGCCACCCGGGCCTGCAGGCTCTTGTCCGCCCCGCCCGCGATGCTGGTGGACATCAGATAGTACGCCTTCTCTCCCGGCTCCTCCCCGACAAAGAAGGGGCAATCGACTACCCACATCAACTGGGCCATCACCGCCCGTAGCGTCGGCGGGTCCTGTTGGTTCAGGAACAGATGCACTGGCACCCGGCGATTCTCATCGTTCACCGGGTAGAAGCCAAGCGCGACTCCCGTCTGCCTCTCAACGTCGGCGAAGACCTCCTCCAGGCTGATCCCGGCCCGCCAGAACTCAACCGGCCGATCGAGACGCGGGTCGGCCTGCTCACCACCAGCGTACGATTGGCCGGCCTCCCACATCACGAGATCCGGCGCGTCAGGCCGGGGGAGGCGCATCTGTGCCTCGCCGCGCACAGCGAGGCTATACAGGATTAGCACCGTCGCCAGCAACCGGAATCGCGCGAAGTTCACCTCTCCCCTCCAGCTACGCGGCCTTGCCCACCTCCGTCGCCGTTCGCCTTCCGCTCCCTACCGCGCCGGACATCACCCCATCCTCCCACGCCAATCGAGCGGCGTCAAGGACACGGCAGTTGGGCGAGCGCCTCGCACAGTCGGCCTCAGCCCGGAGAGAAGCGACGGGCCCGCTTCCGCTCCTCTGGCCCGCGCTGCTCCCGCGCAACCTCCTCTTCACGGCGACCGTGCTCTACCACGCCTTGCGTCGGCTGCTTCCGCCCCGTTGAGGCACGCAGCGTGAGCCGGCAGGAAACAAGCCCCTGACCGACGAAGGAGAGTTTGGTGCGCGACGCTGTTGCTTTGGCCGTAGGCGCCCTGGGCGAGACCGACCACGACACCATGATGGTGTCATCAGTACTCCCGACGACAAGTAAGGAGGTGGCATCTGCCGATCTGTCGTCTATCCATCGTTTCGCTGAGCAACCATGTGAGAACGGCCAAGGAGGTTCGAGGATGAAGCGTATTGCAACGCCGGCACTGGTGTGTATCCTCGCGCTGGCGACCAGCGCGTGCTTTGGGGCGACCATTACGGTTCCCGGCGACCATGCGACCATTGGAGCGGCGGTGGCTGCCGCCTCCGACGGCGACCTCATCAACGTCTCACCCGGCATCTACACGGAAAACATCGTCGTCGACAAGGCGGTCGTCATTCGCGGAGTGCAGGGGTCCGATGTGACGACGCTGACGGCTGCGTCGAGCAGCGACGCGGTCGTCCGCATCACGAGCAGCGATGTGACTCTCTCCGGCTTCACCATCTCCGGATCCACTGATCGGTGGGGAGCTGGTGTGTGGATAGACGGGTACGACTACGCGAGCGCGAACGAGTTCACCGCCGGCATCTCGGATGTCACGGTGAGCAAGTGCGTCATCGAGAGCAATCAGACAGGTATATCGGTGGCTCTCGCGGACGGTTCCATGCTCGTCAACAACACCATTCGCAGCAACCAGGACTACCATGGCTGGGGAGCCTGCTGTTATACCGGCGGGATCAGGATCTGTCACTGCCGCTACCTGCCGACGCTCGGAACGCAGGTCGTCAACAACGGGATCTACCAGAACGACGGCATTGGGATCGTGTTCAGCAGCAACTTCTGGAGTATCTCTTGGGACATCGCCGGCACCAAGATCTTCGGCAACAACTTCTACCAGAACGGCAACAGCGACGAAGGGCCGCTCGAGTACGCATCCGACGTTTCGATGTGTGGTCTCATGGCGGGGAAGATCAAGATAAGTGGAAACAAGTTCCAGGAACGCATCGTTGACGGCTGGCCCGCGCACGGCTTATGGGTCTGGCCAGGATATGAGCCCGACGACGCAAAGGTGGTCGGCAATCCAGAGCGCGAGGAGCTGGGGCCGAACATCCCCATGCCGACGCCGTAGTCAACTTCGGTCGGCTGCATTGACGACGGAGCGACACGCCCGGCAGGCATCTGCCGGGCGTGTCTTTGCGCATTCTCGGGCAGGGCGGGAGGCGAACTACCGTCGCACTGACTCCTTTGCCCCTTGCACAACTCGTGTCCGCATGGCAAGATTAGTGATGGGAGCGGCCTCGCCTGGGGCCGGTGTGCCATGCGTGCCCGCTTCCTCGCGCGATACAGATTCGGAGAACGACCAGTGAACCGAATATCGATCAGCCTCGATGAAGACGCGCTGCTTGCCCTGCACGAGGTCTTGCTCGACGAAAGCCCCGAGGCCGCGCTCGACTTCGTGAAGCGCCACATCGCCCCGGCCGTTCCCCGCAGCGGCACGGCCCCCTGCGATTCCTCACGCCTGAACCCGTTTATCCTCCGAGACAAACGCAACTCGTAACGCAGGACTCCCGCGTCGTGCCCCGTCGTTGCACTTCTGTAGGTCACGCACGAGCGGCGATCCTGGCCTACTGGCTCTGGTCCTCGCGCCACTCCTCTCGCAGGATGGCCATCAGGACTGTGTCCGCCCATGTGCCCCGCTTCAGGCGGGCCTTGCGCAGCACGCCCTCGTGCCGGAAGCCACACTTCTCATAGCAGCGGACGGCTCGGCGGTTCCGCGCGTCCGTGTGGAGGAAGATTCGGTGCAGGCCCATCTCCGTGAACCCGATGTGAAGGGCTTGGCGGGTCGCCGCAGTGCCGTAGCCCTTTCCCCAAGCCGTCTTGTCGCCGATCACAATGCCGAAGTAGGCGCTGTGCCCAGCTTCTCGCGCGGTCAGACTGCAGTTGCCTATGTGACGGCCGTTTGCCTCTATCGCCCAGACACGGCTCGCGGAATCCGGATCGGAGAACTGGCCCAGCCACGCCCGCGCGCTCTCCAGCGTGTGGCCGCCGGACTCGACCTCCATGAACTCCGTCACCTCGGGATCGTCGAGCCAGTGCACGTAGTCAGAGAGATCGGCCTCGGCAATCGGCCTCAGCACGACGCGCTGCTCGGCCATCGTCGCCATCTCCCCAGAATGCAGAAGTCCCTACCCAGCCTTCCGGCCGCCCGGGCGCTCAGCCTTCCTTCTTGGCGCCCTTGCCCAGCGCTTCTTCCGTCTCCTTCAACTGGGCGATGATTGGGATCTTCTGCGGGCACTTCGGCTCGCACTCCTCGCACTCCTGACAGAAGGCCGCGGTGTGCTTCTCGTCCGTCCGCCAGCCCTGGTACTCCTCCCGCGCGTGGTCGAGCAGCCCGTAGATCCGGTAGGTGTTCATCAGCGAGAAGTTCGCCGGGATGTCCACGCCGTGGGGGCAGGGCATGCAATACCCGCAGCCGGTGCAGTAGAGATCGGCGAGCTTCTTCTTCTCCTCGAAGGCCGCCACGATGGTGGCCCGCTCCTCCGCCGACAGCGGCTCCTCCCGGCTGGCGGTGGCGCAGTTCTCCTCCACCATCTGCAGATTCTCCATGCCGGAGATAGCGCAGCTCACGTTCGGATTGGACAGCACGAAGCGGAGCGCGATCTCGGCACTGCTGGAGGTGCCGGCCGGGAGGAGCTCCATCAGCTCGGGCGTGGGCGAGCCCAGCCGCCCGCCACCCACCGGTCCCATGATGACGACGCCCATCCCTTGCTCGTGGGCGCGGGCGATCCCCGGCTCGTTCGCGCGGTCGAGCAGGTTGTACTGGCAGGTGACCGAGGTGAACTCGCCCGTGTCCACCAGCCGGATCAGGTTCTCCGGCTTATCGTGGAAGGAGAAGCTCAGGTGGGTGAACAGCCCCTCGTCCTGGGCCTTGCGCGCCGCCTTCAGACACCCATTCGGGCGGGTCATCTTCTCCTCGAACACATTCCAGTTGATGCCATGGAAGTGGTACACGTCGATGCGGTCCACGTCGAGCTTCTTGAGCTGCTCGTCGAGCACGCTTCGCCACTTGTCCGCCTCGGCGGAGCTATCGGGGTTCTTCGTGGAGACCGTCACCTTGTCGCGCCACCCCTTGAGCGCCTTGCCCACGACGATCTCGCTCTCATGGTTGTTGTAGAAGTAGGCGCTGTCGATGTAGTTCACGCCGAGCTCGAAGGCGCGGCGGATCATCTCGATCGCCTTGTCCTGCTCGACGTGGCCGTCTTTCTCCGGCAGGCGCATGGAGCCGAAGCCCAGCGCCGAGATCTTGAGACCGGTGTTGCCGAAATCGCGATACTGCATACGCTCTTCTCTCCTCCTGGGAACAATGATGCGTCGATCGACCCCGAGCGCAGCCGCTGTGCGGCGGCTCGCGGGCCGTGTTCCTCTGCCCCTTACTTCGACATGAAGGCGCGATCAACTGCCCGAAGTCACGACAATGTGTGGGGCAGGAGCGTGCCTCCTGCCCCGACATCTGTCATCCTGAGCGAAGCGAAGGCCTACCCTGAGCCTGCCGAATGGGATCTTGGCCGGCACGACAGGGCCATCGCGCGCCACGCACCGGCCAGCCTCAGCAGCACCGGTCGAGCAGCAGCGTCAGTTGCTTCAGCAGGCCCCGGCGAAATGCGGCGCGGTATTCCTCGCAGGTATCTGAGTCCGCCCGCGCCAGCCCGAGGCCGAAGTCGAGGTTGCACAGCCCATAGACCCAGAGCAGGCGGCATTCGTCCAGGCACTCCTCCAGCGATGGAGGCGAGCCACCCCAGCGGGCGTACTCGCGCAGGTAGTGCTCGGCCAGGTCTCGCTGGTTCTCCGTACGCTCCCTGAGGTCTTCTGGGGAACCCAGCCAGCCGCTGACGTCGCCGAAGCGAGGCCCCCTGCCCATCAGCTCCGGGTCCATTACCACGCGCTCGCCGGTGGCCCGCTGTCCCGTGTTCCCGGTGGAGAAATCGTTGTGCAGCACCCCCATCGGCATCGCTCGCGCCTGCTCCTCGAGGCGACGGAAGAAGGCCAGCAGGCCGGGAAGATCGGGCCACCGCGAGGTGCAGAACTGCTGGAGATCCTCGCCCAAGTCGCCGCGCTCGGCCTCCTCCCACAGGACTTCCAGGGTGCTCACTTCCGCAGCCGGACCCTCCCACCAGGACGGGAGGAGCGCGGTCTGCTCGGGGGTCGGCCGTATCGCGTTGACCCGCGCCTTCAACGACAGCAGCTCCAGCAGACCTTCGGTGGAACGAGCGGACTGCGCTTCCTCGCTGACGTCCAGATATTCGAGGAAGAGGATCGGCCGGCCCTCCGGGCTGCGCACCACGCCGTACACGTCGGGTATGGGCACACCGTGCGCGGCTAAGAGGCCGTACTTCTCGGCCTCCGGAGATTCGGGATTGTGGGAGTGCTTCGCGAAGACCGTGATCCGCCCGCGACGGCCCTCAGTCGTCACGTAGCTAAACGTCGGGATCAGCTTCTCCGCCGCGAATCCGTAGTCTCCCTCGACCTGGCGCTCGATGCTGATGTCGAAGGAGGCCACCGATTCGCCTGCTGCCGCCTCGACGATCGGCCGAAGCTGAGTCTCAGAGAGACCAAAGACGCAGGTAGGGTCAGACTCGGACACTGTCGTGCGCGCCCCCCGTGGGTGCTGCCCCTGTTCCTCGGGCAGAAGGTAAGCTCCTGCTCTGGCCTCTGTCATCGTGAGCGAAGCCGAACGGATGTCCCTCCCCCTCTCGAAGCGCACTCAGCCTAACGCCGAGCACTTGGGGTGGGGCGGGGATGAGGGGGCAGGGCTACCGAAGCAGCAAAAGCGCCCACCCTCAAGTCGGCGGTTGGCGTGCAGGCGTGCGTGGTGTAGAATGGGCGCGAGCTGGGAGCGGGCGTGTGCTCCCGACACGGCAGAGAGGGGGTCAGACGATGCGAGTTGCGCTTGCGATCATCGCCATGGTGGTCCTCATCGCGGCCGCCGTGGGCGCGCTGTGGTGGTGGATGCCGGCGGGCGAGGTCCAGCGTCTGTGCGAGTTCGCGTGGCTGGCGGTGGACGAGGGGAGGCTGGACGAGGGCGAAAAGCTCTATCGGCAGAGCCTCACGCTCGCGCAAGAGCAGGGCGATCGGTACGGGGAGGGCGTTTCCCTGTGTGGCCTCGCCGACGTGGCGGAGATGCGGGGGGAGCTGGAGGAAGCGGAGGAGCTGTATCAACAGAGCCTGGCCATCGACCGGGAGCTCGGCGATCGCGAGGGGGAGGCCTCTTCTCTTCACGGACTGGGGCGCGTGGCGGAGGCACGGGGCGAACTAGAGGAGGCGGAGAGCCTCTATCGCCAGAGCCTGGACATGTACAGGGAGTCTGGGGATCCCCATGGGGAGGGATTTCCGCTGTCCGGCCTGGCGCGCGTGGCGGAGGCGCGCGGCGACCTTGACGAGACGGAGAAGCTCTACCGCCAAAGCCTCGCGCTCGCCCAGGAGCAGGGCGATCGGTACGGGGAGGGCGTTTCCCTGTGTGGCCTGGCCGACGTGGCGGAGATGCGGGGGGAGCTGGCGGAGGCGGAGGAGCTGTATCGGCAGAGCCTGGCCATCGACCGGGAGCTCGGCGATCGCCAGGGGGAGGCATCCTCTCTGCACGGACTCGCGGGCGTGGTGGCAGCGCGCGGCCGTCTGAGAGAGGCCGACAAGCTCTATCGCCGGAGCCTCGCGATAGGCGAACTGCTCGACGATCCCGAGGGGGAGGCCATCTCTCGCTACAGGCTCGCGGGGGTAGCGGTGGGCCGCGGCCGGCTCGACGAGGCGGAGGAGCTGCTGAACCAGTGCCTCGCGCTCGCAAGGGAGCTCGGCATCCGCCAGGGCGAGAGCAGCGCGCTGTACGCACTAGGTTGCGCGCTGGCGGCGCGCGGTGAGCTGGAAGAGGCGGAGAAGCTCCATCGCCAGAGCCTCGCGATAGACCGGGAGCTGGACGACCTGCCTGCGGAGGGCGCCTCCCTCTATGCGCTCGCGCGTGTGGCCGAGCTGCGCGGCGAGCACGACGAGGCACAGGACCTCTACCGCCAGAGCCTTGCCCTCGCGCAGCAGAGCGAGGATCGGCGGGGCGAGGGAGCCGTGCACTGGGGCATGGGGAGGCTGGCGCGCATCCGCGGCCGGCTCGACGAGGCCGAGAAACTGCTCACCCTGAGCCTGGCGGTCGACCGCGAGACAGAGGATCGAGTCGGCGAGGCCGACAGCCTGCGAGAGCTGGGGATGGTCGCGCAGGCGCGGGCGCAACTCGACCAGGCGGAGGAGCTTTACCGGCAGAGCCTGGAGATCTCGCAGGAGTGTGACGCCCGGCCCTCGGAGGCGCGGGCGCTTCACCAGCTAGCACTGCTGGCGGAGGCACGAGGAAACCTGACCGACGCGGCCGCGCAGATCGAAGAGGCCGCGCAGATGTTCGAGGAGATGGGCCTGCGGGAGACCGAGGAAGCGAAGCAGGACCTCGCCCGTCTGCGGACGCGGCGATAGCACGCGGATCGAACGAGGGGGAAGACACGGCACCTGCCCTGTCTCCAGCCTGGGTTAGTAACGGCCGCCCCTAGATCCCCACCCTCTCGTACACCACTTGCACTCGCTTGAGGTGCTTCTCGTAATCGAAGCACTCGCTGAGTTCGGCCTCGCTCAGCTTGCCCGATATGGTGGGGTCCTGCGCGACGAGTTCGCGGAAGTCGCCATCTGATTCGAAGGCTTTCATCGCCACCGCCTGTACGGTCCGGTAGGCCTCCTCCTTGGCCATGCCCTTGTCAACGAGCGCGAGCATCACGTGCTCCGACATCACCAGGCCCTTCATGCGCTCGAGGTTGGCCCGCATGTGATCCGGATAGACCACCATCCCCTTCACCACGTCGGTGAACTTGCGCAGCATGTAGTCGATGAGCACGCTGCTGTCGGGAAGGGTGATCCGCTCGACGCTGGAGTTGGTCAGATCGCGCTCGTGCCACTGGGCCATGCACTCCAGCGCCGGGATCACGTAGGAGCGCACGATCCGCGCCAGCCCGGTGATCCGCTCGCACGTCATCGGGTTGCGCTTGTGCGGCATCGACGACGACCCGCGCTGCCCCTTCTTGAACGGCTCCTCCACCTCCAGAATCTCGGTGCGCTGGAGATTTCGCACCTCGGTGGCGAACCGCTCCAGCGACCCCGCCATGATGGCAAGCGCGCTCACGTAGTGCGCGAAGCGGTCCCGCTGCACGATCTGGCTCGTCGCCTTCGGCAGCCCAACGCCGAGGCGCTTGCAGACGTACTCCTCCACCCGTGGGTCAACCGTGCCGTAGCTGCCCACCGCCCCGGAGGCCAGCGCGACGCTGACGCTCTCCCGCGCCTGGCCCACCCGCTCGATGTCTCGCTCCAGCTCGGCCAGCCACACCACCAGCTTCAGCCCGAAGGTCATGGGTTCCGCGTGCACGCCATGGGTGCGGCCGATCATCGGCGTCCACTTGTGCTCACGGGCCCGCTCGCGAATCGCCTCCGCCAAGGCCTTCGCGCCCTCCTCGATCAGGTCGCACGACTCCCGCAGCATCATGCACGTCGCCGTGTCCTCGATGTCATAGGAGGTGACGCCGAAGTGCAGATAGGCCTTCTCCTCGCCGAGGTGCTCGGAGACCGCGGTGAGAAAGGCGACGAGGTCGTGCCGGATGACCGGCTGGCCGGGCTTGGGCTCGAAGCCGGGGACATCGCCTTCGAGTTCGAGGGTGCGCTGCACGATCTGGGAGAAGTCGAAGCCCTTGGCGAGCAGCTTGTCGCCGTTCTCCCGCAGCTTCGCCGCCGCTTCCTTCGGGATGCGGCCGACCTCGGCCCACCCCTCGGCGATGAGCAGCTCAACCTCGAGCCACTTGCGGTAGCGATTCTCCTGCTCCCAGATCGCTTTCATCTGGGGATACGAGTAGCGTTCGATCATCGCCTCGTCCTCTTCCTCGATCACTGGCGGCCTTCTTTCAGCTTCGCGTCCGCGGCCTGCACCTTGTCGGCCATCTCCTTGCGCATGGCGTCCAGCTTCGCCGCCAGCGCCTCATCGCTGGTGGCGATGATCTCCGCCGCGAGCAGAGCCGCGTTCTTCGCGCCGTTGATGCCGACGGTGCCGACCGGTACGCCGCCGGGCATCTGCACGGTGGCCAGCAGCGCGTCCATCCCGTCGAGGGTGCCGGAAGGGGAGGCGATCGGCACCCCGATCACCGGCAGCGTGGTGTGCGCGGCCAACACACCCGCGAGGTGCGCCGCGCCGCCGGCGGCCGCGATGATGACCTTGAGGCCGCGGCCCCGCGCCTCGGACGCCAGCGCGGTGGCGCGCTCGGGCGTTCGGTGGGCGGAGGCGACGTGCATCTCATGTGGGATGCCCAGCGCGTCGAGCGTCTCCGCCGCCGGCTTGACGGCCGGCAGGTCGGAGTCGCTTCCCATCACGATGAGAACGAGTGGATTCCCCTGATTCGCCATGCAGGAAGGACCTTTCGCAGGAGTATTGGCGTTATTGGAAGATCGCGCTCACGGACTCGCCGGTGTGAATGCGCTGGATCGCCTGCGCGAAGAGCGGCGCGACCGAGAGCTGCACGATCTTCTTCGAGCGTTTGCCCTCGGGCAGCCGAACGGTATCGGTGATGACGACCTGCTGGATGGGAGAGTCCTCGACCCGCTTCACCGCATCGCCGGTGAGCACGCCATGGGTCACGCCCACGTAGATGTCCCCGACCCCGAAGCCGCGCAGCATATCCACGGTTTCTATCAAGGAGCTACCGGTCGCTATT
>JALGXW010000078.1 GCA_029821875.1 Candidatus Hebobacterum abditum | reverse complement strand
CCGCTGCCCGACCTGGCGAAGTTCCTCGACGATCCGGCGGTCAAGAACGCTCCGCTCTGGCCCGGCTTCACAAGTTATCTCGAGCATCTTATCGACCCGCAGCACGCGCTGCGCGTGCTCCAGACGCGCGGCGACACGATGATCTACGGACCGTCGCTCCAAACGTTGCAGCAGCACCAGCAATTGCGGCTGTACTACGATTTCCTGGGCGTCGATGCGGTCCGCTATCGCATCAACGGCGAGCTGAAGATGCTGCTCAGTGCGGTGCGCGAGGCGCCGCTCTGGGAGCCGGAGCCCTGGCTGCACTTCTGGGGTCAGCGCTTCATGCTCTTCACCCATGGGTACGGCCTGGTGATGGCCCCGACGGCGGGAGTGAACGCGGAAGGCGAACCCGAGTACGTCTCGTACGACATTCCCTCCAAGACCGCCTGGCCCGAGATCACGCCCAGGGACAGTCGCATATATTACGGCGAGGGCTCGGCAACCATGGGGTTCAGCAACGTCAATCAGATGAAGGAGCTCGATTACCCGACGGACCAGGACTGGGCCGAGCTGTGGCTGGAGGAGGACAACCCCGCCGGGGTGCCGATCGATTCGCTCTGGAAGCGGATCGTCCTCGGCTGGCGCAGCGGGCGCGTTTTCGACATGCTCTTCAGTTGGCTGATCAAGGACGACACCCGCGTGCACTTCATTCGCACGCCCATCGAGCGCCTCGAGCAGGTCGCTCCCTTCCTCTACTACGACACCAATCCGTACGCGGTCGTGGCGGACGGGCGGATCCTCTGGATGGTCAACGCCCTGACCTGCAGTGACGAGTACCCCTACAGCCAGATGCAGGATCTGGGCGACAAGTCGGACGAACGCCCAACTACCTGGAGGACTCCGTAAAGGCCAGCGTTGACGCCTCGACGGGCGAAGTGAAGTTCTACCAGATTTCGGATAAACCTGTCGTTAAGACCTGGGCGAAGATCTATCCGGGCCTTTTCACTCCGGGCAGCGAGATGCCCGAATCCGTCCGCGCCCAACTCACGTACCCCTTGCATCTGTTCCACATTCAGTTCGACAACGTCAACATCCTTTACCAGATGGCCGAAGCGATGTACTTCTTCAGTATGGAGGACCTCTGGGACGACGCCGATGAGGTGCTGGGACCCGTACTGGATCTGGGGCGCGCCATCACGTTCTCGATGGAGCCCTACCATTGCATCCTGCGGACGGGCGCGGAGAACGGCAGCGTGCTTCCGGCCACGCGAAGCGGCGAGCAGTTCTGCATGACGATGGCGTTCACCCCGGACGGCTCGAAGAACCTGCGCGGCATTCCCGTCGCCTACCAGGACGGTGAGGACTATGGCCGCCTTTTCTTGCTTCGGATTCCCAAGGGCCATTTTGTGATGGGCCCGGAACAGGCGGACGCGGCTATCGACCAGGACCCTGAGATCTCCAAGCGGATCATCTGGTGGAGCCAGTTCGGCTCGTACGTGCTCCGCGGGCACACGACGGTCCTACTGGTGGGGAACGAGATTCTGTATGTGGAGCCGATGTTCGTCCGGTCGGAGCAGAATGCGGTGCCGCAGATCAAGGGCGTGACCGTGGTCTTCCGAGGTCGGCCCCACATGGCCCCCACGCTCGAGGAGGCCATCCGCGGCGTCTTCGCCAAGATCGAGCAGGAACATGGGGTTGTCCAGCAGCTTGCTCGGACGACCGAGGACGATCAGTTGTAACCCCGAATACCCTACTATCATGATGTTTCTGGATGACGCTTGCGGCGAACTCGGCCCTCTGACGATCCTCTCAATAGCCGGGGACCACGGGGGCGGACTCATCGAGATGGCGGCTGCCATGCGCGAGATGCTTCCCGCACCCGCTGCGGGAGGCGGTCTCGCCCGGCATGTCCGGCAGCAGTTGCACAACCAGATCCTCCGCATCCCCTCGTACGAGCGCAGGAGGTGCATCATCTTCCCGGGTCCCGAGTTCGTCCTGCTCGAGGCCCTTGCCGATATTCCGTTCGACGGCCGCGTCCTGATGGCACTCGACAACGGCCTGTCCACCCCGGTGATCGAGCGAGTCTCAAGGAACATCCCCGCGTGGCTCGATGCGGAGGTCCTGCGGACGCCAGTCCTTCATCCGGACATCCGTGTGGAAGACTCAGTGATTGTCGTTGCCGGCCTCGACTGCGGATCAGGCTGCGTGCTCGTCCCACATAGCGCCACACGCGTTCTCGGATACTACCGGAGTTTCTATACGGGCGACGTCGCCTTCCTCGATGCGATGGGAGAGCGTTTTGCAGGCAGCCCGCGTGGGAGCATATGGACGACAGTGCCAAGGTCCAGCCTCTGCACCTGCCGACTGACGGAGATTCCGATATGAACGAGCGACTCGGCGCGCAACCCGAGGCGACCGCCCTCTCTTCGGGGAGCCGCTCGCGGTCGGCAGGTTCGCCCGAATCGTCTTCGGTATTCGCATTGGCACTCGCGGTCGGCGTTATCGGCGGAATCCTGGCCGCTACGCAGGTGGTGCACCTGAGAAGGGCCATGGCCAACTACCAGTGGGGCGTCCTCTGCTTCTTCGTATCCCTCGACCTGTTCACGTCGATCATCGTCACCACGGGGATCATGGACAGGGCCGCTCTCGTCCTTGCGCGGCGTTCGCGCAGCATGCCCCTGCGGGTCATGCTGTTTTTCGGAACGCTTCTCTTCCTCGTCTCGGCCCTCATGAATAACTTGACGGCCGTTCTGATCGTTCTTCCGATCATCTTCGTACTCCTGCGCGCAATGAGGCTGCAGAGGCGCTTCGTCGCAGGTTTCTTCGCGATGTTGCTGGCAATCTCGAATCTTGCGGGAGCAAGCACGCCGATAGGCGACTTTCCCGCCCTTATCATCATGAAATCCGGGCTCACCTCGTTCGTCGCATACCTGGTGAGGGCCTTCCCTCTCTTCGCGGGGACGGCCGTCATCGTCATAGTCGGCCACCTGATCCTCGCGCGGTCCGCTTGCCGCTCGGCGCGGAAGAAAGAGGAGGAGTACGAGCGCGCGATGTCCCTGGCACTGCTGCGCGCCAAGTATCGGTATGTGCGCATAGACTACCGTGCAGTGACACGGATAGCCGTCATCTTTCTTCTGATGTTCGCCGCCTGGGCCACCCTGCCCGCAGGTCTCGTACCGCCCGAGTTGGTGGCCGTCCTCGGGCTCTCCGCGGCGGCCGTGGTGGGTCCACGAGGAGGCTCCGTGAGACTCTACCGGCGCTTCGATCTGAAGCCCGTCATCACAGTGGGGATCTTTCTCTTCATCGCCGCCCTCGTCCAGGACAGCGGCGTTCTCGTCTGGTTGGCGGCCCGTCTGCACGCCTCCATCGAAGACCCCCTTCTGCTGTTCTGTGCCGTCATGGCGCTGACTGCCGCCTGCAGTGGCCTCTTCTCGGCCGGGCCCGCCGCGGCAGCGATGATGCCGCTGGTAGTGGAGATGGCCCACGGGCCCTTCTCCGCCTGCTCGGATTGGCTGGCCGTCGGCTTTGCCGCGGCGATCTGCGCCGGCTCGAGTCTGTTCGTCTGGTCGGCGACCGCCGGGCTTCCGCTCGCCCACAAGGTGGCCGACGCCGATCTGCGCGATCCGACGGGCGGTGGACTGCCCTGGGGCGTGAGGCAGTACCTCCCCTACGGAATCGCACACTTCGTGGTGCAGTTGTCTGTCGGCATGGCGTGTGTGGTCCTGGCGATATCCGGGCTGCTCACTGAGGCCGGCACGGCCGAAGTGGTCCGGAGACCTGTATGGGCCCGCGTACTCCTGGACGAGCAGCTCTTTCCGGAGAAGGACGGAGAGTGCTTCTGGGATGAGGTCGAGGACGTTTACCTTGAGGACCCCGCCAGATATGGAGATCCAGTCCTCCTGACCGGAGTGGACTCCGGAGTGGAGCCCGAACGACTGCTCGCAACATACGGCCGGCCGGAGAAAGTCGAGGTCCGGCCCGGCATCACATGGCATGGCTATGGGGCCTTCTTCCTCGGAATCAGGCCGGGCGACAAGACCTACACACAGGTGCGTGCGCCCGCCGGCTTCTTCCTGAGAGGCTTCCGTCTCAAGGCCGAGCTGGCGATTGCCGAAAGCGCGAACGGCGATGAGCGGCCCTAACCTGGATATCTCATGAATGTTTGCCGC
>JALGXW010000029.1 GCA_029821875.1 Candidatus Hebobacterum abditum | reverse complement strand
CCTGCAGAGATGTCGGGGGGCGAGCAGCAACGCGTCGCCATCGCCCGTGCCCTCGTCAACGACCCAGCGATCATCCTCGCCGATGAGCCGACCGGGAACTTGGACACGCGGACCGGCTGGCAGATCGTGGCCATTCTCCAAGACCTGAACCGCCAAGGCAAGACGATCGTGCTGGTGACGCACGAGCGAGACATCGCTCTCCACACCCACCGCATCGTCACCTTCCGCGACGGTGTCACCGTCTCCGAGGAGCCCGTGGACACCCCGCTCGACGCGAGGTCCGTTCTGGCCGACTCCTCCGCGCCGCCTGCCTCCTGGCGGCCGCCCCGCAGCTGAGCTCGCGACGTGGGGCGCTGTTCGTCCGCGCCCATGGTCGATCCTCTGAGAAGGACAGCATCCCTGCCCAGCAGAATCGCCTGTCGAGCGAGGTGTGTATGGCGCCCCGGGCAGGGTCAGTCGAGCCTGATCGAGAGGAGATGCCCTCGATCCCGATAACGCCGCGGGCCGTGCTGACGGGCGCGGTCGCCGTCGCCACGCTCGGGCTCATCAACCCTTACCTTGCCTTTGTCAGCCGCACGTGGGATGTGGGTTCTGGCTCCCTCCTGAACAGCCCCGTCTTTGTGCTCTTCCTGCTGGTCGTCGTGAACAGCCTCCTCATCCGCGTCTGGCCGGGCCGGGCCTTCAGTCGCGGGGAGCTCCTCGTCGTATACGGCATGCTCATCGTTTCGGTCGGTTTGGCGATGCAGGGCGGCCTCCCGTACATCGTTTCGACCACCACGTTCCCCTTCTACCGCGCGTCTCCGGGCAACCAGTGGGAGCACCTGATCCTCCCCCATATCCCCTTCTTCCTCCGGCTCAACAGCATTGAGCATGTCAGCTGGTTCTGGGAGGGGGCGCCGGCGGCGGGCGTGCCTTGGAGGGAGTGGCTGGTCCCGATGGCCGCCTGGGGGAGCTTCACGCTCGCGCTGATGGTGGCGATGTTCAGCCTCGGCGCGCTGCTGCGGAAAGACTGGATCGAGCGCCAGCGGCTTACGTTCCCGTTAGTGGATGTGCCGTTGGCGATGACGGGAGAGGATGAGAGGGCGTCGCTGAAGAGCAGCATTCTCAACAACCGCGTCTTCTGGATGGGCTTCGGAATCCCCGCGATATTCGTGACGCTTGGATGGTTCCATACGCTCTATCCGAGCGTGCCCTCGCCGCAGCTATACGCCATCGAAGTGGGACGGTACTTCGCTTCAAAGGGGCTGCCGTGGAGCGTGCTCTCCGGGCACGATGGGCTTCGAGTCTCGATCATCTTCCCCGTGATCGGCATTACGTGTCTGCTGCCCTCGGAGGTGTCGTTGAGCTTGTGGCTCTTCTACGTGCTCTTTCAGGTGCAGATGTTGACCTGGGCCAGCTTCGGGGTGGCCGAGGAAGGTGGAACGGCGGCCATCGCGATCAACCCGCGGATGTTCATTGCCTTCCAAGAGGCGGGTGGCTTCCTCGCGATCGCAGGCGCGGCCGTCTGGCAGTCGCGGAGGGCCGTTCGAGCGGCCTGGCGGCAGCTGCTGGGGAGGGCGAAGGTTCCAGAGGACCCCTATGCTCCGCTGTCTGGCCGGTGGGCGCTCCTGCTCTTCGTGGGGACAAATGCCTTCATGCTCTGGTGGGGGGTGCAAGCGGGGATGTCCTGGTGGGGGTACGCGGCCCTCATGCTTCTGTTCTACGCCGTGCTGTTGGGGGCGTCTCGGCTGGTGGCGGCTGGGGGCGTGATGTACGTGGACACAGGGTTCTGGCCTCGGGGCGTCGTCCTGGGAGCGCTCGGCTCGCAACCGCTGGGGCCGCAGACACTGACCATGTACACGTACCTGTCCGTCATCTACATGTACGATCCGATGAACCTGGCGATGCCGCAGATGATGAACAGCTTCAAGCTTGTGCACAGCGCCCGGCTGCGGGGCACGATCTTCACGTTGGCGGCCGTCGTCGCCCTCAGCGCGATCATTGTCTTCGGCGTCCCTGCGCTGCTCCAGATGATCCACGGGAAGGGAGCTGCGGCCTTGGCGAGATGGCCGTTCACGAGCTATCCGCAGTGGGGGTTTGGGGAGCTGGATACGGTGCTCCGGTCCCCCCAGTTGGCGGACAACTGGCTCCGACTGGCAATCGTGCTGGGCGCGGGGTTCACATTGTTGCTCGTATGGTTGCACACGCACTTCGTCTGGTGGCCGGTGAGCCCGGTGGGGTTCCTCATCGCCAGCTCGTATGAAACGAACCGCTCGATGTGGGTCAACGTCTTCATCGCCTGGATGCTGACGACGGTGATCCGCCGGTACGGCGGATTGCGGCTCTTCCGAACCTTCCGTCCCGCCTTCCTGGGACTCGTACTCGGGCAGTATCTGCCTCAGGGGTTCTTCGCCATCCTCTCGTCCATCTTCGGCATCACACAGCCCGCCGGGTAAGGCCCCGGCTGCCGGGCTGAGCGTGGTCTGCCCTACCCAATCGGGGCCCGGCGATGTGCCGCGGTGGCGGCGAAAAGTGATCCGAAACTGCGGTGGCTCGAAGGGGAAGGTGGCTCCCCTCCGTGGAAATGCGGGTGATGGACCTGACGCCGGCACGGCCGACGCGGCCAGTCCCGGCGTCAGGCGCGAGTGAGAGCCATGGAGACCTCTCGGATACAGGAGATAGAACGGCTCCTCGATGGGGACGTCCAGGAGGAGGTCCCCGAAGAGGTCGAGCGTGAGCTGGCGGGCGCGCTCGACTCCGGCGAGCGTCGGTTGATGAGTCTCTACACCGACATCACAGCCGATGGCGAGTACGGCGATCGCTGGTTCATCGCGACTGACCGCCGTCTGGCCGCACTGGGATCGGACAACGGCACGGTGCGGCTCGAAGTCAACCTCCCTCTCGACCAGGTCCGCCGGGTGCGACTGCGAGACTTCATTGGGAGTGGGGCCCTCGAAGCCATCACCGAGAGTGAGGCCGTGGAGCTCATTCGGTTCAGCCGGACCATCGCACCGCAGGTCTCCCGTGCCTACCACATATTGCGACGCCTGGCGGTGGACGAGGAAGGGGACAGCGACAAGCGCAAGCCGGGCGGCCGCCCCCATGCGGCGCGCGCTCTCCGATGCGAGCGCTGCGGACGCGCCCTGGCCCAGTGGTCAGAGGTGTGTCCGTTCTGCATGGAACGAGGAAAGCTGCTGCTGCGCCTCGTGAACTATCTGGCCCCCTACAAGACAGTCGCCATCATCGGGTTCCTTCTGACGGCGACGTTCTCGCTGCTGCAACTCCTCCCGGCCTACATCACGCGCATACTGATCGACGACGTGATCGCTCCAGGCGCTTTCTCTCGCCTCGTGCCGATACTGGGGGCCTTGGCGGCGATTCACCTCACGCGAGCGTTGATCGGCGTCGTTCGCGGCTACATGATGGAGTGGCTCGGTGCTCGGGTCGTGTTCGACATGCGGGTGCAGGTCTACGACCATCTCCAGATGCTGTCCCTGGGCTTCTTCAGCCGCAAGCAGACGGGGCAGATCATGTCCCGCGTGACAAACGACATCATGCGGCTTCAGTTCTTCATCGCCGACGGGCTCCAGCAGATCCTCATCAACGCGCTGACAGTTGTCATCATCTGCTTCATGCTGTTCCATGCCCATGCCAAGCTGGCCGCGCTGACGCTTCTGCCGATACCGCTCATCGGGCTTAGCACCTACGTCTTCGGGCGCCTGATCCATACTGTCTACCACAAGGTGTGGCGGCGATGGGCGAGCCTCAGCGCCGTTGTCGCCGACGCCATCCCCGGCATCCGCGTCGTCAAGTCCTTTGCTCAGGAGGAGCGGGAGTCGCATCGGATGCGGGAACGAAGCGAGTCGCTGCTCGACCAGGAGTTGCGGGCGGCCCGTCTCTGGACGTTCTTCTTCCCCACCTTCGGGCTGATGACCGCGGCCGGGTCGCTGGTGGTCTTCGGCTATGGCAGCCTTCAAGTGATGCAGGGCTACATGACGCTGGGAGTCCTGGTGATGTTCATCCAACTCATGTGGCAGTTCTACTACCCGGTGCAGATGCTGGGCGAGATGAACCACCGCGTCCAGCACGCGCTGACCTCGGCCGAGCGTGTCTTCGAGGTGCTGGACACGACGCCGGAGGTGCCCGAGGACCCTGGATCGATCAAGCTGGACACAGTGGAGGGCCGGGTCGAGTTCCGCGATGTTGACTTCAGCTACGAGCCCGGCAAGCTCGTGCTGTCGGACATCAGCTTCCGGGCGGACCCGGGGCAGATGGTGGGTCTGGTGGGGCCGAGCGGTGCCGGCAAGAGCACTCTCGTGCAGCTCCTTAGCCGCTTCTACGACGTGGAGGATGGGCAGATACTCCTGGACGGACACGACATTCGCGACCTCTCGCTGCGCTTCCTGCGGCAGCAGGTCGGCGTCGTGCTGCAGGAGCCGTTCCTCTTCCACGGCACCGTGGCCGACAACATCGCCTACGGCGCGCCCGGCGCGACTCCAGACGCAATCATCGCGGCCGCCAAGGCCGCCAACGCCCACGACTTCATCGTGGACCTGCCTCATGGCTACGACACGCTCGTCGGCGAGAGGGGCCAGCTTCTGTCAGGCGGCGAGCGGCAGAGGGTGTCAATCGCCCGCGCCATCCTGAAGAACCCGCGCATTCTGATCCTCGATGAGGCCACGTCCTCCGTTGACACGGAGACGGAGATGTTGATCCAGGAGGCCCTCGATCGCCTGGTGTCGAACCGGACGACTTTCGCCATCGCGCACCGACTCTCAACGCTGCGCAAGTCGGACAAGATCATAGTTCTGGAACATGGCCGAATCGCTGAGATGGGAACACATGACGACTTACTTGACGGCGGCGGTCTCTACAGTAGGCTCTGCAAGCTCCAGGCCGAGCTCTCCAAGGTCCGTGCCTGGTAGCGTCAGCCGTCTGCATCCCGTGGACAAGTGTCGGGACCTCCCGTGACAGAAGAGAGAAGTGAGCGAGGATCCGGGGACGGCTGGGAAGCCGAACTGGCGCGGCTGCGCCTGACCGACGCGAGCACGGTCCGCATCTGGCACGACGCCTTCCGACGTCTGCACGTCCAGGCAGAAGGGCAGGAGGAGCATGTGGACGTTCGCCCGGCTCGCGCTTTCCCCGTGACCGGGGCCGCGGACTACATCAGCTTCCTGGACGGCGATGATCGGGAAGTGCTGTTGATCCAGAATCCTGGGGCGTTGGACGCCGATAGTCTGGCGGCCCTGCGGCAAGCGCTCGGCCGAGCCTACTTCGTGCCCAAGATCGTCCAGATACTCGAGATTGAGGACGCTCACGGTGCAGCGCGTTGGGAGGTGGAGACGGACCGCGGCTACCGGGTATTCGACGTGCGTGATCGGGAGGACGTGCGGGTGATCGGGGGCAGTCGGGTGCTCCTTCAGGACGCAGACGGAAACCGCTTCGAGATCGAAGACCTATTCGACTTGGACGACCGAAGCCGCAGGCTGCTCGACAAGGAGATCTGACGCGCCGGGGCCGGTAACGTACTGATTCGCGAAGCAGCCCGGCCTGCGTATCGCAGGCCGGGCCGGAATGCTCTCCTCAGCTTCCACCGGTCCAGATGGTCACTCTCGAATGTCGATCCACACCCGGCACGTTGCGCCGTGCTTGACGGGCTCCCCCTCCGGGTCGAATTCGATCTTGATCGGTATCTGCTGTATGATCCACGGACTGCCCTCCGCGGCCTGGAACTCAGTCGCCGCGCCCACCTTCTCGACGCGCCCGTGAAGCCAGCGCGTGCGCAGCCACGCCCTGTTGAGCGCTTCGATCTTTATGAGAACCGGCTGTCCCTCCTTCACGCGGGCCGCGTACAGCTCGGAGACCGAAGCCGCTATCCAGAAGGGAACGTCTGTGGCCAGGACCGTGACAATGGGCTGCCCCTTCACCACCACCTCGCCGTCCTTGACTGAGTGTCCAAACCCGCGGACGACGACGCCAGTGATCGGGCTCCGCAGCGCCGCGTCGGAGAGCCGCACTCTGGCTGCCGCGAGCTCCGCCTCGGCCTCGGCCACGGCCGCTCTCCGCGCCAGCACCTGCTGTTCGATCAGGGCGACGCGGCGCCCCCGCGTCTCCACCGACTTCAGCTCGGCGCGCGCTTGTAGCTCCTCCGCCTGGCGCGTGGCGACCGCCTGCTGCCGGATCTGGCTGCGGTAGTCCCGCGCCTTCGCCACCTCTAGCGCCGCCTCGGCCGACTCCACAACGGCTTGCGCCGTTTCATACTCGGTGCGGGCCGCGTCGAGGCTCTGGGCCGATACTGCTCCTTCAGCGCGGAGCTTCTCGGCCCGCTGCAGCCGGGCCTTTGCGTCTGCCATCCTGGACCTCGAGGCCGCCAAGTCGGCCGACGCCTGACGCACCTCGTCCGGCTGCTGCTCGGCCTGCATCTTCATTTCGGCCTCTGACTGCCGCAGGCGCGCGCTTGCGGCCGCCAGTTGCGCTTCCGCCTCCTCGATGCTGGCCGCCGTCTCGCTGATCGTCAGCACCAGTTCTCGCTCGGACCGGGCCAGCTCTACCTTTCGCGCCTCCAGCGTCGCCTCGGCGCGCTCGACCTCAGCTTGGAGGCCGGCCTGATCGAGAGCGGCGACCACTTGGCCGCCAGCGACTTCGTTTCCGGTGGTGACGAGGACCTGCCGCACTCGGGTGTCGCTCTTGGCGGCAACGGTCACGACCAATCCCGTCACCCGCGCGTAGCTGGCTCTCACGTGGGTCAGAGCGAACCAGATCGCGTGCCCGCCCCACACCATCCCGGCCAGCACCAGCAACGCGCACACTAAGATCGCGTAGTGCCACCAGGGGCGTCCGCCCTTCTTCTCTTCCCGTCCCCCGGCCCGCGTGCCGCGAACCGGTCGTGTTGACACTGCCATGAGTCCCACACCTGTCCGGCAGACTGCGATCGGGCATCGCCCACGCGAAAGCAGACCGGAGCGCCCTGCTCCGACCTGCCAGGCACTCGGTCGACGCCCACCATCGGCATCTGCACGTTGCCCAACCGAGGGAGTCTTGGACCCTGTTGCGCATTCTCCTTCTTCTGCCGACGACCTCCTGGGAAAAGTGCAGGGCTGTTGGGGCGACTCACCGAAGTGGGTACGATCATTGGGAGGCCATGCGTATGAGCGCCAAGACAGCTCTCGTGGTCGTCGGTGTTGCAGTGGCCCTGGCCCAGCCAGGACGGGGCAAGTCTGAGCCAACGGTGCCTCTGCCGGCCCCGGCCGCGACCGTGGCCCGCGACTTCCTGAACGCTTTCACGCGCAACGACCGCGAGGCGATCAGCCAGATGCTGCCCAAGGAGCTGAAGAACCTGTACGGGCCCTCGGCCTTTGCCGCCCTCCCCGAACTGAAGAAGCCGCGAGCGGACAAGCGCGTCGGCGCCATTGACTTCCGCGGGTCGATGGTTGACAGCAGCCTTCCGTCCAAGGGGATCATCGTTCTGCGCCTCGTGGAGGAGGACGCCGTCCGGGCCTGGCGCGTCCGGCAGATCTACTGGTACGAGAGGCTGCCGCCCGAGGCTGACATACCGGAGACCAGCCGCACTGCGGAGGATCGGCTGCAGGAGCCAAAGCTGCGCCAGGCCGCAACTGAGTTCATCGAGGCCTGGATTCGGCAGGACTACGAGTCCGTGGACGGGCTCACCTTCCACTGGTGGAATGTCCCGCGCGACCCCCCCAAATGGGTCAAGATGAAGGGAGCACATCTCACTGGGCGGCCCACCGAACTCGACGGGCTGCGGGTGGATTTCGTCGCCAAGGTCCGATTCCTGCGCGTCATCCCCAGAGACATACGCGGCAATCTGTGGCTGGTGGAGGAAGAGGGGGAATGGCGAGTGCGCCCGCTGACCTTCAGCTTCGTTTTCTGATCCGACGCGGCCGCCACAGGTAAGTGCGGCCGCGTTGCCGCGCTGCTACGGCGGCGGGATGGGTGGGGGCGGCGGCGTTGGCGGCTCGCGAGGAGGGGTCGGCGGTCTTGGCGGGCGGGGGCCGCTGGCGCCTGGCGGGACCTCTATCACTGTGGGCGGGCGCTCGTCACGCGCGCCGCGAAGAGCCTCCGAGAATTCCTTCAGCCGCGTCTTGACGCGGCCGTGAATCGTGTCCGGTTCGTCGGGCGATCCGGCTGGCACGCCGGTCAGGACTCCTATCCCCTCATCCACATTCGAGACCGCCCAGACGTGGAACTTGCCTTCCTCGACGGCTGTGACGACCTCGGGCTTCAGCATGAGGCTCTTGACGTTCTGGCGCGGGATCAGCACACCTTGCTCACCTGTGAGTCCCTTCAACTTGCAGGCTGCGTAGAAGCCTTCGATCTTGTGATTGGCGCCCCCGATGACCTGCACGTTGCCATGCTGATCGACCGACCCTGTGACCGCAATGCCCTGGCAGATGGGCGCGCGCGCCAGGCCCGACAGGATGGCGTACAGTTCAGCGGAGGAGGCGGAGTCTCCCTCGACCGGCCCATACGATTGCTCGAAGGCAATGCTGGCCGATAGGGACAGGGGGGCCTCGACACCGTAGGTGCCCGTCAGGTAACCGCTCAGGATCATCACGGCCTTCTGATGGATCTGCCCGCTCAACCTGGCCTCGCGCTCGATGTTGACGACACCGGCCCTTCCCGGCGAGACCTGAGCTGTGATGCGCGACGGTCGCCCGAAGGCATGGTCTCCCAGATCCATCAGGGCCAGACCATTCACCTGCCCCGTCTTGGCGCCGGCGACGTCCACGAGCAGGTCGCCGCGTTCGATCAGCTCATACACGCGTTCCTCGAGCCGCTCTGCGCGGTACTCCTTCTGCTCCAGCGCCTTCTCGATATGGTCTGTCTCTATTACCGATGCTTCGCCCTGCCCGGCCCAGAAACTGGCCTCGGCCAGCAGGTCGGCTACCTGAGCGAATCGTGTCGACAGCTTCCCCGTATCTTCCGCCAGGCGCTTGCCGTAGTCGATAACGCGAGCCGCGGCGTCCCTGCTCAGGGGCCTGAGTTCATGCCGCCTGCAGTAGGTCGCCATGAACACCGAGTAGCTCTGGCAGGCTTCCTCGTCGGCGTCCATGTCGACGTCGAACTCGGCCCTCACCTTGAACAACTTCCCGAACTCCTCGTCATAATGGTAGAGGAGGAAGTAGATGAGCGGCGAGCCTATCATTATGACCTTGACGTCCAACGGAATCGGTTCCGGGCGAAGCGTGGCGGCCGGGACCGGCGTCCATTGCTCGCCGATGTTCTCGATAGTGGCCTCCTGGCTGCGGAGCGTCCTCTTGAGCGCATCCCATGCGAATGGGGCCAGCAAGACCTCCATAGCCTGCAAGACCAGATAACCACCGTTCGCCCGGTGAACGGCGCCCGGCTTGATGAGCATGTGGTCTGTCACGGCCCCGCCCGCCACCGGCCTGTATTCCAGGCGGCCCAGCAAGTTATAGTAGGTGGGGCTGTTCTCTGCCACCACGGCCGCGCCGCCGTCGCCTTCCCGGGTCACGAGAACATTCACGCGATACCGGCTTGGCACCCGTTCGACGGGACGGCCGTCTGAGTCAAAGGCCTCAGAGCTGCGGAAGTCCGCCCTGTGGGCCACGACGTCTTCTGACATACTGTCCAGGTGCCTGGTGACCAGCGGGTAGTCCTGGTACTTCTCCTTGACCTCACGAAAGCGGTCGCCGACGGCCGCCATTG
This sequence comes from Candidatus Hebobacterum abditum, assembly GCA_029821875.1. Lineage (GTDB taxonomy): Bacteria > Armatimonadota > Hebobacteria > Hebobacterales > Hebobacteraceae > Hebobacterum > Hebobacterum abditum. The sequence goes on along the minus strand of JALGXW010000029.1, from coordinate 52,290 downwards.
CCACCTCGCGATCCAAGTCCTCGAGGCGCCGACGGGTCTCTTTCTCGAGTTGCCGCGCCTGGCCCAGAGCCTCCTGCACTCGGCCGCGCAGCTGCTCCATCTTCTCGTTGATCTCGGTTCGCTTCTCCTCGGGCAACTGCTCGAACTGCTCGCGCGATATCGGCTTCCCTTCGGCCAGCGGCACCGTCACCAACCCCATCGGGGTTGCCTGGATCATGAACCCTTCCGACCGCGCTTCCTGGTCCAGCTCTTGCAGAATGCGGGTGCGCTCTGCCTGGACGTCGCCTGTCTCCTTCTCCTTGCGATCCTCGTAGGTCTCGCTCTCGAAGGCCCGCGGCATCTCCTGGCGGCACGTGGCTATCAGCTCTTCGACGTCCTTGGCGAACTCGCGCCCCATGCCCGGCGGCAGTCGCAGCGCAATCGGCCTGGTGGGGTCCGGGAAGTTGTAGACGTAGCACCAGTCATCGGGCGTCGGCTGTCTGGCGGCTGCGGCCCTCGCCTGGGAGAGGACGGCGAAGTTCCTTCCCGTCCCCGTGGGTCCGGCGGCGAAGATGTTGTAGCCCTTCATCGCCATGTCGAGGCCGAAGCCTATTGCCGCCATCGCTCGGCCCTGGCCGACGTTTCCCTCGAGTTCGGGGAGATCGGCGGTGGTCTCGAAGCCCAGAGACCCGGGATCGCAGCAATCTCGCAAGTGGTCAGGCTTCAGCTCGAAGTCGTGGATTGACACCAAGCCCTCCTTGCTTCCACATCTGGTGTTCGCTGCTGCGCCGGGGCCGCCTGTCTTGCGCTCAAGACAGAGGCTGGCGACGAGGAATGTCGGCTGCCATGCCCGTCCGGGCCGGAGAATGCGATGGAGCAAGGGCACGCAGATCGCCGATTCCACAGGTTCCTCGGGACCGCGCAGCCCGGCCTCGGTTCAGGCGGTCCCGGACAGGATACCTTGTCATGTAGGTTAGACAAATGCCTTCGGGAGGCAGAACTCATCGGCCCAGAGGCGCGTCTAATGCATGAGTCAGTGGGCCTCGCCTCCTTGGCCCCAGAAACAGTTCCGGCTCCGGTGCCCAGTGGGTAACAAGGCGCCCGCGTAACCACGATTCCCGGGGCCGGAACTGCCTACTATCTGTGGCCGCCACCGTAGGAAGCTCTGGCACTTCCTCGCCCCCGGCTCCTCCCGCTCAAGGCCCTACCTTCAACGGGCCGAACGCGCTTCCTCTCCCCAGCGGCATACGGACTCGGCGAAAGCCCACCAGGCAGGCGCCGAGCTCACAGGTGTTGAAACTGCGGGACTGGCTACCCCAATTGGAGATGCACCTGGATGGGCTCCTGCTGCTCGCAGCCGCACCCGGTTGTTGAATGGATGCTCGCCTGTCGCAACGGAGACGGCGGCTTCGGGTCGTTCCCCGGCGACATCTCTGCGCTGCGGCCCACTTACTGGGCGCTCAAAGCGATACGGGCCCTCGATGTGCCTCTTGCAGGGCCCGAGGCCACGGCCCGGCTCATCTGTGCGCAGCAGAACGAGGACGGAGGCTTCCGAGGTAGGCCCTGGGGGCTCCGCTGGACTGAGAAGTCGACGCTGGCGGATAGCTATCACGCGGTTGCGGCCCTGCGTATGCTCGGGTCTGGCGTCCCCAGAGCAGAGGAGTTGGCGCGCTTTGTCTGCTCTCGCCAGCGACCAGATGGCGCATTCCTCCAGGACCTCTATCCGGAGACGGCAGGCGTCTGCGCGGACACGTACTGCGCGGTGAGTGTGCTCACGGATCTGGGAGTGGACATCCCGCGCGCGGGCCAGGCTGCTGACTTCCTGAAAGAGATGCAGGCCCGAAACGTGCGCCAGGACGGCGGATTCGTCGGGGAGGACTCCCCCGACTGGGCTGAGCTTGTGGAGGAGGCGCGCGCGTGGGCGTCATCGGCCTCTCCCTACCAGGATCCTGGTCCGGAGAAGAAGGAGGCCATTCCGGTCGCGGTCGGATATACGGGAGCGACTTCAGCGGCCATGGAGGCATTACGGCTCCTGGGAGAGGAGGCTCGCGCGCGTGAAGCCGCCGCCGTGTTCCTGGGCCGGCAGCAGCATCCCTCCGGCGGGTTCGCCACTGGGATGGGAGACTACGGCGCCTACCACGACCGAAGTGCCGGACGCATGTCGGACACCTATCACTCTCTGGCAGGCCTCAGAAAGCTCCTGGGGGGCGACATCGATGGCTTCACGAAGCGTCTGATGGCCCATGGTGTCGACGCGGAGCGCTGCGCGGGGTGGATCGCCGGGTGCCAGAACGCCGACGCGGGCTTCGCCTGTCTCCCCGATCCGGCGTCCCGGCCCTCTGACATGGCGGCGACGTCGCAGGCGGTACTGGCTCTTGCTCTGCTGGGCCTGTCGGCTCCGCGCCCTTCTGGCGGCGCCCATGTGTCCCGGGAACGGCTTCCTCCAGCGGCCAGATTCGAGCTGTGCTCGCCCTTCTTCCAGCCGGACCAGCCGGGGCAGGGCCTCTATCTGCACCGCATCGCCGGCCCCGTCCGGGAGAGGCACGTCCGCGACGAGGCGGTGGGCATTGCCCTCATGCGCTGGGTCAACGAACACATCGAGTTCGGGGCCAACTCCAGGAACGAGGCTGCTCTCATCATCGAAGACGGCTTCGGGGCCTGCGGTCCGCAGGCGCGGTGCCTTGCCGGCCTCCTCGAGGCCGTTGGCATGCCGGCACGGTTTCTCATGGTGAAAGGCCACTGCACATGCGAGGCTCTCATCGACGGGCGATGGTGCCTCCTCGATGTGATGTTCCAGGGGGCCTTCAGACGGAAGGATGGACGTCTGTGCTCGGCCCTCGACGTCCATGAGCAGCACCGCGCAGGGGGCCCGGAGATCACCACCTTCGGAGACTGGCGATACGAGAACTTCACCATCCACTGGCCCAAGGGTGGGCCGGACTACACCGAGATAGAGATCAAGCCGGGGGACTCGGCCGACTCGCCGGCGGCGCGCAAAGCCTATCCTGAGCTGGGCAGGAGGTGAGGTCGTCTTCGGGGCCGTTGGTGTAGCTGCTAAGCACAAGGGGGCGCTCACAACGGATTCCTGGGTGCATCAAGGTCGTGCGAGCGGTGACAGTGCAAGCAGGAGCCTGTGCGGCAGGCCCGAATGAGGCACCAGGAAGCACGCACTGGAGAGATTGCCATGCCGAAGATGCCCTTGGGAGTCGTGCTCTCCGTTGGCGAAGGTCTCCCAGACAGACTGCGCCGGATAGGGGAGGCCGGGTTCAAGACGATGCAGCTCGTCAGTCCCCCCAAGGAGTGGCTGGCCGAGCCGAAGCGCGCCGAGCTGAAGGAGTTGATCGGCGACTCGGGCATCCGCGTCACGAGTGTCGCCGCGGTCTACGAGGGGGAGAGCTACGCCGACGTCGCGGCCGTGCGTGCCACGGTGGGACTCCTCCCGGAGGAGACGCGCGCTGCGCGTATAGAGGATACGAAGAAGTGCGCTGACTTCACACACGAGGTCGAGGCGCCAAACATCTCCTCCCACATCGGGTACATCCCCGAGGACCGCGCCGATCCGACATACTGCGGGCTCGTCGCGGCCGTGCAGGAGATCTGCGATTACCTGCAGCGTCGGCGACTGAACTTCTGCCTGGAGACCGGTCAGGAGAGCGCGGGGCTCCTCAAGCAGTTCATCGCGAACGTCTCGCGCGAGAACCTGAAGGTGAACTTCGATCCGGCCAACATGATCATGTATGGCACAGGCGATCCGATCGAGGCCGTCGAGGTGCTTGCGGAATGGGTGCGAGGCGTGCACTGCAAAGACGGCGTCTGGCCGAAGGCGGAGGACCGGCTTGGCGAGGAGCGGCCCCTTGGTCAGGGAGAGGTGGGCATCGAGCGCTTCCTGGCCAAGCTGAAGCAGATTGGATACGAGGGTCCCCTGACCATCGAGCGCGAGATCTCGGGCGAGCAGCAGATGCTGGACTTCTTCGCGGCAAAGAAGCTGCTCGATGAGATGAAGGCCAAGCTGGGAATCGAGTAGCCTCGCCCCGGACGTGTCGGTCCACGGTTCATCCAGGTTCCCTTGAAACGCGCCTACGCGTACACACTGCTCGTCGTCATATCGTGGGGCATTTCTCTGCCCACCACGAAGGCATTGCTCATGGCGGTGCGCGGCGAGCATCGTCTCACTCCCCTGCAGGTGGCCTTCTGGTCGGTAGCTGTCGGCTGGCTGGCGCTGCTCGTTGTTCTGGCCATCCGGCGGCGCCTGGGAGCGCTGAGCGACGTGTCATCTCGGGGGTGGGCGGTACTCGTCGCCATGGGCTTCTTCGGCTGGGCTGGGTACCTCGTCGCCCTCAATGTGGCCTTCGTGCGCCTTCCGTTGCCCGATGCGATCGTCATCAACTACCTACATCCCGTTTTCGTCGTTCTCTTTCAGGGCGCCCTATTCGGCTCGGCGGTCGGTCGCTTCGTTCGGTGGGAGCACGCAGCGCCGCGCCGTCGCGTGCGGGCCTGGCAGATAGGGTCGGGCCTCGGCCTCTGTCTGCTGGGGGTGGCCACCATCGCAACCGAGGGGAAGCTGTCGGAGTTGGGTGCGCTCCGTTCCAGTGTCGGCGCCGCCGCCGCTCTGTTCGCGGCCCTCTCCTGGGGCGTCTACTCCAACCTGGGGCGCTTCGTAGCTGTGCGAGGGGGGAGGTCCTCGGCGCTCACGGGGGATGTTCAGACATGGGTGGCGATGACCTTCGGGCTCGCGATGCTGCTGGCCGCGCTGGCGGTGGGGAGCGGCCCCGCTTCTCCCAGCGGATACGTCGCGTCGGTATATCTCGGATCCAGCCTGCCTCACCACGTCAGCGCCTGGGTTCTCATTGGCATTCTGGGAGTGGTCGTCTACTGCGGTGGATACACGCTCTGGCTGGTGGCGCTGGCGCTGGGTCGACAGGCCCGGGGGGATCACAAGCTCCCGCCCCTGACGTATATGACTCCCGTGCTGGCGGTGGCGCTCGGCTGGATCTTCCTGCACGAATCTCCCGGCGCCGGCTTCTGGTGGGGCGCCGCGCTGATAGCGCTCGGCAACCTCGCGATCGCCGTGGACTGGCTTCCCACCAGGAAAGACCACCGCTCGTGTTGCTCCAACTAGCCTCTCGGGCAGGCCGTCGTTAGCCCGTCACTGGAAGCTGTGGCATATCTGCTGTGGCTCCGGGCACGGGGCCGACCAACCACGGGAGGATATCACCTCGTGTTCGCGCGCATGGGCATCGTTCTGGTTCTGGCCGTCGCTGTGTCGTGCTGTGTCATTGGAGTGACCGACGCCGCAGGCGAGCAAACCATCCGAGTGGGGCTGTACTACGGCTCGACCGCGCCGCGGTCGCTCGTTGTGAGCGGTGTCGGAGCGGGGCAGGCCGAGCGCTCAAAGGGCAGGTTCGAGGGCGAAGTCCGCGTGACGGCTGGCTCAGACGGGCTCCGTCTCGAACACAAGGGGAAGCGCGCGTCGCTCGGCCGGTGGGTGGAGTTCTGGCCTACTGGGACGAAGCCGTGGCTGGCGTTGGGCGACGCCACCTATCGCGGCAAGCTGAGGATCGAGCTGGCAGGCCGCAGCCGGGTCAAGGCGATGAACATCGTGCCCATTGAGGAGTACGTGCGGGGAGTGGTCGCCAACGAGATGTTCGCCGATGGCGCGGCCTGCAAGGTACAGGCCGTGATTTCCCGCACCTTCGCTATGTATGTGCGCGACTTCGAGCGGAAGCACCGCTCGGACGGCTTCGACATCTGCACCACGGGCCACTGCCAGGTCTACCGTGGAGTTAACTCCGAGCGGCCGTTGGCGGACCAAGCCGTGGACGGGACGCGGGGAGAGGTGCTCACCTACCGGGGGCGTCCGATCTTCTCCGCCTACCACGCCAACGCTGGCGGCATCACCCAGCCCGTCGATGAGGCCTGGCCGGGCAGCGTCAGGGCGAAGTTCCCGTATCTTCGCTCCGTGGATTCCCCCTACGACGCGGCGGTCAGAGGGCTGCGCGGCTACGACTGGTGCTATCACTGGCGGCGCGAGATACGGGCCGAGGAGATCGCCAAGAGGCTGCGCACCCGGGGCAAGGACGTCGGGGATGTCAGGGACCTGGTCGTGAGGAGGACGACCAGCACGGGACGAGTCAGGGAGCTCGAGGTGCTCGGCAGCAGGGGGCGCACGAGACTTCGAAGGCCGTCCGAAGTGCGCGCGGCATTGAACACACCCAGCGCCCGTTTCGAGATCCGGAAGGCCGGTTCGCGCTTCGAGGTGACCGGCTGGGGGCGGGGGCACGGTGTCGGCCTCTCCCAGCACGGGGCCATGGGGATGTCGAAGGCGGGATACAGCCACGAGCAGATTCTGGGCCACTTCTACCGCGGCGTGGCCCTAACCTCGGATTACGGGCGCGGCAGATCGCGATCGCTGACACCGCCAGAGCTTCGAATGGGGAGCACAGAGACGACACCTGTCGTGGTTCCGCCCGGAGTGAGCTAGCCGGCCTCACGCCGCACGGCGACCAGCTCCGCGACGATGCTGACGGCGATTTCCTCGACTGTCTCCGCTCCTATGCCAAGGCCGATGGGAGAGTGGATGCGGTCGAGGTCCTCTTCCGAGAAGCCCCGCCTCCGAAGGCGTTCCAGCACCCCGTCTGCCTTCCGCCGGCTGCCGATCATCCCGATGTAGCGGGCCGGCGTCTGCAGCGCTTCGGCGACGATGTCCTCGTCGAAGACGTGTCCTCGCGCTACAGCGACAACGTAGCTATGCTCGTCGATGCGAAGCTGGCTGAAGGCGTCGGGGACAGTGGCGACGAGCACTTCGTCTGCGCCGGGGAAGCGTCGGCGGTTGGCGAACTCTTCACCACCACCCGGAAGCCGACGAGCTGGGCCATGTGGGCGACCGGGATGGCGACGTGGCCGCCGCCGAAGACGAAGAGGGAGGGGAGGGGGAGGAGGGGATCGATGTGGGCGGCAATCGGGGCCTCGACGAAGCACGGTCGCTCCGTCGCGCAGCACTCCCGGACTGGGTCGCGCATGTCAATGTCAGAAGCGAGCTCGGGGGTCGATCCGATAGCCTCTCCCTCAGGAGAGAATGCCAGCTTCTGTGGGTGCTCTCCTCGGCCCGGGCTGCCGCGGCGAAGGCCTGTGTGGAGTAGCCGGGCGCGATCGGCTCCACCAGCACGGAGCAACGGCCCCCACAGATCATGCCGCTGCGGGCGGCCTCGTCCTGCCCCATGTCGAACTCGAGGGTCCGGGGCTTGGCCTCGGAGATGACCTGCCGGGAGGCCTCGATCACCTGTGCCTCCAGGAGGCCCCCCCCGATGGTGCCTCGGATGGAGCCGTCTTCACGAACGAGGAGCTTCGACCAGCTGCACAGGGGGACAGATCCGCTCGACCAGATGGGCGTGGCGAGCACGGCGCGACGACCCTCGCGCTGAGTCCGGACGATTTCGGCGAATATGCCGCGACTACTGCTCGGCGAGGGCGCGTCGGAGCTCATCCTGATAGTCGCTCTCCGTGTCGATGTCGCGGATCACCGCATCAGACGAGAACTCCACCTCGGCGATATCGGCTGCATGGGCGTGAACCAGCTCCCGCAGCGTGCGGCTCGCATCCAGCTGGAGTATCTCATCCCTGTAACGTCGGTCGAAGACCACGGGATGTCCTCGCTTGCCACTGTGGGTGGGAATGGCAATCCCGCGGCCGCTTGCCTGGTGCTCATCGAGGAGGCGGCGTACGTGCTCGGCGCGAACTCGAGGCTGATCGCCCAGCGCCACCAGGAAGCTATTGGCCTCCTCGGGCAGAGCCGCCGCGCCGGCCTTAACCGAGGAGAGCATCCCCCGGCTGGGATCGGGGTTCTGCACCAGCCTCACACTGTGGCCGGAGAGGGCCTGCTCTACTTCGCGCGCGTTCGCGCCGCAGACTACGATGATGGGGCCAACACCTGCGTCCACAAGCACCGAAACGACCGAGCCGACGATGGTCGAGTCGCCAAAGGGCATAGCGAGCTTGGGCGCGCCGAAGCGGCGCGCCTGGCCCGCCGCCAGCACTACTGCCGCAGCTCGAGAGCCGGCCTCACCGCCCACGGCTCAGTTCTCGAACGATGCGCTCGGGCTTGATCGGAAGCTGCTTCACCCGCACTCCCACCGCATCGTAGACGGCGTTGGCGATGGCGGCCGCAGTCGGCACCAGCGGTGGCTCGCCCACTCCCTTCGCCCCGAAAGGGCCGCCGTCCCGGCCTTCCTCTATCAGCGCGACCTCGTACTCAGGGTGATCGACCGAGGTGGGCATGCGGAAGTCCATGAGGTTGTCGTTGAGGAGCGTGCCCTCGGCATCGTAGATGTACTCCTCGCAAATGCCATAGCCGATTCCCTGCGAGGCCGCGCCCTCGACCTGGCCCTCAACGCTCATCGGGTTGATGGCGCGACCAACGTCCTGCGAGCACGTGAGCCTCTTCACCTCTACCTGTCCCGTCTCGCGATCCACCTCCACCTCCGCCACCTGCGCGGCCACTGCCACCGCGAAGGGCAGATCGGAGAGCGCGCCGGCGCCGATGATGGCGCCGCGGTAGTCGGCCGCGCGGCTCGCCGCCTCGGCCAGTGTCAGCGAGCGACCGGCCTTGCCCCGGACGGAGACCCGGCCCTCGGAAATGAGTATCCTGTCCGCCGGCACGCCCATTTCCTCGCTCAGGCCTTCGGCGAGCTGGCCCTTTGCATCTTCGCAGGCCCGGCGCACGGCCTCGCCGACTCCGAAGAGCACCCGGCTGCCCCAGGAGCCGTCGTTGCGGGGGCTGGTATCGGTGTCGCCTTGGTGCACGGTGACGCGCTCGACTGTCACGCCGAAGCTCTCGGCCGCGATCTGGGCGAAGGATGTGTTCGTCCCTGTCAGATTGATGGCGCCCGTCACCACCGAGATGGTCCCGTCTTCGTTCACCTGCACCCACGCGCTGGAGCCGCCGGCCCACACCGACCAGTGGCCGGCCGCTATGCCAACGCCACGGGCCTTCCGGCCGCGGCTTCGCCGGGAAGGGCGCTGCTCCCAGCCGGCCCTCTCAGCGGCCGTGCGGATAACCTTCCCGGCGACGGTGTAGGGCATCTCCATGCCGCCCAGAACAGGATCGCCTTTCCGCAGCGCGTTGCGGAGACGTATCTCGAGCGGGTCGATCCCAAGAGAGTGAGCGATGATGTCGAGCTGACTCTCCAACGCGAAGTGGACGTGAGGGGACGTCAGGGCCCTGCGTGCTCCCGCCGGCGGCCGATTGGTGTAGACCGAATAGCTCGTCACTGCCAGGTTCGGCACCCGGTAGGGCCCCTGCGCCAGGCTGGCCCCCACCCCGTGCTGTGCCCCGGGGTAGGCCCCGGTGTCGAAGAGCAGGCGAGCCCGGAGAGCGACCAGTCTGCCGTCTTTCTTCACGCCGGTCTTCAGCTCCATCACCGCGGCCCCACAGGGACGGGTAGCGAAGAAGTCGTCCCTGCGGCTCACGACCACCTTCACCGGCATTCCCGTTCGGCGAGCCAGCTCGCCTGCTATGGGCTCCACGCAGACCGCGTTCTTCCCCCCGAAGGCCCCGCCCACTGGCAGACCGATGACCCGAATGTGGCTCATGGGAAGACGCAGCAGGTTGGCGAGGTCGGCCCGTTGGTTGAACTGAGCCTGCGTCGAAGTCCACACTGTCAGCCGGCCGCTCGCGGGGTCCATTGCGGCCAGCGAGACATGGGGCTCGAGGAACCCCTGGTGCACCCAAGGCGTCTCGAACGTGTCCTCGAACACCCGGTCCGCCGCGGCGAAGCCAGCTTCGACGTCGCCGCGCTTGGTCTCGGCCACACCAGCGATGTTAGGATGCTTGGGGTCCTCGCTCTCGTCGTGGACCCTGGTGGCGCCGCGCTTTGTCGCCTCCCTGATATCCGCCACATATGGGAGAGGCGCGTAGTCGACTTCTATGGCCGAGACCGCGGCCCTCGCCTGCTCCTCTGTCTCGGCGGCCACGGCCGCGACGGCCTCGCCTTCGTAGCGGACCTTGGCGCGAGCGAGCACGGGAACGCCCTCCCCGTCGCTGGTGGGGAAGGCCTGGCCAGTGATTACGGCCACAACCCCGGGCATCTTCATGGCCTTGTCGGTGCGGATGCGGACGATACGCGCGTGCGCGTGGGGAGACCGGAGGATGCCGCCCCACAGCATGCCCGGCAGCGCGATGTCAGCACCGAACTGAGTCTTCCCGGCGACCTTGTCAGGCCCGTCGAGCCGTGGAACTCGCTTTCCAACCGCTACGAACCTCATCGCTTCTTCACCCTCTTTGAGCGGCCCCGAGTGGACCCGGCGCAGGACTTGATGGCATCGAGTATCTTCCGGTAGCCCGTGCATCGGCAGAGGTTGCCGACGAGCGCGCGCTTGATGTCCTCGTCGCTGGGCTTGGGCTTGCGGTCCAATAGCGCCTTCGCTGACAGTATCATGCCGGGGGTGCAGAAGCCGCACTGAACGGCGCCGTGCTCGAGAAAAGCGTGCTGGAGCGGGTGTAGTTCACCCGGCGGTGCGATGCCCTCGATCGTCGTGATCTCCCGCCCCACGGCGTCGGCGGCCAGCACCATACAAGATGCCCCCGGCTCCCCGTCCAGCAGCACCGTGCAGGCCCCGCATTGCCCGGTGCTGCAGCCTTCCTTTGTCCCCGTCAGCCCTAGCCTGGCTCGCAGGACATCGAGAAGCCGTTCGGTCGGGCCGGCCGCCACCTGATAGTCGCGACCGTTGACTCGGAATCTCATCGCGGTCTCGCCCGCCATCAGGGCTGCTCCTTCCCGGCGCGACGGAAGGCTTCGCGCAGCGCCCGGCGGGTAAGCACGCGCGTCATCTCTCGACGGTATTCTCTGGACGCGCGCAGATCCGTCACCGGCCTACTCTCGGAAGCGGCCCCCTCGGCCGCCTCATCGATCAGCTGGCTCGTCACGAGCTGCCCCTCCAATATGGCCTCGGCCTTGGCAGCGCGCCTCGGGGTCGGCGCCACCGAGCCAAGCGCCACTCGCGCCCGACGGCACTTCTTGCCGTCGGGCGATATCTGGATGGTGGCCGCTACGCCAACAAAGGCGAGGTCCATCGCCTTGCGTACGCCCAACTTGGCGTGTGCCATCCCCGTCCGGCGCCGCGGCCTCGGAACCACGATGGCCGTCAGAATCTCCCCTGGCCGCAGGGCCGTTCTGTTGACTCCTCGGAAGAACTCGCTCATTGCGATCTTGCGCCTGCCGCCCTTGCCGCGCACCTCGGCCGTCGCGTCGACGACGAGCAGCGGAAGGGCCAGATCGGCGGAAGGCGCCGCATTGCAGAGGTTGCCGCCGATGGTGGCGAGATTCCTTATCTGGGGGGAGGCGAACCCAGCGGCCACGTCGGCCAGAAGTGGGAGGTCCTGCGCCACGATAGGATCGTCGAGCAGGTCCGCAACACGCGTCAGCGCGCCTATCCGTGTGCCCTGCCGCGTCCGCCTGACCCCCGTCATCTCGGCGATGCCCTTGAGATTGACGAGGACGCGGGGCCTGATCTCGCCCTTGCGCATGGCGGGGATAAGGTCGGTGGCGCCCGCCATCGCCACCGCTCCGCGTCCGGCAAGCGCCTTCACGGCTTCGCTTAGAGTGGATGGCTGAAGCATCTGTGGTTCCGCCATGCCGATCGCTCCACAAGTTGCTGAGGCGTGGGGTTCTGTGGTCAGCCGGGAATACCTGTCGGCCTCTTCGCGCAGGCGGCCCTGGCGTCCGTCTGACGGGTGCCGCGTCTCCCCGTCATGCCTGCAACTCGAGACGGAGGGAGAAGGGGTTGGCCATGTATGCCGACGAAAGTGGAGTCGTTATGCCATCGGGGACCTCGGCCTGGGCCAATGGATAGAGGGCTCGCTCGACGATTCGGAAGCTTCTACTTCCTGCTCTTCCTGCCCATCGGCATACATGCCCCATACCTGTTCTTGTTCTTCAAGAGGCAGGGCTTCACCGATTCGCAGCTCGGGACCCTGGCCGCCGTGACACCTCTGCTCAATGCCTTCGTCCCGCCCCTGTGGGGGGCACTTGCGGACATGCTGCGCGACCGGCGCAGCATGCTGGTGGCTCTGCTCCTGGGGGCGGCTCTGGTGTTTCCGTGGCTGGTGTATGCGGACAGCTACGCCGCGACTCTCGCGCTGATGGTCGCCTTCTCGGCCTTTGCCTTCTCACCCGCCGCAATCTCGGACGCTATCGCATTGGAGAGTGTCGAGCAGAAGGGCGGCGACTATGGCAGACTGAGGCTCTGGGGGTCACTCGGGTTTGCAGTGCCGCTGCTCGCCTTCGGCCTCATACTGCGGAAGGACACCGCCGGATCGGCCGCAAGTCTGTACCCCATCTTCTGGAGCTACGCCGTATTCCGCCTGATATCGGTCGCCTGGGTCAGGATGCTGCCCGCCTCCCGTGGTGCGAGGCGGGGGTTCTTCGATGTGCGCGCCGTCAAGGCATTCACGCAATGGCCGTTCGTGGTGCTGGCACTGTGCTCGGTGCTGGCGATGGGGGCCATGTCGGCCTACTACCTGTACTTCACCATCTACCTCGATGAGGTGGGCATTGCGGACAATCTCAAGGGCTACTTCTGGGCGATCGCGGTAGCATCGGAGACGGCGATGATGCTCGTGGTCGGTCGGTTCATCCAGCGCATCGGCCTGAAGTGGACGCTGGTGCTCAGCATCTTCGGCTGCAGTCTGAGGCTGTTTGTCTTCTCTTTCCCTCTGGGAGCCCTCGAGATCGCGGCGGTGCAGCTTCTGCACGCTCTCACATTCACCACCTTCACCGTCGCGACGATAACCTTAGTGAGCCGTCTCACCCCACCCGAACTTCGCGCAAGCGGGCAGACTCTCTGGATGGCTCTGACGGGCGGGCTCGGGGCGGCGGCGGGCGCGAAGCTCGCGGGCATCGCGGCTGGGGCCGTCGGCCTGCTGGCGATGTTTCGTCTGTTCGCGGGCGTTGCGGCCATCGCGCTGGTGGCGGCAGTGCTGCTGGTGAGGGAGCCAGAGACTCCCAAGAGCGCAGCCTCAGGGCAGTAACGAAGCGTCCTCTCCCAGGGCTTCACGGACCTCGACTGGACGCCCTTGCTCTGCCGATATAAGGCAGGCCCAGACGACGCCCAGGGCGAGCAGGCCTTCCGTTCCCCCTGTCTCCGGTGCTGTTCCTGTCCGCACCGCGCGGGCGAACTCGGCCATCTCAGCAGCGGGGGCGTTGATGTCCTGAATCGGCACTTCTTCTCTGTCCGTGATCCAAGGCTCGTCCTTCCTGGCGGCCGCCAGGACAACACTGCCCTCCTCAGAGTAGGCGCTGGCGTCTCGGCCGTAGATGCGGATGAAGCTGACGCTGGCCGACAGGTAGTTCGTTCCGACATAGGCCACCAGGCCGGACTCGAACTCCAGGAGCGTGAGGAAGACGTCCTCTATCTCCGAGAGAAGGAGCGAGGAACTCGACAGGGCCGTCACGCGACGTGTGGGACCGAACAGGTAGTGCATCGTGTCGAACATGTGGATCGACAACTGCATGAGCGGCCCGCCCGGGGCCTCCTCCTTGTGCCAGCGCCACCGCTCGGCCGTCAGCCGAGTGCCGCCCGAGTGAGACAGGTTGGCCTCCGCCATCGCAAGCTGCCCGAAGCGGCCCGAGTCGAGGAGGGACTTCAGCGTGCGAGCTGTGCCAGCGTAGCGACTGCTGTGTCCCACCATGAGCGTCACGCCGGCCTGCTCGCAGCAGCGGATCATCGCCGCTGCATCCTCGATCGTGTTGGCGATGGGCTTATCCGTGAAGACGTGCTTCTTGGCCGCGGCCGCGATTTCGGTTGGCAAACGATGGAAGTTGTTGGCGGCGAAGTTGGCGATGGCTTCGACGCGGGGATGGTCGACAAGTGCTTCGAGAGTGGGAGATACCTCGCAGCAGAACTGCTCGGCGAACCTCTCCGCCCGCTCGGCCGTGCGGTTCCAGCAGGCGACTAGTTCGACGTCAGGGCACGTCTGTGCCTCCGCCCAGAAGCCTCTCGCCCATCCGCCGGTCCCGACGAGGCCGACGCCGAGGGGTCTGTCAGCGCCCATGTTGCTCTCCGCAGAAGCCGAAGTGATCTGTAGATGGGAAGTCGGCGGGAGGACGGCCGAACATCTCGTAGAGCCCTTTTGACGGTCGGGAGGGAAGCTCCTTTCGCCTCTCAGTGATGAGCGCGGAGGACGTCGGATTGGCGGAGTAGACGACGCCGCTGGCGGATGGCTGGAGGGCGCACTCTCCCTCGGCGGCGCGGTCTTGCTGCGACTGTGGGACATCTACGGCGATGTGGCGCCGAGGTGGCGGCCCGGCCGGGATGCTCCGCGCGGCAGTGTGGGTCGGTGCTCAGCTCGATGTGCTGTCGTCGGCCGGAGAGGCAAAGGTCGACAGGAGCTGCTCGGCGGAGGCGGACTGGGTGCCCATCGCCGCAAGGTGGAAGGGGGACTCGCCCGTCTGCTCGGACGGCGCGACCTGAGGGAGCACGACGCGGAACGTCGTTCCCGCGCCCAGGGAACTGTGGACGCCGATCTCTCCGCCGTGGTTCTCGATGATGTTCCGGCTGACAGCGAGGCCGAGCCCGGTTCCCTGGCCCTCGTCCTTGGTGGTAAAGAAGGGGTCGAAGATGCGGTTGACGTCCTCGGGGGAGATGCCGCAGCCCGTGTCGGAGATCTCGACGAACACGCGGCCCTCCTGGATCGTCCCGGTCTTGACCGTCAGCTCTCCGCCGTCCGGCATCGCGTGGTGTGCGTTGATGATAAGGTTCATGAAGACCTGCTGGAGCTGACCAGCATTCGCGTCGATCGTGGCCATGTTCGCCTCGATTTCCTTCACGACCTTGACGTTGCCCACGGTAAGCTGATGCTCGCTGAGCATCAGCGTTCGCTCGAGCACCTCGTTCATGTCGACGGATTCGATCTTCTCCTGGCGGCTCTTTCGAGAGAACGTCAGGAGGTTCTGCACGATGCGCGCGATGCGCTCGGTCTCGTGGCGGATCGTCTCCAGGTTCCTCTTCATCTCGTCGCCCGCACCAGGCTCCATCATCATCAGCTCGGTCCGGCCGAGTATCACCATCAAGGGGTTGTTGATCTCGTGGGCGACGCCCCCGGCCAGGACCCCCAGGGAGGCGAGCTTCTCGGAGTGGACGAGCTGCGCCTGCGTGCGGCCGAGCTCATCGAGGACGGAGAGCAGCTTCTCTAGTTGGCGCTGCGAGTCGCGGTACAACTGGGCCTTCTCCAGTGCCAGCGCGGCCTGGTCGGCGAAGAGGGTGAGGGCCCGAAGGTCCTCGTCCCGGAACTGGTTGGGTCGAGCCGACTCGCTCACGTTCAGTGTTCCTACGATGCGCTCCTCGATTCGCAGCGGGACCGAAATGGCAGAGTTGATCTCCTCGTCTCTGTGACGAAGCGACTCGAGCTTCTTCTCCTCTTCGGTCCGGCTCAGCAGCAGTGGCTTGCCGGTGAAGGCGACGCGGCCGGCGATCCCCTCTCCCAGCTTGAGACGCGTCTTCCCGACGATATCCTCGTCGATGCCCTTTGCGGCCTTGATCGTGAGCGTGTTGTCCTCCGGATCGAGAAGCATGACGGAGCCGCGCTCAGCGTCGGTTACCTCCATGGCAGTGGTGACTATCAGGTCGAGCAGTCGCGGAAGATCGAAGTTGGCGATGAGAGCGTGGCTCAGCTCGGCCCATGTGGTGAGCTGCGTGTCCTTCTTCTTGAGGCTCATCTCCTTCTGGGTGAGTTCCTCTATGAGGCGGCGGTTCTCCACCCAGTGGGAGTGCAGCCGCTCGCGGATGTAGGCCGTTATCAGCAGCACCATGACGAGGAGGAAACACGTCGTGATGTCGCTGCCCAACACCAACATCAGCGGGGCCGCGATCTCGGGCACGTGGCCGATCGTATCGCCCGTGGCCGTGAGGAGGAAGAGGCTGACGGCCAACAGGAATATGATCAGGAGGGCGAGAAGCCACAGGCGCTCCTCTCTGACCTGAGCTTCTCTGAACGGATCCTGAGCCCATTCGGCGCGCCTGGCATGGAAACGCCGTAGGGGAGCCCCGACTATGGGAAGGCTGGCTAGCAATTGTCCCGCTCTGCTCATCTCGGCACTCGTCTCGTTGTCTTAGTACTCAGAGATGCAGCGCAGGTAAACGGCCTCTGGCATGGCCGCGCGCGGGCACGACCAGACGCGCCGCCTCCTGCGCACTACCCCGCTTATTCCACAATCAGGGGTGCGACTGGAGGTGCACTGCCCTGTCCAGAGCAAGCAAGCTTGGGAGTGCCGTTCGGCCCATGGCGCGGGCGAGCGTGCTAGCCGCCCTGCGGTTGCTCAATCGGCTAGCGCAATGACGTCTATCTCCACGTCGATGCCCAGAGGGAGGTTAGCTGCCTGGATCGTGGTCCGGGCCGGGGGCTCGGACCCGAAGAACCCCGCATACACCTCGTTCATGGCGGCGAAGTTCTCGATGTTGCTGAGGTACACAGTGGTCTTCACGACCTTGGCCAGAGAAGTGTCGGCGGCCCCGAGAATCGTGCGGATATTCTCGAGGACGAGGCGAGTCTGCGCCCGGATGTCGCCGCGGACCACCTCGCCGCTGCTCGCATCGATCGGGCCCTGGCCCGAGACGAAGACAAACCCATTGGCCCGGATGGCCGCCGAGTAAGGTCCCTTCGCCGGAGGAAGTTCGCTCGATGTCACGACCTCTTTCTCGCCCATGACCTCTCCTCTGGAGTCAGGTAAGCACGCGAGACTACTGCACTTTGCCTCGCGCCGCGATCTGCCACGTGTCGACCACCTCGCCGTCCTTGACCACCGTCATCTCATCGAACAGGTTGGCCACCGCGCAGGCGTGGTTGGGAATGACCTCCACCTTGTCGGCCAGGCGGAGCCTCAGCTCCGACTGTGACAGGTCGAGGAAGCCGTGCTCTTCGTTCAGCTTCACGATGACGGCCGCGCCGTCTTCCTTCAGCATCCCGTGGCCGGATGAGCGCCGGGCCACGTCCGCGGCGAGGGATTTGCCCCCGGCGTCGAGTATGACTCGGCCGCTCTCGGGTGCGCTCACAACAGTGGAGAGCACCGTGAGCGCACACTCCGCGGGCCGGGCGGCCCACATGTCGATCTGGGTCCGGTCGTTGAAGACGTACGTGCCTGGGCGTATCTCTGTAAGGCCGCACTCCGGGTGGTAGCTGGGCGCCGTGGGCGTCGAGCCGCCACTCACGCGCAGCGGTCCCTCCACCAGGGGGGCGATCTTCCCTCCCAGTTCGCCCATGATCCGGCATTCGTAGGCTGCGATCCCGGCCACCTCGTTCTCGTTGCGCGCATCGTACACGTGGCCGGGGTAGGTGAACACGCCCCCGAGAGCGAGGCCCGGCAGCGAGCTCACGGCTCGCGCCAGGTCAGGAGCATCCTCCGGGCGCACGCCGCAGCGGCGCAGGCCGGTGTCGACCTCGATCAGGACGCGCAGGCGCAGGCCGTGCTGGGCCGACCCCATAGAGAGTGCCGCTGCAGCTTCGCTGCTGTCGACTCCCACGGCCACCTTGGCGCGCTCGGCGAGCTTCGCCAACCGCTCGACCTTGTCCGCGCCTACGATGTGATGCGCGATGAAGATGTCGTCTATCCCCGCGTCCGCCATCACCTCGGCCTCGCCGATCTTCGCGACCGTGATGCCCGACGCCCCGTGCTCGAGCTGGAGCTTGGCGATTTCCGGGGTCTTGTGGGTCTTCGTGTGGGGTCGCAGTTCGAGGTCGGCATTGCGGGCGAAGCCAGCAACGCGGCCGAGGTTCGCCGTCAGGCGATCGAGATCACAGATGAGCGCCGGTGTCTCCACATCGGAAAGCAGCATCCCGCTGGCCTCCGCCCTATCCCGTACGGGCCCACGCGCAGCAGAGGGTTCTGTACGACGCTGGCCAAACCTGCACGACACATGGCGTGCTCGGAGGGGATATGCTATCCTACATCGGGTATATTCCCAACAGCCAACATGGGAGGCGCCGCGAGGAGTCGCCACGGCACCTCTGCCGTCTGCGCCTCTCGACAGACTACGCCAGGTGGGTGCAATGAGCCGCAAACATGTTCTGACGTGCTCCACGGCCGGGCTGCTGGCCACGTTCCTTCTCGGAGCTACGGCCCTGGCCGAGCCGCTGCCGGCCCGCAGTCCTGCACGGCCCATGCCAGCTTACGTTCACGAGCGGGTGCGCGACAGGGCACGGACCGAGGGTCAAGCGCGTGTCATAGTCATCATGGGCGATCCCGGCTTGCCCCGGGCCTGGGCGCGGGACTGGCGGGAGCGCGAGCCTGCGATACGCGAGTTGGGGGCGCGCGTGCGGCGAGACGCTCCTCGCTTCCAGGTGCATCGGCAATACCAGATCTTCCCGTTCCTCGCCGGCACCGCCGACAACCAAGCGCTGCGGGAGCTTGCCGCTTCGCCTCTCGTTGAGGCTGTGGTCCCCGACCGGCGCCTGGTTGCCTCCCTCAGCGAGAGCGGCCCGCTCATCGGACAGCCGTACGCCGAGACTACCAAGGGGTACGATGGCAGCGGCGTCGGCATCGCCATCATCGACAGCGGGATCGATGCGACCCATCCCGACCTGGATGAGGGCAAGGTGGTCGCCGGGGAGAACTTCATCCTTGGTGCGGACCCGAACGACTACGATGACGACAACGGCCACGGCACCTATGTCGCCGGGATCGCGGCAGGCACGGGGGGCACCTACCGGGGAATCGCGCCGGGCGCGCACCTGCTCGCACTGAAGGCGCTGGACGCCGACGGTATCGGGTACGCGTCCGACATCATCTTGGCGATTCATTGGTGCATTCTCAACCAGTCGGACTATAACATCAAGGTCATCAACCTGAGCCTCGGCGATGGGGCCGAGTGGCGCGACCCGGCCGAGTGCGACACTGACGTTGAGGGCATTGCCATATCGGACGCTGTCGATGCAGGGATCGTGGTTGTCGCCGCAGCCGGCAACGAGGAGTACACGCAGGGGGTGAGCATACCTGCCTGCGCCTCGGATGCCATAGCTGTCGGCGCCTCCTGGGATTCGGGTCCGAGCGTGGACACGCCCGCCTACTTCTCCAACCGAGGCGAGCTGCTGGACGTGTTCGCGCCGGGAATCTGGATATGGAGCACGCGGGTGGGCGGCAGTTACGAGGAAGGCGCAGGCACGTCGGCCGCCACGCCTCACGTGGCCGGCGCGGCGGCCGTCCTCGCGCAGGCCGGGATCACGGATCCCGATGCCATCAGATATCAACTCAGACGGACGGGCGTGCAGATCCTCGATCCCGCCAGCGCCGTCGCAGCTCCCCGCATCGATCTCGAGCGCGCTCTCGATGACGAGCCAACATCTGGGCCGGACCTCGTCGTGACCGCGGTGGGCGCCGACCTCTCGGAAGCCTTGGTGGGCGCGGCCCTCGACCTGAGCATAACCGTCGAGAACCAGGGCACTTCCGGCTCGAGCGCCTGCAAAGCGCTCATCGGGATGTCACTGAACGCGGTGCCGTCGCCGCAAGACCTGCTCGTCACAACTGTCGATGTGCCCGCCCTCGTTGCGGGGGAGACCTGGTCGGACAGCTCGGTCGCAGGATCGGTGCCCGGCGGGCAGCCCGGAGACTACTGGCTGACGGCCTTCGCCGACTCGGACTACAGCGTGTCCGAGAAGGATGAGGTCAACAACGGTCTCAAGGCCTCCCTCTTCACGATGCAGGCGCTCAGCTCGTTCGTGCAGTCCAATGACATCCCGGCGTCGATGCTGAAGGGCCAGACCTACCGGATCAGCGTCGAGATGTGGAACGACGGCAGCGCGCCCTGGGCATCGGGGGAGGGGTACGCTCTGGCAGCGACCTCTCCGGAGGGCACAAGCCGCTGGGGCGTCACCAGTGTGCCCCTGCCGGCGGGCACCGTTGCCGCCGGCGCGAACGTCACCTTCAGCTTCGACGTGACCGCGCCGGCCGAGCTGGGCCTATACCCGTGTCACTGGCAGATGGCGCGGGGAGGTCAGTACTTCGGCGAAATAGCCACCGGCGCGACGAAGGTCCGCCTGCTGGATGACCCGGAGTGGGGGCAGTACGTCCCCTCCGTAGATGGCGAGTGGGTCGCCTTCGAGGACTACAGCGTGGTGCCGGGCTACGCGGCGGCGGTCAGAGCGCAGAACGTTGGCTCCCCGTGGCCGATTACGCTGCCGGACGATGTTCTGTTCGAGCTGACGTATGACCCGGTGTGGGGCGACATGCCTCAGCCGCCTCACGAGTACGTCTTCGTCAGCTTGCACTGGTTCCCGGATGTATCGTACCCGTGGGTTGCCTGGATGACCGACGACTTCCCCGATGGCGATCCTGTGTCTCCGGCAACGTTCTGGTACTTCCAGGTGGTCGCCCAGAATGTCGCGAACCTCAGCACGCTGCCGCTGCGACTCACCTACCAGGATAAGGACACCCTCTTCCCCGCCATCGACGGGAACCTGGTCGTGTGGGAGGACTACCGCAACGACCCCGACGGGACGTGGGGGTTCAACTTCCTCGACGACAACCCCGACATCTACATCTGCGACATCTCAGACGTAAGCGGCCCCGACGACTACTTCCCACCCGTCTACCCTCTTTGCACGGCACCCGGGCCTCAGTTCGCTCCCAGGATCTCCTATCCGTACGTCGTCTGGGAGGACTGGCGGGATCTCGGTGGCATGCAGTCAGACCTCTACGTCTACGACCTGTCTGTGGACTCCGACGGCGACGGCACACCCAACTGGAAGGAGGCCCTCAAGCCGTCGCCTGACCCGGCGGAGATACAGCTCACAGATACCTACTGGCCAGAGGAGTTCCCCGACGTAGATGGCACCAGCGTGGTCTACATGGACCTCGGCCGGGACACCGGTTCCGGCTGGATGATCGATATCTATCTCACGGATATCGAGTCGCCGACTGCAGTCGCTGTGGCCACCGAGCCTCCGACCTTCCGCTGGCACCCGCGCGTGTCCGGCACGAAGGTCACCTGGGAGGACTGGGGACAGGGCCAGCCTGATATCCACTGGGTCGATCTCGAGACTGGCGCCGGCGGGCCGATCGCGGCGAGCGGCGCCAGGGAAGAGTGGCCTGCCGTGTCCGGCGACCGTGCGGTCTACCAGAAGCACCGCGATACCATCATGCTGAACGTGGAGGGCGAGCTGGTCGCGTGGCAGGTCTACAACATCTGGGTGCAGGAGATGCTCCAGGACGGGTCTGTCGGCGTTCACACCTTCATAGATGTCACGCCCAGCTTCTGGGCCTGGCGACACATCGAAGCGACTGTCGCGGCAGGTGTGGTGCAAGGGTACGCGGACGGAACCTACCAGCCGAGCTGGCCGGTGACCCGCGACCAGATGGCCGTGTACATATCGCGCGCACTGGCCGGCGGCGACGAGTACGTGCCCGAGTTCACTGCCACCCCCACCTTCCCGGACGTGCCGGAAGGATTCTGGGCGCTCGATTACGTGGAGTACGCCGTCGCGCAGAACGTCGTGACCGGGTATGGAGATGGCACCTATCACCCCGAATACGAGGTGACCCGCGATCAGATGGCGGTCTACGTGGCCCGCGCCATGGTGGCGCCGACCGGCGAGGCGGCCCTCGCCGATTACGTGCCCGCGGACCCGCGCAACTTCCCCGATGTGCCGGGCACCTTCTGGGCCTACAAACACATCGAGTACTGCGTCGAGAACGGAGTGGTCCAGGGCTACCTCGACGGCAACTACTACCCAGCCACTGTGGTCACCCGCGACCAGATGGCGGTGTACGTGTCGCGCGCGTTCGGCTATGTCGGAGACTGAGTTCCGATACTTCCGACCTAGGGGCGCCGCAGTCCGAGGACTGCGGCGCCTTCGCATTGTATGTAGGAGTCGTGCGCTGCAAGGGGGCGACATGGGTGAACTCCTCGTCATCCGACACGGCGAGACGTCGTGGAACCGCGATGGGATCTTCCGCGGCCGGGCTGATGTGCCACTGAGCGAGCGCGGACGCGAACAGGCCAGGATGTTGGACACGGCACTGGGCGAGCAGCCGATCCAGGCGGTGTACAGCAGTCCGCTCTCGCGAGCGCGTGAGACGGCAGGGCCACTCGCGCAAGCGCTCGGCCTCGAGGTGGCCGTCGATGAGCGCCTGATCGACATCAGCTTCGGTGAGTGGGAGGGGCGGCCGCGAGCGGAGGTGGAGCGCGAGGATTCAGCGCGCTACCGGACGTGGCTGACAGAGCCGGCGCGCTTCCGCGCGCCGGGGGGCGAGTCCCTGTCGGAGGTATTGGCGCGCGCCTGGCCGGCCGTCGAGGAAATCGCGGCGAAGCACGCCGAGGAAGTGGCCATGCTAGTATCTCACCGCGTGGTGTGCAAGCTGCTCCTGTGCGCTGCGTTCGGAGTGGGGGAGGCCGGCTTCTGGAAGGTGCGCGTGGATACGGCTTCAGTCAGCACACTCGCAGCAACGGAGGGGCGGTGGGTCGTGGCGCGGGTGAACGATACGCACCATCTGGCGGAACTTGGCGCAGCGGATCGATCAGACTTCTGAACGACGCGTGAGTTCTCCCGCGCGGCCGGGCATCGAAGGCCGTGGTGTCCCCGAGCCTCGGTCAGGCGGGGGCTCGGCCTGTGTTCATGAAGTCATCGACAACGCCTCGCGAGAACGCCCCCTCCATCGGCCCCTTGCGGGTCGCGCCAAGGGCGCCGCAGGCGTTGGCGAGCTTGCCGACGTCTTCGAGAGGGAGCCCTTCCAGCAGTCCCACGACGAAGCCGGCATCGAAGCAGTCGCCCGCGCCCGTAGGGTCCACGGCCTCGACCTGGAAGGCGTCGTCGTCGATCTTCTGGTCCTTCGTGATGACGGTGCAGCCTTCGGCGCCACGCTTCAGCGCCACCACTTCCGGGCCCTGGCCGAGCAGCGCGCGGCAGGCCTCGTCTGCGCCGCTCACGCCGGTGAGCAGCTCGGCCTCCGCGCCACTGGGCAGGACGACATGTGAGGCCTCGACAACCGGCCCGCAGATTCTCCGCAGCGCCTCCTCTCCGCCCAGCAGTTCCGGACGGAGGTTGGGGTCGAAGCTCACACGGCCGCCGGCGGCAGTCGTCAGTTCCACCGCCTGATAGCACTTGCCCCGCATCTCCTCGCTCACGGAGAGGGAGGATCCGCAGATGTGGAGGAACTTGACATCTGCGAAGTAGTCCGCATTGAGGTTGGGCATCTGCCCGGCGGCGGCGTGTGCGATATGGTAGAGGAACCTCCGGTTCCCGTCAGAGAAGTAGGTGACAAAGGCAACGCCGGTGGCGCGATCCCGAACGCGGGGGCACAGCGTGACGTCAAGACCGTCGGCTGCGAGGCGATCCAACAGGCAGGTGCCGAAGTCATCGTCGCCCACGGCCCCGATGAACCCAACACGGTGCCCGAGCCGAGCCGCCTGGTCGGCGAAGATGGCGGGCGCGCCGCTGGGGAAGGGGCCGACGAACTCGGACGGCTTGTCGAGGGGATCGTCGATGCGAGTCCGCATGACCTCGACGAGGGCCTCTCCGATCGCGATGATCTCTACCGCCATGGCACTGCTCCCTCCGGCCGGGTGTGTAGCAGCGATGGGGATTCTTTGCTCCACGAGTAGGACCTCTCTGCGCCCTCCGGGACCATATGCTGGGAATAGACTGAAAGCTGGGTCGTCTGAATGAATGAAGGACGGGAGAAGGTGGAGGAGCTGGTGCTCCGGGCGCAGTCCGGGGATGTCGAGGCGTTTGAGGCGCTTTACCGGCAGAACCAGCCGGGCATATACACGTTCATACGCAGCCAGGTGCGGCAGTTGGAGCTGGCGGCCGACCTGACGCAGGACACGTTCGTGCGGGCCTGGGAGTCGCTGTCGCGCCTGAAGAAGCCAGGCGCCTTTCGGGGCTGGCTGCACCGCATCGCAGGGAACCTGGTGAGGGACGAGGTGAAGTCGGGCCGAGCGCGCCTGGAGGTGGCCGAGACTTCGCTGGCGGCTGGAGGCGAGGACCCGCCTCGGCTGGAGGAATCGGCCGCCGGGGGCGAGCAGCCGGAGCAGCGCCTCCTGTCCGGCGAGATGAGCCGGGAGATCTGGGCTGCGCTGGAGGAGCTGTCGGCCGAGCAGCGGGCGGCAGTTGTGATGCACCATATGGAGGGGATGTCCGTGGCAGAGATCGCCGAGGCGATGGGGGTCCGCCCGGGGACGATCATGTCGCGGCTGGCGCGGGCGCGGGAGGCACTCAGAACGCGCCTCAGCCACTATGTGGAGGGGTCAGATGAATGAACGGAATCATGTGATCGATGATCTGGCCGAGTACTCAGTCGGCGCGCTGAGGGGGCAGGCGAAGGCGCGCGTCGAGGCGCATCTCCGCGACTGCGCTGACTGCCGCGAGGAGCTCGCAGCTCTGGAGCGCACTGGCGAGCTACTGAGCGCCGTGCCGCTGGAGGCCGCTCCGAAGCATACATGGGAGGCGGTGCAACGCCGCATCGCGGACCGCGCTCCTGCGCCGGCGCGCCCACGTCTGGCCTGGGCCTTCGCCGTCGGGGCCGCGGCGCTCTTGGTCATCGTGATTGGGCTCACCTTCCTGCTGGGGCCTGTCGGCGATGTGGGGCCAGAGATCATCGTCCAGCCCGACGATGAGATGCTCGTGACGATCGAGGGCCGTCTGCCGACGACATGGGCGGCCCCGCTGGCCGACGAGGCGGCCATCGGGCTGCGCTTTGCCTACCTGGAGGAAGACGGATGAGGATATGCGTTCTCGCCGTGCCTTTGCTCGCGAGTCTCGTTGCGTGGCCGGCCTATGCCGCCTCACCATGGAGCGACGTCTGGGAGAGTGAGGCCGTTTCGTCGCGCTTGGAGCTCGCCGGCAACGCACGGACGATGACAGCTGAGGATGGCCACTCATTGGAGGCAGAGGCCGCCGTTACCGCTGCCCACGGGAAGCTCCGATTCGAGTACAGGCTCAACGGGCGCCACTGGTCGGTGATCGACGATGGCAAGAGCCTCATCCACCTCCTGCCCCGGCGGCAGGTAGCCATGGTGTACGATCGGCCGGGCCTGGCAGTAGACCGGGCCCTGGCCGAGCGCAACTACGAGGCGCGAGTCGTGGGCGAGTCCAGTGTCGCCGGCCGGAGCGCACGGACTGTCGAGATCGCTCCGAGGGGCGGCGGTCGCGTGGTGCTGAGGCTCTGGCTGGATAAGGAGACCGGGTTCGCGCTTCGTCGAGAGCGATACAACGTGGAGGGGCGGCTGACGTCTCGGACCGAGTACACGCGGGTCGAGTTCGGCCCGGTCATAGCTCCCGACGTCTTCAGGGTTCCAGAGGGCTGGCAGACCGTGCGCGCGGAGGAGACGGAGTCTGGCCTTTCGGCCGCGCAGCTCAGCATACGTCTGGGCTTCGAAGTTCGCCCGCCCGCCTACATCCCCGCTGGCTACGTGCTCGTGGGCGGCTATGAGAAGCAGTGGGGCCGCTGGCATATGCGGGCCGCGGAGCTCCGCTACACGGACGGCCTGCGCGTCCTCAGCATCTTTCAGCACCGCCATCCTGGCCACCCCGGCCTTGAGCCGCGGGGCCACGGCGAGCGCCAGGGGCGAGGGAGAGGTCGAGGAGGCCGCGGCAGAGGTGGGGGCGGGAGAGCTCGAGGTCGGGGGAGAGGAGGGGGTCTGGGCCTGGGTCCCCCCCGCCCCGGTGACCTGACATTGCTCAACCGCGGCAGCGAGAAAGTGCTTCGGTTCTTCGGGCCGGAGATCGCGGTTGTGGTCATCGGCGATCTTCCGGAGGAAGAGCTTGTGCGGATTGCCAAGAGCGTCGAACCATGATGACGGAATGCGAGAGGGGGTCCACTCGTCTGGACTGATAGCTTCGAGACCGAGTGAGAAGGGAGGTCTGAGATGAAGCGAAGGCTGACGCCGTTGCTGATGATTGCCCTGCTCGCGGCCGCTGTCGGAGCCGCGCTCGCGCAGGCGGAACCTGCCCGACCCGACAAGCCGGTGCTCCGACTTACGGAGAAGGAGGCGGCCGCGCTGAGGCACGCCCAGGACTTGCGGAAAGAGCTGAAGATCGCTCGACTCGAGCTTGCTCTGGCGGAGGCGAAGGATCTGCCCGAGGCTGAAATCGCCGCTCGCGCCGAGACCATGTACAGGCTCCAAGGCCAGCTCTACGCGTTCCGCGCGAAGCATCCCGAGCTGGCGCGCAAAGTGCGAGAGCACCGGGCACAGCACCGGTGGGGCCGTTGGGGAGGCAGAGGCCGCGGCCGGGGAGTCGGGCGCGGCATGGGACATGGTGGAGGACATGGCCCTCGCGGCATGGGCCGCGGCAGAGGACACGGGCCCCGCGGAATGGGACCTGGTGGCCACGATGCTTGGGGCATGGGACCCGGAATGGGCCGTGGCCGGGGGCATCGCGGCCATGGTATGGGTCCAGGCATGCACCAGGGCCCGGGCCGCGGACGCGGCCATGGCGCGATGGGAGGCCGAGGCATGGGCCGGGGTCGTGGGCATGGTGGGCCCGGCATGGGTCCTGGCCACGGTCTGGGGCTCGGTCAGAGGGCCCACATGAGGGACCGTGAGAGTCTACATCTCGCCCCGGGCTTCTTGCCCCCGGAGGTAGAGATCGAGATTGTGCCGGAGTCGGCGGACTGAGCCGCCGCACACCTCACGCAGTATGCCGAAGGGGACGTGCGAGGCGCGGCCAGAAGGGCCGCGCCTCGCGCGCGAGGAGCATAGCGCCGAGCAGCGAAACTGGCTGGCCAGCACGAGGAGTGGGACCAGCTGCGACAACACCTGCGCCAGGTGTGATCCCGACATGAGATCAGACCGAGAGAGACCTTTCGTGCTTGGGCTGCTGGGCAGCCCGCGCAAGAAGAGCAATACGGCCGTGCTCCTGGAGCGCGTGCTCAACGGAGCGGCCGCCGCGGGCGCGGAGGCTGAGACGATCAGCCTGCGGGAACTCGAGTTCAGCTCTTGTCTGCACTGCGGGAGATGCGACAAGGAAGGACGCTGCGTCGTCCGAGATGACTGGCAGATGATCTACCCGAAGATCCGAGCGGCCAGGCACCTGGTACTCGCCTCGCCCATTCAGTTCTCCGGCGTATCGGGCGAGATGAAGTCGATGATCGACCGAGGGCAATGCTTCTGGGTCGAGAAGTACCGACTCAAGCGGCCGGTTTCTGAGGTGGGGGGTGAGCGGCGCGGGCTGTTCGTGGCAACATGTGGCGGGCGCGACAGGCGCGTCTTCGACTGGGCGAAGCACACGGTGAAGGCTTTCTTCAGCTCCGCTGGCTTCTGCTACTGGGAGGAGTTCTTCGGGGCGGAGATGGACGCGGCCCCGCCGATTGGTGAGCGAGCGGACATCCTGGCGAAGGCGGAAGCGCTCGGACGACGAATGGTTGAGGGGGCGAGTTCTGCTTAGTTCGGGCGCGAATCGCTTCGCCTCGCGAGAGCATCATGGGAGGAAAGGCAATGAGGATACTCGTTCTGCAGGCGTCGCCGAACGAGGACGGGCTGACGGCGACGATGGCGAAGGAGGCGATGGAGGGGGCCAAGGCCGCCGGGGCCGAGACGGAGCTGGTCCACCTCAAGACGATGAAGCTGGAGGCCTGCCTGGCCTGCGATGACGGGTGGGGCAGGTGCCGCCGGGAGAGCCTCTGCGTTATTGAGGACGACCTGGAGGCTGTGCGCACGAAGATGAGCGATGCGGACGGCATCGTGCTGAGCACGCCGGTCTACTTCGGCGAGGCGGCGGAGGTCGTCAAGAACTTCTTCGATCGCCTGCGGCGCTGCGAGCGGGCCGGGCCGGCCGACCCACGCGTGGAAGGGAAGTGGGTGCTCGGCATCGCCGCGGCCGGCGGCGGGGGTGGCGGAGGCCCGAGTTGCCTCACGGTCATGGAGCGCTACTGGGCGCACATGGGGCTTGCCATCTTCGATCAGATGATTGTCACTCGCCGGAGTCGTGACTACATGCTGGCCGCGGCTCGCGAAGCAGGAGAAACCTTCGTCAAGTACGTCCAGGAACAGATGCAGGGCTGAGTCGGAGGCGCGGGGAGCACAGGCGATGAGCGAGCTGGCTGGGAGAGTCGTCGCGTTGGCCGACCTCTTGGACTACCAGGAGGGCGCCGTTGTGTCTCGCACGATCATCGACAAGCCGACCGGCACGGTGACGCTGTTCGCCTTCGACGAGGGGCAGGGGCTGAGCGAACACACGGCCCCGTTCGACGCGCTCGTGCACGTGCTGGAAGGCGAGGCGGCCATTACCGTGTCAGGCCAAGAGTCATCCGTTCACGCGGGAGAGATGCTCATTATGCCGGCGAACGAGCCGCACGCCGTGCGGGCGGCGTCGCGGTTCAAGATGCTGTTGGCGATGATTCGGTAGAAGCCGTCCCGCGTTCAGCCAGCGGGCAGAGTGGAAAGCAGTTCCTCGACGGTCGCCTCTGCGGCGGCCGTCGTGTCGTCGGAGGCGCCGTAGTAGAGTGTGACCTTCCCGTCCCTTACGGTGGCTCCGGAGGCGAAGATAACGCCGCCGAAGAAGCCTTCGGTCTCGTACGGTTCGGTGGGCCGCAGGATCGGCTGCTCCGAGCGAGCGAGTATCTTGGTAGGGTCCTCACGGTCGAGCAGGAGGAGCCCCGCACAGTACTCGTGCTCAGGCGTGGCGCCGTGGTAGATCTCGAGCCAGCCGCGGCCGGTGGGAATGGGTACCGCGCTGGCGCCCACACGTCCGGAGTCCCATTTGCCTGGCCGTGGTTTCATGAGGAGCTCGTGCCGGCCCCAGTGGAGCAGGTCGGGAGAGCGGGCGATCCACATAGCTGGGGCCTCGGCTATCCACGTTTCCGGCCGGGTGAGAGCGACGTGGTCGCCACCGATCTGCTCGGGAAACATGACGACATCGAGGTTGTGAGGCTCGAAGGCGATACCGTGGCGCTCATAGGTGACGAAGTCTCGCGTGGTGGCGAGCCCGATGCAGATGCCATCCCGGCTGACGGCCTTGTAGGTGATCCAATAGGTTTCGTTGAGGCGGGTGATGCGGCAGTCCTCAATGCCAAAGGCTTCGGTGGCCTCGGAGGGAAAGAGCGCGGGGGTGTTCGCCACGGTGAAGTCGACCCCGTCGTAGGAACGCGCAAGGCGCAGATGCGAGATGCTGGTCAGGTAGAGGAGTCCTCGATGCCGGAAACCGCGCGGCTCGACCTCGGTGACGTCCGGATCGTCCCGCCGGAAGCGGACAACGTCGAGTTCGCCGCGCTCGGCGTCCCAAATGGGGGAGGAGAGCCACTCGTCCTCCGCCCCGGCCGGCGTCTCGGAGACGCGTAGGAGGAGAAGGGTCTCGTGGCCCAGTTGTGCGACGCCCGGATTGAAGGCTCCCAGCACGCGATGGTCCGAGCGGGAGGGCTTGACATCGGCCGGCTGCACGAGAGGATTCTGGGGGAGCCTGCGCATTCGTCGAGTTCGCCCCGTAGAGTCGCTGCCGCCCTGTTACTGCGGTATCGACGTGTCTCCTGCGGCCGGGCGCGCGGCGGGACGGGAAGAAAGAGAGGGCGGCGAGCGCCGCCCTCTCTCTATCGTCTCCACGTCGGACCAAGCTTATCAGTACTCAGGCATACCGCCGCCGGGAGGTCCGGCCGGGGGCTTCTCCGGCTCTGGCTTCTCCGCCACGAGCGCCTCGGTGGTCAGCAGCATTCCCGCGATGGAGGCTGCGTTCTCGAGCGCGGAGCGGGTCACCTTCGCGGGATCGACGATGCCGGCCTTGGCCAGGTCCTCGATCTGCTCCGTCAAGGCATTGAAGCCGACGCCCGCCTCCTTGCCCCTCACGTGCTCGACGATAACCGAGCCCTCGTGTCCGGCGTTGTTGGCGATGGTGCGGATCGGCTCCTCGAGCGCGCGGCGCACGATGTCGGCGCCGATCTTCTCATCACCTCGGGCGTCCTTGCGCACCTTGTCCAGCACGTGCGCGACATTCACGTAAGTGACGCCGCCGCCGGGGACCAGCCCCTCTTCGACCCCGGCCCGAGCGGCCGAGAGAGCGTCCTCGAAGCGATGCTTCTTCTCCTTGAGCTCGGTCTCGGTGGCGGCGCCGACCTTGATCACGGCGACCCCGCCGGCGAGCTTCGCCAGGCGCTCCTGGAGCTTCTCACGGTCGTAGGAGGAGTCCGTGTCATCGATGGAGCGGCGGATCTGCTCCATCCGGCCCTGAATGGCCTCGTGACTCCCGGCGCCCTCGATGAGGGTGGTCTCGTCCTTCGTGATAACGACTTTCTTGGCCTCGCCAAGCTCATTGAGCGTTATGTTCTCGAGCTTCATGCCGAGGTCTTTGGACAGGAAGGTCCCCTCGGCGAGGATGGCGATGTCCTCCAACATGGCCTTCCTGCGGTCGCCGAAGCCCGGAGCCTTCACCGCGGCTGCGGCGAAGGTCCCGCGGACCTTGTTGACCACGAGCGTCGCCAGGGCCTCACCGTCAACGTCCTCGGCCAGGATCAGCAGCGGCCGGCGCGCCGCCGCCACCTTCTCGAGAAGCGGCAGCATGTCCGCAACGGCGCTGATCTTCTCCTCCTGGATGAGGATGTACGGATCCTCGAGGACGGCCTCCATGCGCTCAGGGTCGGTCACGAAGTAGGGCGAGATGTAGCCCTTGTCGAACTGCATCCCCTCGACGACGTCGACGGTCGTTTCGGTTCCTCGCGACTCCTCGACCGTGATTACGCCTTCCTTGCCGACCTTGTCCATCGCGTCGGCCACGTAGCGGCCGAGCTCCGGGTCGTTGCCGGCGATCGAGGCCAGGTTCTCGATGGCCTCCTTGGTGTCGACCGGCTTGGCGATCTTCTTGATCTCCGCAACGACCGCGTCGACGGCCCTCTCGATGCCGCGCTTGAGCAGCATCGGATTGGCGCCAGCGGCGACGTTCTTCATCCCCTGCTCGACTATGGCCTCCGCAAGGACTGTCGCGGTCGTCGTTCCGTCACCGGCTACGTCGTTGGTCTTGCTCGCAACTTCTCGGACGAGCTGAGCGCCCATGTTCTCGTAGGGCTCCTCCAGCTCTATCTCCTTCGCGACTGTGACCCCGTCCTTGGTGATCGTGGGCGAACCCCACTTCTTGCTGAGGACGACATTCCGGCCCTTGGGGCCCAGCGTAGCCTTGACGGCTGCCGCGACAGCGCTGACCCCGCGCTGAAGAGCCCGGCGTGCCTCCTCACTGTAGCAGAGCATCTTGGCAGCCATGCACTTCCTCCTCTCTACACCTGCCAACAGGTTGCTTACGGCACACGATGTGAGCTACTTCTTCTTTTTCTTGGCCTCGGGCTTGACGGCAAGAACCGAGCCTTCGTCGAGGATGACGTACTCCTCGTCACCGATCTCGATCATGGTTCCGCCGTACTCCGAGTATATGACTATATCCCCCACCGAAACCTCCACCGGTGCCCTCTCCCCGTTCTCGAGGAGCTTGCCCGGCCCCACCGCCAGCACCTCGCCCTCGCGCGGCTTCTTCTTCGCCGTGTCCGGCAACACGATGCCGCCCTTGGTTACTTCCTCCTCTTCCCCCGGCCTGACGACTATGCGGTCACCGAGTGGTCGAAGCATACTATCACCTCCTGCGTATCGATGTGCGAACTAGGCCGAGCCGAATCCGCCATTCGGACCAGCCGAGATCTCCGCTCAAGTCCTGTCCATGGGACTCGCCCGGACACAAACACCGGCTCGAGCCGCCTTCCCTAGCGCAGTGAACCGGCGTCAGCCCTGTGTCGGCACGAGACGGCGGCAGGCAGGAACCAACCTGGCGCCGTCAGCACGTAAGGATAGCGGATTCAGCGGCAGCAGTCAAGAGGTCGAGACTGGGCAAGGTGTCCAATACGCGCCAGGCGCCTGCGGGCGGCCCTGGAGGGCTAGCCGAGGAGCCCGATCAGCCGCCCCGTTGCCTTGTCCCACTGCTGGGTGAGCAGGAGCACTCCGATGACGATCAGCAGGCCGCCGCTCGTCACCTCGATCACTCGATAGTGGCGCTGCAGGAAGGCGAAGGCGCGAAGCGCAGAGGCGAACAACATCCCCGCCGCAACAAAGCACGCGCCCAGGCTCGCGCTGTAGATGGCGAACAGCAGGGCTGCCTGGCCTGTGCTCCGGCTGGCCGCGAGGCCGTAGAGGGTGCCCAGCCAGGGTCCGACACATGGCGTCCACCCCAGGCCGAAGGCGACTCCCAGGAGCGGCGCGCTCCACATTCCGACAGAGCGGCGCGTGAGCCGAAGACGGCGATCCTGGTACAGGAAGGGCAGCTTGACCACGTTCAGAACGAAGAGGCCGAAGATGATGACGATGATCCCGAAGACCACGTTGAGGATGCGAATGCGGGGGCCTAGCCAGCTCCCCACCGCGCCCGCGGAGGCCCCCACCAGCACGAACACGACCCCGAAGCCCACAGCGAAGAGGACGCAGGAGACGAAGACCCGTGCCAGATCGCGTCCCCTTCTGGCTTCGAGCTGCTCGGCCGAGAGGCCCGAAATCATCGATAGGTAGCCTGGGATGAGCGGCAGGACGCACGGCGATACGAAGGAGAGGAAGCCGGCCACTATCGCCACGATCCACCCTGCCTGATGCTGGGGCTCCATCAGAGGATCGTCCTGAGCGCCGCCGATGCGAAGTCAGGGGCCCGCTGTACATCCCCGCGCGCATCGGGCCCGGGCCCTGCCATTCGGCGTGCGACTGTGGTGAAGGCCGCTGGCGGGGCGGCCGCTACCCGGACGGCTCTCCGCATCGTGGCATCTCCGGCGTTGTCGGGTCAGAGAACGCGGGGACTCTATCTCGGCGCGAGTGGGATGTCAAGCTGGTGCCGGGGGGTCCGTGTCAAGAATGCCACTCAGGCTTGCGCCTGAGGTAGCGCCGCACCGAAAGGGCAGACCCAGTCAAGCCCAGGAAAGCGCCGGCGAGCACGACTGCAGAACCAAACGTGAGCAGCGCGCTGTCCGGGGCGAGGAGCAAGAATGGGGCCGACCGTTCCGATAGGGTGCGCAGGTACATGTGTGCCGGAATCAGCACACAGCAGGCGAGTAGTGCCCCCAGGCCGCCGTGCACCACCCCCTCGAGGAGGAATGGGGCCGCTATGACACCGCGGCCTGCGCCGATGAGCTGCATGATGTAGATCTCCCGCCACCGGGAATGCAGCGCAAGGCGGATCGTGTTGTGGACGATGAAGACTCCGGCGAGTACGACGAGAACGCCGATGACGATGCCAGAGCCGGTGATGATCCGGCGGAACTGGACGACCTTGTGCGCGAAGCTGCCCTTCTTGCCGGCGTCCCCGCTGCTGGGTACGACGGCCTTCACCCCTTCCAAGCTTTCCAGCTTCCGAGCGATCTCGCGAAGGAACTCGGGGTCGGTAACGTATACCTGGATGCAGTCGCCGAGCGGATTGTCCAGGTCCTCGAGCTTGTCGCCGCTGACGAGCCAGCTCCGCAGTTCCTGCCAACCTTCTTCCTTGGGTATGAAGCGCGCCTCGCGCACCTGAGGCCATTCGCCGACCTCAGCAGCTCGCGCCTCCGCCTCTTCGCGTGAGTGGTCTCTGTAGAAGTGGGCCCGCACCTCCAGGGCATCGCCCATCCGATCGGCCCAGCCCCGGACGTCCACGAGGAACAGGAGCATCGACCCCAGGACGAGCATCAGGACCGCAACGGTCGAGATCGTCGTGATCGCAATGAGGCGCTCTCGCCGCAGATGGAGCGCCGTCTCCCGGCAGACAAAGTCAATCGTGTTCCAGATCATCTGGATAGCCGCCCTCGGGGAGATCCCGGAAGATCTTGCCCTGACGCAACGCGATCACGCGGGTCCGCTTGGCGTCGACGATTGCCGGGTCGTGGGTGGCTGCCAGCACCGTCGCTCCGGCCTTGTTGGCTTTCGTCAGCAGACCCATGATGTGCGAGGAAGAGTCCGGGTCGAGGTTGCCAGTCGGCTCGTCGGCCAGGATCAGTGCGGGACGTATCGCGAGGACCCGTGCCATCGCGAGGCTCTGCTGCTCTCCGGCCGAGAGCTGTGACGGGAAGTCATCCGCCTTGTCGAGAAGGCCGACCTCGGCGAGCGCCTCCGGCACGCGCCGCAGGACGTCGCGATACCCATGTCCGGTCGCGTGCAGCGCGAAGGCCACGTTCTCCCACGCCGTCCTCGGCAGCAATCGGAAGTCCTGGAAGACGACCCCGACTCGGCGCCGAAGACGCGCAACCCGGCCCGGGGACAGCCTCGCCACGTCCCATCCGGAGACCACAACCTGGCCCCTCGTCGCATGCTCGTCGCAGTAGAGCAACTTGAGGATCGTGGACTTGCCGTGACCAGTGGGCCCGACGAGGAATGCAAACTCGCCCTGCTCGAGGGTGAGGGTGGCATCTGACAGGGCCAATACCCCATTTGGGTATGTGACACTGGCATTTCTCAGTTCCACAATGGCCGGCATCGGCACGGATTATAGACTACTCCGGCAGGCAAAGGCAAATCAGGCAACTGGGCGTCTTCCGGCGTTCGGCTTCTCGCGGCGCCCGGTTGCGACCCAGGCAGCGATCAGCTATAATCCGCCCGTCGCCCAGGCGGTGCTCGTGAATGGCTCGGAATCAGACGGTTCCTCGACGGGCCGCTAGCTTGCCGGCCCGTCGGAAAACCTTGCATACGGCGGCCTCTCTTGCGCTCTCTGTCCTATCGGGGATCTTGCTCGCCCTGTGCTTCCCCCGGATCGGACTCTGGCCGCTCGCGTGGGTCGGGCTGGTGCCGTGGCTTGTCGCTCTGCGCGTCGCCTCCGGCTGGGCGGCCCTCCTGGGGAGCTGGCTTGCCGGGCTCGCCTTCTTCGGGATACTGCTCTACTGGCTCGGCCTCTTCGGCTGGACGGTGTGGGCCCTGGCGTGTCTCGCGCTCAGCCTGACCCACCTCGCCTGGGGCGCCGCCGCGCGTTGGCTGGGCCGGCTGGGGCCCGCTGTGCGGACGCTGGGCGCAGCCGTGGTCTGGTGTGGGATCGAGTGGGCCCGCGGCCTCGGGCAGTTCGGCTTCACATGGGGTTGGCTGGGCTACAGCCAGAGCCCCGCCCTGCCGCTCATGTCGCTGGCCCACGTCGGCGGCACGCTGTCCCTTTCGTTTCTCATCGTCCTTGCGAACTCGGCGCTGGCCGAGATGGTCCTGGCCGTCGTGCGTCGGGAGCGCGTCGTGCTAGCGGCCACGCGGACGCTCATCATACTGACCTTCGTAGGCGTGATTCCCCTCGGGGCGCGGCAGTGGGCGCGTGATTCGGGCAGCCCCGCCGATACGCGTCTGAAGGTTGCGATTGTCCAGGGAAGCGCTCACGGGCCGCTGCGCGCCGAGCAAGTCAACGTGCCGCTGACGGAAGAGGAACGCAAGCGCACACTGGAGATCTACGAGACCCTCACCCGGCAGGCCGCCGAGGAGCGCCCAGGGATCGTCGTCTGGCCGGAGAGCGTCCTGCCGGACATGCCCGACCGGGATCCCCTCGTCGCGGAGTCTGTGAGCCGCGCCGCGAGCCACTCAAAGGCCTGGCTGCTGGCCGGGGGCCCCTACTTCGACGATTCTGGCCGCCGGCTCAACTCGGCCTACCTCTTCGCGCCCGGCGGGAGCCTTATAGCCCACTACGATAAGGTGCAGCTCGTGCCATTCGGCGAGTACGTCCCCGGCCGCCGGTGGCTTCCGCTCCTTGACCGCTACCACGTCCGCGAAACGGATTTCAGTGCCGGCGCGCTTCACCACCTGCTCCAGGCCGGCACGGTGAGCATCGGGCCCATGATCTGCTTCGAGTCGATCTTCCCCCAGATCTCTTGGGGGCTCGAAGAGAAGGGGGCCCAGGTGCTCATCGTCATCACCAACGATGCATGGTTCGGCCACACGGCGGCCGCCGCACAGCACCGTCAGATCGCCGTCCTGAGGGCCGTGGAAACAGGGCGCTGGGTGGTGCGCGCCGCGAGCACTGGAATCTCCTGCTTCATTGCGCCGGACGGCCGCATCGTGTCCGAGGCCGGCCTCTACGAGCGAGCCGTGTTGTGTGAGGAGATGTCCCTGCCGCCGCCGGCCGGCCGGCACAGTTCGTTCGGCCCGCTGTTCTCGTGGCTGATGCTGTACCTTTCCCTGGCTTTCCTCATTGCTCCGGCCGCGGTTCGTCGGGGTCGACGGGGGAGTCGCGGAGCTCTGCGTGGTGCTCGCCGGCGGCCGCGCGAGCAAGCAGCTCCTCGATGATCGGTATGTGCCAGAAGTAGCCGGCCTGGGCGACCTGGTACTCGACAACCACACGGTCAGGCTCCACCGTGAGTCGCCCCCGCAGCCCTCCGTCCGGTGTCCGCACTCCTCGCACCTGGACTGGGCGGCCGAGTGCGCGGGTTAGGGCCTGCCGTTGAAGCTCGAGGCGCGGAGGCAGTCGCTCCATGTGGTTGGAGGTTGCGTCTTCGCGATCCACCTCCTCTTGCCCGTGCCTGGGCGCTGTGCTAGAATACACTCGCGCAGGAAGGTTGCAGGTGATACGATGCTGACCGTCTTCTACGTAGTGCAGATCGCCGCGGCGCTGGCCCTCATCGCGCTCACCGCGGTAACGCAGACCAAGAGTGAGCAGAGCGGCGGAAGCGGAATGGGCTGGGGCACGATCGGGGGCAAGAGCTCATCAAGCATCGCCGGGCTAGAGGACCAGTTGACCCGTATCACGACCTATGTGGCGGTCGGGTTCCTCGTCGTATCCATACTCGTCGCTGTGGTCAGCATGGGCGGCTAGGGAGCGCGTGCCCAGGTGGCGGAATTGGTAGACGCGCTGGCTTGAGGGGCCAGTGGCTGCAAGGCCGTGCTGGTTCAACTCCAGTCCTGGGCACCATTCACGGTGAAGACGGCAGCTTCGGCCGGTCGCGGACGGAATCGGCGCGACCGGCTAAGCGCGTGTGGGGACGACGTTCACGCGTCGCCCAGGGGAGGGTGCCAGTACCATGTGCGTGTTTATTGCGACTGACCTCATGCCGAGGGTCGGGACTACTGTGACGAAAGCCCAATCTCTCGGTATGGAACCTTTCTCGAGCCGACCGTCAAGGTGCGGCAGATGATCGGAGAACGGGCGGAGGTCGCACTTGGGCGGGCCAGGTACATCTTGCCCCCAAGATCGAAGGCCCCATTGAGCTTCGGGTGAAGTATGATCTAACTGGGGAAACCGATCAGTTCCCAATCATAACGGGTCGGGAACGACTCGACGCCCGCACGGTGGAGTGCCGCGGAGCCATCGTGGTCGAGGCCCTCAGGATGATCTGAGGAGACGCAGTTGGGGAAAACGGACCGTACGTGGTACACTTTCCTTGGGGTCCCTCAATGATGTGTGAGGAGACCAGGCGGAGGGTGTTGCGGTGAGGCAGACCGTCAGTGCGCCGATTGCGTTGATCGTCGTCGCGGTTGCCGTGGCCCTTACAGTGTTCGTGTTCAGCCGGCAAGAGCCGAAGCGCGATCCCGAGGGTGAGGTCTTCGTGTTGCCCCCTGAGCCTCCGGTAGATGAAGGAGAGCTGACCGCGCTTCGCAGGGGCACGGCCCCGCTCGGAGTCGCCATCGTGATGCCTCCCCTTGGGGGCGACAGATTCAAGGGGGCGCGACTCGCCGGGGTCGTACCTGGCAGTCCTGCAGCCCAGGGCGGGCTGCGAGCGGGGGACCTGGTACTGAGGTTCAATGATACTCAGACGACAAACCCCTACGCGCTTGTGGCCGCCATCTTGGCGGCCGATCCTGCCACGCCGAACCAGGTTGTCGTCGAGCGGGCCGGGGAAGAGAGAACGCTTACCATCACAGGAGTGGATCCCTCGTCCCTGCGGGACCGCATGGGGTAGCCGAGGCGTGTCAGGGGAGTGCTCGGTTAAGGAGGCCCTCAGATGAGCAGCAGCGGCCGAAGTGGCCAGAGACAGGATGTTGCCTTTCTCGCGCTTGCCGTCGCCTTCCTGGCGGTGGCGCTGGCTCTGTTCGTGGGGCTGAAGTCCATCCAGAGAGGCAAGCCGGACGAGCCCAAACCGGAGCCGGTGCCAGAGGTGGAGGTGGTAGAGGCGGAAGTGGAGAAGCCACCGCCAAGCGGGGCTCGCGACCCATTCAGGACCCAAGCCGGTTCGATGCGCGGCACGCCCGGCGACAGCACGCCAACGGCCGATGTGCGGCTGGTGGGCATTGTGATGGAGCAGGGGGAGAAGCCCATGGCGATCCTCCGAGCTGGGAGGAGGCGGTACTACGCGAGCGTCGGAGAGCGGGCGGCGGGCTATATGGTTGTGAATGTCAGCGAGAATCGCGTCATTCTCTCGCGAGAGGGAGAGCGCGTGACACTCGTGCTGCGGCAGGCGACGCCCGAAGAGTAGCTTGTGCGCGATCGGCCGCGCGGCGGCCGCATAAAGGGAGGAGCGATGCCAGGAGAGTCGGATTTTGACGTGGTCTATGCGAACCTAGCGAAGATCACTCACGTGGCCTTGGAGTTCCTCATGGACTTCAAGCGATTGGGCCCCGAGAACAGGGACGTGGAATCGGCTCCCACGTTGGTGCGGGTAGTCATGAACCCGGTCATAGCCAAGGCCTTCCGGGACGCGCTGGCCGAGAACATCCGGCGCTACGAAGAGAAGTTCGGCGAAATCCCAGCTCCTCCCAAGGGCTCTGGGCCTGTGGTCCACTGATTATGGTGTCCGGTGCCTCCAGGAGCGGGTCGATCTGATGGGCGAGCAAAGACAGCGGGAGCGAAGGCGCAAGCGCCAGTGTCCTAGCTGCGGCGGCACGAGCATGATACGAGCCTGCCGCGTTCCAGGCGTACAGCTTCAGATAGTGCGAGAAGACAGCGGCCAGCGCACGGGGCTTATAGGACTCTATTCGGACGTGTGCGTGGACTGCGGCCTCACGAGCTTCTACGCGCGGCGGGGCGAAGTGGCCAGCGAGATAAAGTCGCTGGAGGTCGAGGACCAGGAAGACGAGCAGCGATGAGGCCCGTCCTTCGTACGTGGGTGGTGCTGTTGCTGGGTGCGATTGTGTTCGTCGCAGGTCTGTTCTGGGTGCGCGCCAACTTCGCTGAGCTGCAGAAGAAAGATCCGCTGACCGAGTCCCAGGAAAGGATAGAGGACGGTTTGGGCATGACGCTCGCCAAGGAGTCAGGGTCTGCGGGAGGCGGGCTGCTCGTGGAGGCCATCGATCCCGAGGGCGTGGCCGCGCGGGCAGGCCTCGACGTCGGCGACCGCGTAATGGCCGTCGGCGATCGTTCCGTCTGGCATATCTATCAGTTCGCCGACCTGGTGAACGCGAGCATCTCGGTCGCCCCTGTGCTCCCCTTGCTGGTGGAGCGAGACGGCGAGTATCGTGCGGTTGTCATCGGGCACCGGGCCGGCCCGCTGGTCATGCCCGACGTGGACCACTCAGGCCACGCGCACCCCTAGTTGCTGGCCCTCGCTGTCATGTCGCGCACTGCGCTGGTCTACACGCCCAAGTTCGGCGACTACGACCTAGGCCCATCCCATCCCCTCAAGCCATCGCGCGTCATTCGAACCTACGAGCTCATCCGAGCGTGCGGATTCCTGGAGGGCCCCTCTGTGTCGCTAGAGCAGCCCTCGGCAGCCGACGAAGACCTGCTGGCCCTCGCGCACAGCCGCGACTACATCGCGGCCGTCCGCGCCCCGAGCGAGGGACGCATTCTCCCACGCCCCTTCGACTATGGCCTGGGGACCATTGACAACCCGATCGTCGATGGCATGTACCAAGCGGCGGCGCTCGTGGCCGGGGCCTCGGTCCGCGCAGCTGAGCTCGTAGCCGACGGTGCCGCCGAGATCGCCTTCAATCCGGGCGGCGGCCTGCACCATGCCCATCGCGAAAGGGCGTCCGGATTCTGTGTCTTCAACGACTCCGTGATTGCCATCGAGCACCTGCTCGAGAAGTGCGGCGATGGGGCGAAGATCGCCTATGTCGACATCGACGCGCACCACGGCGACGGCGTGCAGGAAGCATTCTATGACAGACGTGATGTGTTGACGGTCTCGGTCCACGAGAGCGGACGGTACTTGTTCCCGACCACCGGGAGCGTCGAGGAGAGCGGGGAGGGCGAAGGGGAGGGCTTCTCGGTGAATCTGCCGCTGTCTCCCTACACGGGAGACGACGTGTATCTGTGGGCCTTCAAGGAGGCGGTCACCCCCATCCTGGAGGCCTTCTCTCCAGACTTCGTGCTCGCGCAGCTGGGAGTCGATACGCACTACCAGGACCCTCTCACCCATCTCTGCTGCACGACGCAGGGGTATGTGATGGTCGTGGAGGAGATAGCGGCACAGGCCGAGCGCTGGATAGCTGTCGGCGGCGGCGGATACGACGTTACAGTAGTGCCCCGCGCGTGGACCCTGGCCTTCGCGCGCATGGCAGGAGTGGAGCCGCCCGAGAACGTCCCGGACTCCGAGGCCGAGCACTACCGCCGCGACGACAGTCCCGTGCCCTTGCACGATGTCGGTGGGCCCAAGATCGACGAGGACTGGCTGCGCGTCACCCGGGAGTTCGCCGAAGCCTCTGTCAGCGACGTCAAGCAGCGGATCTTCAAGTGCCACGGCCTCGCCGAGGACGACGCCTGACGAGCGGCCTCCCTCGCCACTCGACGCGCACCTGTTGACGCCCCCTCCTAGCCCTTGGTATACTGGGCCCCCCGCCCGGGCGCCGCAGCAGAGCGGAACGGCCGGGCGTGGCGCGCCCCGGCGGCGCGCTCTCCTCTTTGGAGCACTCACACGTGAGTTCTCGCTGCTACATCTTCTTCGACGTAGATGATACTCTGATCGAGTGGACCGTGAGTTGGGTGGGCGCCTTCGTACAGGCCGCCCGCGAGGTGGGCGTCGAGATCGCACCCAGCGATTCCCTCGAGGCGCTCAACATCGGCTTCTCCACGTTCTATGAGGACTACCTCCGGCAGCACGCCGACGCCGGGGATGAGATGGCGTTCTGGCGCGCCTATGACGGCCGCATTCTCGAGACGCTCGGCGTCCGAGCGGAGCTGCCCAAGGCGACTGAGCGGGCAGTCCACCTCCTGAGGG
Source organism: Candidatus Hebobacterum abditum (assembly GCA_029821875.1). GTDB lineage: Bacteria > Armatimonadota > Hebobacteria > Hebobacterales > Hebobacteraceae > Hebobacterum > Hebobacterum abditum. The sequence goes on along the minus strand of JALGXW010000029.1, from coordinate 11,359 downwards.
ATCCCCGCGCCCGGCGGCTGTATGTGGAGGTGCCCGAGGTGCTTCGACAGCTGTCAGACCGTGGCGCCCGTCTCGGCATCGTCTCGGGCCGGCCTCGCGCCGGGCCCGACCTCGAGACACTGGGCGTTCTCAACTACTTCTCGCCTGTCATTGACGCCTTCGCGGCGCGAAGCTCCAAGGCCGAGGGCCGGATGTTCCACATGGCGGCCGAGGCCGCCGAGGCCACAGGCCTTCCCGCCTGGCACGTTGGCGACAGCTATGACGGCGACGTCGTTGGCGCTCGAGCCGCCGGACTGCGACCGATTCTCGTCGACCGGAAGGGACTACACACGGCGGCCGACTGTCACCGCGTGAAGGACCTCCGCGAGGTGGTCAACATCGTGGAGGAGGCGAGGGAATGACGCACCGAGACCGCTGGGTGCGGACGATGCACTTCGAGCCAGTTGACCACATTCCAGATGAGGAGTTCGGCTACTGGGACAACACGCTCAGATCGTGGCACGAGCAAGGGCTGCCTCGGGAGATCGACACGCTGCCGAAGGCGGACGTCTACTTCGGCTTTGCCCCTCGGGGCTGGGTCCCCGTCAATCAGTCGCTTCTTCCCGGGTTCGAGCGAGAGGTGCTGGACGACTCAGGAGACCACGTGCTGATTCGCGACGAGCACGGCGCTACCTGCGAGATACACGCCTCGGGCGAGGACTCGGTTCCACACTTCGTGGACTTCCTTGTGAAGGGGCGCGAGGAATGGGAACGCGAGTTCAGGCCTCGCTTGGACCCCGACGATCCGCGTCGCCTGCCCGATCAGTCATCCTGGGATGAACTCAAGAAGCATTGGGAGCAGAGCGACCACGCTCTCGGCATCGGAATCGGCAGTCTCTACGGCTGGATGCGCGACTGGATGGGCTTCGAGCGCGCTGCCATGATGGTCTATGATGACCCTGGACTCGTCGAGGAGATAATGGAGACGATTACTCAGATCGTGCTGCGCACGATCGATCGGGTTGCGTCTCAGGTCCAGATCGACTTCGGTGCCGGCTGGGAGGACATGGCCTTCCGCAATGGGCCGATGATCTCGCCGAGCACGTTCGAGAGGCTGATGGTCCCCCGCTACCGCCGTATGACGGAACTACTGGCCAAACACGGCTGCGACATCGTCTACACGGACTGTGACGGCAACATCAACGCGCTTGTCCCACTGTGGCTGGAGGCGGGCGTCAACTGCATGTTCCCAGTCGAGGTGGCGGCCGGCACCGATCCGGTGGCCCTGCGGGACCGCTATGGAAGGCAGATCCTTCTCTTGGGCGGTGTCAACAAGCGCGCTCTCATCCAGGGCAAGGAGGCGATCCGGTCGGAGCTCGAGCGGATAGAGCCATGCGTGAGGGAGGGCGGTTGGATCCCGCACGTCGACCATCGAGTCCCCCCCGACGTCACCTTCGAGAACTACAGGTACTACCTCGCGGCGAAGAGGGACATGTTTGGCATTCCGGAGCCGGCGCCCTGGGAGCAGCGACGTCCGGCAGAGTGGGGGCCTGCGGAGTGAGGGGCGACCTGTGCGAGGCAGGGGAAGGGGCCGAGGCGACAAGGCTTCGGTCGAGCGGAGCAGTTGTCGTGCGCGGCCGTGGCGAGGCCCTGCAGGTCGCGTTGATGCGCTCTCGCTACGGGACATGGGTGTTTCCCAAAGGTGGAGTGGAGGCCGGCGAGGACCCCGGCGAGGCGGCTCACAGGGAAGTCGAAGAGGAGATTGGCCTGGCGGACCTGGATGAGATGGGCGACCTGGGGGCGACCGAGCACTGCTTCGAACGGGAGGGGCGCCGCTACGCCAAGCATGTCGACTGGTTCCTCCTTCGGGCGGGGGATTGCGCCGATCTCCGCCCGTGCCCAGCAGAGGGCTCCCTGGACTGCGGCTGGTTCGGCCCCAGACAAGCGCTCTCGATGCTGAGCCACTCCGACCAGCGAAGGCTCCTGCGCCGGGCGCTTTCTCTGTTGGCGGGTCGCCAGGGCGGTGGTTGTGCACCCGGCTGAAAACGGCTCTTAAGTAAGAGGCTGCCCTCAGGCAGGAGAGGGGGCCCGGGGCCTCGCCGTGATGGTTGGCGATTGCGGGAGGCGGCGCAGTCTTGTAGCTATTGCCCCATTTGACAATCCATGCGGTCGCCTGTTATACTCACCCCCCGTGCGCGCGAGGGGGCGCGTAGCGCCGGGCGACAGGCGTGCGCACATGTTTGAGAGTCTATCGGGCAAGCTCCAGAACGTCTTGCGCGGTCTCCGCGGAAAGGGGCGGCTCTCCGAAGAGGAGGTGGCCGCCGCTTGCCGCGAAATTCGGCTGGCTCTCCTGGAGGCGGATGTCAACTTCCGCGTCGTGCGGGACTTCGTCCGGCGCGTGCAGGAGAAGGCGGCCGGCCAGGAGGTCATCCGCAGTCTTGCCCCCGGCCAGCAGGTTGCCAAGGTAGTCCATGAGGAGTTGACTCAACTGCTTGGCGCCGAAGCGAGTGTGTTGAGCCTGTCGCGCGAGCCCTCTGTCATACTGATGGTCGGTCTCCAAGGAGGCGGCAAGACGACGACGGCCGGGAAGCTGGCACGTCGGCTGACGGCGGAAGGCCGAGGCCCCCTTCTCGCCGCCACAGATCTGCGGCGACCGGCAGCGGTCGAGCAGTTGCGCATCGTGGGCGAGCAGGCCGGCGTGGAGGTGTTCCAGGCTGCGGGAACCGATCCGGTGGGTGTGGCGAAGGCCGCGGTCGAGAAGGCTAGGAACGAGGAGCGAGGGCCGGTCATAGTCGACACGGCCGGCCGGACGCATGTGGACGAGGAGCTGATGTCGGAGCTGGCGGCGATGAGGGAGGCGGTGTCGCCGGATGAAGTGTTGCTGGTTCTGGATGCGATGACGGGCCAAGACGCAGTGAATGTGGCGGCGGAATTCGACAGAGCCGTTGGGATAACTGGAGTCGTACTTACGAAGCTCGACGGCGACGCGCGCGGGGGAGCCGCGCTCTCCGTGCGAGAAGTCACAGGGCGACCAATCAAGTTCGCCGGCGTAGGAGAGAAGTTGGAGGCGTTGGAGGTCTTTCATCCGGATCGCATGGCTTCCCGCATTCTCGGGATGGGCGACGTGCAGACGTTCGTCGAGCAGGCCGAGGCCGCGCTCGAGGACCAAGAGGCGGCAGAGCTCGAGCGCCGCATCCGCGAGCAGCGCTTCGATCTGAACGACTTCATGCGGGAGCTACAGCGGCTGGGGAAGATGGGCTCGCTCGACCAGTTGCTGTCGATGATCCCCGGCTTGGGGTCGTTGCGGCAGCAGCTACCTGGCCAGATCGACGCCAAGCATCTAGGGCACATGACAGCGATTGTGCAGTCGATGACGCCTGAGGAGCGCGAGAACCCGGATATGATCGGCGGAAGTCGGCGGAAGCGGATTGCCCGCGGCAGCGGCCGCAGCCGACAGGAAGTCAACCTTCTGCTCAAGCAGTTTCGCCAAATGCGAAGCATGTTGGGGCAGTTCGTGGAGGCGGAGCAGACAGGCCGGTTGCCCAAAGGAATGGAAATCACCGGCTTTCGCATGTAGGAGGTGCGCGTGGCAGTACGGATCAGATTGAGGCGAATCGGGAAGAAGAAACAGCCGCAATACCGTCTCGTCGTGGCCGACTCGGCGGCGCCGAGAGACGGACGTTTCCTCGAAACCATCGGGCACTACAATCCCCGTGTGGAGCCTGCCCTTATCACCGTCAGCGAAGAGCGGGCCCTTTGGTGGCTGCGCCAGGGCGCGCGGCCGAGCGACACCGCGCTGTCGCTGCTGAAGAAGACCGGCGTGTGGGAGAAGTTCAGCGGGGAGCCTGTCACGGCCCCCGGTCTGCCCGCCGTTGCCGAGGAGGCAGTTGGCGTTCCTGTGGCAGAAGCGCGATCGGAAGCCGACGAAGAGGCTCCGCCGGCCGAGGCCGGCGACGAGGGGGACGAAGCCCCAGAATCAGAGCAGACTCCCGAGTGAAGGGGCAGGTTGGCGCGACCTGAGATTCACAGGAGCAAGGGTGGCAGACGCGCCCTTATCGACATCGTACGGAGGGCCGCCTTAGCGCGCGGCCCCTCTGCCGCCACCCAGAGACCCTTGAGCTAGCGCAACATTGGAGGTCGAGTACAGTGCACGAGCTTGTGACGATGATCGTGAGGGCCCTGGTGGACGACCCAGAGCAGGTGAAGGTTGATAAGATTGAGGGAGAACGCAGCATCATCTTCGAGGTGCGGGTGGCGCCCGATGACCTGGGCAAGGTGATCGGGAAGGGCGGCCGGATTGCGAACGCCCTGCGGACGCTGGTTCGGGCCGCGGGCACAAAGGAGCGAAAGAGCATCTGGGTGGACATCAACAAGCTGGGTGACGCGCCGGCATCGACGGAGGATTGAGCATGGCCGGCATCAGTGTCAGACGGTCGATCGCCCTGCGCGTGATCGTCACTGAGGGGTTCAAGGAAGAGCTGAGGAACGAGCTGCAGCAGGCCGCGGACGAGACCCAGCGCCGGATCGACCAAATGGAGGTGCAGAGCCGGCGCCTCCTGTCCGGCCTCCAGGGGGCCGATCTCACGCAGGCCATGCAGGTGCGCAGGCAGCTCGAGACCGAGCGGCAGCGCCAGACGGCCCTTAAGGAGGAGATTCAGCGGCAGATGGAGGAGACGGCCAAGCTGGAACTCGGCAGCGAATACCCTAGGGGCACGATTGAAGGCGTGGCCGAGATCAATGTCGGTGACGACCTCCTCAAGAAGCTCAGCGGTTCTGAAGTCGTTGTGAAGGATGGCGAAGTAGTCGAGATCCGCGAGGCCTAACACTATGGCCGCAGAAGAGAAGGAGCCGTGGGACCTGGTGATCGGCCAGGTGACGGCTCCTTTCGGCGTAAAGGGGGCCCTACGAGTTCGGCCGGAGACCGACTTCCCCGAGCGCTTCGGCGACCTGGACGAGGTCTGCCTTGGGTTGCCCACGGGCGAGGAGCGGTTTTTCCCAGTTCGCCGCGCGCAGGTCACGGCGAAGGGCGTCACGCTGGCGCTCGTCGGCTGCGACGATCGAGACACCGCGGCATCGCTGCGGGGCGCGCTGGTCAAGATCAGGCAGTCGATGTCCGTGCCTCTCCCCGAGGGGAGCTTCTGGATTCACAACGTCGTGGGACTCAGGGTCGTCACAGAGCAAGGCGAAGAGCTGGGAGAGGTGATCGAGGTTATTCGGACCCCGGGCAACGACGTCTACGTGACCCCGTGCACGATGGTGCCGGCCGTGCGGGAAGTCATCCGGAAGATCGACCTCGACGAGGGTGTCATCGTGATAACCCCCTTGGCCGAAGACGAGCCGGAGCAGGACGAGGCGGGCGGATGAGGATCGACGTCGTCACAACCTTCCCCGAGATGTTTCGACCTGTGCTAGATGCCAGCATCCTGAAACGTGCAAGGGACGCCGGCGTCATCTCAGTGGTCGTCCACGATCTGCGCGGTTGGACGACGGACGCTCACAGGACCACCGACGACTCCCCGTATGGCGGGGGCGCGGGCATGGTGATGAAGCCCGAACCATTCTTCGCCGCCGCAGAGGCGTTGCGCTGTCCGGAGGACGGAGGTTGCGCGGAAGAGGTCATCCTTCTCAGCCCTCAGGGCGAGCTGCTCTCTCAGCGAATGGCCCGGGAGCTGTCATCCCGGAAGCACGTCATTCTCCTGTGCGGCCACTACGAGGGCGTCGACGAGCGCGTGCGGCAGCACCTGGCGACCAGGGAGCTGTCGATCGGCGACTACGTGCTCACGGGCGGAGAGCTCCCGGCCATGGTCGTCATCGACGCCGTCGCCCGTTTGCTGCCAGGCGCGCTGGGGGCCGAGGAGGGCGCAGAGGCCGATTCCTTCGCGGACGGCTTGCTCGAGTACCCGCAGTACACCCGCCCGGCCGACTTCCGCGGATGGCAAGTCCCCGACGTCCTGCTGTCAGGACATCATGAGCAGATCCGGCGCTGGCGGCGGAAGGAGTCGCTGCGGCGGACGAGAGATGGCCGGCCCGATCTGCTGCAGGGGGCTTCGCTGACTGAGGAGGACCGGGAACTCCTGGCAGAGGTCGAGCGCGAGGACGAGACAGGTCGCTAGGGCAGCAGCGCGGACGCGTACTCTTGCGGGTCGAAGTCGTGCAGGTCCTCCAGCTTCTCCCCGACGCCGACTAGCTTGACTGGCAGGCCGAGCTCTTGAGCCAAGGTGATGAGGGTGCCGCCCTTCGCGGTGCCATCGAGCTTGGCCAGCACGATGCCCGTCAGCCCGATCGCATCGCGGAACACCTGCGCCTGAACGAGTGCGTTCTGTCCGGTCGTCGCGTCAAGCACCAGCAGCGTTTCGTCGGGCGCGCGGCCGAGCGCTCGCCGCGCGACGCGGTCAACCTTCCGCAGCTCCTCCATCAAGTTGTGCTGGGTGTGCTGTCGCCCGGCCGTGTCCGCTATGACGACATCCGTCCCGCGAGCGCGAGCCGCCTCGATGCTGTCGAAGACGACGGCGGCGGGATCTCCGCCAGGCTGGTGTCGAACGATGTCCGCGCCGAGCCGGTCCGCCCAGACCTGGAGTTGATCGATGGCGGCGGCGCGAAACGTGTCCGCGGCCGCAAGGAGCACCTTCTTCTCCCGCCGCTGAAAGCGCGCTCCGAGCTTCGCTATCGTTGTCGTCTTGCCGGTTCCATTCACACCGACCACCAGGTAGAACAGCGGCGGCGCGGCCGCCTCGAGCGCGAGAGGGGCCGCATGCTCATCGAGGACACCGGCGATGTGAGCGCGCAGCAGATCCCGCACCTCGTCGGCGGTTCGGATGCCTCTCTCTCTCGCCGCGTCCCGTAGCAGAGACACGATCTCAGCGGAGAGGGTGGCGCTGACATCGGAGGCGATCAACGCCTCCTCGAGTTCGTCGAAGAGGTCGTCTGTTACCTCGCCTGCGCCCGAGAAGAGATCGCTGACCTGCCGGAAGAGGCCCCGGAGCATGTCGGCTACGCCGAAGCGGCGTCAGCGCCGCCTTCTCTGATGTAGTTCAAGAGCCCACCTGCCAGCAGGATCTTCGACTGCCGCGGGGTCAGATCGTACGTCGCCTCGAAGGTCTTCCCATTGGTGAGGTTCGTGACCGATAGCGGCCGTGCGGCTTCAAGCGCGGCCCGCACGCTTCCCATCTCCAGCTCGTCTCCCTGGGACACAGGCGCAGTCCCGGGCATTCGCAGTGGGAGAATGCCGAAGTTGACGAGATTGGCGTGGTGAATGCGCGCGAAGGACCGGGCCAGAACGGCCTGGACGCCGAGGGCCATGGGGGCGAGCGCGGCGTGCTCCCGGCTGGAGCCCTGACCATAGTTGGCCCTGCCAACGATGAATCCGCCGCCTTCGCGGAGCGCCCGCTCGGCGAATCCCGGGTCCTGTCGCGAGAAGACGTGTTGGGAGATCGCCGGGATGTTCGATCGCAGCGGCAGTATCTGCGCCCCCGCGGGCATGATGTCATCGGTCGTCACGTCGTCGCCGGCCACCAGCAGCACCTGCCCGCGAATCTGGTCCGCGAGCGGCCCTCTCATCGGGACTGGGGCGATGTTCGGCCCCCGCATGATCTCGACTTCGTCGGGCCGGTCGGATGGGGGAATGACCATGGCATCATCGACAATGAATGCGTCGGGCTCCAGCACCCGGACTGGCTCGCCCAGTGTGCGAGGGTCCACGATCTCGCCGGCAAGGGCCGAGGCGGCGCACGCCTCGACCCCGGCAAGGTAGGTCGGTGCGTCCTTGGTCCCGCATCGCCCCTGGAAGTTCCGGTTGAAGCTGCGCAGCGTCGCGCCACCCGATGGCGGCGCCTGTCCCATGCCGATGCACGGGCCGCAGGATGCCTCCAGTATCCGAGCGCCGGCGGCGACCAGCGTGGCCACCGCGCCCTTCTCGGACAGCATTTGGAGCACCTGCCGCGATCCGGGCGAGATAGTCAGGCTGACCTCGGGGTGCACCTGCTTCCCTTCGAGGATCGCCGCCACGGCCATCATGTCCCGGTAGGAGGAGTTCGTGCAGCTCCCGATACACACCTGACTCAGCTTCGTGCCGGCCAGCTCGGCCGCGGGCGCCACCCTGTCAGGGCTGTAGGGCTGGGCGACCAGTGGCTCGAGTGTCCCCAGCTCGATCTCCAGGACATCGTCGTACTCAGCATCGGCGTCCGCGGCGAGCTCCAGCCATACGTCCTCTCGAGATTGCGCCCCGAGGAACTCTCGCGTCCGGGAATCCGAGGGGAAGATGGAGCTCGTGGCGCCGAGTTCGGCTCCCATGTTGGTCACGGTCGCCCGCTCCGGCACAGACAGAGAGGCCACGCCAGGCCCGCCATACTCCATCACGCGTCCGACGCCGCCCTTGACGCTGAGTCGGCGCAGGACTTCGAGGATGACGTCTTTCGCGCTCACCCACGGCCCCAACTCACCCGTGAGCCGGACGAGTGTCGCTCTGGGCATCGTGATGTAGAAGGGGTACGCCGCCATCGCGGCGGCGACGTCGAGTCCGCCCGCCCCGATGCCCAGCATCCCGAGCCCGCCGCAGGTTGGGGTGTGGCTGTCTGAGCCGATCAAGGTCTGGCCCGGAACGCCGAAGCGCTCCAAGTGGACCTGGTGGCAGATACCATTGCCCGGCCGGGAGAAGTAGGCGCCGTACTTCGAGGCCGCGCTCTGCAGGTAACGGTGATCGTCGGCGCTCTCGAAGCCCGTTTGGAGCATATTGTGATCGACGTAGCTGACGGAGAGCTTGGTGTGGACGCGGGGGACACCCAGCGCCTCGAACTGCAGGAACGCCATAGTACCGGTGACGTCCTGCGTCAGTGTCTGGTCGATTCTCAACGCGATCTCCTCTCCCGGCTTCATCTCACCGGAGACGAGGTGATCGCGTATGGTCTTCTCCGTCAGGCTCATTCCCATTGGGGTCGACCCTCAGTCACGATCTTCCTGCGGCCTTGCAGCGCGCGGTCTCCATCGACGAAGTGCCGGGGTGCCGGCTCGCGGAAAGCACCCGGGAGAACGCTGGCAGGACGTGGATCAGACTGGGCGCCGCAATCCGGCCTCAGTATAGGGGAAAGAACTCCGAGCGTCAAAGCGAGGCGGTACGCAGCGGCCGGCTAGGTTGCCCCGCCGTACCGGTGTCCGTCGCGGCTCAGCTTCGTCGGGTCCTGCAAGATCGTGCCGAGGCCGAGGGCCACGGCGTGGGCCGGCTCGCGGGCGCGGACGACGGGGACGCCGAGGCGCTCCCGCATGAGCTGCGGGATCCCTTGAAGCAGGGCAGTGCCGCCGGCCAGCAGGATGCCGTTGGACTTCACCTCCGCACGCTGCTCGGCCGGGGCCTCGGCCAGTGCCCAGCCGATCTCGTTTATCACCGGCGACAAGGCGCGTCCGAGCAAGTCGGGAATGCCATCCAACGTTATCTTGAGATTGCGAAACAGCTCCCCGTAGACCTCTCCCCCGCCGATGAGCAATCGGCTTCGAGCCATGCTCGGGATGACGGCGCCGACCTGAAACTTCATCTGCTCTGCGGTGGCCGGCGCGAGGGTCACGCCATAGCGGTTGCGCATCATCTTGCGGATGGCCTCGTCGAGGTCCCGACCGCCGAATCTTAAGTTGCGGCCCCACACGAGTCGCCCCTGGGAGACCACGCCGAACTCCGTGATCTCGCCGCCGATGCTCACAACCAGCCTGGCGCCGTGATCGGCAGGGGCGGCCGCGCTGCCGCCGATGGCGGCCGCCAGAGTTCTGTCGATCAGGCGCACGGCCCGCGCCCCCGCGCTCTGCACGGCCGACCGGAGTGCTGCTCTCTCGACGGGCGTTGCGGCTGTCGTCAGTGCTGCGATCACCCGAGGCATCAAGAGCGTGCGCCGACCAACGGCGCGCTTGATCATCTCCTTGATCATCTGTGCCGCGGCGAGGTGGTCGGCTATCACGCCGAACTGGACGGGGAATACGACACGCGTGTCGCCGGTGCTCTGGTCGACCATGGAGCTGGCTTCGCCCCCAACCGCCAGCAGGTCTTGCTTGTCGGCCGAGAAGGCGACGGCAGTTGGCTCTGCCAGTATGATGCCTACACCGCGCTGATAGACCCGGGTAATGGCGGATCCGACATCCAAGCCGAGATCTATGTTCCAGCCGAACATGAGCTATAGGGGCTCGGCGCGATTCGATTCGCGCGCGGCCGCGTGAAGACTCGGCTCTGCGCGGGTCAGCGCCGCCACATACGGCAGTATCTCGTCCACCGAGCGCACGCTAGGCAGCCGCCGATGGCGATATGCTTGCAGGAGCAGACTGCGGCGCGCAAGGTACTCGGCCTCAAACGCCTCCAGATCCACCTCCTCGCCCGCATCCTCCCTGTCTTTCAGAGCTATTCTGCGGCGATCGGCCTCCAACTCGAACTTGTCGAGGTGATGGATGAACGTAAGCTCGTAGCCGATGTTCCTCAGGGCGCTGCGGGCCAGCTCCTCCTCCGCCTTGGACTTCGGCGGCCGGCGCAGGACGGACAGCTCCAGCTCGATAACCCACAAAGCCGCTTTCCGCGTCGCCTCGCCGCCCGACAGCCGAACAACGGACCGCTTCGAGTAGTGCCAATCTCTGATGTAGGCGTAGCGCATGGAGAAGAGCCTGCCAAGACATTCGGCGCGTTCATCCCCGAGGACGCGGCGCTCGTAAAGGGAGACGAGATCGGCGCGAGCTGCCTCGAGGTCATCCGCCAGAGCCTGGAACAGGCTGGGGCTGTAGATAAGGTCTGAGGAGTGGTCGAGCATGTCCTGCCAGAGCCGCGCCAACCGACAGCCCTCTTCCGTCTCGAGCAGCTCCTCGCACACAGCCTCGGCCGCGAGCGAAGGCGGCGGGGCAGGTGCGAGGATCAGAAGACAGGCTGCCAGCCAGACAACTGCAGCCGCTACGGCCCCACTGCGCCGGCAAGCAGGACAGTCGCGTCCCCATGGGCTTGCGGTGATGCCAGGCGTCATACCGCCAGAATTAGACGCTCCTTGGCTCTAACCTGCAGCGCCGGGCTGGATCAGCGAGTATGAGTCAGCGTATACGCCAGATCTCCCTCGCGATGGGAATCGAAGCCCAGTTGGGCGGCCAGTTGCTCAAGCGTGGCACCGGGCTCGCCAGAGCGCAGTTCGCCGTTGAACTCCATGTCGAGTGGCGGCTCCGCGAGTACGACCAAGCCGGTGAGCGCGCTGAAATCTGCCAGCACGTTCTGAAACGGCACCCCCCGATAGCGCGCCGCCGGCGCGGAGGGAGCGGATTCTCCCAATCGCGCCAGGACGGGCACGAACAACACGTAATCCCGTGCGCCCGCCGGGGCCTCGACTCTGATTGGAATGGCCGCCGGGCCGGGGCCAATGTCCTCGACTGACAG
>JALGXW010000047.1 GCA_029821875.1 Candidatus Hebobacterum abditum | reverse complement strand
GACGTCGAGCCACGTGTTGTCGTCGGAGGCATAGCCCTTCTGCCAGCGGTCCCAGTTCTGGGCGCAGATCTGTATCCAGAGAGTATCGCTGCCAGCGAACACGTACTTCTTCCAGACATAGCTGGAGTGGGGCGAGGTCGTTGGCTGAGTCCACGGCGCGCCGCCCAGGAACTGGCTGGCCCCCTGCCCCGGTGCCCGCTCGTTCGGATGAATCTCCAGGAGGGTCTCCGGTTGTGGGACCCAGGCGGTGATGTAGTCCACCTTCGTCTCCGAGTCGGAGCCGCCCGCGTTGGTGGCGGTCAGGCTCACGGTGTAGGTGTTCGGGGTGGTGTACATGTGCGACGGGTTCTGCGCCGTGGAGGTCCCGGTGTCCCCGAAGTCCCACGACCAGGAAGTGGGTGTGTACAGCGAGGTGTCTGTGAAGTCCACCGTCAGCGGGGCCTGGCCGCTCGTCGGCGTGCCGGAGAAGTCGGCCAGCGGCGGCTGCACCGTCGCCGTGATGTAGTTCACCTTCGTCTCCGAGTCGGACCCGCCCGCGTTGGTGGCGGTCAGGCTCACGGTGTAGGTGTTCGGGGTGGTGTACATGTGCGACGGGTTCTGCGCCGTCGAGCTCCCGGTGTCCCCGAAATCCCAGGACCAGGAAGTGGGCGTGTATAGCGAGGTGTCTGTGAAGTCCACCGTCAGCGGCACGTACCCGGTGGTGGGCGTCCCTGTGAAGTCGGCCACCGGCGGCTGCACCGTCGCCGTGATGTAGTCCACCTTCGTCTCCGAGTCGGAGCCGCCCGCGTTGGTGGCGGTCAGGCTCACGGTGTAGGTGTTCGGGGTGGTGAAGATGTGCGACGGGTTCTGCGCCGTCGAGGTCCCGGTGTTCCCGAAGTCCCACAACCAGGAAGTGGGTGTATTCGTTGACAGGTCGGTGAAGCTTACGTCCAGCGGCACGTACCCGGTGGTGGGCGACCCCGAGAAGTCGGCCACCGGCGGTGGCTGCACGACGATGTCGGCCGTCATCGTCGCGGCGGAGTTGCTGATGCTGCTGATGCTGACATAGGTATCAGCGCCGACATAGGAGTCAGTGCTGGGGGTCGATGTGCCGTGCGCTGTGCGGTTGTTGCTGCTGCCCGGGTAGGGGTCGCCAGTGTCGCCGTAGTTGTTTCCGTACTGCAGGTGCCACAGTCCGTCTGCCTGCTCGACCATGACCTTCGGATGCCAATCGTTGTCATTGTCCGGGACCAGTTCGTCGACATGATACAGGAGGAGGCCATCGCCGGGCAGATATGCGTCAAAGAGAACTTGTTGACGGTTCTCCACCAGGAAGTACTCCGTGCCGATGGAGCCGTTGGTCCATAGCTGGTAAGCTACGGCGTTGTCCTCCGCGCGAGCTATGCTCGCCCCGGTGACGCTGGTGGTGACGACGGTCGGCGTCACCCACCCGAGCTGCACCTTGCACCAGGCATCGGGCTGGGCCGGGGAGCCCCCGCTCCCACCGGGCCCATTCCAGGAGCCGCTCGCCATGAGGCTCCAATCGCCCACACCCGAGGAGCTGCCGTCGTAGTCATAGAGGTCCGGCAGGCCCAAGACATGAGCGTACTCGTGGCAGAACACGCCGACCGTGCTGTCGCCGGCCGAATAGGAATACTCCGGCTCCATCGAATAGAGGTTCACCGTGACGCCATCGACCGTCATGGCGTGGGCGTTCAGCGCCCACTGGTGGGACCAGATCCAATCATAATGTGTGGGGTCGGTCTCGGCCCCGCGGCCTGCATGGATGATGAACAGCCCCTGCACCTGGCCGCTCACTGCGAAGGTCGAGAAGTCGACGAAGGGGTCGGCGAGGTTCACCGCATCGATCACGAGCCCCTGCGCGTTCCTGGGGTAGTTCCCGAATCCGTAGTCGTCGCTCGTTCCCGGGGTCCCATCCCAGTCTGCATAGTAGTTGTGCGCGTTGCTCGTCTGCCGCCAGGCGCTGTCGACGAGAGCCGGCGATATATCGAAGAGGCCGTAGGACACCTCTTGGTAGTAGTCCCTCATGCTTCCAGGTGATGGATAGGTGCCATCAGTGAAAAGCAGATTGTTGTAGAACGTCGAGGTCGAAGCCCCGTTGGCTGTCAGGTCGGAGTACTCGACCAGGAGCACGAGGGCCGGCCTCGTCCCCGTGACCGGTGCCCGAATCGGCCCTGCCTGGTCGATGCCCTTCTCCCGCTTCACCCGCGCCAGGCGTCTGAGGTTCACCATCGTCACGCTGTCATACCCCGCCACCGCGATCCGCCGTCGGACGTCCGGGTGCGGGGGCACGAGCTGTGGTCCCACCTCTTCCTGCGCCGCCGCAGGCCGCGCCGAGCACACACCCGCGCCAATCACGAGAAGAGACACGCCGGCGGAGGACAGGACACGTCGCAGAAAGCTCATCCCCTCGCTGCTCCTTTCACGTCATGAGACTCCAACTCGGTTGGGACAGCCAGCCAAAGCGCCGGGCCCGGCCCCGGAGGGCGTGCCGGACATCACGCCCTCCCCCCGGGCGAGAACAGACAGCATATTCTACCACCGATTCCCCTCAGATTGCATAGCTAGCGAGCGATTGCCATAATCCGGGATCGGAGCCACCGGGCTCCCTCCGCGAAGGCCCGAAACACCCGCTCTCGCTGTGCGGCTGTGTGACATGCCCCTTTGACAGCGCCTGCAAGCCATCGGTATAGTTAGCGAAACTTGACATGCCGCTGAGAAGCACCGGCTTGGGAGCCCCTACATGAAAGGTATCTACTTCGACCACGCCGCCACGACGCCCACGCGGCCCGAGGTCGTTCAGGCCATGCTGCCCTACTACCAGGAGAAGTGGGGCAATCCGTCCAGTCTCCATTCCTCGGGTCAGGAGGCGGGGGAAGGGATGCAGGAGGCCCGCCGGCAGGTCGCGGACCTGCTGGGGGCCTATCCGGAGGAGATCGTCTTCACCGGCAGCGGCACGGAGGCCGACAACCAGGCCCTCATCGGCACCAGCATCGCCCTCGAGAAGAAGGGCCGCCATATCATCACCTCCGCCATCGAGCACCACGCGGTTCTCCACACGGCCGAGTTCCTGGAGCGGCATGGGCTGGAAGTGACGACCATCCCGGTGGACAGCACCGGCCTCGTCGATCCCGACGATGTCAGGGCCGCCATCACCGACGAGTCCATCCTCGTCTCGATCATGCACGCCAACAACGAGATCGGGACCATTCAGCCCATCAAGGAGATCGGCGCCATCTGCCGGGAGCGGGAGGTGGTGTTCCACACGGACGCGGTTCAGACCGTCGGCCACGTGCCCGTGGACGTCCGCGCGATGAACATCGATCTGCTCTCCCTCTCCGCGCACAAGTTCTACGGCCCCAAAGGCGCAGGCGCGCTCTTCGTGCGCAAGGGAGTGCGCATCGCCCCGCTCATCCACGGCGGCGGCCACGAGCGCGGCCGGCGCTCCAGCACCGAGAACGTGCCGGGCATCGTCGGCCTGGGCGAGGCCTGCCGGCTGGCGGGCGAGGAGATGGAGTGGGAGATTGAGCACACCACCGGGCTTCGCGACCGGCTCATCGAGGGCATGCTGGCGAAGGTCCCTGACTCGATGCTGACGGGGCACCCTACCCAGCGGCTGCCAAACAACGCGAGCTTCTGCGTGCGCTACATCGAGGGTGAGTCGATGCTGCTCAACCTCGACTTCGAGCACATCTACGGCTCCTCCGGCTCGGCCTGCACCTCCGGCTCGTTGGAGGCCTCGCACGTGCTGCTCGCGATCGGCCTGCCGCACGATGTCGCGCACGGCTCGCTGCGGCTCAGCGTCGGCCGCGGCAACACGGCCGAGGAGGTGGATCGCTTCCTCGAAGTCTTCCCCGCGATCGTGGAGAGGCTGCGCGCCATGTCGCCGATCTCCGCCGGCCGCCCGGCCTCCGAGTTCGAGGGAGGCCATGACCTCCACGGTCACGAGGAGACACACGAATAGGGAAGAGGCGCGGCCGTGCCGTCGATCGTCCTTGACGCTGGCTGGTCCCTATGCTAGAGTTCGAACGGAGTCCGCGCCTGCGGACTCCGCGAAGTGTGGGCCGTTAGCTCAGCTGGCAGAGCAGGGGACTCTTAATCCCAAGGTCGGGGGTTCGAAGCCCTCACGGCCCACTCTCTTCCCTCGGGATCGAGAGGTCCCTTTTGTCCAGCAATTGCCTGGCTTTTTCGGCTCAGCGTCCGTGAGCCACCGGTATGTGTTTCCCTCCCGATTCGGCTCCGAAGAGAGCTATCCTGCAGCCTTGTGGTTCAACGCTCACGGACGCTTCACTGTAGGGGTATGGCCTGCCCCGACCTTGGGGTCCGGAAGCCACAGGCTTCCTGGGGGGGATAGCCCCCCGACCCCCGGTCCCCTTGCTCTGCCAGCTGAGCTAACGGCTTGTCCGCGGGGGCCGGTATGCAGAGGTCGGAATCATGCTCCACTCCGGCCGGGGTCTTCTCTGGGACCACCCCCCTAATGCCTGGCAATCATATTTCTTGCAGAACGGCTACATCGTGAGCCCAGACGCCCTCGCCACGTACACCGCCATCTGGCTTCGGGTGACGATCGTCTCACATTCGCTGAAGACCTACATCTCGGCCACGACACGACAAGAAGACTGGGCGCCCCGTGCTGCTGAGGCGCCCAGCACACAGTCGTCGGTACTGTGGCCCCTACATCCCGGCGAGCCGCTTCCACACCCTGGCCACTTCTTCCATGAACTCCAGGGCCTACAGCCCTTCCGGATCCGTTCGGAAGCGAAGCTCCACTCACCTCTCCTGCTATGGCTGCACTCGGTCTGTATGGATCTCGTAGCTGACTGCACCTATCACCCGCTGCTGAGCCGGCGGAGCGGCCACTGCGAGCTTGCCGGGTGCCATCTGCACGGCATCGATGACGAACATGCGTCTCGGCGTGCCCGGTAGTCGCTTGAACGTCAGCCTCACCCGTCCGCAGACGTCAGGCGCCAGCACGATGTTGTGGAAGACGGCGCCCGCGGGCTCGGTGAGGAGGAAGCCATCGCCGTGGGCATCGAAGCCTTCCCCGGCCCCTCCTCCTCGGCGCCAGGCCGCCATCAGCCGTTCATCGAACCGGACGATCACCTGGCCGTGAAGGATGAACGAGTTCTCCACGTCGTTCCACGGAGGGCGGATGGCGAGCGAGGTCGCCCGCTCCCGCTCCCCCGCGATCCGAACGATGAACATGACGTCCGCCGACGTGTCGGAGACGAGATCGACGATTTCGAGGTTCCGCCAGATGATGTTGTTGTTGTACCGGACGTTGTAGTTGATGTTGCTGGTCTCAGCGTGCGTCATCGGGTCGGCGGTCGAGTTCCACCTGGCGATCATGCAGTAGGAGCCCTTTGCCGGGAGATTGGTCCACTTCGTCTCCACCACGCGCGTCGAGCCGGCGTCGAAGGAGTTCACAGGGGTGCTTTTCAGCAGAGTCCACGCGGTCGGCCAGATCAGCGAGGTCGAGGTGTTCGCCCAGTACAGCTCCAGATTGCCACTGGTCGTCGTCGCGCCGCCATTGTGGAGTTTCACGTAGACCCAGTTGGTCGAGCCGTACTGGGGCTTCTGGTGCTGGTGCTGGTAGATGAGATTGACATCCTGCGAGTTGCGCACCCAGATGTAGGGCGACTTGGACATGTACTCGGAGGCCGTGAGCGGGTCGGGCTCTTCGCCGGTGTCACTCCAGGTATCCTTCATCCACACGTCGTCAGCACTGGGAGAGCTGCACCGGAAGTTGGCGACGGTCAGCGCCGTGTTGTCGAGCGTTTGAGCATTGTCAGACTGCTGGCTCCCGGTGCCGATCCCCGTCGGATCCCCCCCGATCGCGTCGTTGACGGCCGGGTTTGACCAGTGCGCTATGCGCGGGCAGTAGAAGGGGGGGGTTTCTGCCTGGCACTCGGATGAGTAGGCCATGACTGTCCGCCAAGGAGTGGCTGGGGCAGTAGGCGACTTGTTGCAGTACCCGTGGTTGTAGGCGTATGGGCTGTTGTTCGTGTCATCAGCATACCAGTCGTGGCGGGCCCCCATGATGTGTCCGAGCTCATGGGGAAAGCTGTAGTTGGTGCTGGCGGCAGTGCGCTTGACCACCGCGAAGGCCTTCTTCTCGTGAGCATTGGAGACCGTCTTCATGATATAGGCGACGCCACCGGCATTCAGGCTCTCGACGAGGAGAGCGACGATGTCTGCGGCATAGGTGTTCCGGAGCGTGTGCACGTTGTCCATGGACCCGTCCGCATCGTCCCGCAACGCGTCGCGATCTGTATAGGCATCACCCGACTCGGTGTAGGTCACCTCTGCCACGTGGGCCAGGCGGAGGCGTTGGGTGATGTTGCTGTTGACATAGGTCTGGTTGGTCACTGCCACCGCGAGGTAGACCTCGGCTTCCATGGCATCTGTCCCGCCGGCGCCTGTGCGGGCGTCCGCTGTGTAGACGACCATGACGTCGATGTCCGACGGGGGATCGGTGCTGCAGGTATCGAGGTCCATCTCGGGGGGCGCTTCTACTCGTGGCTCAATCCGAAGCGCGCACGGCGGGTACGCACGCGGGTCTATCTCACGGAAGCTGTGCACCCCTTCGCCGAGATAGCGCAGCTCGTAGACTCGCCCCGCCGTGGTGTGGATGTTCCCCACCACAGCCTCTCCGACCACGGCGAACACCGCGATGCTGTCTGGATGGCAATAGACGTGGCCGTACCAGACGAAGGCCTTCTTCGACGGTGTTTCCTCGCGGTCACGCACCAGTTTGAGTCTCTGGCCGTCGAACAACTCCACGATGAGGATGCGGTTCTCTCTCCCGCGCAGCAGCCTGAGGTCCACGACCACATTCCGGCTGCGGATGATGGTCGGGTCCTCCACCGGCTTGATCGTCCCCATCCGGCTCGTGGGCGTGAACAGCAGAGGCCCCCCCTCTGAGGCCGTCTGAGACTCCGCTCCTGCCGACAGCAGGACGCCCAAGACGAGCACCAGCACTGCAGTGTACGTCACCCTCAGTCTCATGGCTTCTCCTCCTTTTCTTCCGTCTCCGTCTGAGGCACGTCGCGGCACTCAGGCAGGCATCGAACCGGCCGGGAAGTGCCTGCCTCTCCGGGAAACCATCTCAGCGGCCTGATGGCTCTCCTGGCCATTCCGTCGCCACCTCACACGGACAACGCATCTCACGAGCACCCGGACACGAGCGGGCCGTGAGGTCAGCCCGTCAGGCGATCTGGGGTCGGCAACACCAAAGCGATGAGCCCGACTATCCCGGTGCTTCCCAGGTGTCGGGCTCCCTCAGAGCAGTCGATATTCAGTCCGGATATGGTCGCCGCAGCTACTTGGCGTCCGTAGGCCTCTGCTCGGACCTCAGCGCGTAGTGATCATCGTTGGCGAATGGCCGAACACCGTCTGATGTCAGGCCGGCTGTTCCCCGCCGATCCCCCTTCTTGCCCCTCTCGCAACTGCCGAACACGTCGCCGACAGCACTGAGTAATCTATCATAGTCTGCCCGAGCGGTCAAGAGATTTCTGTGCCAGGAGATAAGACACATTGTGACCGCCAAGCAACCGTGAGACCTGTTGCTATGTGGGGCGCCGGTAGGACGGCGTGTACTGCTCAAGTCGCTGTGAGACAAGGTTGATCACCTCGTGGGGCCAAGCGCCAATCCTGGGGTATGCCTCCTGTCCGCTCAGCTCGAACCGGTCTTCAGCATAACTGCACCGGTTCCGCTACCGGCGGGACTCACATGCCTCACAACCACGGTGACCGTCGAGAAGCCTGTCCGGGGCGGTCCCATGCTGATTTGACCGGCACAGAGGGGGACACACCGGACGGTGCGAGAACTGACTCGGTGGCCCGCGCTCTCCACCCTCGACAAGTGGTGACCTGTGGGCGATCCAAGGGAGAGAGATAGGTGACTGTTCCCTATTTCCCAATGTGACAGCTCCGCCGAAGTCGTGCACTCTCTTGACACGGCAGCGCAGAGATGGTAGAGTCCTCGGTGCTATGCGTAACTAGGCGAAAGGAGACAGTGACCATGCTTCTGTCCGTCAAGGGCACATCCCGAGCGGCACAGGTCGTCACCGGCCTCCATAGCCTGAGCTCCGCCTAGTCGGGCGGACGCTACCCCTCATTCGATCCAACGACGGCTCGCTGCTGGCTGAGAGGCCTGTGGCGCATTCCCTGGCCGACTTCCTCGGGACATTTCGTGATGCGGCGCCATGGCGCCGCTGTCCGGAGGAGCACCAGTGCGAGGCCGTCGCCTCCATTCGCACGCAGAACAGTCTCATCTCTCTACGACAAGAGGAGCGGCAAGTCGGCTGCCCCTGATAGGGGTCAGCCGGGGCCTTTGCGCGCGGCCGAGGCCCGTGTCCAGCACTGCCTCGCGTCCCCACGTGGCGGCCAGTCTCACCCTCGAGGCCCATCGGGGCCAGCTCATTCGGGATCTTGTCCTTAGGCCCGCCTCCTCCCTTCGCGGCGACCCGCGGCCGGTTCGAAGCTCGCTGGGTCGCGCCAGGTCAAGGAGCGAGCGCGCATGAACGAAGGGATCTATAGGATCCTGTGCGCGCTCGGCGACGGCCGTTGCCTTCGACGCCTCGACCTCGCAAGACAAGCGGGAGAAGCCTTGTCCGTCGTTCGATGGTTGCTCAAGGACAAGCCGCAGTGGTTTGAGTGTGACGAACAGACCATCCGTTGCTCTCAGGCGGGACTGGCGGCGCTTGCCCGGGAGATGACCGCGCGCTGCGTACACCGGCCCCTTTCCGAACACGACGACCAGGTGCTTCGCCGTCTCGTCGCGGTCGCGCCCCGTCGCGGCAGGATCAAGCGTGAGGTTGACCAAGTGAGAGCCACCCTGCCAACAGTGATGGCCAGGGCGCGACGGCTGGTCCGAGCCGGTGAGGTGCAGAGAGGACTGGTCTTCCTCGGTGATGCGGATCTGACCAGCCTTGCAGTCCATCTGATGGGGGTGGCGCGTCGCACCACGGTGATCGACATCGACAGGGACGTGCTGGACTTGCTCGAAGCAGAGGCCAAAGCGAATGGCTGGGAACATCAGGGGATCTATCACGATCTTCGCAGTCCCCTGCCCAGGAAGCTACGCGGCAGGTTCGGGTGCGCCTTCTCGGATCCTCCCTATGCCCCAGAGGGGTTCGCATTGTTTGCCAGCCGAGCCATTGAGCTCCTCAGGCCCGACGGGAGACTGTACCTCTGCCTCGGCCAGAGCCGTCGATCCAGTGAGCGGGGGATCAAGACACAGGGGATCCTCGCGACTGCTGGGGTCCTGGTCGAGGAGGTGATCCCCGACTTCAACGTGTACGAGGGAGCCGCCTCAATTGGCGCGCGAAGCGCGCTCTGGGTGGGGGTGCTCACACCATCTGCCAGGCCTGTGGTCTCCGGGCACATCTCCGACGAAATCTACACGCGCCGTCCCCCAGCAGGGCGCTCACGTCATGGCACGTGACCTGCCCCCGAGAGCGCACAAGCGCCAGACACGGTCACGCGGTGGACCGCGATCGGTTGGGGAGTACGAGCTTCGCTGGCGCCCTCACAGGCGGGAGGGTTATGGCATCTGCCACACACGGCCCACTTGAGATTGCGGTCCCTTTTCGGCCCGGTGGAGAGGGGCCTTCTTGCCAGATAATCCCTCGCTCTTCCGCCCCTTCGCCTGTCATGTCCGGCGGTGTGCTTTTGCACCCGCATTCTTCCACGCAGCACCGCGAACCTGCAACCTCCTGGCCGCGATTTCGTAGCTCTTCGCCGCACCCCCCCTAAGCGATGTCGGAGCGCCTCTCTCAGTGCATTCTACGGCCTGCTCCAAACCGTCCGGCCATCGTGGTCGCGCAGCTCAAGGCGCGCGCCGCCCTCGTTGACGTGCACCCCGGCCCGCGTCCCGTCGCCCTCGTAGGTCAGCACGAGGTTCCCGTGCCCGTCGCCCTCCTCGATACCCTTGTCCACCCTCACCGCGACCCCCGGCTTCCACCCGGTCTTGTGCAGCAGGTCGAGTCCCGGGCCGCGGCGGCCGGCGAATAGCTGAACCCGTGTGCGCCCGTCCGGGTCGTACATTTCCAGCACCGGGCGGCCCCCAAGAAGTCCGTCGCCTCCCGCCCCTGCTTCCACACGTCGGCCCAACCCTAGCGCAGCATGAACTGTGCCCTCCTCGTCCACCAACTCAAACCGCTGCGCCCGTATCACCTCGGGTACATCGCTCGCCTTCCCCGCGGCATACGCCACCGCGGCCACAGTCACAACTACGCACAACGCCACAACCACTACCGCCCACTTGAGTCGCATGGGCGCTACCTCCTCTCTATGAGTTGCCCCGATTTCGTGGCGTCCCTCTCCCCGCCTCGCCGACTGAGCATCGTACCCACCAGGCTATGACTCCGAGTCAGAATTCCAGGCCGAAGGCCCTCGCTATCAGCACAGCCGTTTCGGCGCGGGTAACGTGCTTGTACGGCCGATAGGTTCCGTCTCCGTAGCCCTGGGTGACGCCGTGGGCAGCACAGTACTCGACATAGCGGTAGGCCCGGTGGTCGGCCGGAACATCTCGGAAGCTGGGCGCGCTCGGACCGTCAGGGACGAGGGTCTCACCGCCAGCCAGGGCGCGGGCCAGGTAGACCGCCGCATGGCCTCGGTTCATTACTCCGTTGGGGCCATAGCGCGCAGCGTAGCGGCTGCCGTATCCCCTCACGACATCGTGCGCGGCCAGATACTCAACGTACCTGTAGGCCCAGCTGCTCGGCGCTATATCACAGAACGTGGGCTCCGCTGGTCCGGGGGGAACTTCCTCGTCACCTCCGGCCATCGCTCGTGCGACAAAAGCAGCCATGGAGGCACGGCTCACGAGCCAATAGGGAGCGAAGGCCCCACTGGGGAACCCATTGATGATGCCGTGCTTGCCGCAGGCAGAGACCTCTTGCCACGCCCAGTGCGACGACGGCAGAGCGTCTGTGAATGGGACCACGTGCAGGCGAACGGTGCAGACTGCGTCTTCGTCGGCATGGGCCGTGATGTGACCTTCGTAGGTCCCAATGGACAACCCCGTCAGGTCCGCCCACACCTCTCCTCCTTCCCACTCTTCTGGATGGGGCGACGGGCCTCGAAGCCAGTCCACATCGACGGTGACACGGGCGTTCGGTAAGGTACCGCCAAACATAAAAACGCGGTAGACGTCGACGTACCAGGAAGAGGAGGCCGAGTGCCCCACGACCCCCTCAAGCGTGACCTCCGTCGGATGAATGCGCGCGTACCACTCCCCCAAGCTATTCCCGTGAACTGGCTGCGTGGTGAGCAGCAGAAGCATCCCAGGTAAGACCACAGAAAGGAGCGAGCGAGCGCTATTCATACTCCACCCCCTTTAGGGCCCGACGATGGCTGCCGCCGCATCTATTGTAGCACGGCGAGCGGCAGGACGAAAGCCGCCGGCGCCGGCCCAGCGCACCCTCACTGCGCGCGTTGAAGTAGGGGACTACCAGCGCGGTAACTGAGGACCCCTCGCCGGCCACTTCCCCGACGACCGTGCCCCTCCTGCTGGCCAAAGTGAAGGCCCCCGGTGACGGCCCGTCCCGGGGTACGGTGTGCGGGCCCGACGCAACGCGTGGCCATGCGCTCCTTTTTCTCTTGCTCCGACTGCGGAGGCGGCCACATCGCTGCGCGGTCCGCCAAAAGGGGGGACGTCAACTGAGGGGGGGTGCCCGTCACGCGACGGAGACTTGCTGCCACCCTCGCCGGTGCTCTCTGCGCGGATACGTCCCCCACCGCCATGAAGCTACGGGTGCCTATGGGGGGCCGTCAGGGCAGCAACCCAAACGCCCTCGCCACGTACACCGCCATCTGGTCGCGGGTGACGACGTACTCGGGGTGGTAAAGGCCGTCGAGGTAGCCTGCCACCACGCCGTTCTCTACACAGTACTCGACGTGTTTGTATGACCAGAAGTCGGAGGCCACGTCAGGGAAGTTGCGCGGGTCGGCCGGTGTGTAGTCGGCCAAGCCGTCTTCACCGGTCGGGTCGCAGATAGAGCGGGCCACATATACCGCCATCTGGTCACGGGTGACCGGATACTCCGGATGGTAGGTGCCGTCGAGGTAGCCGGCAACGACGTTCTGGGAGACGGCATACTCCACGTACTTCAGCGCCCAGAATCCGCCCGGCACGTCGGGGAAGGTCGGGGTGCCGGTGAAGTCCGGCACGTTCTCATCGCCGCCCGCTAGCGCTCGGGAGATGTAGACGGCCATCTGGTCACGGGAGACGGGCAGCGTAGGCCTATAGCGGGTCGGCGTATAGCCGCCGACGATGTCGGCTTCGTAGCAGGCGCCTACCTCGTCAAAGGCCCAGAAGTACCAGGGAACATCGTAGAAGATGGAGGGCTGCCAGCCGGGGATGGCGAGGTGGACTACCTGGCCGTTCCCTGTGTCGGGCACCCAGCAGGAGCCGTCTGTGGGGTTGACTGAGACGCCAAGGGGATCCCAGAAGTCCTCTCCCCGCCACAGCTCGGTACCGTCCTCGGCCAGATGCACCACCGCGCCGACCATGCTTCCCCATTCCCTCGTGCCATCAGCCACCCAGCATGAACCATCTGCCGGGTTGACCGAGACGGCACGTGGGTAGTTGAATCCTCCTCCCCGCCACAGCTCCGTGCCGTCCTGGGCGAGGTGGACCACCTGATCGTTGTCCATGTCGGCGACCCAGCAGGAGCCGTCTATCGGGTTCACAGAGACGCAAACGGGATAGTTGAAGCTGGTTCCCCACCACAGTACTGTGCCGTCTTCGGCCAGGTGCGCTACTACTTGACCTTCCCCGTGCTCGCTCACCCAGCATGAGCCGTCCGTTGGGTTAACAGAGGTCGCACCCGGATAGGTGAATCCCCCGACGCGCACCAGCTCAGTTCCGTCCTGGCCCAAGTGGACCACCTCTCCGTTTCCCATGTCAGCGACCCAGCAGGAGCTATCGGCTGGGTTGACGGCTGCGGACGCCGGGCCGAAGACTCCTCCAACTCGCAGAAGCTCGGCCCCATCCTCAGCTAGGACCACGACCTCGTCGTGCCAGTGGTCAGCTAGCCAGCAGGAGCCATCCGTTGGGTTGACGCTGACGGATAGGGGATGCGGGCTTCCCAGGTCAAAGCCCCCCACCCGGCGCAGCTCCGTGCCGTCTTGGGCCAGGTGGAAGACAGTGTTGTCTGCACCTACCCAGCACGATCCGTCTGTTGGGTTGACAGAAACACAGTCCGGCCAGCCGAAACTCTCTCCCCGCCAGACCTCGATGACTTCTATGGCTGAGGCGGGAATGGCTGTGAGGCAGAGGATGAGCGAGAGAGTGAAGCCGAGCAGTACGCGATGCCGTCCCATCTGATACCCCCTTAGAGGCCGGGCTCCGCGCATGACGCGGTGCGATCTCGCGGCACTGAGGACTATCACTCAGTAGGTGAAACCGCTTGTTTCCCCGATACCCCGCCCGAGAGCGCAGTCCTGCAAGAGATTGCCCG
>JALGXW010000028.1 GCA_029821875.1 Candidatus Hebobacterum abditum | reverse complement strand
CAGGGGAGGCCAGACATGCCAGCAACAGTTGTCGTCGGCAGCCAGTGGGGAGATGAGGGCAAAGGCCGCCTCGTCGATATGCTGGCCGCAGACTCAGACATGGTTGTCCGCTACCAGGGCGGGAACAACGCGGGCCACACGGTGTGGATCGGCGAAGAGAAATTCGCCGTCCATCTCATCCCCATCGGCATCTTGCGAGGCAAGCTCTCCCTGCTCGGCGCGGGAATGGTCATCGACCTCGACGTTCTCCTGCAGGAAGAAGAGGAGCTGTCGTCTCGCGGCATTGAGGTCAGGGGCAATATCAGAATCAGCGAGAACGCGCACCTGATCCTGCCGTACCACAAGCTGATCGAGGAGCAGGAGGAGAAGCGCCGCGGCAAGCGGGCCATAGGCACGACGCTCCGGGGGATCGGGCCGGCCTATGAGGACAAAGTGGCCCGGCGCGGGCTGAGAGTGGGCGACCTGAGAGATCGCGAAACGCTGACCGATAGGCTGCACGACGCGGTGGACTACAAGAACCTGCTGCTGAAGAAGATATACAATGCTCGGGGCGTTGACCCTGACCGGACCTACCATGACCTGGTGACGCTGCATGATCACTTCGCGGACGCCGTCTGCGACACGTCGCTTCTGGTGCGCGAGGCGCTCGACAGCGGCCAGCGCGTGCTCTTCGAGGGCGCACACGGCACCTTGCTGGACATCGACTGGGGCACCTATCCCTATGTGACCAGCTCGAACCCGCTCTCCGGCGAGGTGACGGCCGGCGCGGGCATACCGCCGAAGCTGATCGACCGGATCATCGGCGCGGCCAAGGCCTACACCTCGCGGGTCGGCGCGGGGCCGTTTCCTACGGCGGTGGATGAGGCCACCGCCGAGCAGATGCGGGAGCCCGGAGGCGAGTTCGGCAGCACCACCGGCCGGGCGCGGGGGATCGGATGGTTCGACGCGATGGTCGTCCGCAAGTCGGTGCGGCTGAACGGCATTGAGGAACTGGGGATCACGCACCTCGACGTGCTCGACCAGTTCGACCAGATCCCGGTCTGCGTGGGCTACACGTGTGACGGCAAGGAAGTGCCTTCGTTCCCCAACCAGGTCACCGAACTGGACCGCTGTGAGCCAGTCTACGAGACGCTGCCAGGATGGAAGAGCGATACGTCTCAGGCAAAGAGCTTCTCCGATCTGCCGGAGAACGCGCGGCGCTACGTCGACCGGATTGGCGAGTTGGCCGGGGCGCCGGTTACATACGTGCTGGTGGGCCGTGAGCGTGAGCAGTCGATCATCCGCTAGCCTCGCGGCAAGCCCGGCGCAGGCTCGGCTGCCGCTCATTCTGCGCCAGCTGAACAGAACCTACGGCCGGCCCTCCCATGCTCGCGGTGGCGATCCGCTCGACAGCCTGATCGGCACAGTGCTTTCGCAGAACACCACCGACGTCAACTCCCACCGCGCCTTCGAGCGGCTGAAGGAGCGATTCCCGACATGGGATGGTGTGCTGGCGGCGCGGCCCGGCCGCATCGCGACTGCTATTCGATCCGGCGGCCTCGGCGAGATCAAGTCCAGGCGCATCAAGCAGATACTGAGAGAGATCGAGCGGGAGCGCGGCGAACTCGACCTGTCGTTCCTGCGGCGAATGCCGGTGCCGGAGGCGCGAGACTACCTCACCGGCCTTCCCGGGGTGGGACCGAAGACTGCTGCCTGCGTGCTGCTATTCTCGCTCGGGAAGCCGACCCTTCCCGTAGACACGCACGTGCTGAGGGTGTCGAAGCGGCTCGGGCTGCTCCCGCCCAAGACGACGATGGAGCGCGCCCACGAGGTGTTCGAGGCCATGCTCAACTCCGCTGGCCCGGAGAGGAAGGATAAGTGGAGTGCCGGAGATATGCTGGCACTTCACCTGGGTCTGGTGCGACATGGCCGGGACATCTGCAGCGCGCGGCGGCCGCGGTGTGAGATCTGTCCACTATCCGACCTCTGTCCGCGGGTCGGCGTCGGGGCCTCGACAGGGCCCGCGAGGACGCCCAAGTGAGAGTGGAGCGCGCCAGGGAACTGCTGGAGAAGGCCCAGGGCCGCCGAGTGCTGCTCGTCGGCGACCTGATGATGGACGAATGGGTCTTCGGTGGCGTGAAGCGCATCTCGCCGGAGGCGCCGATTCCGGTCGTCACCATGCCCCTCACGCCTGAGGCGCGAGCGGAGAAGCCGGGCGGGGCGGGCAACGTGGCCGCGATATTGCTCGGGCTCGGCGCGTCGGTTCGAGTGGTGGGCGTGACGGGAGATGATGATTTCGGCCGGCGATTGTTGAGCGACCTCGACGGCCGGGGTGCAGACGTCTCCTGTGTCATCACGGATCCGTCGCGGCCGACGACGCACAAGCTGAGGATCATCGCCAGCAGGCAGCAATTGCTCAGGATAGACACCGAATACGATGGTCCCATTGAGAGTGAGATTCGCGATCGCCTGAGAGAGTCGATCCGCGCCGCCATCGAGGACGCCGATGTAGTCTTGGTCGCGGACTATGCCAAAGGTGTGCTCTCGGAGGAATCGCTGCCGCCCGATCTCATCTCTGCTGCCCGCAGCGCCGGCATCCCGTTCTGCGCCGACCCGAAGCCGCGTAACATCGATCTGTTCCGGGGCGCGTCGCTCGTCAGCCCGAATGAATCCGAGGCACTTCAGGCGGTCGGCCCCCCGGCCAACGCCGCCGCGGGCACGCCCGACGAAATGGGCGGCGAGCAGGACGGGCCGTCGGTGCCCCCCGACGTGCTAGGGGCGGGTCGAGCACTTCGGGAGCGGCTGGAGGCGGAAGCCGTATTCATCACGCGAGGTGACAGGGGCATCGCGGTGTTCGGCCCGGGCGACGAAGTCGCACACGTGCCCGCGGCAACGGGGTCCGGAGATGTGGGCGATGCGACTGGTTGCGGGGATGCCGCCAGCGCCGCTTCTGCGCTCGCGCTGGCAGCCGACGGAGGCTACATCGAAGCGGCGGAGATCGCCAACGCTGCGGGCGGAGTGGTGTCCCGGTTCGTGGGGGTCCACAACCCATCCTCCCAGGAAATCCTGGACTGGCTCGGCCGGGGCCGCTGAGGACCGGGGAAGGGGCGGCCGGTGCGGGTGGGGGTACACGTTCCTGTTGCCGACGGTCTGGTGAAGGCCGCTCGGCGGGCACGGGCCCTCGGCTGTGAGTGTGTTCAGGTCTTCGTGAGAAACGCTCGCGGTTGGCGCGGCCGCAGCTACGCGACGGCGGAGGTCGAAGGATTCCGCGATACACTCGCTGCCCACGACATCTCGCCCATCGTCATCCACTCGTGCTATCTCGTCAACCTGGCCTCGCCCGATAGGGCCCTGCGAGAGCAGTCGCTGCGGAGCGTGGCCGACGACATGGTGCGGGCAGCGCTCCTGGGCGGGCGGTTCGTCGTCTTCCACTTCGGGCATCACATGGGGGCGGGGATGAACCGCGGCCTCAGGACGGTCGCTTCGGCGGTCCGATCGCTGCTCTCCGGCGGGCCGCCGGAGGTGGAGCTTCTGCTGGAGAACTCGGCCGGGCGGGGCACGGAGATGGGCGCGCAGTGGGGGGAGTTCGCGGCCCTTCTCGATCTTCTGGACGGCGACGAACGCGTCGGCCTCTGCTTCGATACGTGCCACGCCCATGCCGCCGGGCACCGCCTCGACGGGCCGAGGCGAGTGGGCCGGGTGCTGCGGGCCGTCGGCGCTGCCGTGCCCCTCTCTCGGTTGCAGCTCGTGCACATGAACGACTGCCGGGGCCCGGCCGGCTCGCATGTCGACCATCACCAGCACATCGGCCGCGGCACCATCGGCGATGTCGGCTTCCGCTCCCTGCTTCGCCGCCGGGAACTGCGCGGCCGCTGCGCCGTTCTCGAGACACCCATCGAGCGCCCCGGCGATGATCGGCGGAACCTGAGGCGGATCAAGCGCCTTCAGCGCAGAGGTGTTCCGCGTGGCAGGAGGTAGCGAGGGAGAGTGTGCGCGCTCTCTCCTGAAGTTGGCGACATCGGCGTGGGCTCGCCCAAGCAGCCATAGCAACCAACGAGGTCATCGGGAAACAGGGGCGCTGTGAAGAGGACCGCTGACGTTGCGCCGATAGGCCGCTCCGCTATTATCGGCTGCCCCCGCTCCCAGTCTATGGTACCCCAGACGGAGGCGAGCTAATGTCGCCCTCACGCTACGCAGGTGATGGGGCTGCGGCGGACGAATTGAGCCGCGAGGAGGTGAACGGGCTTGTCTGGGGGTGGCTGGGACCTCGAGGAAATCCGTCGCAGAGCAGATATCGTCGAGATCATCTCTCCTCACGTGCGCCTGCGTAAGTCCGGTCGGCGGCTGTCGGGGCTGTGCCCCTTCCATCAAGAGCGCAGCCCGTCGTTCACCGTGGACCCGGAGAAGGGCCTGTGGCATTGCTTCGGGTGCAAGGCAGGCGGCGATCTCTTCTCCTTCGTCGAGCTGACGGAGAAGGTGACGTTCCAGGAGGCTGTCGAGCTGCTGGCCCGCCGGCTCGGGCTGCCGCCCAGGACCCCGGCCGACGCTGCCCGCACCCGCGCCAGAGACAGACTGCTCTCGATGCACGAGGAGGCCGCTCAGTTCTTTGCTTCCGGGCTCAAGCAGGGCACAGGCAAGCGCGCCCTGGCCTACCTGAAGAGGCGCGGCGTGTCAGAGGAATCGATGGAGGGCTTCGGGCTCGGCTACGCGCCGGATGCGTGGGACGGCCTGCTGAAGGCCCTCGGGAGCCGAGGCTTCGCGGGCAAGGAGCTGGCTCGCGCCGGGCTGGTGCTTCAGAGGAACGACGGCGGGTTCTACGATCGGTTCAGGAACCGCCTGATCTTCCCCATTCGAGATGCGAGCGGCCGTGCGGTCGCGTTCGGCGGGCGCGCTCTTGCGGAGGATCAGCAGCCTAAGTACCTCAACTCTCCTGAGACGCCGCTCTTCCAGAAGGGCCAGGTGCTCTACGGGTTCGACCGCGCCCGAACCGCCATCGCCGAGGCCGAGCGGGCCATCGTGGTGGAGGGCTACCTGGATGTAATCGCCTGCCACGAGGCCGGCTTCGCGGAGACCGTTGCCACGATGGGCACTGCGCTGACGAGCCAGCACGTGGACCTCCTGCGGCGGCGCACCGAGCGGCTCGTGCTCGCCTTCGACTCGGACTCGGCCGGACTGGCGGCCGCGCTGAGAGGCCGAGAGCTGTTCGCCCAGGCGGGGCTGGCGGTGCGCGTCATCACCATGCCCGAGGGTAAGGACCCGGACGATGTGATCCGCGACCGCGGCGCGCCCGCCTTCGGCGAGCTGGTCGATGGCGCTCTTCCGATCATCGAGTGGGAGCTGAGTCGGGTCCTGGCCCGAGCCGATGGAAGAGGCGAACGCGAGACGATGGAGGCGGTGCGCGACGCGGTGTCGGTTCTCGCACGTGTACCGGGGGGGGTCGAGCGGGAACACTACGTAACATGGCTTGCGCGGCGGGCGGCCTCCGGATCGCCGGACCGACTTCGGAGCATGGAGTCGGCGGTGCGAGAGGAGCTTGCACGAAAGGCCGCCAGGGCCCCGCGGTCGGCTCGGGCAACGGCGCCGGCCGCGCCGCAGGTCGCTCCCGCAGACAGGCGGAGCACTGGCAAGCCGGCTGCCAGTCGCCTCCCTGACTCACTGCTGGCCGGTGTTCTTCAGCACGGCGAGTACGCCGACCGGGTCATCGCCGAGTTGGGGGCAGAGGATTTCCCGGGGCCGGAGCAAAGGGAGGTCTTCGAAGCCATTGTCCGGCTGGGCGAACGCGGGGAGGCCATCACGCCTCAGTCGGTGCTCGGCGAGGTCAACGCCGCGGCCAAAGGCCTGCTGGCCCGACTGGCGCTTGAGGAGGTCCCGCATGATCGGGTGGAGGAGTTCCTCGCCAGCACCGTCGGGCGCCTGGTCGAGGCCAGGCTGGGCCGGCGGCAGCGGACGCTGCGAGAGCGACTGAGCGAGGCCGCCTCGGACGAGGAGCGGGAGGCCATCCGGAAGGAGCTGGCGGACGTCACCCGCCGCCGGTCGGAGCTGGCCGGGCAGAGGATCGTGGGAAGGGGCTAGGAAGAGACACAGGGGCCTGCTTGGTGTCGCCGGCGCCGCGGCTGCCCGCGCGGTGCGCAAAGGGGAGCAGGCGCAACGGGGGAGCGTGTAGAAGCCTAGTACGTGGTGGTGGAGTATGCGGGAACGCCGTGACCTGAAGCAATCCGAAGAGGTCCAGAAGCTCCTTGAGCAGGGGCGTAAGCAGGGCAACGTCCTGACGTATGAGGACATCAACGACACCCTGAATGAGGACCAGGTGGACCCGGATCAGCTCGACGACATCCTCCAGATGGTTGGGGATGAGGGGATCAAGGTCGTCGAGAAGTCGCAAGATACTCCCAGCTCCGAAGCCCCAGCGGGCGAGCGGCGAACCAGCACGCGCACGGCCGTCGCCTACGCGCCGGAGGAGATTCCCGCGGTCGAGGGCATCCCCCCCGATGATTCGGTGAGAATGTACCTCCGCGAGATCGGGCGCGTCCAGCTCCTGACGCCCGAGGAGGAGGTGGAGCTGGCGAAGCAGCTCGAGCGGGCCACGATTCTCTCCAAGCTTCAAACTGTCTGGGAGTACAGCATGGATGTCCTGGACCGGGAGCCGCGCTTCCAGGACATCGTGCGCGCTATTGAGAGCTTCTCGGACGAGGACCTCAAGAACGAGATAGGAATCATCGATCATATCATCAAGCGGCTGATGTCCCGTGGGATGACAGAGGACGAGCTCACTCCGGAGCGCGTGCACAAGGAAGTTCAGTCCTATCTTCAGCACTGCTTGGAGGACCTGAAGACCAAGCAGATGCTGCTGCTGCGCGACTATGCCGCGCCGGACGAGGATGGCCGGCGCATCGGCAAGGGGGAGCTCCACCGCGCGCTGAGCGAGTCGCGCGAGCGCGGCGAGCGGTACCGGCGCTACCGGCGTCGGCTCCAGCTTCGTCGGGTGTCGCGCGATCTGTTTGCCAGGAACGTCTGGGAGCAGTTCCGGGCGGAGGCCCGCAGCGAAGAGGAGGCGCCGCCGCCAGAGGACGAGGACGCCGTCGGGCGCTACGACGCGCCGGGCATCCTTGAAGTATCAGCGGCCGAGCTTCGCCGGAATCTCAGGGTCCTCACCATGGCGAAGCGCCAAGTCGGCACGCCGCCGCGGGAGCCCACCCTCGGCGAGATCGGCAGGGCTTCCGACACGCCGGTTGCGAAGGTCAGGGACACGCTGGATTGGGCGCACGAGGTGCTGGCCGAGGGCCGCGCCGCCAAGCAGCGACTCACCGAGGCGAACCTCCGCCTCGTCGTGAGCATCGCGAAGAAGTACAGTGGCCGGGGCATGTCCTTTCTCGACCTCATCCAGGAGGGGAACATCGGGCTCATCCGCGCGGTCGAGAAGTTCGACTACCGCAAGAAGTTCAAGTTCTCGACCTATGC
Organism: Candidatus Hebobacterum abditum; assembly: GCA_029821875.1. Classification (GTDB taxonomy): domain Bacteria; phylum Armatimonadota; class Hebobacteria; order Hebobacterales; family Hebobacteraceae; genus Hebobacterum; species Hebobacterum abditum. The sequence continues at coordinate 41,215 of JALGXW010000028.1, read as the reverse complement.
CACGTGGTGGATCCGCCAGGCGATCACGCGAGCGATCGCAGATCAGGGCCGGACGATCCGCATCCCCGTTCACATGGTGGAGACGATAAACAAGCTCGTGAAGATCTCACGGCAGCTCCACCAGCAGCTCGGACGCGAGCCGAGCTGGGAGGAGATCGCGGAGGAGATGGAGGGGCCGTTCGAGACGGCAGAGGATCGGCAGAAGGCGGTTCAACGCGTCACCGAGATCTTCCGGATCGCGCCGGAGCCGCTGTCGCTGGAGACGCCGATCGGCGAAGAGGAGAACTCGCACCTCGGCGACTTCATCGAGGATCAGGACGCGGTCTCGCCGGCCGACGCGGCCTCGACGCTCGTGCTGCGCGAGCAGCTCGAGAATGTGCTCGACACGTTGACCGAACGCGAGAGGGACGTCCTGAAGCTCCGCTTCGGCCTCGACGACGGCTACCAGCGGACGCTGGAGGAAGTCGGCCACATCTTCAAGGTGACCCGAGAGCGCATCCGCCAGATCGAGGCGAAGGCGCTCAAGAAGCTCAAGCACCCCAGCCGCAGTCGCAAGCTGCGCGACTACCTCGACTGAGCCTCATCGTCTACATGGTGGGAGGGTTGATATGGGAACGGCTGCACCACGCCCGGGCCGGGCAGTACTCATCGTCGCAGTAGTCGGCCTGCTGCTGGGTTTCCTCTACCTCGCGGTGGCGGCGCCGTATCTCTCCTCCCGCGACGAGGAGATGATGCTGGGGCGCTTCCCCGTCGTCGTCAGCTACTCCGACTCGGCTTCGCCCGACGAGCTGATGCTGCCGTTCTACCCGGCCTCGGAGATGCAGGAGAGCTTCGCCTACAGCGTCGCCACGAAGGAGGGCGAGCCGGTGGTGCAGTACGCGTCGGCGTCGCTTACCACGGCCGATTCGTGGGAGAAGGTGGCCGAGTACTACTCCTCCGAGCTTCCGGGCCAGCCGGAGGCAGAAGAAATAGAGGATGAGTCGGGTAAGCGCTATGTGCTGGTAGTCTCGGGCGAGGAGGAGGTGCGCACGGTTACGCTGAGGCCGACCGAGGAGGGTTCGCGCATCGAGCTCCTCCGCGCCACTCCCCCGAAGAAGCCGACCAGGCGCATCAGGCCGCGCCGGGGCGAGAGCGTTATCTGACCTGTGCTGTGCATGCTCGTCTTGTTCTGGCGATGCAGCGGCCGTTGGCTTGACGCTGCCGCTTAGCTTCTGGTACGATCTGAGGTGGCTGAACAGCCCTGACGCCCGTTGTCCTGGACGGGCAATCGCATTTGTGGGGCCATGGTCAAGCGGGAAGACGCGTCCCTCGCACGGACGAATCGGCGGTTCGAATCCGCCTGGCTCCACCATGCTGTGACCCCGCGCGGCGCGGCTCGAGGTCCAACCTCGATCTCATTCCGGTGCTCTGTGCTCCCCGTCACGTAGGACCGCCCGCATTCCCCGTCGAACGCACTCCTAGCGCTTACGCAGCGAGAGCGCACTCCCGGTGTCGCGTGAGCTCCGCCACCTGAAGAGCCTCGAAAACGCCCGCCGCATCCTGTGGGAGGCGCTGCCTGCGCGGCTGCGGGAAGGGCGCTTCAGCGGACGGCCAACGGCGATCTCGGAGGCCGTCGGCCTCGCGCTAGTCGAGGATGTCATCTGCCCCACCGATCTTCCGCCCTTCGACCGTTCGATCATGGATGGCTACGCGGTTCGAGCGGAGGACACCTTCGGCGCCTCCGAGGGGCTCCCCGCCTACCTCAAGCTGGTGGGGCAGGTCGTGATGGGGGAGGAGCCAACGATCTCGCTATCTCACCAACAGACTGCCGGCATCCCGACCGGAGGCATGCTCCCCACAGGTGCCGACGCGGTCGTGATGGTCGAGCACACACAGCCCTGGGGCGAGGACACGGCCGAGGTTCTCCGGCCTGTTGCTCCTGGTGAGAACGTCGTTCGGCGTGGCGACGACGTCAAGGAAGGGGAGATCATCCTGTCCGCTGGTCATCGCCTGCGGCCGCAAGATGTGTCGGCGCTGGCCGGACTCGGCATCGCCGAGGTGATGGTGCGGCGGGCGCGTGTCGGCGTGCTCTCCACCGGCTCCGAACTCGTCCCCCACACCGAGGACGCTCCTCCCGGCCGGATACGGGACATGAACGGCCCGGCGCTCCAGGCGGCTGTCCGCTCGCACGCGGGCGAGCCAGTCGACCTGGGCATCGTCACAGACGAGCCAGACGCGATCCGGTCGGCCTTGGCGCGGGGCCTCACCGGCGTCGATCTCCTGCTCGTATCGGGCGGCACGTCGGTTGGGGTGGAAGACGTGATCCGCGAGATCATCGACTCCCTCGGCGAGCCGGGCGTCCTCGTCCACGGACTCGCCGTGAAGCCGGGAAAGCCCGTGATCATCGGGCTTGTGGGAGAGGTCCCTATCTTCGGCATGCCGGGCCACCCGACTTCATGCCTGATCATCTTCCGGGAGCTGGTCGCCCCGATTCTCCGAACGGAGTGCCCTGAGCGCGCAGGGGCTCAGGAGACCGTCGAGGCGACATTGACGCGGAACTTCGCCTCCCAGGCCGGCCGGGAGGAGTTCCTGCCGGTGCTGCTGGAGGAGACGGAGGGCGGGTATGCCGCAACACCACTGCTGGGGCCATCCGCGCTGATCTCCACTCTCGTTCGGGCGAACGGCCTGGTGCGCGTTCCGGCCGCGGCGGAGGGGCTCTACGCCGGTGACGACGTCGAGGTCGAGCCACTGTAATGACCGGGAAGGACGAGGCGAAGCCACAGGGGCGGCGCGAGATCTATCTCAGAAGCATCCCCCTCAGTGAGGCGAGAGCGATCTGGCAGGAGGCGTGCACGCGCCTCGACCTCGGCAATGTCCTCGACAGCGAGACGATCCGGAGCGAGAGCGCGCTTCACCGTGTGACCACCCGGCCTGTCTCTGCGGCCACCTCCTCGCCCCACTATCATGCGGCCGCGATGGACGGTATTGCCGTGCGCGCGGCCGACACCGCAGGCGCGTCGCGGACGTCGCCGAAGCGACTGCAGCCCGGCGCGGAGGCGGTGCACGTGAACACCGGCGATCCGCTTCCCGAGGAAGCGGATGCCGTGATCATGATAGAAGACGTGGCGGAGACGGGTGAAGGCGAGCTGGAGATCGTGGCCGCCGCGTCGCCGTGGCAGCACACCCGCGCTATCGGCGAAGACGTCGTCGCAACCGAAGTCGTCGTGCCTGCGCGCCACCGCCTCCGCGCTCCGGACATCGGGGCGCTGCTCGCCGCGGGCGTCCTTGAAGTCGAGGTGGTTCGGTCGCCGCGGGTGGCCATCATCCCCACCGGACCCGAGATAGTCCCGCCGGGAGAGGCGAAGGAGCCCGGCCAGATCCCGGACTTCAACTCGCCGATGCTTGCGGCCCGCCTGACGGAGGTCGGAGCCAAAACTGTCCGCCGGCCGACGGTGGGCGACGATCCCGAGGCGCTGTGCCGAGCGATCGAGCAGGCGTGCGAGCAGTACGATCTGGTGCTCACCCTGGCCGGCGCGTCGGCCGGGGAGCGGGACTTCACGGCGGGCGCGATCCGCACGGCCGGCGAGGTCCTCGTGCACGGGGTGGCGATGCGGCCGGGGAAGCCAGTCGCGCTGGGTGTCGTGAAAGGCACGCCGGTCATTGCGCTTCCCGGCTATCCGGTGTCGGCGATGCTGTGCTGCGATCTCTTCGTGGTCCCGACGATATGTCGGATGCTTGGGCTGGCAGCGCCGCAGAGACGGCGCGTGGCCGCCATCGTGAGCCGCAAGATCACGTCCCCCGCGGGCAGCGAGGAGTTCATTCGCGTGAACCTGGGCGAAGTCGGCGGACGCCTGGTGGCCATCCCGTGCGCACGGGGTGCGGGCCTGGTGCGCACGCTGGCACGGGCCGACGGGCTGCTGCTCATCCCCGCGCTGAGCGAGGGGCTGCCACGGGGAGCGGAGGCCGAGTGCGAGCTGCTCCGGCCCGAGCACGAGGTCCGCAGCACTGTGCTGATCACCGGCAGCCACGACGTCGCGCTCGACTTGCTTGCCAGCGAGATTCCATCTGCAGACCCGGACCTAACCGTGACCTCGACCCATGTCGGCAGCTTGGCGGGGCTGGCGGCGCTGGAGCGGGGATTCTGCCATATGGCCGGCACCCACCTGCTCGACCCCGACACCGAGGAGTACAACTGGCCCTATGTGTGCCAGCTCTTCGAAGGTGCGGAAGTCCTGCTCGTCACCATCGCCCATCGCCAGCAGGGCTTCATCGTCCCGCCCGGCAACCCGAAGAAGATCCGAGCCTGGGAGGATCTGGCGCGCCCGGACGTGACATTTGTGAACCGCCAGGGAGGGGCGGGAACTCGGGTGCTCCTGGACAGCGAGCTCTCCAAGCGTGGCATCGACCCGGGTCAGGTCAATGGCTACAGGCGAGAGGTGTTCACCCACCTCGCAGTCGCGTCGATGGTGGAGACGGGGTCGGCCGATGCCGGCCTGGGGATTCTCGCGGCGGCACGCGCTCGGGCCCTGGACTTCGTGCCTCTGGCTATGGAGCGATACGACCTCGCGATGCGGGCGGAGACGTGGACATCTCGACTCGGACACGCCTTGAAGGCCGCTCTGGAAGGCGAGCGATTCCGGGCAGAGCTGGCGGCCCTGGGCGGCTACGACTCGCGAGAGACCGGCGCGGTACAGAAGCGGCCGTGAGGCAGTCCGGCCCGCGCGAGAGCCAGTGTCCTTGGGAAGCGGCCCGGGACTACGCCGAAGCGTGAACCCAACGGCCCCAGGCGTTAGAGGTCAGCCTGCTCCCACACCTTCAGCAGCGCCTTCGCGGTTGTACGCACCGCCTCGTCCGGCGGCATCTCACGTAGCCTCTGGCTGAAGGGCTCGGGTGTCACGGGGCCGGTGTAGCCGATCTGCTGCAGGCCTTGGAGGAAGGTCGTGAGGTCGATCACGCCGCTCTCGCCGGGCAGGCGGCGCTCGTTGTCGATCTGTTCGTTGGGGCCTCTACCCTCTGCGGCATCGTTGATGTGAACGTCGACGACGAGGGCATCGCTCAGCTTGTGGATGTCGTCCCTGGTCCCGTGAGACGTATACCAGTGGAATGAGTCGAACAGCAGCCCGAGGTTCCCCGTGCCGATCGCCTCACAGAGTTCGAGCATGCCGTCCTGTGTGTGGATGAACTCGTGAGCGTGTCCCTTTCTCATGGTCCCTGTGCCCACGAACTCCAGGCCGAGCCTGCAGTCGTGCTCGGCCAGCACTTCGGCGCAGGCGCGCAGGCGGGTCTTGTGGACGTCGAAGTTCTCCTCGAACGGGCGCTCGTCGGAGAACGGCAGGATCCAGGTGGCGTAGCGCAGGGCCCCTATCACCTTCGCGGTCTTGGCAACCTCCGGCAGGCCCGACAGCCCCTTACGGAACGTGTCATCATCCCTCCGGAACTCGACGGGGAGCCCCCAGGCGGCCGGGGCCAGCTTGTTGACCTCTAGCACCCGCCGCACGCCGTCGGGGTCCTCGGCGGCCGCCGTCAAGTCCACCGCAATCCCCTTGAAGCCGACCTCGGCGGCCAGCCGTGCACACTCCTCGAACGGCAGTTCTGCTCCGATCATCCCCGGGCTCAGCGCAGGGTACATGTGACCTCCTCGCAGGTTCCCATACGTGGAAACGCAGGCGGCACAGCCGCCCGCGCCGCGAAGCTTAGCACATGCCCATGCCAAGATCAAGGCTCTCCGCCCCGGCCGATCCGGCTTTTGGCTCTTGACAAATGTCTCTTTTGAGGTATAATTGGCATGAAATGTCACTGCAGCAGGTAAATTGTCAGGAAGGGGAGGTGGGCTGAACGTGTACCTGATGTCTGTGGACGAACTCGCCGAGTACTTGGGGGAGAGCAAGCGGACCATCTACCGGTACATCCAGTCCGGCGACTGCCCCCGGTACATTCGCTTGACCGCTCGCAACATCAAGTTCGACAAACGGGATGTGGATGCTTGGCTGGAGTCCAAGAAGGTGGACCCCGGGAAGGAGAAGGGGAAGAGATGAGGTTCTGGCACGTGGCTCGATGGGTCTTTCTTATCGTGTGGGCGCTCGCGCTCTTGCTGTTCCTGGTTCGGGGGCCTGAGGACACGTGGATCAGAGACTCCAGCGGGGCCTGGGTCGCGCACGGACACCCGGCGGGGCCTCCGCCGCCCGCGGACTACGAGCCGCCGTTTCACGAACGGGCCGTGCCCATCGTCGTCCTTGCTGTCTTCGCCGGTGCCATCGTCGGTGCCGTGTTCCTGACGAAGCGCTCGTCTGGGGCGCCCGATGCACTGAATCGCAGCATTCGGTACTTTGGCACGGTGAGCATGATCTCGACGGCCCTCGCGATCTGCCTGGCCGTGGCGCTGATCCTCAGCCTTTGGTCGGAGCTCGAGTCGGCGATGTCTGACCCGGGCGTTATCGTGCTGTGTCTGGTAGGCGTGATCATGCTGCTGAAGCTGTTGAGCTGGCACGCCGATGGCGTGAAGAGGCTGCTGGAGGCGCACTACGACCTCAAGCGCACGGCCGCGCTTCTCCAGGACACGGTGGAGCGACTGGCCGCCGATGCCGACGGCCGCCATCCGTCGACAGGCTGAAATCATGTGGCACGGTAGGCTCCCGCTCTGCATGGTTGGTCCGGCTCAGGGTAAGACGAGTGCTCACCCGGCCCTAGCCAGCCAGGCGAGTCAACGCGGCAACTCCGAACCCGGCGATCACCGCGCCGGCGAGCCGGATCACCCACACCAGGGACACCGGGCCAAGACGCGAGCGGGTGGCGCCGACCACCCCGCTCAGGATCACCCACCACAGCGCCGATCCGAGGAATACCCCCCCGTCAGCAGCGCGGCCGAGCCGACGGTCCGGGCCGAGGCCGCTCCCATCCCGCTCACCAATCCGGCCGTCCTTCCCCAGGCCAGGGACCGCCGAACGCAGAGCACGCCGATCGGCCCCACCGGGGCCGCGATGGAGAGACCAACGACGAGGCCCTTCGCCAGAAACGCAGTCTCCAAAGACCCTACCTCAGCGCGACGATGGCCGCGAATCGGCCGGTCGGCCTGCCCAGCTTCCGCTCGGAGAAGAATTCGTCGTGATTGCAGCTCGTGCAGATTCCGGATAGCTCGATCTTGTCAGCTGCCAGCCCCGCCGCCGCGAGCTGCTGCTGGTTCGCCGCCGCTAGGTCGGCGAACCAGCTCTCCCCGCGCCTCTCAGCAACAGGCGCGGGATAGCCGGACTGGTTCAAGGCCTCAATGACCTCAGCGCTGACCCTGTAGCAGCAGGACCCGATGGCGGGGCCAAGGCCGACCACGAGATCGCCGGGGGCTGTTCCGAACTCCTCCGCGAGACAACGCACGATCTTGGCCGCGATGCCGGCGGCGGTCCCCCGCCAGCCCGCGTGGACAGCACCGATCACCCGGTTCGTCGGATCATAGAAGATGAGCGGAACACAATCGGCCACTACGACCGCCAGAGCGATACCGCTCTCGGCGGCCACGAGCCCGTCGGCTTGCGGGATGCCGTCCTCAAACCGCTCGCGGCCGGCTCCGGCCTGGTCCCGGGTGACCACGCGCACAGCGTCCGCGTGCACTTGCTGTGCAAAGGTAAGCGTCCGGAAGTCGAGGCCGAGGGACGCGCAGACGCGTCGGCGGTTCTCGATGACGTGGTGAGCCCCATCCCCAACGTGAAGGGCAAGGTTCAGTTCGGCGTATGACGCTTCGCTCACGCCCCCGCGCCGGCCGGTCACGGCATGACACACCGAGTCGTGCGTGGCGAGAAGTCCGAACTGCCACAAGTCCAGCGAATCGTGCGATCTGGCGATCACGGGGCCGCTCGCGTTTGGGAATGTATGCGTCGACCTCGGAAGGGAGCTATGTATACCCCTCCCGCGCCTTCTCCGCACCCGGCTTCAGCCACTTGCGCACGACGGCCCGCCTGCCGAGTCCACGGAGAAGCTGAGGGATGTCGGTGACCTTCGCCAGCCCCGGCACCCAGGCGGTGTATCTGACCTGGCCCATCAGGCCGGGCGCGTCCTTGAAGGTGCGTGGCAGGCCGTGCAGTTCAACGCTCGGGAAGTCCAGCTCGACGGAGGCGGCGAGGAGCGCGATGAGGCTGGCCTCGCCGCCGAACGCGAGCACCTTGTCCACTTCGAAGCCCTTTCGCGTGAGCCACCGGAAGGCGCCGATCAAATCGGTCACTCGGCCGCCCGCCAGGGCATGGCCGGAGTAGGAGAGATAATGCGCGGCCCGCTGCTGCCATTCATGTGTCGGCGGGGCCGTTTCGCCCTGTCCCCGCCAGTCGAAGGCAGCCACTCGGCCGCGCCGAGAGGCAATGCGCTTGAGCGTCTCTTGCTTACCACCGTCGGCTACTCCGAGCGTGATCCGGCCGGGACGGGCCGCCCTCACCGCCAAGGGCACCAGGCCGCCGTCGCCCATCCGCAGGAGCACCCGCAGGTATTGCTGGCCGGGCGCGGCGACAAGCTCGCGGGGCTTGGAGTCGGAGGATCGCCTGCCCAGAAGCCCATTAAGCCGCGCTGCGCTCGGACGCTTATGGGGGAGGCCGCGCAGTTCACTGCGGTAGAGGTCCGGAATGGTGAGGAATCTGGCGGGTTGCCGCGGCATTGCCTGCAGGCGCGGATCGCTTGTATCGATGTCGTCGCCTTCCCCGCCTGTTCCCCGCGTGTCGCCCGGCATCTTGAGAGCAGCCTGGAAGAACCGGTAGGTTCCCTCCCGCATCGCGGCCGGGCAGGCGTGCTCGCAGTAGTGCTCCTCCAGGCTGCATCCACCCCCCGCGCCGAGGGAGCGGTAGGCGATGGCTGCCTCGGCCACCGCCCGGCGCGCCCCGATGATGGGGAACAACGGGTCCCGGATTCCGGCGAAGACGCGCACGGGCTTAGGCGCCATCGCCGCCAGCAGGTCGTGATACTCGACACCGGCCCCGACGAGGCCGGGAATCGCCTCGCAGTGGCAGTAGGCGCCAGAGCCCGAGGCCGCATGCTCTGCGATGATGGTCGGCGCATTGCTGGGCGCGGCCGCTGCGACTCGGTCATCGGCGGCGGAGAAGAAGGCGGTCTGGTTCCCTCCGCCGGAGGTCCCCCTGGCGCCGATGCGCTTCCCGTCGACGAAGGGGAGGCTGGCGAGATAGGTAAAGGCGGCCGAGTTGTCCTCCACCATGATCCTCTGGAGGGGCAGATCGGCCATGTTCGGATACCAGAGCGCATGGCCCGTGCCCTTCCGCTCCCCGGCCTCGGGGAAGTCAACGAACAGCACCACGAATCCCCGGCGGGCGAGGCCCCGGCACAGCCGCATGTAGTTCTGGTTGAACTTCCCGTCGTAGGCGTGCCCATGAAGGTGCATGACCGCGGGCGCCGGCTGCGCCAGTCCGTCCGGCAGGTAGAGGTGGGCCGTCACAAACCATCCGCGCGAGCGCTCGATCAGGACGGGCGTAATCGAGAAGCCTTCGAACTGGACGGGCTTGCGCTCGGCAACCCGGAGTGGCTTGCCCGGCACGGATCGGACCGGGAGGTGGAGGCATCGCCTCACGAGCCGCCTGACCTCTTGCACTCGTGCTCTCACCTGCCGCGCTGTCTTCCCGCGGTAGCCATAGAGGGGCCTTCGCTGAAGCGCCTCGACCGAGAGATCCTCGAGCATGTCATCGTACTGCAGCTCGCTCGGCGCTTCGTCCAGCACGGGCTCCTGCAGCAGGGCGGTCAGCTTCCTCGGCATCGGCTGCCTCCTCGGCATCGGCGTTTCCTGACATCCGGCGCGAGGCCGGGACGGCGCGGTACTTCTTTGCCCTGGCCGGGAAGCCCTGCGGCTTGCTTGACTCCGGCCTGCCGCACTCGTAGTATGTCGCACAGGCTATGGTGGGAACGAACGGCAAAGCGAAGACTGCTGTTGAGGGTCGACGGGCCTTGCTGATTGGCCTCGCGCTGCTCTTCTGCTACTCCTACTTCTTCTATCTCGGCGGCAACTGGAACGTCGACTCTCGCTTCGCCCAGATCTACGCTCTCGCCGAGCACGGCACGCTCGTCATCGACAGCTATCCCTTCTTGCGACCAGGCGGCGGCGATGCTGCGCGCTTCGAGGGGCACTACTACAGCGATAAGCTCGTCGGCCCGAGCCTGCTCGCGGCCCCGGTATACCGCGCGGCCCGCGAAGTCCTCAGCGCGGCCGGCCTCCCCGAGCGTCCCGCCGTGGGCTACGCTCTCCGCTTCACCAACGTCGTGGCGAACGCTCTTCCATCGGCGCTCTTGGGCGCGCTCCTCTATCTGTTCCTGGCACAGCTCGGCCTGTCGGCCGCCTTTCGCGTGTGGCTCGCGCTCGCCTATGGCCTCGGTACGCTCGCCTTCCCGTACTCGACCGTGCTTTTCGGACACCAATTGGCCGCGGTCGCGATCGGACTCGCCTTCATCCTGCTGTGGCGCCAGCGCGATGAATGGTCCCCGCGCCGAGCACTTGTCGCGGGCGTCCTCCTCGGCTTCGCGGCCATGTCCGATGTGATGGGCCTTTTCATCGCGTCCATTCTCGGCCTCTACACCGTCTCGCTCGCCGCGCGGCAGCGCGGAACAACTGGCTCAGTGGTCGGTCGCATTGCCCCCCTCGCGTGCGTTGCGCTCGCGGTCTTCTCGGTCCAGCTCGTCGCCAACTGGGCGAGCTTCGGCAATCCGCTCACGTTCCCGCACATCTATCACGCGCAGGAGAGCTTCCGCGCCCGCCACACGGCCGGGCTGTTCGGCATCCATCTGCCGCAGCTCTACCCCCTCTATCAGCTCACGGTCGGCCCGTGGCGGGGTCTCTTCTACGGCAGCCCGGTGCTCTTGCTCGCGCTGCCCGGAGTCCTCCTCCTCGGCCGCAAGTGGCGGTCGGAGGCGATCGCCATCGCCGCGGCCTATGTCGCGGTTCTCCTCATCCATTCCGGCTATGAGAACTGGACGACGGGAAGCGTGTTCGGCCCCCGCTATCAGATCGTCGCCCTCCCGCTGCTGATCATCGCCGCGGGGCCGGCCGCTCAGCGATGGCCGCTGGCGTTCAGAGCGCTGGCGGTGGTGTCGATAGCATTCTTGGCCGCGGTGACGGCACGGAGCCCCTTCGTGTCTGAGGAATTGGGCAACCCACTGGGGCGCATCCTGGGCGAGTTCGCTGCGGGGAATCTGCAGCATGGGAACCTCGGCATGCTGAAACCGCTCGAGTTAGACGGGCTCGCCAGCCTCGTCCCGTTAGTGATCGTCGTGGCCGCACTGCTGGTCGTGCTCAGCCGGCAGCGCGACTCCTAGCTCAAACGCGAACAAGGGGAGCCCAACTGGGCTCCCCTTGTCTCATCTCACCTGCTGTGGGGGCTACTCTGCCGGCACTGCACGCGAGCCGAAGGCGGCGATCGCCTCCTTCATTCGCTCCGGTATGTCGATTCCGGCCGGGCATCGCGTGACGCACTCGCCACAGCCGGCGCAGGCGTCAGCGGGCATTCCGAGATCGTCGTAAAGCTCCCTGCCCATGGGCCGCTGATCCTCCGGGTACTGGTTGTGCATGTAGAGCGCCCGGAACACGCGAGGTATCTCGATCTCCTGCTCGCACGGCAGGCAGTAGCCGCAGCCAAGGCAGAGCTGGCCGTAGCGCATCTCCTTCTTCATCGCCGCAATCCGGTCGAACAGCTCCTTGCGAGCTTCGCCCCCCCACTGCGCCGCGGTCGTGACCGCCTTTAAGTTCTCGTCCACCTGCTCCACGCTGATCATGCCGGGGATCACCGTCGTGACGTTCGGGTTGGCGGCGATTGCCCGCAGCGTCCCCGCCACCACTGGATCCATGCCATCGACCTTCTCCGTTCCCGGCGGCGACACCAGCGCCCCGCCCGACAGGGGCTTCATGATGATCACGCCCATGTCGTGTTCAGCCGCCAGCGGAATCGCCTCCGGACCCATGCCCTCCTCGTCGAGCGGGTTCCAGGCGAGCATGATGGTCTCCCAGATGTCGTCTCGGATGGCCTGGCGGACGGCATTGTGGTCTCGGTGCATGGTGATCCCGTAGTGCCGGACCTTCCCCTGCTCCTTCGCCTGCTGGAGCGCCTCGAGCGCCCCGCCTCTCTTGACCACCTCGCCATAGACGCTCTCGTCGCATACCCAGTGCGCCTGCCAAAGGTCGAGGTAATCTGTCTGCAGGTTCTTCAGGCTCGTCGCCAGATCGCGCATGGCGCCCTTCGCGTTGCGGGTGGGCGTCTTGGTGGCGATGTAAACCTCATCCCGCCGGCGCTTGAGCACCGGGCCGATCTTGACTTCGCTGTCCCCGTAGCCGCGCGCCGTGTCGATGAAGTTCACACCGAGGTCGATGGCATGATCCAGCGCGGCCGCCGCCTGGTCGGCGGAGATGTGCGGGAACTTGATGCAGCCGAACCCGAAGACGGTGACCTCCAGCTCTGTCTTCCCGAGCCGGCGTTTCTCGAGCTTCTGCGACATGATATCTCCTCTCAGATTCCTCGCCCGGTGTCTTCGCGAGGTCATTTAGGCGCGGGCCCCGTGTTCCCTTGTGTGCCGACGGGGAGACGAGGGTCTCGGGCGCGGTCAGCCCGACACACCGACGGCGCGAAACACGAGCGACTGGATCAAGGCCATGGTCGCGCTGCCAACGATCAAGCCGAGGAAGAATGGCAGCGCGCGGCGGTGGGTGCGCAGGCCGCCGTAGCGCAGCAGCAGAGCCTTCGCGCCCCAGGCGATCACCATCGCGGGAAGCATTGAGTCGATGGGATAGCAGAAGGCGAGCGGGAAGGCCACCGGATGGAGAGGCCAGGCGGGGAACTGCAGTTTGATGGCCATGAGGAGCACTGTTCCTCCGAAGCCGACGCCGACGGCCTGCACTCCGTCCCAGTTCGGGCCGCCGGGGGTGCGCAGCCGGGCGTCGGCCTCAGAAGACGCCTCCCTGGCGACGAAGACAAGGCCCCGGTCGATGCGGGCGGTCCCAAGGCCCAAGTCATAGCCAAAGTGCAAGCTCGCCCAGAAGTAGCACAGCATCGTCAGGGGCACGACGGCTACGAGAACCCAGGCGAGGCGCGTCGGGTTGATCGGGGCGCGCTCGGCCATTCGGAGCGCTTCGAGCTGAGCCGGCGCGGGGTTCGGCCGCTGCTCGCCGGTGTACGGTCGAAGTAGGGAGAGCATGGCCACGCCCCGCGACCCGATGGCACGCGTCCCCGGGAACTCGGTGAGGGCGTAGGGCGGCATTGCGCCGTAGAGCTCGGTGTTGGGCGGTCCCAGGTGGGCGCGTATCCGGCTTATCGCCATCGCCATGATGAAGTAGAGCAACAGCCAGCCGGACGCCACGCCGCCCGTCATTCCGGCTCGCGCCAGGAAGTACCAGAGAAAGCCCAGACCGACCGCCGCGCCGAGCACGGCCGTCCGGTAGCTGAAGGCCTCTTCGCTGTCGTCGGCGACTGATCGCAGGCCACACGCCTTCCGTGCCACCTGGATCAGGTAGCCCCGGTCGAGCCACAACACCGAGGCCATGAGGGCGAGGTAGCCGCCGATGGTCTGCTGGTCGCCATAGGGGAAGCCGGACCAGGCACTGGTTGTCCAGCCCAGGAGGCGGGAGGCGACGTATTCGGTCCGCCAGAAGAGATTGAACACGATCATCGAGAAGGCCAGATCCACAGGCATCAGGTAGGAGAGGCCGATCTGCCAGGGAGCCCAGCTCAGGGAGGGAGTGCGGAGCGCGTCCCAAGGCGGGTTGTTGCTCAGGTGCGCGCCGATGTCGGTGCCGGTGGGAATCCCAGGCATGGCGGGGATCAGCCGAGACAGCATGTTGAGGAAAACGATGGCGGCCGACAGGACGAGGCCGACCCACCATAGGGAGCTCCGAAAGAGCGCGGCCGTCGGCTCCGTCATCTGGAGGGGGAGAATGGTCATCGGGAACGGAAGCTGCTCTTCCTGAGACCAGCGCCGGCGGACGATTACGTTGAGGCACATGGACACCCAGGCGAGCGCTGCCGTCCAGGCCGTCCACCAGAGGATCGGGCGCGCCCAGGCGCGCAGGATGTCGGCCCGGTAAGGCGTCGCATCTCCCAGGAAGAACCCCTCCAGCGCGTCCCGGTTGGCGACGATCAGCCAGGTCGGGAGGTTGGGCCAGAGCAGGTGCTCCCATTGATTCTCCGGCCCCGCGTTCCATATGGGCCAGGCAATGACGGTCGTCAGGGAGGCGCACCAGTCCCAAGGGCTGCAGGTGATGCCGATGGAGACAATGAGCACAGTGTAGGTGGCAATAACCTCGGCCCGGGAGAGCGCCCACGCCGGCCGCCACTTCCGGAGGGCCGCGTTGAGAGCTACGAGAATCGTCAGGCCTGCCACGGCCGGACCGATGAGGGAGTCGAGTGCACCCGCGCCGCCAGCAACCCAGCAGTTCCAGACGCCAAAGAACACACTCGCGGGCACGAGCACGAGCAAGAGGAGCAGCGTCCGGCCCCGGATGGCATGCGCCCCGCGCGAGTCATGCGCGCCAGGACTCATCCGGTTCGACGGTTGATCAGGCGGTGTCCCGGTAGCCACAGCTGGCCCTCGCCCGAAGAGTGATCCACGGCTGCTGGCGACCCGGCAAGAGCTCTTCTTGCCAGCATCGGCTGTGGCTTCGGCATCCAGCCGGTCGGACCTCCTTGCCTGCTGCGGTGTTTGCGGATATCCGGATGATCCTCCATAGATGCCGGACGTCAGTTCACATAGTTCCAGATCCAGATGTCTGTTCTCTTGTTTTTCCTGGGTGAGTGTGGTTAAATGGCAAGGTAGTGGCTGTCCGAGCGGACGTGAAGGAGGCCCGCTATCTGGGCGATTCCTGCGGCTCGAGACGACAGCACTCGCGTGCTCACGGGGGGTGTTGATTTCTGCCCCTCTGCGGTGAGCCGTGCTGGCCCGCCTGTTCCTCGACGTCCAATCCCTCTGTTTGATGCTCCCGAGTTCCGCTTTCCCCAGCAGCCCCGTTCTGCACCATCTCCGGACCAGCAAAGTTCCGGAGAGTACCCTCGCGCAGGAAGGAGGTGAGGAGATCATCGCGCTGGGCGACAGAGCGGCGAGCTAGTTGAGCCGAAGCGAACACCTTGTCTGCCTGGCGAAGTGCAGACGTGCGTTCAGGAAAGGAGGATGGGACTAGATGAAGCTTGGGAAGAGACGCGGATTCACGCTGATTGAGTTACTGGTAGTGATAGCGATCATCGGGATCCTCGCTGCCATGGTCTTCCCCGTCTTTGCGCGGGCTCGCGAGTCGGCCCGCAAGGCGGTCTGTCTGTCGAACGTGAAGAATATCGCGTTGGCCGTGCAGATGTATCTCGCGGACAACAACGACACTATGCCGCCGGACGAGACGCGCCCTGAGGTGCTTGAGTTCTTCCAGAGGTGCCCTGGGGAGGGCGAGGAGGAGTGGCCGGGCTGGTGCGAGGAGAACGCCAATCCCTACCTGCGGCATGTGGTGATTCTGGATGAGTACGTCAAGAACCGCGACGTCTGGAACTGCCCCAGCGCGAGGATGTATGGAGGGGCGCGCATGATCATCCCGGGGCCCGACTGGTTCACCTACCTGTTGGCCCGCGAGGGCCAGTGGGGAGCCATCGCCGACTACGAGTTCGAGATCTGCCAGTTCACGTACCCACCTGGTTGGGGCGGCGATGTTACCGACACCTTTACCCAAGGGAGGTACGGGATCCCTTACGCGGGCTACGGAGATACCGCGCACAAGGCGTTTACCCAGTCCATAGATATCTGCCACGAGTATAATCTGAAGATGGTCGAGGTGGACGATCCGGCGAACGCCGTGATCGTTGTTCCGAAGGGCGGCCCGGGAGGCGGGACGTGCTGTCTGGCGAACGTAGCCTACCCGGAAGTCTGCGCTCTAGTCTGCTCCTCCTGCGATTGGGCGTGGTGCGACTGGGAGGGCTGCGCAGAGTGGGCGGCCGACTGCGGCCTGTACAACATGGCGCCCAGTGACGGCGCCTACCTGCTCAATCCCGAGCTGAGGAAGAACCGCACGCGACACCTGGGTGGCGTGAACCTCGGTTACTTGGATGGCCATGCTGCGTGGGTCAACTCTGAGACACTCCTGGCGAAGCACAAGGATGGCGAGGTCGGCATCCTGGACATCTATAGAGTGTCAACGTGCGGGGCGGACCCGGCGTGGGGGATCCTCTACTAGAGACACCCGAAACGGGTCAGTTCGTTTTGACAACAGTGACCGGAGCGCCCAACGGGCGCTCCGGCCCTTCTACTGGCCTCGCTGCCGGTCTGTGTCAGATCGGCACAGCCTCTGGAGAGCAGAGCCGCGACTCACTCAGACGTAGTTCAGCCCCGGCAGCGGAAGCGGCACTGGAAACAGCAAGGCCAGGACGCGGCCCAGCTCGCCATCCACCGGCGGCGCCTCCGGCCCGCCGAGCACCAGGGCGGCCCCCTTCCTCAGGTCGAGTTGGAGCTTCTCGTCACCGAACCCGAAGATGCAGCGAGAGCCTTCCTGATCGAAGGTGAGCCCTCGAACGTGGACACGCGAAAGTCGCTCGGCCGTATGGGAGCGAAGTCGCCGCATGAGGCGCGGCAGGTCGAGCAGCCGAATGGTGTGGTCCGGGAGAGTCGTCGGCTTGGGGGCCGACCCCGCTCGATCGAGGAGATATGCCAGCTCCTGGTCCCACGCTGGCGCGCGGAGGGTAATCTGCTCGAAGCCGCTTGCATCGAACAGCGATGGCAGGCCCTCCAGAAGCGCCGCCCGGGATCCCGCGTACTCCGCCACCAGCCGGCGCGGGTAATCGGCGGGTGTTCCCCAGGGGCGGGAGAGCAACATGTAGGCTGTGACCTCGCCTCCCCACTCGATGACCCAGGTGCCGCGGACGGCCCGCCAGGAGAACGTCCGCCTGAAGAACCCGGCCGAGCGTACGAAGCGAACAGGCTCCGATTGATAGAGCCGGGCGCAGGCCGCCCAGTCTTCCGGCTGGGCCGGGCGTGCACACGGCGCCGGAGTCGCGACAGATGCCGAGTCCGGCGACACCTCCGCCTCGTAGATGGGCCCGGCATCCGCCGCCAGCGCCCGACGGTAGAGACCCCGCTCTCCCGAAATGAGGAGCAGGCTGGCTCCCGCATCGGCTGCGACCTCGACGCAGTGATCGAGCAACGTGCTCGCAATCCCCTGGCCGCGGTAATCGGGATGAGTGCATACCCCGCCAATGCTGGCGATCTTGAGGCGACAGCCGTTGAGTGAAAGAACGTTGTAGACGACCCGTATGTGTGAGACAGGCTTCCCGTCGCGGGCGATGACATAGCTGCCGGTTCGCCCCTGCCACCACCGATTGCGCCGGCCTCGGCGGCGAGGAACGACGCCGCCGAAGGACAGCGCGACCAGGTCGCCCAGGTCGTCCAGCTCCTCCCGCCTGACGAGGCGAGGTCCCTCCTCGCGGCGCTCACCTCGAGACTTACGCTTCACCGCGGTAGACCATCCCAGTCCGGCTCATGGCGTCCACCGGCCTCTGCCGGTTCCGTTCGCGGCCCCGAGTCCACGTGGTCATGGGGGCTCGGCGCCTCCGACCGGCAGCGCCGCATCTTGGGAGGCGGCGGCTCCGGCCACGTGGGTGAGCGCGAGGAGAGCTCGCTTGTGGGGCCATTATCAGGCATGCACAACCCTCCGGGAGTGGCCTGTGGGTTCGCCGCTGTGCAAGGCGAAGCCTCCCACCAAGGCTGCCTGGGCCTGGAGAACCACCTCGATGTCATCTGTGGGCCGCGTTGACGTTGACAGTGGCTGTGGCCGCGGCTATCATCGGCGGCGATGACGACCGAGAACTCCGATCCCGTCGCCGAAGCGCGAAGCGCTCTGACCTCCGGCCTAGTGGAGCGCGTCCAGGGCATGGCAACGCGGCTGCGGTTCCTCCTCGCCATCCCGGCCGCGGCTGTGCTCTTCCTGTTCACCGATCGGGGCCCGATGTGGCCGGGCGTGGCGGTCGCGCTGGCCGGGGAGTCTCTTCAGCTCTGGGCCGCGGCCCATCTCCGCAAGAACATCCAAGTGGTGAAGTCGGGTCCATATGGGTGGCTGCGCAACCCGATGTACATGGGTCGGTTCTTCGTGGGGCTGGGGCTGACGCTCTTGACCTGGCGCTGGTTCATCGTCTTGCCTTACATCGCTTTCTTCTGGCTCTACGCGCAGGCACGAGTGCTGGGCGAGGAGCGACATCTGGTCGCTCTCTTTGGTGAGGAGTATCGGGAGTACTGCGCCAAGGTGAGACGATGGCTTCCCCTGCCGCCGCGGCAGAAGCTATCGGACGAGAGGTGGTCGTGGTCGGATCTGGGGCGGAACCACGAGCTGCGGGTGGCGGCGGGCGTCGTCGTGGTCCTGATTCTGCTGAAGCTGCGGCTGGAGGCCCTGGGGAAGCTCTGGGGTGCTTCCTAGTCTCGGCTCTCGTCGCCGGTTTCGCGGGCGCGGAAAGGGTTGTGAGTGAGGCTTGCCGGTAAGCTCAGGCGAATCCACGGCCATCTCGTGCTCGCCGTGGTGGGCTTTGTGCTGGCGCGGCCGGCATTCCCGACGAACCTGGTCGGAAGCGCACTCATCCTGGCGGGAATGGTCGTTCGGGTGTGGGCGGCGGGGATGCTGGAGAAGGGCGGCGACCTGTGCACTGATGGACCGTATCGGTTCGTCCGCCATCCTCTCTATCTGGGCAGCACGGTGGCGGCGGTGGGCTTTGCCGTCATGATGAACGTGATCTGGGGATGGGTCCTGATCATTCCGCTGTTTGCAGCTCTCTATGCGGGACAGGTGCTCTCAGAAGAGCGCCATCTGCGGACCACCTACGGAGCCGCCCACGCGCAGTTCGCGGCCGCGGTGCCGCTGATCGTGCCCTTGCCCGGCCGCGCCGCAAGCGGGACTGGGCGGCGCTGGCGGTTGTCTCTGGTTCTGATGAACCGCGAACACTATCACGTGGTGGTGACCGCGTCGCTCACAGCACTGCTGTTCGTGAAGCCCTATCTTGTCTCATAGGTCCGGAAAACTGCTGCTCTGGTTCCTGCTCGGCCTGGTCGCGCTCGTGCTGTGTGGATGCGCGGGGAGCGAGAAGCACGTCGAGCTCGAGCTCTGGATCGCCGACTTCAACCAGGACACGCGTGACCTGATCGACGGGGAACTCGTGCCCCGCTTCGAAGCCGCCCACCCCGGTGTGGAGGTCAACACGCAGTACATCTCCTGGACCCACCTCGACGAGAAGCTCACCATCAGCTTCGCGGGAGGCGTCGCACCCGATGTCTTCCAGGTCGGGGCCGAGTACGTGGGCGGCCTTGCCTATCGCGGCATGGCCGCGCCCCTGGATGACTACATCGCCGAGTGGGGACAGGCCGACGACTACTATCCGGCCTCGTGGAACACCTGCGTCTATCAAGGGAGAGTGTACGGGCTCCCCTATCTCTCGGCGCCCCGTGTTCTTATCTATCGCAAAGACCTGCTGTCAGCGGCCGGGTTCGACAATCCGCCCGAGACCTGGGAGGAGCTGGCCGAGGCTGCGCGGCGGATGACGGTGAAGCGCGGCCCCGTATTCGAGATGGCCGGCATGAACGTGGCGGTCTCGTGGCAGGTATTCGTGGAGTTCCTGTGGGAGAACGGGGGCCGCATCTTCAACGACGAGGGCACGCGGTCGCTCCTCGATAGTCCCGAGGCGGCCGAGGCGCTTCAGTTCTACGTCGACCTCTACCATAGGTACGAGGTGTGCCCGACGGCCGGCATGCCGCAGGCGGGCGGCGCCATCCCAGTCTTCGCCTCCCAGCGGGCGGCGATGGAGATCAACAACCAGTTCGGCCTCTACAATGTGAGGAAGTACGCGCCGGAGCTGCTGCCGAAGGTCGGAATCGCACCGACGCCTCTCCGCAAGAGGAGGGTCGTCTCGGTCTACACGGACTGGCTGGCGATGTCGCCCCAGAGCAAGCACAAGGAGCTCGCCTGGAAGCTGATGACGTTCCTCATGGAGCCGGCGAACCTGGCGGCCTACAACGCGACCCTGTTCTTCATCCCACCCCGTCGCTCAGCGGTGGCCGGGGCCGAGTTCATGCAGCAGAACCCGGAGCTCCAGGAGTTCGTCGCGCTGATGGACCGCTACGGCCGGTCGCTCCCCGCCATTCCCGAGTGGTTCGAGATTCGAACCGGCCTGCAACGTGCCGTGGAGTCTGCGATCTACCAAACGAAGACGCCGGAGGATGCCCTGCGTGGCTACAGCCGCGAACTCGACGCTTTGCTGGCCGAACGGGTCGGGAGCGAGTGAAAGCCTCGGCACATCGTGCCGAGACCGTAGCTGTAGTGTGCTGACTCGCCGCCGTGGTAAAGCAAGAGAAAGGGGGCGACCGGCGCTGCTGACCGTCGCCGCGGGGTTGCGATAGCAGGGAGCATGGGGCGAACCACCCCGATCGCGAAGAGCCAAGTGCGCACGGCCTCGGTGTTCCTCACACCCGGGCTGGCGCTGTTCTTCCTCTTCGTCCTGATCCCGGTTGTGGCGGCGTTCTATCTGTCGTTCTGCCGCTACGACATCATCCACTCGCCCAGGTGGATCGGCGCGGACAACTACGCCCGAATCGCCGAGGATATCGGCAACCGCGGTGTCTTCTATCTCTCTCTACGCAACACGGCCCAGTATGCCATCGGGACAATCCCGATCGGGATGGCGCTCGCGCTAGGGCTCGCGCTGCTGCTGAACGCCGGGCTCAGGGGAGTGACGCTCTATCGAACGACCTACTACCTTCCCGTCGTCACGAGTCTCGTGGCCGTGTCGCTGGTGTGGATGTGGATCTACGATCCCAACTACGGGCTGCTCAACTACGCGCTGGAGCTGCTCTCTCGCGGGCTGAGCTTCGTCGCGGGGCGGGAGGTCCTGATCGCTCCCCAGACCTGGCTGGCCGACCCCGGCCAGGCCATGCCCGCCATCATCGCCATGTCGATCTGGCGCGGGCTCGGCTACAACATGGTGATCTACCTCGCCGGCCTGCAGGGCATACCGGACCATCTCTACGAGGCGGCGATCATCGACGGCGCCACGCCGTGGCAGCGGTTTCGCTCTATTACCTGGCCACTGTTGAAGCCGACGACGGCCTTCATCCTCGTGGTTTCAGTCATCGGCGCCTCTCAGGTCTTCGCGCAGGTCTATGTGATGACGAACGGCGGGCCGAACAACGCGACGACGGTGATCGTGCACCAGATCTTCCAGAACGCCTTCAGCTTCATGAAGATGGGATATGCCTCGGCGATGGCGTTCGTGCTGTTCGGCATCATCTTCGTGATGTCGCTGATTAACCTCCGCCTCCTGCGCGGCGGCGAGGTCGAGTACGTATGATGCGCAGAATCGTCAAGCCATCGGTCTTGCATGTCGTGCTCGCGGTGGGCGCGTTCACGATGATCCTGCCGTTTCTGTGGATGATCTCCACTTCGCTCAAGCCCGAGTCCGAGATCTTCCGCTTCCCGCCCGTCTGGATTCCGGGCGAGTGGAGATGGGACAACTACCGCGAGGCGATGCAGGCGGCCCCCTTCGGACGCTACTTCATCAACACGATCATCTACGCGGGGGCCGTTACGGTCTCCAACCTTCTCTTCTGCTCGATGGCAGCCTATGCGTTCGCTCGCCTGCAGTTCCGCGGCCGGAATGTGCTCTTCGTTCTGGTGCTGGGCACAATGATGATCCCGGCCCAGGTGACGATGGTGCCGGTGTTCATCATGCTGAGACACTGGCCGCTGGTCGGCGGCAACGACATCCTCGGGGCCGGCGGCCACGGTCTGCTGAACAGCTACCCCGGCCTCGTCCTGCCGATGGCCGTCGGGGCCTTCGGCATCTTCCTACTACGGCAGTTCTTCATGACACTGCCGCGGGAGCTGGAGGACGCGGCCCGGATAGACGGCTGCTCGGAGGCCGGCATCTACTGGCGCATCATCCTTCCCCTGTCCAAGCCGGCCTTGGCCACGCTGGGGATCTTCACCTTCACCGCCGCCTGGAATGAGTTCCTCTGGCCGCTGCTCATCATGAGCAAAGACTCCATGAAGACCCTCCAGGTCGGCCTTCAGGTCTTCCAGACCCAGTACACGACGAGCTGGGACCTGCTCATGGCGGGGACGGTGGTGGTGACCATTCCCGTCCTCCTCATCTTCCTGGCCGGCCAGCGGTACTTCACCCGCGGCATCGCGCTCAGCGGGATGAAGGGCTAGTCGGCTGGCACGGCCTGCGCGGTTCCCATACATCTCCCCATTTGGCGCGCCGACGTGGAAGGGGCGCGCTCGTTCCCTACGAAGTCAGGTCTGTAACGTCGTCTGCGCCTGGCCGTGACGGCTGGCAGTGTCCGATCCCACGGCAGGGCGGAAAGGGGAAGCAGTGCTCGTCAGTTGGGGACGCCGAGCGATCATCTCGGCGACGTGCCTGGGAGTGCTGGCGGGGCTTGTCCTGGCAGCGCCTCGAGCAGAGGCCGCCGGCCCGGGGCAGGGCGTTGCTCGCGCCAACGGCCGGCGCCGGGGTCCGGGGAGGGGGCCGGCCCGGGGGCGGCGCGGGCGGATGGCTGGGAGAAGGGGGCCCGCGGCCGTCGTCCCTCGCTCGGAGTTTGAGGCATCCTATCTCACGTGGAACCTCTCCTACAAGCGCTCCCTTCTTGCGACGTCGGGCGGGACGGAGGAGGGTGCGAAACGACCGGTCTCCAATTGCCGTGAACAGTGGTACGAGCTGCTGAGCAGCTACCACAAGGCGCCCCCGCCCGAGTTCGCAGACGACGAGCGCTGGCAGTCCGACCTGGCCACAATCACTGGCTATCTTCACATAGCGGAATGGCACCTTCACGCCGGACAGATGAAGGAATCCCACGAGGCCCTCGAGCGAGTGCGCTGGATCTGGTTGGGCATCCGGGAGCGGAACGGCCTTCGGTGGTTCGGCGACGAGCTCACCCGCTATCACGTGGTGATGGAGCCGGTCGTGAAGTGGGCGATTGGTGCCGAGCACGGAGGTGTGACACCGGAGAACGTCGAGGACTTCGAGGTAGAGCTGGCCAAGCTGCTCGAAGCCTACCGCCGGCTGGCCAAGCAGCGCCCACCGCGGGGAAACATGCGCAGGTACTCGATGGGCATGCAGCTGGAGGCACACGCGCTGGCGGAGCTGGACGAGATAGTCGCGGTGGGGCTATACGAGGACATCCCCGAGGCCGCCAGGGCGGTTAAGAGCGCCTTCGTGATGCTCTTCATGGGCTTCGGCTAGCGGATCCGGTTGCGCCCATCGACCAGCCGGCCTGCTGCCGGCCGGGCGGCCGATCGACGGAGCTTACGGGCCGCCGGGTCCAGGCGGGGATGTTCTCAATGCACCTGTCGGCGCTCTTCGAACTCCTCCGGGGGCGACGTCAGGAACGGGTTCTGGCACACGGTCTCTCCAAGGATGACGATCGGGTGCGTGTGCAGCGCCGCCACCACGAATTCGCCGGAGAACCTGCGCTGGTCGTACTGGCATACCGTGACCACCGGCTTCCCTCGCATGTGCTCCGTGAACTGATGCTCATATCCTTCCCACAAGTCCAGATCCACCGGGCCACTCGCCAGCCACGAGACGTCGCCTGTCGCGCGTATCCCAGTGTAGCCCTCGCGGACGCTGTCTTCGTAGAGCGTGGCCGCCAGTGCCAGTGTGCGCTCTGGCTGGAAGATGCCGTCATGGAGGTAGTAGTCGACGTCCGGGATGATGAGGAGTTGGCCGGATGCCTCCAGTGTCGGCACATCTCCGCCCGCCCTCGTGAGGGACCGCCGGAACTCGTCTGCGGCCGTTTCCGGCGAGGCCCACACACAGCGCTGGCCTGCCGCCAGGCCATGCGCCATGAACGGGACCATGACCGCCATCTGCTGCTCGCGGTTCTCGAAGATCGTACAGATATGGTCTCCCCAGGAGAAGCGGAGATCGCCGTGGCCGAAAGCCATGGGATCGGTCATGGTGCGTACCCTCCGCCGCTATCCTACCCCCTGGAAGCGCTCGCCTATGTCTCTCCCACACAACATGCGGCTGGCGGCTCCTACCCGGTGCCGAACTCCTCCACCGCCTCCACGAACGCCACGATGTTCTCCCAGGGCACGTCGGGCTCCAGCACGTGAGTCGGCGCGAGAAGAAGGCCCTCGGGGCCGACCGTCTCGACCCGCTCCTTCACCACGCGACGGACTTCCTCGACATCTCCGAAGGGCATCGTGGTCTGGGTTCCGATCGTGCCCCAGAATGCGAGGTCGCGGCCGTACTCCCGCTTGAGCTCAGCCGGGTCCATGCACTCGGGTTGCACGGGGTTGAGGATGTCGAGCCCGATCTCGATCAGATCCGGGATGATGGGCTCTATGTTGCCGTCGCTGTGGTAGAAGACGAGCATATCCGGCTTGGCGGCCTTCGCCGTGCCAATGACGTTGCGCAGCCTCGGCTTGAGCCACTCTCGCCACGTCTCCGGACTCATCAGCATCGCCCGCTGTGAGCCTACATCGTCGCCGAGGCGAAGTATGTCGATCTCGGCGTGGGCCAGGCGGCGAGTCGCCTCGATCATTGTGTTATTGACGGTGTCCAGCAGGGCGGTGGCGAGGTCCGGGTTCTCGTAGAGATCGACGAGGAGTTGCTCCTGCCCGCGCAGATACCAGCACGTCTCATACAGCGATCCGCCGCAGGCACCCGGCGGACTGCCGCACACGGCATAGCCTCGGTTGTGCCATCTCTCGACACCATCGCCGACGGAGCGCCAGCGATAGGGCGCGAGCACATCTGGCCACGGGTAGCTCGCGATGTCTCGGGGCGACTTGGCATTGCGCAGGGGATGGACCATGCGCTCGAAATGGTGGAAGCCAGCCATGACCGCCCCGACGCCCCACTCGTCGTGGTGATCGACCTCCGGCACATCGCCCAGATATGGCGTGAAGTCACGCGGCTGGCAGGTCCCGGAGATCCCTGCCCCCCGAGGCTCCAGCCGGAAGTACTCGGCATAGTCCTCCTCGCCCGTCCGACGCCGGAACTCATCGATCAGCCCGGGCGTGAGATCGAAGTGCTTCGGTACCTGATCCGGCCGCTCCCGGCGCAGGGCGGTGAGGACGCGTTCTCTGGGTGACATGGTCATATCTGCGCCAATCTCTCGTGTTCTGAGGACACTCGGAGGGTTCCGCGCCGATTGACGCCTCCCCTGTCGGCAGCCATGGCGGTCCCTCGCTCAGCCGCCGAACTGCGGCAGATGCTCCGCATGCGCGGCGAGCAGCTCCTCGAAGATAGCGCGGGCACTGTCCAAGTCCCTCACGAGAGGGTCGCTAAACAGAGCCTGGAACGCCACCTCTTTGTCCCCCGTCACTGCGGCCTCGACGATGAGTTCCTGGTTCTCCATGTGAGGGCTCAAGACGGCGCGAATTCCCGGCGGCAGCGGCCCCGCCGTGATAGGCGAGACGCCGCGGTGATCGACTATGGCCTTCGTCTCGACGACGACGTCAGGCGGGAAGTTCGCCACCTGGCCGATGTTGGGCCAGTTCACAGGCACCGTGATCGGCTCGCCTCCTTCGAGGGCGGTGATGATCGGGGCGATCGGCTCGCCGCCGATCTTCAGCTCGGGCAGGTGCTCGCCCTCCCGCATCTTCAGCCAGCGCTCATAGCCGCGCTTGCGGGAGGCGTAGCGATCCTTGACCGTCACCATTTGATCGAGGAAGCCGTACTTCTCGCCGTATCCGGACTCGGGCGTCAGGAAGTGAGGGAAGAACTCCGACAGGTGCCGCCCGCGCCAGATCGGCAGGTAGCCGAAGATCTCGAACAGCAGCGGCCCAACGGTATCCTTCGGGTAGCCGTTCTCCTTCCAGTAGCGGCGGACCAGCTCCAGCCCGTCCTCGCCGCGCACCTTGATCTCCAGCATCCACGCGCAGTGGTTGATGCCGGCCCCCTTGAAGTGTACCTCCGCGGGCTCAGCGCCGAGCATCGGCGCGAGCTCATGCATGCAGTGGAACATCTCGTGGCAGAGGCCGATGCAGGGGATGCCGGTCTCTTTGTGCACGCTGCGGGTGAGCGTCGTCATCGGGTTGGTGACGTTGAGCAGCCAGGCCTCGGGGCAGACCTGCTCCATATCGCGGGCGATGTCGATCATGACGGGGATGGTCCGCAGGCCTCTGCTCCACCCCCCGGGCCCGACGGTGTCGGCGATGGTCTGGCGCACGCCGTGCTTGTCGGGGATCTCCATGTCGAGCCGCCAGGCCTCCAACCCACCCGTGGCGATGGCGACGATGACGTAGCCGGCCCCATCGAGCGCCGCCCGGAGGTCGTCGGTCACCTCGATGGTGAAATCGGCGCCCGCCCTCTCCCTGAGAAGCTCGGCGATCACGCGGTTGGTCTCCGCGGCCTCGTGATTCAGGTCGTGAAGCACGAGGGTCGAGCCGCTCAGTTCCGGCGTCACGATCAGGTCCCGGATGATATCCGGCCCCCAGTGAAAACTCCCCCCACCGATGAAGACGATCTTTGTCGCAGGCATGTGCCGTGGGTCCTCCTCCGAGTTGTGACCTGGCGGGGCTTCGGCAGCGGGCGAAGCAACTCCTGTCGGGCCGTCGGTCGCTCCCGCGGGGCGACTCGCATGTGCCCGCGAAAACGACCCTCCTGCAGTAACTAGGCGTGGGATGACGAATAGGACACCACTGACACTGGCGGACGCGAGAAGGAGCAGCAGATGAAGATAGTCCTCATTGGCGCAGGAAGCCACAGCTTCGGGCTCGGACAGATCGCCGATCTGATGCAGGCCGCCGAGCTGCGGGGCCGTGGTGTCGAGTTGAGTCTCGTCGACGTGGATGAGCGTGCGCTGGGCACGATGGCGAAGCTGGCCGAACGCATCAAGCAGCACACGGGCAGCGACATCGCCCTGCACAGCACGACCGACCGCACAGAGGCGCTGCCCGGAGCGGACTACGTGATCACCGCGGTGGCGCGCAAGCGCATGGAGCTGTGGGAGCAGGACTTCCGCGTTCCCCTCGCGCACGGGTTCCGCCACTGCCTTGGCGAGAACGGCGGCCCGGGAGCGCTCTTCCACGCCCTGCGCAGCTTCGAGCTGATCCTCCCCATCTGCCGCGATGTCGAGCGGCTGTGTCCCGATGCCCTCTTGCTGAACTTCACCAACCCCGAATCACGTGTTCTCCACGCCATCCTTCATCTGACGGAGGTGAAGGCGATCGGCATCTGCCACGGCGTGTTCGGTGCTCTCGAAGCCATCTCCGACTACCTCCAGCGCCCCATCGATGAGTTCGATGTGGTGTCTGCAGGCATCAACCACTTCTACTGTGTCCTGACTGTGAAGGAGCGCGCCACCGGAAAGGAGTGGCTTCCCGAGCTGGTACAGATGGCGGCAGCGGATCGGTCAGAGGAGACCGAGCCGCTGTTCACCAAGTTAGCCCAGATCTTCGGCATCTTCACCTTCCCCGCGGACGGTCACATCGGCGAGTATCTGTCGTATGGCTCTGAGTTCACCGGCGTGAAATGGTTCTATGGCCGTGAGTCGAGGGCCGTCTCCGAAGATGACGGCCCGGGGCAGCCGAGTCTGGAGGCCTATGCGAGCGGCGAGGTCAGCCTGGACGAGCATATCTTGGGACCAAGCGGCGAGCTGACGGTGCCCATCGTCACCGACATCGAGCTGAACACCGGCAACGTTCGGCCGGCGGTGAATGTCCTCAACACGGAGGGCTACATTGAGAACCTGCCGCGAGAGGCGGCGGTGGAAGTGCCGGCGCGGGTGGACGGGGAGGGCGTTCACCCCCTCTCGGTGGGTCCGCTGCCGGAGGCCTTCGCGGCGATGCTCCGCACGCAGTGCACGATCAACTCGCTGGTCACGGAGGCCTACCGCACGAGAGACAGGAAGCTGCTGCTGCAGGCGCTGCTACTGGATCCTAATGTCAACAGTGTGGCCGGAGCAACGCGTTTGCTGGACGAGATGCTTTCGCTTCAAGAGGAGTTCCTGCCCGAGTTCGTGTAGACACTGCCCGTGCGCCCGCTGGGCGGGAGTGGCACTTCTGATCTGCGTACTCTCACCAAGGGCAGACGTCGTGGCAGGGCACCCCGCCGAGGAGGGGATGACACGTGACCTACCTGATCGTCCTGGGACTCGTCGTTCTCGCGGGCATAGCCGCCCTGTGGTGGGTGGCGAGACTCGTCTTCTCCCCGCGGGAGATCTATCGCAAGGGACGCACGTCGTTCGGAGACGTGATGTGCTGCCGACACTGCGATGCGGTGGTGACCAAGGACAACATCCAGGAGCATGGGGCCAACTGCCCGAAGCGCCCGCCCAACCAGTCTGAGCGGCCAGGCTGATGTTAGGGATGTTGACGGCCCGCCGATTGCTCCGGCTCGGACGATTTGCTACAATCCACTGCGTTATGTGGAGGTAGACCATGACTGAATCTGGCGCTCAACATAGACCTGGGCGATGGGTCGGCGGGATCATATTCGCGGTGGGGCTCGCGATGATGGTTGCGGTATTCGGGCTTGCGGTGACGGCCTTCTTCCAGGTTCCCGAGGCCTTGCTCAGCACGAGCCGCAAAGGCAGCGAGGGACTCGCACGTCCGCTTGCGGCCGCGGGCGTGCAGATAGGATTCCTCTTCGTGATGGCCTATGTCAGCTCGCTCTTCACGTCCAAGGGCCTCGAGCTCTTTGCCACCGCTCGGACAAAGGCAGCGGAGTGACGCTCCTCGTCGTCGACATCGGGAACACGACGACGAAGGTGGGAGTATGGGAGGGGGGAGCGGTCCGCGGTCTGTCGGTCGGCCCGACCAGCGGGGTGGCGAAGCCGGGCGACCTCGCGTCCCAGGTCACTGCAGCGGCCGACGCAGGCGAGGAGGGGGAGTTCGAGGTCGCGCTCTGCTCTGTCGTTCCGGAGGCAGCGAGCGACTGGGTGCAGTGGTGTGAGCGAGAGAGCCGGCCCGCGTTCATCGTGCGGGGCGACATGCCGAGCCCACTCGTCAATCGTTACCGGACTCCTCGTCGGCTCGGGCCGGATCGACTTGCGGCGGCCGTCGGGGCGGCGCGACGGTGCGGTGTTCCCGTCATCGTGGCGAGCGTGGGAACGACGGTCGTCGTCGACGCCGTGTCGCCCGACTGCGAATACCTCGGCGGGGCCATCTGGGTAGGAATGGCAAGCGGCTTCCAGGCCCTCGCGGAACGCACTGCTGCGCTGCCCAAGGCCTCCCGTGATCTCCCCGCCGGGCCGATTGGCGCGGACACGGAAGCGTGCATCCGCGTCGGGGCGGCCTACGGGACGGCCTCGCTCATTGATGGCCTGGCCTCACGCATACGCGAGGCCATTGGGCCGAATACTCCCCTGGTGGTCACCGGCGGCGACGCCGAGCTTCTATCGTCGTATCTACGAGTGCAGCACGAGGTCGTGCCGACACTCACCCTCGAGGGAGTCGCAGCCATCTGGGAGCACAACCGCGGCAGGTCCGATGCGAATCGGTGATCTGACCCTACACCCGCCGGTCGCACTCGCTCCCATGTCCGGGATCAACGACCGGCCGTTCCGGCTTCTCTGCCGTGAGCTCGGTGCGAGCGCGGTGTGGACAGGGCTGATCAGCGCGAACGCTCTCCGCCACCGCAGCCAGAAGACGGACGATCTGCTGCGCTTCCTTGCCGAGGAGCATCCGGTCTGCGCGCAGATCTTCGGCGCCGAGCCCGACGTCGTCGCCCAGGCTGCGGTAGAGGCCGAGCGGCATGGAGCCGATCTTGTGGACATCAACATGGGCTGCTCTGTGCCGAAGGTGCTGAAGGGCCGGGCCGGGGCCGCGCTGATGGCCGATCCGGAGCGCGGGGAAGCGATTGTCCGCGCCTGCGTTGAGGCGACGAGCGTGCCGGTGGTGGTGAAGCTGCGAACCGGCTGGGGAGACCGCGGCGCGGACGCAGTCGAGATGGCGAGCCGCTGCGAGCGGGCCGGCGCGGCCGCCGTCTCAGTGCACCCGCGGTGGGTGGGACAGCGCTTCCGCGGCGCGGCCGACTGGGACGTCATCCGATGTGTGAGAGAGGCCGTCGCAATTCGCGTGGTCGGGAGCGGTGATGTCAATTCCGCGAGCGACGCGGTGCGGATGAGGGAAGTGACCGGCTGTGATGGTGTGATGATCGGCCAGGCAGCACTCGGGTACCCTTGGATCTTCCGCGAAGCGGGAGCGGCCCTCGCCGGAGAGCCGACCCCACCGCCGCCGACTGTGGAGGAGCGGATTGAGTTGGCGGCCCGCCACGTCTCACTGGCCGTCGCAGATCGCGGGCCCAAGTGGGGCGTCAGGGAGATGCGCAAGCACGTGTCTTGGTACCTGAAGGGGATGCCCATGGCGCGCTCGCTCCGGGAGAAGGCCAATCACGCCACTGCGGAAGCCCACCTGTTCGCCATTCTCGGAGAGGCGCGGGAGGCCGCTCTCAGCGCGGCTGCGAGGCCCGGATGAAGCATGTGGTCAGCGTCAGCCTCGGGTCGTCGCGGCGGAACCGCTCGGTCCACATGGACTTCGCGGGCGAGCCGTTCCGCCTTGAACGAATCGGCACGGACGGCAACGTGCACCTGGCAGAGGAGGCGATCGCCGAACGCGACGGCAAGGTCGATGCGATCGGTCTCGGCGGGGTCAACCGGTACCTCGTGGCCGGCAGCCGGAGATACGAGCTGCGGGACGCGGCGCGAATGGCCGGCGCTGCCAAAGAGACACCGGTTGTGGACGGCGGCGGGGTAAAGCGGGTGCTGGAGCCGCTGCTGCTGAGGCGGCTGGTCGACGAGGGCGCGCTCGAGGTTTCAGGCAAGCGGGTCCTGCTCGTGTCGGCCGTGGACCGCCCCGGAATGGCCGAGACCTTCCCACAGCTCGGGGCTGAGGTCGCCTTCGGCGATCTCATCTACGCGGTTGGCATTCCGGTGGCACTTACCAGCTTGAGACAGGTTGCCATTCTAGGCGCCATGCTGTTACCGGTCCTCCGGCGGCTGCCCATGTCGGTGCTCTATCCAACGGGCGACCGGCAAGAGGCGACGAAAACCAAGCACGCGCGGTACTTCGAGTCTGCCGATATCATCGCGGGCGACTTCCAGTTCATCCGTCGCTATATGCCTGCCGAACTGACCGGCAAGGTGATCGTGACGAACACGACACGCGCCACCGACGTTGATGAGCTTCGCAAGCGAGGGGTGGCAAAGCTCATCACGATGACGCCCTCGATCTCGGGCGAGAGCTTCGGCGCGAACGTCATGGAAGGCGTGCTCGTGGCGCTCTCGGGTAAGAGACCAGAGGAACTCGCCGACGACGACTATCTCCGCTTGGCGGAGCAAGTGAACTGGCGGCCAGGCGTCATCGAGTTTGAGGACCAGAGACATGAGTAGAGACTTGCCGCGACCGGAATACCCGCGCCCACAGTGGGTGCGCCCCGACTGGCTGAGCCTCAACGGGGAGTGGGAGTTCGAAGAGGACCGTGACCTCTCCGGGCTCGACCGCGGGTTGTGTTGCGGCCATCCGCTGAGCGGCCGCATTGTGGTGCCATTCGCTCCGGAGTCGCGGCTCTCCGGCCTCGGCAAGACCGAATTCATGCCCGCGGTGTGGTATCGGCGCACCTTCCGCCCGCCCGATGAGTGGCAGGGCCGCCGCGTGCTGCACTTCGGCGCCGTCGACTACGAGACAACGGTCTGGGTGAACGGCCGCCTAGGTGGCTCCCATCGCGGCGGCTACTCCCCGTTCGAGTTCGACATCACGCCTCACCTGCGCGACGGCGACAACGAACTCGTCGTGCGGGCCATCGATGACACTGGCAGCGCTCTCCAGCCGTCCGGGAAGCAGTCCGAGAGGCCCGAGTCCTATGGCTGCCTCTACACCCGCACCACCGGCATCTGGCAGACGGTGTGGCTGGAGGCGGCGCCGGCCGTCCGACTGGAGCGCGCCCGGTTCCTGCCCGACGTCCAGCGTAGCCGCCTCTCGGTCGTGGTTCAGACGACAGACGCTGCCTCCGATCACGTCGTGATCGCGGTCGCCCGCGCGGAGGGCGCGGAGGTGGCCAAGGTGGGGGCCGACGTGCAGGGCGGGGCGGCCGCGCTCGATCTCGACCTGGGTGAGGCGCGGGCGTGGTCGCCGGATGATCCCTTCTTGTACGACCTGGAGCTGCACCTGACGGCGGGCGACAGCCTCGTCGATCGCGTCGAGAGCTACTTCGGAATGCGGCAGATCGACCTCGAGTCACCGGCGATCCTCCTCAACGGCCGGCCCCTCTTTCAGCGGCTCGTGCTCGACCAGGGCTACTACCCCGATGGCATCTACACCGCGCCCGACGACGACGCGCTGCGGCGCGACATCGACCTCTCCCAGGCGATGGGGTTCAACGGGGCCCGCCTCCATCAGAAGGTGTTCGAGCCGCGCTTCCTCTACTGGGCCGACCGCCTCGGCTATCTCGTGTGGGGTGAATACCCGAGCTGGGGCCTCGACATCTCGCTGCCCGACGCGCTGGCGAGCATCCTACCGGAGTGGCTCGCCGTGGTACAGAGGGACTTCAACCACCCATCGGTGGTGGGCTGGGGCCCACTCAACGAGACCCGGCACGAGCCTACTCCGGCGCTTGTGCCCGCCGTCTACTGGGCGACGAAGCAGCTCGACCCGACGCGGCCGGTCATCGACACCAGCGGCTATGTCCACGCGGTCACCGATGTCGACGACTGCCACAGCTACGAGCAGGACCCGGAGAAGTTTGCCGCCCTCTTCGCCGCCTTCGCCGGGGACGGCGAGCCATTCCGGAACTCGGCATTCGACGCACCGCACCGGGGCCAGCCCTACTTCGTGAGCGAGTATGGTGGCGTCTGGTGGAACCCCGGACAGACGGATGACAAGGCCTGGGGGTACGGCGACCGGCCGAAGACCGAGGAGGAGTTCCTGGCCCGCTACCGCGCCCTGACGGAAGCGATCCTCCTCCACCCGAAGATATGCGGGTTCTGCTATACGCAGCTCTACGACATCGAGCAAGAGGTCAACGGGCTTTACAGCTATGACCGCAAGCCGAAGTTCGACCCGGCCGTCATCCGCGCCATCAACGAGCAGGAGGCCGCGGTGGAGGGCCGGTAGCGCTGGGCGCCTTGACAGCGCCAGGCTTCGGCGCGTTCGTGGTCGCGACAAGCCCAGTGCCCACGGGGAATGAGGGCAAGAGATGGGGTGCGCGTAATGTCTGATTCGATGACGCACCGCGAGCGGATGATAGCGTTCTTCACCGGCGAGCCAGTGGACCGCGTTCCCTTCGTCTGCCAGTGGGGGCCGTGGGAGGAGACGCACCGGCGGTGGAAGCGGGAGGGGATGAAGAACGACGACGACTGGTACGCCCTGTTCGGCTTCGACTCCGGCGGGGCGGGCCCGGGGGTGAACTTCGGGCTCTGCCCGGGCTTCGAGCGGGAGCAGCTCGACGAGGACGAGGAGCACATCGTCTTCCGAGACGAGCAGGGCGTCCTCCAACGGGCCCGCAAGGACGGCACCAGCATGTCGGAGTGGCTCGACTACCCCGTCAAGGACCGCAAGACGTGGGAGGAGCACAAGTGGCGCTTCAGCCCTGACACACCTGAGCGATTCCCGGCGGACTGGGACAAGCGGGTCGGGGAACTCCGGGATTCCGAGGGGCTGATAGGCGTGGGCTTCTACCCATATGGCTTTCTGAGCGGTCCGCGCACAATGATGGGCGTGGAAGCGTGCCTCATCGCCATGGCGCAGGAGCCGGAGCTGATCGAGGACATCAACACCGCGCTCTGTGACCTCTGGTCTGCGCTGCTCACCCAACTGTTCGACGAGATCAGGATCGACGCGATCTACACCTGGGAGGATATGGCGAGCAAGAACGGCTCTCTCATCTCACCCGCGATGTTCAGGCGTTTCCTGATGCCTTACTACCAGAAGCTCATGGGCCTCGCCGACGAGCGGGGCGCGACGATCAAGCTTGTCGACAGCGACGGCCACATGCACCAGCTCACCCCGCTCTTCCTCGAAGCGGGACTCAACGGCATCTTCCCCTACGAGGTGCAGGCCGGAAACGACGTGCCGTACCTGCTGAAGACTCACCCGGACCTGCACGCGCTCGGCCACATCGACAAGCGAGCCATGACGAAAGACAGGGCCGCGATGGAGGCGGAGATCGAACGCCTGAGGCCGATCCTGGCCCTCGGCCGCTTCATCCCCCACATGGACCACGGCATCCCGCCGGACGTCTCCTGGGAGAGCTACCAGTATATGGTGTGGCGCTGGAAGGAGCTCGTCGGGAAGGCGGACTAGGCGCGGCCTGCGGGCCTGCATAGTGCCTCCGAGGCCACGCGCTCCTCGCTTCCAGCGCAGGGAACGTTCAGTTCTCTGCCGAAGACTACCTCAGGAACCGAGCAAAGCCAACTCGGGGAGGAAGCACCATGGCGAAGAAGAGCTTCACGGCCGAAGAGGCGAAGCAGATTGGCGAGCAGTTGGGCATCGACTGGAGCAAGTTCGATGTCGAGCAGTTCCGCATGGGTATGGATGTCGAACTCGAGCACGGACTGGTTGACCCGCACACGAACGTCAGCAACGACGATCCATTGACGACCGGCAAGATCGCCCTCGCCCACCTCAACGAGTTTCCGGATTACTACACCCGGCTCGAGAAGATGGAGGAGGAGGGCGAAGCCCACTGGGAAGGCAGGTAGCAGCCGGCGCGGGGACAAGGGACTGCGAGATCGCCGAGTTGCGGTGAGAGCGGGATCCCCTGCCGCCGATGAGGCGCGGTCCGCTCGTGGCAATGACTGAGACGCTCTCTGGCACAGACATGCCCTGCCTGTCAGAGGCGAGTCTACTCGATCGAGTTGAGTTGGGGACATGAACCGAAGGAAGCTCGGGCGGACGGGGCTCGCCGTTGCCGAGATCGGCATCGGAACCGAGTACCTCCACGGACAGCCGCGGGAGACGGTGGTCGAAGTCGTGCGCGGCGCGGTGGAGGGCGGCGTCACCTACTTCGACATCCTCTGGGCCTACCCCGACTACCTCGACAACCTGGGCGCGGCCCTGGCCGGGCTGCGAGACCGTGTGACTCTCACGCTCCACCTGGGCCCCGCTGTATCGAATGGCCAGTACCGCCTCTCGCGTGACGCGAGTGAGTGCGAGGCCATCTTCGCAGACATGCTCTCGCGGCTGGGCATCGATCATGCCGACGTCCTCATGGTGCAGTGGGTGGACAAGGAAGATGACTACACGGGCCTGGCCGACGAGGCCGGCCTGCTGGCTCTGGCCCGCAGTCTCCGCGATCAAGGCAAGGCACGCTTCATCGGGCTGAGCTCCCACGTTGCGCCGGTCGCGCAGGCGGCCGTGCTGAGCGGAGACTTCGATGTCCTGATGTTCCCGATCAACCCCGTGTTCGACGCGCTGCCTGGCCGTTCCCATATTGAGGAGCTCGAAGCGGAGGCCGGAGCGCGGCCGCGCGGAGTCAACGTCGAGAGGAGGCGGCTCTTCCAGACCTGCGCCGCGGAGGGCATCGGGCTCGTCGGCATGAAGCCCTTTGCGGGCGGGCGCCTCTTCCATCTCGCGGAGTCCGAAAAGGGCGACCTGAATCCGGTCAGACTGTTGAGCTATGCTCTGTCGCAGGCCGGTGTCTCTGCGGTCGTGCCAGGAGTGAAGAACCGGGGGGAGCTCGACTCAGTGCTCGCCTTCCTCTCCGCCAGCGGCGAAGAGAGGGAGTTCGGCGAGGCGCTGGCCGGTTCGGCCTGGCGTCTCGAAGGCGGCTGCGTGTACTGCAATCACTGCCTTCCGTGTCCTGTCGGAATCGACGTGGGCCAGGCTCTCCGGCTCGCCGCCATCGCGGACCAGGGCATGTCTGACGATCTCCGCGCCGCTTACGCGGCGCTGCCGGCACAGGCCTCGGAGTGCACCGAGTGCGGGTCCTGCGCCGAGCGGTGTCCGTTCGGGGTCGACGTGATCCCGCGCATGAGCCGGGCGGCAGAACTGTTTGGGAGGTAGTGGGAGGCGGTACGTGGGCGGGAGC
Source organism: Candidatus Hebobacterum abditum (assembly GCA_029821875.1). Classification (GTDB taxonomy): domain Bacteria; phylum Armatimonadota; class Hebobacteria; order Hebobacterales; family Hebobacteraceae; genus Hebobacterum; species Hebobacterum abditum. The sequence continues at coordinate 5,303 of JALGXW010000028.1, read as the reverse complement.
AGTTGGCCTCGGGTGAAGTAACAGACTGAGTATGCGAGATCATGGGTGAGTTCGCCTTCATAATCCACCCCGTGAGTAGTGCGAAGGACGCGGCGAGGAAGTATCCCGTTCTGGGCATCCTGCCCGAGGTCGTGCTGGAGCAGCTTCTCAAGCGGGTGTCCCCGAAGCCCGTATCCAAGATCACGGGGGTGCGAAGCAAGACCGGCGCCGACGCGCGTGGGTGGTTTGTGGGATGCCCGCTCACACCGCGGCAGTTCCTCGACCTCCCCGCGGAGGTCGTACTGCAGAAGATCACCCGGGCGGCCCGTGTGGCGCAGGACTTGGGCGCGAAGGTGGTGGGACTCGGGGCGATGACCTCCGTCGTGGGCGACGCGGGGATTACGGTCGACAAGAGCGTCGATATCGCTGTCACGACCGGCAACAGCTACACGGTCTGGACGGCCGTCGAGGGGGCGAAGCAGGCGGCCGCGTTGATGGGAACTGATGTGTCGCAGGCGAAGGTGGCAGTGATGGGGGCGACCGGGTCGATTGGGCAGGTGTGTGTTCGCATCATGGCTGATGAGGCGGGGGCCGTTACCTTGATCGGCCGGGACGAGGCGCGCTTGTCCGAGGTGGCAGCGAGCGTGGACGGTAAGGCTGAGATCAGTGCAACGACCGATCCCCAGTCCGGCCTGCGGGAGGCCGACATCGTCATCACGGTCACGAGCGCGGTGGACACCGTCGTGCCGGGGGAGGCCCTTAAGCCGGGGGCAGTTGTCTGCGATGTCGCCCGGCCACGCGATGTGTCGAAGCAGGTCGCCAAGCAGCGGCCGGATGTGCTCGTCATCGAAGGCGGCGCGGTGGAGGTGCCCGGGGACGTGGACTTCCGCTTCAACTTCGGCTTCCCCCCCAAGACCGCGTATGCGTGTATGGCCGAGACGATGATCCTCGCGCTCGAGGAGCGGTACGAGAGCTATTCCCTCGGCCGCGATCTCAGCATCGACCGAGTGAGAGAAATGGCTGCCCTGGCCGAGAAGCACGGCTTCAAGCTTGCCGGCTTCCGGAGCTTCGAGAGACAGGTGACGGACGAGTACATCGAGGGGGTGAGGAAGGCGGCAGCTCGACGCTAGAGCTGTTGGCTCGAGCGGCCGCTGGCATCCCGCCGCCAAGAGGTGAGGGGCGCGTGAACCCCAAGACGGCGTACCAAGCTCGCGACTTCGCTCGTTTCTACGATTGGACCTATGAGGGGATCACCGAAGACATCCCTTTCTATCTCCACGCGGCCCGCGAGCACGGCTCGCCGGTGCTGGAGCTTGCCTGCGGCACCGGGCGGATAACGATCCCGCTCGCGCGGGAGGGGTTCGAGGTCATCGGTCTGGACCTTTCGGCGGAGATGCTGCGGATTGCGCAGGAGAAGCTGAGCAAGGAGCCGGCAGAGGTCCGCTCTCGTGTGAGGCTCATCGAGGCCGACATGAGCGACTTCGCACTGGACGAGACCGTGAGCCTGGCCTTCATCCCCGCCGCCTCTCTCCTGCATCTGCACACAAACGAGCAGCGGTCGAGCTGCCTCTCGTGCATCAGCCGGCATCTCAAGCCTGGCGGTGGAGTCATAGTCGATCTGATCCCGGCCGAGCGGCTGGCGAACCAGACGGTCGGCGAGACTCAGGAGATCGAAAGAAGTGTGTCTCCCTCAACCGGACTGCTGACGTGGGAGCTGGGCACGAAGCTCTCCATCGATAGGGACGCGCAGTGCGTGATTGTTGAGCATACGTACGTCGAGCAACTTCCCGACGAGAGCGAGAAGCGCTACGTCTTCGTTGATGACTACACGTGGTTGACCGAAGGCCAGATGCGGGGCCTGCTCGCGGAGGCTGGCTTCGGGAACGTCGAGGTGTTCGGCGACTACGAGCGCGGCCCGTTCAGCGAATCGTCCTCGCGGATGGTCTTCGTGGCGAGGAAGTGAGAGGCCGCTGGCCGCCGCAATCCGACCGCTGAGCAGGTGAGAGGAACGGCCGTCATGGCCGAGAAGCACGGCTTCGGGCTCGCCGGCTTCCGGAGCAACGGGCGGCAGGAGAAAGACGAGAACATCCAGGCGGTGAAGAAGGCGGCGGCGTAAGCACGGCCGGGAGGTGACCTCCCGCCCAACGGACGTAAAGGGCAGGAACATGGATCCCGTCATTCGAAGGGCGACGATCGATGATGCAGAGGCCTTGTTTGGCTTGGCGGAGGCGTTTGCCATATCGTTCAAGCCTGCTCGTGATGCCTTCCAGCGGTCGCTCAGCGAACTGCTGGGCGATGACAGCGTCTGGCTGGCCGTGGCGGAGTGGCGCGGAACGGTCGCCGGGTACTGCCTGGGGTTCGATCACTACACGTTCTACGCAAACGGCCGCGAGGCCTTCGAGCACTGGGCGGCATCGCGAGGCTCGAAACTGGTGGGCCTGGCGACGCGACGGGCCGCAGCCTTCTACTCGGCCCTTGGCTATGAGAGCTCCGCGGTGTTCTTCCGGAAGCTCCTGTAGTGCGAATACGCACAATCGGGTACCGGCCACGCTCGCTATCACCCCGCGCGGAACGCCGTTCTCACCCGCAGGAAGTAAGGGGGCAGTGGGGACAAGATCCCTCGCTTCGCTCGGGATGACGGAGGCGCCCGGCCACCTCGGAGCCCGGTACTAGATTTGCGACGTGGCCGCTTCGTCCACCCACCACACGACCTTCCCGTCCAGCGTCCTCGCCGCGGACCCAGGCGCGGCCGCCCGATCTGCCTTGCCGGCCAGTGAGCGGCTCAGCGCCGCCAGGTCCGGATAGACGCGGACCTCAGGTCTGGGGGGCCTGGCCATGCCACTCCCCCTCCGAGACGAGCTTCTTCGCTCCCTCAGGACCCCAGGTGCCGGCCGGGTAGAAGTGGACCTGGGGCAGCTCCTTGAGCAGCGGGTCGAAGATGCGCCAGGCCAGTTCGACTTCGTCCGCGCGGACGAAGAAGGTCTGCTCTCCGCGCATGACATCGAGGAGAAGCGCCTCGTAGGCGTCGGGCAGATCGCCGAATGCCTCCTTGTAGCGGAAGCGGAGGCGCTCGTGCTCGAGGCGGAAGGGCTGGCGGGGTACTTTGACATTGAAGTAAAGGTCGAACCCCTCGTCGGGCTGGAGGGTGATGACCATGCGATTGCAGCTGATATCGCAGGCGAACGGCTCAAAGCACGTGAGGACCGGGCAACGGAAGTTCACGACGATGTGAGTTGCGCGGACGGGGAGTCGCTTCCCCGTACGCAGATAGAACGGCACCCCCTGCCATCGCCAGTTATCGATGTGGAGCCTGATCGCCACGAAGGTCTCGGTGCGGGAATCCTCGGGGATGCCCTCCTCCTCTCTGTAGCCGGTCAGATCCTTTCCTCCGGCCGAGCCGCCGGCGTACTGCCCGAAGACAACATTCTCTGCGGCCAGGGGAGGGGTCGAGCGGAGGAGCTTCGCCTTCTCGTCTCGGACGAAGTTGGCTTCGAGCGCGGGAGGTAGTTCCATGGCGGTGATGCAGAGCAGTTGGACAAGGTGGTTCTGGACGATGTCTCGGAGCGCGCCCACCTTATCGTAGAAGGCCCCGCGCCCCTCGATACCGAGGTCCTCTGCGACGGTGATCTCGATGCTCTCGACGCGGTCGCGGTTCCACAGCGACTCGAAGATCGCATTCGAGAAACGGAAGGAAAGGAGGTTCTGGACCGTGTCTTTGCCGAGGTAGTGATCGATCCTATAGATCTGCGATTCCTCGAAGTGCTGATGGATAAGGTGGTTGAGCTCCTGGGCGGACTTGAGGTCACTGCCAAACGGCTTCTCGACCACAATGCGCGTCCACCCCGGGGCGCTGCCGAGACCGGCCTCGGCCAGCCCAGTGATGGTTGACGGGAAGGCGTTCGGCGGAATGGCGAGATTGATGACGCGGTTGCCGGGCAGGCCGTGCTCCTCCTCGAGCGACGCGATTCGCTCGGCCAGGCTCTGGTAGTCCTCTGGTTCCCCCTTGCCGAGCCGGTGGAAGTGCAGCCGATCGCAGCACCAGGCATAGGCGTCTTCATCGACCGCGACGCCCGAGTCGGCCAGGGACCTGCGCGCCCATTCCCGGTAGCCTGCATCGTCGAACTCCCCCCGCCGGGCGACCCCGAGCACGCGGCAGCGGATGTGCAGATATCCCTGTGATGAGAGATGATAGAGCGCGGGTATGAGTTTCCGCTGGGTCAGATCTCCCGTACCACCGATGATCACAAAGAGATGGGGCTCGACGTGAGCGTCGCTCCTTGTCTCGGTCATGGCTCTCCTCGCGAGTCGGTGGCCAACGGCCGCCGGTCAATGGGGTACTACGGCGAGGGACGACCGCGCCCTTGTCTTGGCCACGGACGAGTGGTTCCTCGAGGCTACATCGCCGGGGCGCACCTGGATGAGAGCGGGCTAGTTGGGTCGCGGCAGGAGGCGGAGTGCCGGGCGCGAGACCCACACGACGGCCCGGCTCACGAGGTCGTCGCACAGGGCGCGCAGGCACGCACCGCACACTCTGGCGGCAACTCGATTCGGCGCTCGACAGGCCGGGCACTGCTTCACGAAGTCGCGTCTGGCCTCGTCGGCCATCTCCTGCAGCAGCTCGCGGCTCTCCTCGTCCGCCATCGCGACGGCCGCGTCGAGCGCAGCCAGACCGACATCGATCTGCCCTGTCTCGAGGAGAGACCGTGCCAGGTGCACCCGGTTGACCGCATTGGTGGCGTGGTCGGCGGCCGCTGCGGCGGCGTCGGCCAGGCGCTTCTGGCGCTTGTGATTGAGCCAGCCGGCCGCGAGACCATCACCGCACGAGAACTCGAGCAAGGGGAAGGCCGCCAAGGGCAGGATCAGCCAGTACCAGATCGTGCCGAAGTGAGTGAAGGCCACAGCGAGAATGCCTAGCAAGATTGCCCCCCGGACCCCGAGGCCGAGCACGCTCTCGTCAGCCGTGATCCACCGGCCAAGCAGGACCGTCATGGCGACGGCGAACACCAGTATGCCGGCCACCACCTGGATTCCGATCCCGAACGCGATGACGTATTCCCACACTCCGATCTACCTCGGGAGCAAGTCGGGCACGCCCCTCTGCATCCCCCTTGGTGTCATTCCAGGAATGGCCGTCATCCTGCCACGCGAAGGCGTCTGGGCAACACCGGCCGTCAGCTTGCCAGGGGCGGGTGGCTCTGCTATAATCGCCTCTCGAAGACGCTCAGCAGGTCCGCGGCGCCCTCTCCGTGCTTCCAGTCGCCCACCGAGGGCGAGGCGCGGCGGCAGGAGTGCATACGCATGGCGCGGGTGGTGCTGAAGAGCCT
>JALGXW010000077.1 GCA_029821875.1 Candidatus Hebobacterum abditum | reverse complement strand
TACGGTCGCAGATTGAACGATACGCGCAACCATCCGAACACTGTTCAGTTTTCAAGGACCGGAGGGACCCCCTCAGACAAAGCGACGAGAGGCCTTACGCCCCTCGAGGCTCTCTTCCCGACTGTTAAGGTTCCCTCGTTGCTATCCTAATATTGCCATAGTCCAGCCACCGTGTCAAGGCCCGCGCGCCCGATTTCTGCCATTCTTGCGCCTCTCGCAGGCTCTCAGGGGCTTCTCTGGCATTATCTGTGGACAAACAGGGCGACGCAACAGCAGCGCCGAACCAGACCCATCGCAACTTCTCCACGGAGACGCTCAATGAACTATCAGCGCATCCTCGTGTTCGGCGCCCACCCAGATGACGAGATCACGATGGCCCCAACCATCGCCAAGCTGGCCGCGGCCGGTGTGGAGGTGGCCGTCTGCATCATGACCGATGGCTCGGAGGGTTTCCCCGATCCCTCCTGGCGAGACCGCATCGTCGCCATGCGGGCGAGCGAGATGGAGGAGTGCGACCAGGTGCTGGGGATCAAACGGCGCTTCCGCCTCAACCGGCCCGACATGGGCCTGATATACGACAAGCAGGTTTTCAAGGACTGCATCGGGGTCGTACGCGAGGTACGCCCGGAGGCTGTGTTTACCCACGGCCCGGCCGGCCTAAACCCCGACCACATCGGCACCCACCAGATCACCGTGCCCGCGCTGTGGCAGGCCGGCGAGCCCGTCGCCGCGGACCTGGGCGAGCCGTGGCTCGTGCGGCAGCTCTTCTACTACAAGGAGGTGGAGACATCCCGCCGCGCCGTCGGCCCGAGCGTCACCTTCGATGTGACCGGCTTCGCCCACTTCCGGGCACTCGCGCAGGCCACCCAGGTCTCCCAACACACCCTCTTCGGAAAGACCCGCGAAGAGTTCGAGGCCGAGGCCGAACGCATCAAGGAAGCAGACAAACCGGCCTCGGAGACCTTCTGGATGTCCGAGCGCTTCGCGCTGACGGACTTCCCGCCGCGGGAGGCGTAGGCAGAGCCGACTACTTCGCAGTCAGCCTCGCGACCCGGCGTTTGCCAACGCGCAGCAGCATCCCCGGCGTGAGTTCGACTTCTTCCTGCGGGTCGGAGAGGCGGCGCTCGTCGAGGTAGACCCCGCCGCCCTGGATCAGCCGCCGCGCCTCGCCCCTGCTGGCGGCCAGCCCCAACTCCGCCAGCGCGGTCGAAGCCCACACCGGCTTGCCGCGCAGCGACTCGGGAATCGCAATCTCCTCGGCGACCGCCTCGAAGTCCTCCCGCGTTTGCTCGCGGGAGGCCGAGAATACGCTCATGAAGGTCTCGTCGGCCTGCTTCGCGGCCTCCGCGCTGTGATAGAGGGCGACGATCTCGCGCCCGAGCCGCCGCTTCGCATCCCGCGGGTTGAGCTCGCCCGACTGCATGTCGGCCGCCATCTGCTGGACCTCATCGGCCGGCACGTCGGTGCACAGCTCGAAGTACTGCTGGATGGCCGCGTCTGGAATCGACATCAGCTTCCCGAATATCTGGTCCGGTGGCTCATCCACACCGATGTAGTTGCCGAGCGACTTGCCCATCTTGTCGACGCCATCGGTTCCCACCAGAAGCGAGAAGGTCACGATGCACTGAGCCTCCTGCGACTCTGCCAGCGGGTTAGCGCGCTGCATCTCGCGAGCGACGAGGAAGTTGAAGGTCTGATCGGTGCCGCCGATCTCCACATCGGCCCGAATGGCGATCGAGTCGTAGCCCTGGAAGATGGGATAGAGGAACTCGTGCAAGCTGATCGGCTGCTGCGCCTGGTAGCGCTTGGAGAAGTCGTCCCGAGCGAGGAGTTGCGCCACCGTGTGGGTGGCGGCGAGACGGATGATCTGCTCTGGGGTGAGCTTCCCCAGCCACTCGCTGTTGTAGCGGAACTCCGTCTTATCCGGATCGAGGATCTTGAAGACCTGCGCCTTGTAGGTGGCGATGTTCTGCTCGACCTGCTCCCGGGTCAGCTGTCTGCGGGTATCGGCGCGGTCCGAGGGATCGCCGATCATGCCGGTGAAGTCGCCCACGATCATCACCGCCGTATGTCCCAGGTCCTGGAAGAGCCGCAGTTTCCGGAGCACCACCGCGTGGCCGAGGTGGATATCCGGCCCACTCGCGTCAACGCCGAGCTTCACCCGTAGCGGCCGGCCGGAGCGGAGCTTCTCCAGCAGCTCCTCCTCCGGGATGATCTCCACAGTGTTGGCGCGAATCAGTTCGAGTTGCTTCTCGGGAGAGATATCCATTGAATTGCGAGCGCGCCGCAAGGCCGGCTGCCCTGGCGCGCAGGCACGATTCTACCACGAAGGGCCACGGCTTGACCAGCGTCCCGCGCGCTCGGGCAGGAAGTGAGCGACCGGTGGCGTAGTGCGGCGGCGTGCGGAAGAGTGGCTGCAGGACATTCCTTGTCGTGGGCCTTCTGCTGACGATCACGGCCGTCGGGTTGGCGGTCATCGCTCTGCGCGTTCTCTTCCCTTCCGAGTGGCATCAGGATCTGACCTTCGACCAGCAAGTGTGGAAGGCCAACAAGAACTGGGACCGAGATAATCCCCGCGGCCGCATGCTGGAGTCGCTACTTGCCGACGACAGACTTAGGGGGATGACGCGGGCGCAGGTCGTTGCGCTGCTCGGGCCGCCTGACGGTGCCGGACACCGCGTGGCAGACAGCTTGACTGTCTCGGACGACGAGGCCGAAGCAGCAGAGGAGTTCGTGTACGTAGTGGGGTGTTGGTCGGGGTCTAGGATGGACCCTGACTGCCTCTCCATTCGCTTCGGTAGCGACGATCGCGTGACCGGTTGGCGCGTCTGGCAGTCCTAGGCTGACGTCCCGCCAGGGGCGCCCGTCGCTCCTCGGAGCGTCCGGCCCTCCAGTCACCCTCCCATTCTTGCCACCGTCCGAACTGCGGAATATGAGAGGTGATGCGATTCGGCGCCTTCGCCAAGCTCATGCTCGCCGCCACCGCCTGCGCCGTCATTGGCTGCGGGAGTCCGAGCGCGTCTTTTGCCACCGATCAGAGGTACGCCCGTGACGTGATCGACTGCATCTACGCGGGATCGGTCACCCCCATAGAGTACACTTTCGATCATGGCGACCGCACCTATATGGCAGTCAGCTACCTGGCAGACTTCGTGCTCGAATGGACAGGGAAGGCCCTGGCCGATGAGTTCGGGGCAGTTCAGCACGTAACACTTGAATCATCGGAGGTGAAGCCAGCACCCGGCATCTTCGGGCACGAGCGCGGCTGTACCGTAACTGTCTGGACCGTTCAGGCCGACCGCGGCAGCTTCGAAATGGCCCTCTACTTCAAGGACGGCAAGGCGCTTGGCGTG
>JALGXW010000007.1 GCA_029821875.1 Candidatus Hebobacterum abditum | reverse complement strand
GGAGATAGTGGGGCTGCATCCGGAGACGCGCACGACGGTGGCGACGGGGGTGGAGATGTTCCGGAAGCTGTTGGATCAGGGGCAGGCTGGGGACAACATCGGGGTGCTGTTGAGAGGGGTAGAGCGGCAGGAGGTGGAGCGGGGGCAGGTGCTGGCTCAGCCTGGGACGATCACGCCGCACACGAAGTTCGACAGCGAGGTATACGTATTGAGCCAGGCGGAGGGGGGCCGGCACAAGGCCTTCTTCACGGGATATCGGCCGCAGTTCTACTTCCGGACCACGGACGTGACGGGAGCGATCGCGCTCCCCGAGGGCCGGGAGATGGTGATGCCTGGGGACAATGTGACGATGACGGTGGAGCTGATCCAGCCGATTGCGATGGAAGAGGGGCTGCGGTTCGCCATTCGGGAGGGCGGCCGCACCGTGGGCGCCGGCGTCGTCACCAAGATACTGGCGTAGAGAGCGAGAGCCATGCCAGCGAGAGCCGCATTCCGGAGGACGGTAGATGCGTAGGAATGATCGCCGGGGGCCGGGCGAGCGGATTCGGATCCGGCTGAAGGCCTTCGACCACCGGGTGCTAGATCAGTCTGCGGTGCGGATCGTCGATACGGCCCGCCGGACCGGGGCTCGCATCTCGGGGCCCATCCCGCTGCCGACGGAGATCAATCGCTTTGCCGTTATCCGGTCTCCCTTCGTCCATAAGGAGTCGATCGAGCACTTCGAAATGCGGACTCACAAGCGGCTGATCGACATTCTGGAGCCCAGCCCGGAGACGATCAACGCGCTCATGCGCATCGACCTGCCGGGCGGGGTCGATATCGAGATCAAGCTGTAGGGGAACTAGGTTGAAGGTTGTCGAGAAGGCCCTGCTGGGCCGGAAAATCGGGATGACCCAGCTCTTCACGGAGGACGGCCGCGCCGTCGGCGTCACGGTGATCTCGGTCGGCCCGTGCACGGTGGTGCAGCGCAAGACCGTGGAGGGGGAGGGCTTCGACGCGCTCCAGCTCGGCTACGGGGAGCTGGCCAGCGAGAGGCGTGTCACCAAGCCGATGGCCGGGCACTTCCGCCGGGCGGGAGAGAAGGCCGAGAAGGAGATCGCCCCCTGTCGCCACCTGGGCGAGTTCCGCTTCGCCGACTGCGATGCCTACAGCGTCGGCGACCAGATCACGGTGGATGTCTTCGAGGTCGGCGAGCGGGTGGACGTGACCGGCACCAGCAAGGGCAAGGGCTTTGCCGGAGTGCAGAAGCGCTATCGGACCCGCGGCGGTCCGGCCTCGCACGGGTCCATGTCGCACCGGCGGCCGGCCTCGGGCGGGGCGACGGACGCGGCCCGGGTGTTCAAGGGCACGAAGAAGCCGGGGCACATGGGCAACGTGCGCAAGACGGTGCGGCGCGTGCGGGTGCATATGGTGGATGCTGAGAACAACCTGCTGGCTGTGGAGGGATCGGTGCCAGGGCCCAACGGCCGGCTCGTGGCGGTGTGGCAGCCCGCAGGGGCCTCGGTCTACGCCGCGCCGGCCGGGGAAGGCGAGTAGGTATGCCGACTCTCCCCATCTATAACGCGGAAGGAGAGCAGACCGGCGAGCTGGAGGCGCCGGATCACATCTTTGGGCGGGAGCCCAACCTGAGCTTGCTCCACGAGGTCGTCGTCGCGGCGATGGCGGCCCAGCGGCAGGGCACCTCGCATGCGAAGACCCGAAGCGAGGTGGCCGGCAGCACGCGGAAGCTGTGGCGGCAGAAGGGCACCGCGCGAGCGCGGGTGGGAGATCGCCGTCCGCCGCACTGGACCGGAGGCGGGGTGGCGATGGGCCCGCGGGCTCGATCGCACCGCCAGCGCCTGCCGCGGTCGGCAAAGCTCGAGGGGCTGCGGTCGGCCCTCAGCGCGCAGGCGGCCGGCGGGGAGGTGGCGATCCTGGAGCCGTTCGAGCTTCCGGAGACGAAGACGCGGGAGCTGCAGGCGATACTCGACGCGCTGGAGGCGGACCGAGGCGTGCTGCTCGTTCCCCCGCAGGCGGACCCGCTGCTGTGGCGGTGCGGCCGCAACATACCGGGGCTGGCCATCCGGCCCGCGACCGAGCTGGACGCCCTCGACGTGCTGAGCGCCCGCAAGATATTCATCCTCAGGGATGCCATCGAGGCCCTGGAGGCGCGGCTGTCATGAGAGATCCGAGAGCGATCATCATCCGGCCGCTTCTGACGGAGAAGAGCGTGGCGATGACGGCCCAGAAGAAATACGCCTTCGAGGTCGCGCTCGATGCGAACAAGGTGGAGATACGGCAGGCGGTAGAGATGCTGTTCCCCGAGGCGCGGGTCGCCAAGGTGAACACGATGCGCATCGCCGGCAAGAGGCGGCGGCTGGGTGGCTACGGGCGTCGCCGCATGGGACGCCTCGAGGGCAGCACCTCCGTCTGGAAGAAGGCGGTGGTGACGCTGCGGGAAGGCACGATACCGGCCTTCGAAGGCCTGTAACGGAGCGAAGGTAAGGAGCGAGCTGTGCCGACCAAGAGATACAAGCCGACGACACCGGTGCGTCGCTTCATGACGACGCTGGAGCGGCCCGACGTCTCCTCGAAGCGGCCGGAGAAGGCGCTCGTGCGCGGGAAGACACGCAGCGGCGCCCGCGACAACCGGGGCCACACGAGCGTGCGCTTCCGGGGGGGCGGCCACAAGCGGCGCTACCGCGAGATCGACTTCAAGCGCAACAAGGATATGGTGCCGGCCCGGGTGGCCGCCATCGAGTATGACCCCAACCGCTCGGCCCATATCGCCCTGTTGCACTACGCGGATGGGGAGAAGCGCTACATCATCGCACCCTCCGGAGTGCGTGAGGGCGATGTCGTGATGTCCGGCACCGCCATCGGGGCCCGCGCCCGGAGCGGGGAGACGTTGGAGGTGCGCTTGGGCTCCGCCTTCCCGCTGGAGGCGATCCCGGTGGGCACGGTCGTGCACAACATCGAGCTGAAGCCGGGGTCCGGCGGGCAGTTGTGCCGGAGCGCGGGGAGCGGCGCGCAGCTGCTGGCGAAGGAGGGGAAGTTCGCCACCCTGCGGCTCCCCTCCAGCGAGGTGAGGCTGGTGTATCTGGGGTGCCGGGCGACGGTGGGTGTCGTGAGTAACCTGGACCACAGCAATGTGACGCTGGGGAAGGCCGGGCGGAAGCGGTGGCTGGGCCGGCGGCCGCATGTTCGGGGCGTGGTGATGAGCCCGCGGGATCATCCGCACGGGGGCGGAGAGGGCAAGAGCCCGATCGGGCGCAAGAGCCCGGTCTCGCCGACGGGCAAGCCCACGCTGGGCCGGAAGACGCGGAAGAAGAGGCAGCGGAGCGACAAGTTCATCCTGCGGCGCCGAGGCGCCAAGTAAGGCGGGTGGAGCGATGCCGAGATCGTTGAAAAAGGGACCGTACGTCCATCCGAGTCTGATGAAGAAGATCGATGCCCTCAACGCCTCGAACGAGAAGCGGATCGTCAAGTGCTGGTCGCGGGCGTCGACGGTCACGCCGGAGATGATAGGCCACACCATCGCCGTCCACGACGGGCGGAAGCACGTGCCGGTCTTCATAACCGAGAACATGGTCGGGCACAAGCTGGGTGAGTTCGCGCCGACGCGCCATTTCCGCGGGCACGGACATCACACCGAGCGCTCGACCGCGCTGAGGTAGAGAGAGCGGAAGCGCCGAAGGGGAGCTGCGCGCCAGATGCAAGCGAGAGCTGTCGCCCGATATATACGCATGTCGCCGCGCAAGGTGCGGCGGACGCTCCGGTTGATCAAGGGCCTGCCGGTGAAGGAGGCCCAGTCGCTGCTGAACCTGCTGCCCCACCGAGCGGCGAAGACGATCCGGCGGGTGGTGGACTCGGCTGCCGCCAACGCCGAGAACAACCACGACATGGAGTCGGAGGAGCTGTGGGTGGAGGAGGCCTGGGTCGACGCGGGCCCGACGATGAAGCGGTGGCGGGCCGCCTCCGGAGGTCGGGTGGGCATGATCCGCAAACGGATCAGCCACATCGGCGTGGTCGTGAGCGATGAGGGGCCTGAACCCGAAGGAGAGAGCTGATGGGACAGAAGGTCAATCCAATCGGGCTGCGGCTCGGAATTATCCGGGACTGGGACAGCCGGTGGTACGCCGGCAAGTCGACCTACAGAGAATGGGTCCTGGCGGACGCCAAGGTCCGCGGCCTGCTGCGGAAGCGCTTTACGGGCGGCGACGGCGGCGGCCGGCGGGGGACTCGCTCCCGGAACCGCGACGCGGGCATCAGCCGGATCGAGATCGAGCGGGCCCCGAATATGCTGAAGCTCACGCTGCACACGGCCAAGCCCGGCATCATCATCGGGCGGGGCGGCCGCGGGGTGGAAGACATCCGGGCCGACATCGAGCGGATCGTCGGGCAGAAGGTCCATATCAACGTCCAGGAGGTCCGCCAGCCGGAGCTCGATGCGCAGCTCGTGGCGGAGAACGTGGCGGGCCAGCTCGAGCGGCGCATCGCCTTCAAGCGGGCCGTTCGGCAGGCCGTCCAGCGGTCGATGAGAATGGGCGCGCAGGGAGTTCGAGTGATGCTGGCCGGGCGGCTCGGCGGGACGGAGATGTCGCGGGTCTATTCCGACCGCGACGGCAAGATCCCGCTGCATACGCTGCGGGCCGATGTCGACTACGGCTTCACCGAGGCGACCACCGCCTCTGGAAACATCGGCGTGAAGGCGTGGATCTACCGCGGCGACGTGCTGCCGAAGGCCCCCGCGCCCGAGGAGAGGATCGAGCGGCCGGCGGCCGCCCCGGAGCGGCCGCGCCGCGGCTGGCGTCGGGTCGGCGTGAGAAGGGCCGAGGCCGCCGAGACGGCCGAGGCCGAGCCCGCGGTGGAGGGCGCGCCGGAACCGGCAGCATCTGTGGAGGAGCCTGTGGCCGCGCCGGAAGCGACGGCTGCGGCTGAGGAGCCTGCCGCCGCGCCGGAGCCGCCGGCTGTGGCTGAGGAGCCAGTCGCCGCCGAAGGAGCGGCCGGCCCTGGACAGCCCGAGGCTGCGGAACAGCCGGTGGTTGTAGAGGAGCCTGCCGCGGAGTCACCGACAGAGCTGGCGGAGACGGCGGGCGAGCCAGAGGCATCGGAGCGGCCAGAGGGAGAAGCCAGCGCACCGGCAGAGGAGCAGACGGAAGATGTTGATGCCGTCGAAGGTCAAGCATCGGAAGCAACAGAGAGGCCGGCGGAAGGGTAAGGCCGGCCGCGGCAACACACTGGCCTCCGGAGAGTACGGGCTGGTGGCGCTGGGCAACTGCTGGCTGACGAGCCGGCAGATCGAGGCCGCGCGGGTCACGATGACCCGCTACATACGGCGCGCCGGGAAGGTGTGGATACGGGTCTTCCCGGACAAGCCGGTGACCGCGAAGCCGGCCGAGACGCGCATGGGCAGCGGCAAGGGGTCGCCGGAGTACTGGGTGGCGGTGGTGAAGCGAGGCCGGGTGCTGTTCGAGATGGGCGGCGTGCCGGAGGAGACGGCTCGGGAGGCGCTGCGGAAGGCGGCGCACAAGCTGCCGATTCAGACGCGCTTTGTGATGCGCGCGGATATTGGGAGTGGGAGCGGTGAAGCCAGCGGAGCTTAGGGAGATGAGCAATGCCGAGCTGCAGGAGCGGCTCGACCAAGATCGGCAGGAGCTGTTCAACCTGCGGTTCCAGGCCGCCACGCAGCAGATCGGAAACGTGCGGCGCATGCGCGAGGTGAAGAAGAACATCGCACGCATCTTGACCATTCTGGCGGAGAGAGGACTCAGAGAGGTCGCCTAGGCTCCGGGCGACGAGAGGACGCGCTCTATGGCAGAGAGATCGAGAAGGAAGGTGCGGGAAGGCACCGTTGTCAGCGACCTGATGGACAAGACCGTGGTCGTGCAGGTGGAGCGGCTCGTGCGCCATCGGCTGTACAAGAAGGTGATCCGGCGGACGGCCCGGTGCAAGGCGCACGACGCGGAGAACGAGTGCTCCGTGGGGGATCGGGTGCGGATCATGGAGACGAGGCCGCTGAGCAAGACGAAGCGGTGGCGCGTCGTCTCGGTGCTGGAGAAGGCCAGGTAGCGCCGGACTCTTCGGCGATCCGGCAGGAGGCTGGCGAAGTATGAGAGTGTATGAGATCGATCGCTTGCGCAACGTAGCCCTGGTGGGACACGGCCAATCGGGCAAGACCTCGATCAGCGAGGCGATGCTCTTCCAGGCCGGCGTCACCGACCGGCTGGGCTCCGTTGACGAGGGGACGACCGTCTCCGACGGGGATCAGGAGGAGATCTCGCGGAAGACGTCGATCTCGCTCGCCTTCCTGCCGTTCGAGTGGGAGGGATGCAAGATCAACCTGCTCGACACGCCCGGCTACGCGGACTTCGGCGGCGAGGTGGCGGCCGCGCTGCGGGTCCCCGACGGGGTGGTGGTGGCCGTGGACGCGACCGCCGGGGTGGAGGTGCAGACGGAACGCTACTCCGACGAGGCCGCGGCCCGGGGCCTGCCGCGCCTGGTGGCGATCACGAAGCTCGACCGCGAGCATACGGACTTCGCCCGCACGCTGGCCGAGGTGCGGGCGGGCCTGCGCTGCAACGCCGTCGCCGTGTCCGTGCCCATCGGGAGCCAGGTCAACCTGAGCGGGGTGATCGATCTGGTAAAGGGCGTTGCCTACAAGGCTGAAGGAGGCAAGGAGACGGAGGTTCCCATCCCCGAGGACATGGCCGCGGTGGTGGCTGAGCATAGGGAGAAGGTGATTGAAGCGGCGGCCGAGGCCGACGACGAGCTGATGGAGAAGTACCTGGAAGAGGAGACGCTGTCTCCGCAGGAGATTGTCCGGGGGCTGCGGGCAGCCACGTTGGCGGGCAAGGTGGTGCCCGCGGTCGCGGTCGGCGGCACCAATGGCCTGGGTGTGCGGGCATTGCTGGACACCATCGTGGCCGACCTGCCGACCCCGGTGGAGGCGGCGCCGGCGACGGGGAAGCACCCGCGGAGCGAGCAGGAAGAGGAGCGGCCGGCCGAGGCCGGCGCGCCGCTGTGCGCGCTGGTCTTCAAGACCACGGCCGATCCCTACGCGGGGCGGCTCACGTACTTCCGGGTGTACTCCGGCACCCTCCACAGCGACTCGCAGGTCTACAACGCGACCCAGGGGCAGCGGGAGCGAATCGGCCCGCTGCTGTGTCCCGTGGGCAAGAAGCAGGAGGCCGTCTCCGCGGTGCCGGCCGGCGACATGGCACTGGTGGCGAAGCTCCACACCACGGTTACCGGCGACACGCTGTGCGAGGAACGGAGCCCGATCCTGCTGCCGGGAATCGAGTTCCCGCTGTCGGTGTTCTCGCTCGCCGTCACGGCGAAGTCGCGGGCCGACGAGGACAAGGTCGGGGCCGCGCTGGCGCGGCTGTCCGAGGAAGACCCGACGATTCAGTTCAGCATGAACCCGGACACGAACGAGAGCATCCTGTCGGGGCTGGGTGACCTGCACCTGGAGGTGGTCGTCTCGCGCTTGCAGCGGCAGTTCGGCGTCGAGGTGCAGACCGGCGCGCCCAAGATCCCTTACAGGGAGACGGTGCGCGGGAGCGCCCGGGTGCAGGGACGGTTCAGGCGGCAGACGGGCGGCAGGGGTCAATTCGGCGACGTCTGGGTGCGCATCGAGCCGATGCCGCGGGGCGAGGGCTTCGAGTTCGCGAATGAGGTCAAGGGCGGCTCGGTGCCGCGCAACTTCGTCCCGGCGGTCGAGAAGGGCATCCGGGAGGCGATGGGCAAGGGCGTGCTCGCCAGCTACCCGATGACCGACCTGAAGGCGATCCTGGACGATGGATCGAGCCACCCCGTGGACTCCTCCGACATGGCCTTCAAGATAGCGGGCTCGATCGCGCTCCAGAAAGGGGCCGAGGAGGCCGGGGTGATCCTGCTGGAGCCGATCGCGGAGGTGGCCGTGACCACGCCCGCCGACCAGATGGGGGATGTGATTGGGGCGCTCAACGGCAAGCGTGCCAACATCCTGGGCATGGAGCCCCGGGGCAACTCCCAGGTGGTTCGGGCGACGGTTCCGCTGGCGGAGATGGCGAACTTCGGGTCGGAGCTTCGGTCGCTCACGGGCGGCCGGGGCGGATACGGCATTCAGTTCTCGCACTACCAGGAGGTGCCGGATCACCTCTCCCAGGGGATAGCCGAGGCGGCCAAGAAGGAGAAGGAGCAGCACTAGCGGGGCGCAGGCCTGCGCGCAAGGCATGGGCAGAGCACGATGATTGGGCTTCGGACAAGATTGAAGGTGGCGGACAACACGGGTGCCCGGGTGGCGGAGTGCATCCGCGTGCTGGGCGGGTCGGCCCGCAAGTACGCCCGGGTGGGCGACGTGATCGTGGTGTCGGTGAAGCAGATCACTCCGGGCGCTGCCATCGAGAAGGGGCTGATGTCGCGCGCGGTGGTGGTCCGCCAGAAGCAGCCTATGCGGCGGCAGGACGGCTCGATCATCCGGTTCGACGAGAACGCCTGCGTGTTGATCAGCGACATGCGAAACCCGCGAGGGACGAGGGTGTTCGGCCCTGTCGCACGGGAGCTGAGGGAGAAAGAGTTCATGCGCATCGTCTCCCTGGCGCCGGAGGTGATCTGAGGTGAAGCGCAAGGAGCAGGGCGGCCGCCGCAAGCCGCGGATCAGAAAAGGAGATACGGTCTACATACGCTCGGGCGGGGATCGGGAGAGCCGGCTGACCGAGGAAGACATTGAGCGGCTGGATCCCGAGGGCCAGAGGCGGGAGGCGAATCGCCGGCCAGGACGCAGGGCGCGGGTGATCCGGGTTCTGCCCGACGGCAAGCGGGTGCTGGTGGAAGGCGTGAACATGCAGATCAAGCACTCTCGGCCTCGGGGCCGGACGACGCGTGCGACCCAGATCCAGAGCGGCCGGATCGAGCAGCCGGGGCCGGTTCCGATTGCGAACGTGATGCTCGTGTGTCCGAGCTGCGATCGGCCCACACGGGTGCGGAGGGGCGAGGTCGAGGGAAAGACTGCGCGTGTCTGCAGGCGCTGCGGCGAACCGGTGGACGCGATCAGGTAGGGGAAGCCAAGGGAAGGCAATGTCTGCGGAGGAGAAGGGACAGGAGCAGAGCGGCGAGGCCGGGGCGGCCGTGGCGGCCCCCCCGCAGCCGCGGCTGAAGGAGCGCTACTTCGGCGAGATAGCGCCGGCCCTCGTGCGCCGGTTCGGATACGCCAACATCATGGAGGCCCCGCGGCTCGCCAAGATCATCGTCAGCATGGGGGTCGGAGCGGCCACACAGGACCCGAAGGTCTTGGACGTGGCCGTGGCGGAGCTGTCGACCATCGCCGGCCAGCGGCCGGTGATCACGCGGGCGAAGCGCTCCATCGCGCAGTTCAAGGTGCGGCAGAACAACCCCGTGGGCTGCAAGGTGACGCTACGTCGCGATCGGATGTACGAGTTTCTGGATCGGCTGATCAGCACGGCCCTGCCGCGGATCCGGGACTTCCGGGGGCTGTCGCCCGATGCGGTGGATGGGCGGGGCAACTACAGCCTGGGCCTGCGGGAGCAGACGGTGTTCCCGGAGATCGACCTGGACAGCGTGTCTCGCGTCCAGGGCATGAACGTGACGATAGTGACCACCGCGAGGAGCGACGAGGAGTGCCTCGCGCTCCTGCGGGAGTTTGGGTTCCCGCTGCGGGAGTCCTAGCGGTGTCGGAAGGGGAGGTGTGACGGTTGGCGCGCAAAGCATTGATAGAGAAGTCTCGGCGCAAGCCGAAGTTCGGCGTCCGCCGCTATAACCGCTGTCAGATATGCGGGCGGCCGAGGGCCTATCTGAGGCGGTTCGGCATGTGCCGAATCTGCTTCCGGGAGATGGCCCATCGGGGGCTCCTGCCCGGAATCACCAAGTCGAGCTGGTAGGGAAGAGCAATGGCTGTCACTGACTCTATTGCGGATATGCTGACCCGTATCAGAAACGCCAACCTGGCGCACCACGATCACGCCACCATCCCGGCCTCGAAGTTGAAGCTGGAGATCGCCAAGGTGCTCAAGGCCCAGGGGTATATACAGAAGTACGACCTCATCGACGACAAGAAGCAGGGACAGATTCGCGTCCACCTCCGGTACCAGTCGTCCGGCGAGCCGGTTATCACGGGGGTGCAACGGATCAGCCGCCCAGGCCTGCGGATCTACGTGAACTCGAAGGAGATCCCTCGGGTCCTCGGCGGGCTGGGGGTGGCGGTGCTGTCGACCTCCCAGGGGGTCCTGACCGACCGGGAGGCGCGGCGGCGGCGGGTCGGCGGCGAGGTCCTCTGTCACGTCTGGTAGTTCTGTCACGTCTGGTAGTGTGGAGAGCGTACGATGTCGCGCATCGGCAAGGCACCAATATCGCTGCCCTCGGGCGTCACGACGGAGTTGAGCGGCCATCAGCTCACGGTGAAGGGGCCGAAGGGGGAGCTGTCGCGCCGGCTGCACGAGGCGATGGAGATCGTCATCGAAGACGGGGTGATCACCGTCCGGCGGCCCTCGGAGAGCAAGGAGCACCGCTCCCTGCACGGCCTCACCCGCAGCCTGGTGGCCAATATGGTGATCGGTGTGACCGAGGGCTACCAGAAGGTGCTGGAGCTGTACGGCGTTGGATTCCGCGTCCAGCAGCAGGGCCAGCGGCTCACCATGCAGCTCGGGTTCTCGCACCCAGTGATCTTCGATCTGGCGGAGGGCATCTCGGCCGCTCTGGAGACCTTCGTGCCGACGGGCGAGAACGACTACCTGTCGGCCCGGATAACGCTGAGCGGGATCGACAAGGAGCAGCTTGGCCAGACCGCGGCGACGATCAGGGCGGCCAAGAAGCCGGAGCCCTACAAGGGGAAGGGGTTCCGCTATCAAGGCGAGCAGATCCGCCGCAAGGCCGGGAAGGCCGCGCAGGCCGCGATGCAGCAGTAAGCGTTTTGTGAGGGAGTGAAGCTGTGGCGAGAGGCGGACAAGAGATGACGGGACGACAGCGGCGCCACCGGCGCGTGCGCAAGCGCGTCAGCGGCACCGGCGAGCGGCCCCGGCTGTGCGTGTTCCGCAGCCTACGGTATGTCCGCGCCCAGCTCATCGACGACGAGGAGGGCCGGACGCTGGCCACCGCTGACTCCCGGGAGCCGGAAGTCATCCCGAACGGGGCCCCCCGACGCACGGTGGAGGCCGCGAAAGCAGTGGGCAAGGTGCTCGGCGAGCGGGCGAAGGCCGCGGGGATCGAGCGCGTCGTCTTTGATCGCGGTGGATATCTCTATCACGGGAAAGTGAAGGCCGTCGCCGAGGGAGCTCGCGAGGCGGGGCTGGAGTTCTGAGGAGTTCGACTATGAGAGCGTTCTCGGGCACGAATGGGCTTGGCGAGCAGGCGTTGGAGGAGAAGCTGGTCTCCTTGAACCGCGTCCAGAAGGTTCACAAGGGCGGCCGGACGCTGCGCTGGAACGCGCTGGTTGTGGTCGGCGATAGCGCGGGATCGGTCGGGGTCGGGCTGGGGAAGTCGACCGAGGTGCCGATCGCCATTCGGAAAGCGGCCGACGAGGCGAAGAAGAATCTGACGAAGGTTGCGATGCTGGGGAGCACGATTCCGCACCCGGTGGAATCGCGCTATGGCGCGGCCCGGGTGCTGCTGAAGCCGGCCTCTCCCGGCACCGGCGTGATCGCCGGAGGGGCGGTGCGGGCCGTCGTAGAGGCGGCGGGTATCAAGGACGTGCTGTCAAAATCGATGGGTTCGAGCAACCCCATCAACATCGCGCGGGCCGCCCTGGCAGGGCTGAAGAGCCTGCGCACGGTTCGGGAGGTGGCGGCGACGAGAGGCCGGCCGCCGGAGGAGATCGCCGACCGGTATCACCTCGACCTGCTGCCGCCGGAGGTCCAGCCGGAGGACGAGGAGGAGGCTGAAGAGGCCGCGGAGGAGAGCGCATGAGCCAGTTCCGCATCAGGCTGCGCCGCAGTCTCATCGGCCATCCGAAGAACCAGCAGGTGACGGCGCGGGCGCTGGGGCTGACTCGGATCAACCGAGCCGTCGTGCGGCCGGACACGCCGGCCGTGCGGGGGATGGTCAGGACAATCGGCCATCTGGTCGAGGTTGAGGAGATAGAAGAAGAGCAGGCGACTGAGCCGGCAGAGGACGAGCCGGAAGGCTGAAGAGGCATCCGATGCAGATTGACGAGTTATCCCCCGCACCGGGGGCAAAGAAGAGGCGCAAGCGCGTCGGCCGGGGCATCGGCTCAGGACACGGCAAGACCTCGGGCCGCGGCATGAAGGGCCAGAAGGCCCGCAGCAAGATCCGGCCCGGGTTCGAGGGCGGCCAGACGCCGCTCTACCGGCGGCTGCGCAAGCGCAGGGGGCTGAGCAAGGCCTCCCGCAACATCGGCATCTTCCGCCGCAGCTGGGCGGAGGTGAACGTGGGGCGGCTGGAGGACCGGTTCGACGCGGGCGCGGAGGTGACGCCGGAGACGCTGCTGGAGCGCCGCGTCATCCGCAAGCTCGGGGACGGGGTGCGCGTCCTCGGCGATGGCGAGCTGAACAAGGCGCTGACGGTGCGGGCCCATCACTTCACGGCGGCGGCCAAGGAGAAGATCGAGGCCGCCGGAGGAACGGCGGAGGTCATCTGACGTGGTCGGCGTGCTCGGACCAATGATAGCTGCCTTCAAGCTGCCGGACTTGCGGCGGCGCATCCTGTTCGTATTCGGCATGTTCGCCGTGTTCGTGATCGGCGCCCACATCCCGGTGCCGAACATCAATCACGAGCAGATGCGAAAGCTGGTCGAGCAGGGCGCCCTGCTCGGGCTGTTCGACATGTTCTCTGGCGGCGCGTTCCGCCGCTTCTCGATCCTGGCGATGGGCATCATGCCGTACATCAATGCCTCCATCATCTTCCAGCTACTGGGAATCGCCATCCCGCGCATCCAGGAGGTGGCGAAAGAGGGCGAGGCAGGGAAGAAGAAGATCTCACAGTGGACGCGATGGCTGACCATCTTCCTGGCCATGGTGCAGGCAAGCATGATGTGCACCTGGCTCACGACCGGCGGGATCCTGCAGGCCAGCGGCGTGGGCCTGATACCGATTGTGCTGACGTTGACCGGCGGCACCTGCTTCCTCATGTGGATGGCCGAGCAGATCACCGACAAAGGCATCGGCCAAGGCGTATCGCTCATCATCTTCGTCGGGATCGTCGCCGGCATGCCGGGGCAGGTGATTCGGACAGTCCAGACGTGGCAGGCCGGGGTGATCAGTTGGCCGAACATCTTCGCGCTGCTGGTGGTCTGGCTGGTGACCGTTGCCGGCATCATCTACATCACGAAGGGCGAGCGGCGCATCAGCATCCAGTCGGCGAAGCGGGTGGTGGGCACGCGGATCTACAGCGGCGGCAGCAGTTTCCTGCCGATCAAGGTGAACACGGCCGGCGTCATCCCCATCATCTTCGCCGTCGCGGTGGTGCTGTTGCCGGCCCAGGTCGCCAGCTTCGGCCAGGGCCTCACCGGGGGCTGGGGAGAATTCATGCGGCGGATGGGCGACTTCTTCACGCCCGGGGAAAGCTGGGTCGCATCAGGGATCTACTTCGCGACCGTCATCTTCTTCACTTATTTCTACACGGCCGTGTCGTTCAATGTCGCCGACGTGGCGGATAACCTGAAGAAGTACGGGAGCTTCGTTCCCGGCATCAGGCCGGGCCGGCCCACCGAGCGCCACCTGGACCGGGTGCTGAGTCGCATCACCCTGGCCGGCGCGCTCTTCCTCGGGGTGATCGCGCTGCTGTCGTACTACGTGCCCGACATCACCGGCGTGCAGAGCTTCACCGTGGTCGGCGGCACTTCGCTGCTGATCCTGGTCGGCGTGGCCCTCGACACGATGCAGCAGATCGAGGCCCACCTCGTTATGCGCCAGTACGAGGGATTCATCAAATGATCAGGATCGTGCTGCTGGGTCCGCCAGGGTCCGGCAAGGGAACCCAGGCCAGCGCGCTGGGGAGGCGACGGAGCATCCCCCACATCGCCTCTGGCGACCTGCTGCGCGCCAACGTCAGGGAGGGCACGGAGCTGGGCCGGCGAGCCAGGCCATACATGGATCGGGGAGAGCTGGTGCCCGATGAGCTGATCCTGGATATGATGTCCGAGAGGCTGTCGCAGCCAGACGCGCAGGAAGGCTACGTGCTCGACGGCTTCCCGCGCACCGTCGCCCAGGCGGAGGCCCTGGATGCGCGGCTCCGGGAGATCGGCCGGGAGCTGGACGCGGTGGTCTACCTTCGCGTGCCGGAGGAGGAGATACAGCGCAGACTGGCCGGGCGGCGCACGTGCGCGGCCTGCTACGCGGTGTATCATGTCGATACCATGCCCTCCGAGAAGGAGGATGTGTGCGACAAGTGCTCGGGTGACCTCATCCGGCGAGACGACGAGGCGCCGGAGGTGATCCACACGCGGCTGGAGGTGTACGAGGAGCAGACGCGGCCGCTGCTGGATTTCTACCGGCGGCAGGAGTTGCTGAGGGAGATCGACGGGACGATCGGCGTCGACAATGTCGTGCGCGAGATCGAGAGGCTCGTTGGGGCCGCCCACGCGGCCGCGCAGGAGCAGAAGGCTTGATCGGCCGCAAGCGCAATCCGGGCCGGGGCGCGGCACGGAAGGTCGCGCTGAAGGACGAGCACGAGATCGCCCGCATGAGGCGGGCGGGGCAGATAGTAGCTTTGGTGCTCGAACGGCTGGCCGGAGCGGCGCGGCCGGGCACGACAACGGGAGAACTGGACCGGCTGGCCGAGGGAGCGATCCGGAGCTTCGGCGGGACGCCGACGTTCCGCGGGCTCTACGGCTATCCGGCGAACATATGCGCCTCCGTGAACGACGAGGTGGTGCACGGAATCCCCGGCGAGCGGGTGCTGCGGGAGGGAGACGTCATCTCCTTCGATGTCGGCGCCACGGTGGACGGGATGATCGCCGACGCGGCGGCCACGGTGGCGGTCGGCGAGGTATCGAAGGATGCGCGCCGGTTGATGCGAGTGACCCGCGAGTCGCTTGCACAGGGCGTCGAGCAGGCGCGGCCGGGCAACAGAGTTGCAGACATCTCCGCCGCCATCCAGCGGCACGCCGAGGCGCACGGGTATTCGGTGGTGCGGAAGCTGGTGGGCCACGGGGTGGGGCGCGCGATGCACGAGGCCCCGCACGTGCCGAACTTCGTGGACGGCGGGGCGAAGGACTCGCCGGAGTTGGTGGCCGGCATGACGCTCGCCATCGAGCCGATGGTGAACCAGGGATCGTGGCAGGTGGTGCAGGACGACGACGGCTGGACCTACCGCACGCGGGATGGGTCGCTGTCAGCGCACTTCGAACACACGATCGCCATAACGGAAGACGGATGTGAAGTGCTGACCCTGCGGGCCGCGGGGCGCGCAGCAGGCGACCGGCCGGCCGCGCGGGCGCAGGCCGGAGGATAGCTGTGAAAGTGAGATCATCGGTCAAGAAGATGTGCGACCGCTGCAAGATCATTCGCCGACACGGTAAGGTGAGGGTGATCTGCGAGAAGGCCAAGCACAAGCAGGTGCAAGGCTGACCGGCCCAATGGCCGAGGGAGAAGTCTGAATGGCACGGATAGCAGGAGTCGATCTTCCGCGAGACAAGCGCCTTTCGGTCGCGCTTACCTACATCTACGGCGTCGGCCACTCGACCAGCAGCAACATCCTCAGGGAGGCCGGAGTCAGCCCGGATACCCGCGTGCGCGACATGACCGAGGACGAGATCACGCGGCTGCGCGACTACATAGAGCGCAACCTCCAGGTGGAGGGAGACCTGCGACGTATCGTCTCGGCGAACATCCAGCGACTGATCGACATCGGATGCTACCGCGGCATCCGCCACCGGCGCGGCCTGCCGGTACGGGGGCAGCGGACGCGGACCAACGCCCGCACCCGGAAGGGGCCGAAGCGGACGGTCGGCATCCGCCGGCGTCGGTAGGCCAGGCAGCCGAAGCGGAGAGAGATCCTCATGGCACGACAGAGTTCGAGACCGAAACGGGGCGACCGGCGGGTACCGAGTCAGGGCCGCGCCTACGTGCAGTCGACCTTCAACAACACGATCGTGACCATCACCGACACCGAGGGCGGCGTGGTCGCATGGGCGAGCTCGGGCACGGTCGGGTTCAGGGGCACGAAAAAGGGAACGCCATTTGCTGCGCGCCTGGCGGCGGAGGCCGTGGCGAGGAAGGTCCTCGACGCTGGCATGCGCCGCGTGGACGTGTACGTCAGGGGACCGGGCGGCGGCCGGGAGACGGCCATCAGGTCGCTGCAGAGCGCGGGGCTCGAAGTGGCGAGCATCCGCGACATCACGCCGATCCCGCACAATGGGTGTCGGCCGCCGAGGCGCCGCCGGATCTGAGGCGCCGGCACGAGACGACAAAAGGACGAACGGGGAAGGAATGAATGGCTAGGTATCGTGGAGCAGTCTGCAGGCTGTGTCGCCGAGAGGGCGTGCGGCTCTATCTGAAGGGCGACCGCTGCTTCTCTGCCAAGTGCGCCATCGAGAAGCGCGCCTACCCGCCGGGAGAACAGGCCCAGCGCAGGATGCGGCGCCGTATATCGGACTACGGGATTCAGCTTCGGGAGAAGCAGAAGCTGCGGCGCATCTACGGCCTGCTCGAGCGGCAGTTCCGCCGCTACTTCGGACAGGCGGCCCGACGCATCGGCGTGACAGGAGAGGCGCTGCTTCAGCTGCTCGAGCGCCGTCTCGACAACGTCATCTACCGCCTGGGCTTCGCCTGCTCGCGCCCGCAGGCGCGGGAGTTGGTGAACCACGGCCACTTCACCGTGAACGACCGCCCGGTGAACATCCCGTCCTACCAGGTGCGACCGGGAGACAGCATCTCCGTCGTCGAGTCGAGCCGGAGCTGTCCGCCGATCGTCGCCGCAGTGGCCGGCGCGGGCGGGCGGCGGCTGCCGCCGTGGCTCCAGATCGAGGGCGACGCGATGCGGGGCACGGTGCTGTCGATTCCGACACGGGATGAGATCGACACGCAGATCCAAGAAGAGCTTGTGGTCGAGTACTACTCGCGGTAGGCCCGGCGGAGCAGCCGGAGGCAGGAGGATGGTCCCATGATCATCGACACTTTGACGCCCAGAATAGAGCGATTGGATGATGGCAGCGATCCCACCCACGGGGAGTTCGTCGTGGAGCCGCTCGAGCGCGGCTACGGGGCCACCCTGGGCAACGCGCTGCGGCGGGTGCTGTTGTCCTCGATACCCGGCGCGGCCATCACCTTCGTCACCATCGAGGGCGTGCTCCATGAGTTCTCGACGATACCCGGCGTGGTTGAGGATACGACCGAGATACTGCTGAACCTGAAGGAGCTCGCCATCAAGGTCCTCGAGACTCCGGAAGGCCCGGAGCTGGCCCAACCGCCCGCCGAGGGGCCGCGCATTCTGCGCATCGAGCGCTCCGGCGCGGGCGAGGTGCTCGCGGCCGACGTCGAGGCGCCCAGCGATGTGGAAGTCGTGAACAAGGACCTCCATGTCGCCACGCTCGACACGCCCGAGGCCGCGCTGAACATCCAGATGGAGGTCGAGCGCGGTCGGGGCTACGTGCCCGCAGAGGAGCACGACACGAGCCGCCGCCCGATCGGCGCCATCCCGGTGGATTCGGTGTTCACCCCGATCCGGAGAGTCGGATTCCGCGTCGAGCCGACCCGGGTCGGCCATATGACGGACTTCGACCGGCTGATCTTGGAGGTGAGGACAAACGGCACCATCGACCCCGCCGACGCCGTCAGCGACGCGGCCAAGGTTCTGGACCGCTATCTGATCCTGTTCTTCGACTTCCAGCAGCAGGAAGAGGAGCTCGCCGGGCTTCCGGAGGTCGAGTCGGCCACCTCGCGGCAGCTTCAGACCAGGATCGAGGACCTCGACTTCTCCGTGAGGACCTCGAACTGCCTGCGCCGAGAGGGCATCGGCAGCATCGGCGAGCTGGTGCAGCGCACCGAGGCCGACCTGATGGCGATCCGCAACTTCGGGCGCAAGTCGCTGGTGGAGGTCAAGGAGAAGCTCGCTGGGATGGACCTGACCCTCACCTCGGACTCCGATGACGATGCCGCCGAAGCTGGCGGAGATGACGCCGAGGCCTAGAGGTCCCGTGAGGAGGAACTGCGACCCGTGAGACACCGACAATCGGGGCGCCGCCTCGGGCGAGCGACTGACCAGAGGCTGGCTCTCCTGCACAACCTGGTGACATCGCTTCTGTGGCACGGGAGCGTCGAGACGACGGCCGCGCGGGCGAAAGAGGCGCGGAAGATAGCCGAGAAGCTCATCACGCTGGCGAAGGAGGACTCGGTCCACCACCGCCGTCTTGCGCGCCGAACGCTGATGCCCCGAACCGGGCTCGTCCGCATGAAGGAGGGCTCCCACCGAGAGGCGCCGGCCAGCGGCGAGCTGGAGAAGGACGTGCAGGCGGGCCGGAGTCCCAGCGCGGTTGACAACTCCGTGAGGCACCTGTTCGAGCACGTTGCGCCACAGTATCAGGACCGCCCGGGCGGATACTCGCGGATCATCCGGATCGGCTCTCGCCGCGGAGACGGCGCGGAGCTGGTGAAGCTGCAGCTCGTCGACTACACGGCGCCCGAAGAGTAGGGGCGCCGCCGATGCGCGACTGATTGGCGGGCGAAGCGCGGCTGATGCGCAACATCAAGCTGATCCTGGAATACGACGGGACGGGGTTCCATGGATTCCAGCGTCAGCGGAAGCTCCGCACCGTACAGGGGGTGTTGGAAGAGCGCTTCTCGAAGCTGCTCGCCGAAGAGGTCAAGATCGTCGGCGCGGGTCGGACCGATACCGGCGTCCATGCCATCGGGCAGGTGGTGAACTTCCACACCACGCGGCCGGTGGAGCTGGACCGGTTGGGCGGCGCGCTCAACGCATCCCTGCCGGATGACGTGAAGGTGCAGGCCTGGGAAGAGGTGGGCGCCGGATTCCATGCGCGGCGGTGCGCTCGGAGCCGGGCCTATCGGTATACGTTGATCGAGCGCGCCGCGCCCTCGCCGATAGCCGGGCGGTTCGCCCTGGTGTTGCCGGATCGGCTCGACCTGGCCGCCATGAACGAGGCGGCCGCGCCGCTCGTGGGTCGGCACGATTTCCGGGCGTTTCAGGCCTCTGGGTCTGAGACGAAGACAACTGAAAGGAACCTGACGCGCCTGGAGTGCCGGCGGACCGGCAGGCGCATCGAGATCGCGGCCGAGGCCGACGGCTTCCTCTACCAGATGGTGCGCAACATCGTCGCCGGTTTGATAGGGGTCGGCCGGGGCAGGATCGAGGGCGGCGCGCTGGCTGAGGCGCTGGCGAGCCGTGAGCGCTTGCCCAAGTGCCCGCCCGCGCCCGCTTGCGGGCTATGCCTGGTCCAGGTATCATATTAGGGGCGCGGCCCTCCCGGGCGCGGCCGTTGCCGGGCCGACGCGAGCGAAGTGAACGTCAGGACGGTTTGCCTGCTATGAGGACGAAGAACACGAGAACCTATTCTGCGAAGCCGGGGGAGGTGGAACGCCGCTGGCTGCTGATCGATGGCCAGGGCCTGGTGCTGGGGCGGCTGGCGGCCGACATCGCCGCCGTGCTGCGCGGCAAGCATAAACCCAGCTTCACCCCCCATGTGGACACCGGCGATCACGTGGTCGTGATCAACGCGGCCGGGCTGGTGCTCACCGGTGACAAGGGTAGCAAGACGATGCGCCATCGCCATTCGGGGTGGCCCGGAGGGCTGAAGTCCGAGTCCTACGGCTCGCTGCTGCGTCGGAATCCGGCCCGCGCCTTGCGGGAAGCTGTGCGGGGGATGCTGCCACATACGCCGCTGGGCCGGGGGATGCTTCGGAAGCTGAAGGTCTACGCCGATGGCGAGCACCCTCATCAGGCGCAGATGCCGGCTCCCTACGAGCCGCCGCACGCGAGGACGGTGTGAGGAAGTAGGGGAGAGCGGGCACGAAGTAGGACGACGTAGGATGAAGTAGGAGGTAGACGTGCCGCAGGAATACTACGCAACCGGGCATCGAAAGAACGCGACCGCCAAGGTCTGGCTGCAGTCGGGACAGGGAGAGATCACGGTCAATGGCCAGCCTCTGGGGGATTACGTGCGGCGCCCGACACTGGAGTTGATCGTCCGCTCTCCCTTCCACGCCGTGGAGCGGCCAGGTGAGTTCGACGTCCGCGCCAAGTGCCTCGGCGGGGGAATCGCCGGCCAGGCGGGCGCGCTCAGACATGGCATCGCCAAGGCGCTGCTCCAGGTCGACGAATCGCTTCGGCCCGTTCTGCGAAGGGCCGGATTTCTCACGCGAGATCCGCGAGTGAAGGAGCGAAAGAAGTACGGCCGCAAGCGGGCGCGGCGCGGGTTCCAGTTCAAGAAGCGTTGACCCAGCCCGGCTCCCGAGCCGAGGCCCCGCCGCCTCCCTTGCAGGGCCAGTCCGTCGCCGGGAGCCACTCCATCCACACATCACACGCCGGCGAAGGCCCGCCCAGCCGTGGAATAAGCTAATCGGGGCATGCCGGAAGCATGACATCGAAGTGTCGCACCCCTATCCCCCATCTACTCTGCCCCTGCCTGAGACTTCTGCTCTGTGGTCTCTGGCTCGTCGCCATGGCCGCGACCTTGGTCGGCCCGGCGTGGTCGGAGACGACCGCACAGGGCTCTCCAGCGCCTGGGGAGCAGCCGAAGTACGCGGCTGCAAAGCAGGCTCTGGCCGCACGGGGGGTGGAGTTCTCCTACGAGATCTACCAGGTGCAGGCCGGCGACACCGTGGAGAACATCGCCGCCCGCTTCGGCGTGCGCGCCTCCGCCATCCGGCAGTTCAATGATCTGGGCGCCGAGGGAGTAACCAAAGGCCAGGCCATCGCCATCCCGCTTTCGGCCCGCCCGGCCCCGAAGCTGAGTCACCAGGCGGCCCTCAACCTGATCGACCCGTGCTACGCGGTCGTCACCCACTCGTGCGCGATCACCGTCGAGCCGTCCGAGTCGGAGACTGCCGAGGCACTCTATGAGCCGGAGGTCGGATCTCAACTCATCGTCAACGCAGAGCATGGCGGCTACTTCGGGGTGGTGATGATCGACGGCTCGGTCGGATGGGTTTCCAGGTCGTGCGTGCAGCTCACAGAGCGCAAGCTCCCCGCGGCCGAGCTGGAGGCGATGCTGCAGGGCGGCCGCCCCGATGTGGTGCAGGAGGCGATGCGGTACCTGGGCACTCCCTACCGCTACGGCGGGCGGCTGCCGTACGACGTTGACTGCTCCCTGCTGGTGCAGGCGACCTTCGGCGCGAGGGGCGCCCGGCTGCCGCGGACGGCCGCCGAGCAGTTCGAAGTCGGACAAGCCGTGAACTACACCGAGCTCCTGCCAGGGGATCGGCTCTACTTCGTGAGTACGTCGGGGCGGATCAACCACACCGGCATCTACATCGGCAGTGGGCGGTTCGTCCATGCCTCCTCGCGCAAGCGCTGCGTGGCCATCGACGCGCTCGGCGACCGGCTCTACTGGTCGCGGTTCGTCGGCGCTCGACGATCATAGCTCAGCGCGGCCGCTTATTGGCCTGGGCTGAGCGCCTCTTCCCACCATTCCCCAGCGAGGGATTTCCCCATTCGCGTGCCATGCCTGTGCTTGTCGGGCGAACATTTGGTGGTGTATAATCCACGATCTGAGGTTATGTCTCATGGCCAACGTAGCTATCATCGGCGCCACCGGATATGGCGGTGTCGAGCTCATCCGGCTGCTTCACACGCACCCGCAGGTCCGGCTGTCCTATCTCTCTTCGGACACCTACGCGGGGCAGCGGGTATGTGATGTCTATCCGCATCTCGCAGCGGTCGAGCTGCCGCTGGAGAAGCGCGATCCGGCCGCGGCCGGCGAGTGCGATTTCGTCCTGCTCGCGGTGCCGGCGGGAGGGGCGATGGAGGTGGTGCCGGACCTGGCGGAGGCGGGGGCCCGGGTCGTTGACGTCAGCCCCGACTTCCGTCTGCGCGAGGCCGCGCTCTATCCGCGGTGGTACAAGTTCGAGCACACCTGCCCGGAGTTCCTTCGGGAGGCCGTGTTCGGCATCCCGGAGTGGCACCGGGAGAAGATCAGATCGGCCCGGCTGGTGGCCGCGCCGGGCTGCTACCCGACGGCCGTGCTGCTCGCGCTCTCTCCGCTGGTGGCGGAGGGGCTGATCGAGCCGAACGACATCATTGTGGATGGGAAGACGGGGATCTCGGGCGCGGGGCGCACGTCGCTGCGCCTGGACTACCACTTCCCGGAGGCCGACGCGGATGTCGCCACCTACCGGGTGGGCGGCCACCGGCACCTGCCGGAGATGGTCCAGGAGCTGAGCGGCCTGGCCAAGGCGGAGGTGCGGATCGCCTTCGCGCCGCACCTCGTCCCGATGGCGAGGGGCATACTCCTGACCGTCTACGCGAGGCCGACCGCCGGCTCGGGCGCGGCCGAGCTCCGCGACTGTCTGCGCAGCCGCTATGAGGGGGAGCCGTTCGTCCACGTTCTGCCGGAGGGGAAGTGGCCGCACACGAAGTGGGCGACGGGGACCAACAACTGCTTTCTCGCGGTCGGGGATGACAACTCCACCGGCCGTGTTATCGTCGTGTCTGTGCTGGACAATCTCGGCAAGGGCATGGCCGGCCAGATGGTGCAGTGCCTGAATCTGATGATGGGCGTGGAGGAGTCGACCGGCCTCGCCGTCCCCGCGGCCTACCCATAGACGGGCCGCCGGCCCCTGTCCTGAGGAGGAATCGGCAATTGCCGACGTCGAAGCGCCGCCATATTCTGCGTGAGGTGAGCGGGGGCGCGACCGCCCCGTGCGGCTTCGAGGCGGCCGGGGTGCGCTGCGGCCTGAAAGACAAGGGGCCGGACCTCGCGCTCATCTACAGCGTCTCGCGTGCAGCGGCGGCCGGTGTGTTCACGAGGAATGTGTTCCAGGCCGCGCCGGTGCTGATCACGAAGGAGCGAGTGGGGCGGGAGCCCGTCCGCGCCGTGGTCGTCAACAGCGGGAACGCGAACGCATGCACGGGAGCGCGGGGCCACCGGGACGCGCTGCGCATGGCGGAGGTGGCTGCGGAGGCGCTGAGAGTTCCGCCGCGCTCCGTCCTCGTCGCCTCGACGGGGGTGATTGGCGAGCCGCTGCCGATGAGGAAGGTCGTATCGGGCATACGGCGGGCGGCCGAGGCGCTGGGGCCGGAGGGAGGCAAGGAGGCTGAGAGGGCCATACTCACCACCGATACTCGGCCGAAGTCGGTGGCGGTTGAGTTCAGCTTGGACGGGCGCCCGGTCCGCGTTGCTGGGATGGCGAAGGGGTCAGGCATGATCGCGCCAAGCATGGCGACGATGCTGGCCTTCTTGACGACGGACGCGCATGTCGCGCCCGCGCTGCTGCAGTCGTGTCTGGTGAAGGCCGTCGAGAAATCGTTTCACCGGATCACCGTGGACGGAGACACGAGCACGAACGACATGGTCTTGCTGCTCGCCAACGGCCAGGCCGAGGCCGGGAAGGTGACGTCGCGGCACGGTCTTGTGCGCTTCCAGGCGGCCCTGGACCGGGCGTGCACCTACCTGGCCAGGGAGGTCGTGCGCGACGGCGAGGGGGCCTCTCGGCTGATAGAGATCCGCGTCCGGGGGGCGGATTCGGAGCAGGACGCGCTGCAGATTGCGCGGACGATCGCGGGCTCGCCGCTGGTGAAGACCGCGATGGCGGGAGGCGACCCGAACTGGGGCCGGGTGCTGGCGGCCGCGGGCAGGTCGGGAGTGGAGTTCCAGCCGGACCTGGTCGAACTGCGTCTGGGCGGGGTCCGCGTCGTGCGGGAGGGAGCGGTCTGCTCACACGACAAGAAGGCCGCCCGCAGGGCCGTCGCCGAGGGCGAGGTGGCGGTCACGCTCGACCTCAATGGGGGCGAGGGCGCGGCCGTCGTGTGGACCTGCGATCTGACTGCCGAGTACGTCCGCATCAACGCCGAATACCATACCTGACGGGCGGCGACGTTCCGCCCGCGAAGCTCATCCGGCGGAGACTGCCGATGCAACCGAAGAGGAGACAACCGGATATGGAAGGCCTGCGCCAGCGGGCCGCCGTGCTGATCGAGGCGCTGCCGTACCTGCAGCAGTTCCGCGGCGACACGATCGTGATCAAGTATGGCGGCGCGGCCATGGTGGACGCCGAGCTTCGGACCGAGGTGCTGAAGGACATCGTGCTCCTCGAGCACGTCGGCCTGCATCCGGTCGTCGTCCACGGCGGCGGCCCCGAGATCAGCGAGATGATGGACAAGCGGGGGAAGAAGCCGGAGTTCGTCGAGGGCCAGCGCGTCAGCGACGCCGAGACCGTCGAGATCGCGCAGATGGTGCTCACCGGGAAGACCAACCCGGATCTCGTGGCGGCCATTCACCAGCAGGGCGGCCGCGCCATCGGCCTCAGCGGGAAAGACGGGGCGATGGTCCGGGCGCGCAGGCGCACGGGGGAGAAGGACCTCGGCTTTGTGGGCGAGGTGGAGGCGGTCGCTCCGGACCTCATTTGCGGCCTTGCGTCACAGGGGTTCATTCCCGTCATCGCACCCATCGCGGCCGGAGAGCACGGCGAGACGCTGAACATCAACGCCGATCACTTCGCCGGCCGGGTAGCAGGGCCCCTGGGCGCGAGCAAGCTGGTGCTGCTGACGGATGTGAGAGGCGTTCTCAAAGACCAGTCGGATGAGGCGTCGTTGGTGTCGGAGCTGGACGCGGAGGCCGCCCGGAAGATGATGGCGGCCGGACAGATCGAGGCCGGGATGATCCCGAAGGTGCAGGCCTGCCTCGACGCGCTGGAGGCCGGCGTCCAGCGATGCCACATCATCGATGGGCGGCTGCCGCACGCGCTGCTCATGGAGTTGCTGACCGACGTCGGAATCGGGACGATGGTGGTCAAGGAGTAGGGAGAGGAAGCAGTGCCGCTTTACGAGTATCGCTGCGATAAGTGCAAGCGGAAGTTCAGCCTGCTGGAGGGTGTGACCGCGAAGAAGGCAAAGCGCGCCTGCCCCAAGTGCGGCTCGCGAAAGCTCACCAAGCTCATCTCTCGCATCGCGCCGATCGTGCGAGAGGAGGACTTCGACGACGATCTCGATGATGACTACGACGACTCCGAGTTCGGGGACGGCGGCGGCAACGGCGACGACTGGGACGACGACTTCTAGCAGGCCACAGGAGGATCGTTTTGAATCTTGACGAGGCAAAGGCGCTCGAGCGCTCCTATCTACTGGACCTCTACGTGCCGATCCGGATGCCGATGGTGATGGCGCGGGGCGAGGGAGCGCGCCTCTGGGATACGGAGGGGAAGGAGTACCTCGATTTCATCAGCGGCGGGCGCGCGGTGACAGGGGTCGGCCACTGTCACCCGAAGGTGGCCGAGGCCGTCAGGGAACAGGCGGCGCGGCTCATCCACCTCTCCAACGACTTCTACACGGAGCCGCAGCTTCACCTCGCCCAACGGCTCTCGAATCTCTTCGGAGGGCGGTGCTTCTTCTGCAACAGCGGCGCGGAGGCCGTCGAGGCCGCCATCAAGCTCGCCAGGAAGCATGGGTACAAGAGCGTCGGCCCCGAGAAGCACGAGATCGTCACGGCCGAGAACTCGTTCCACGGGCGGACGATGGGCGCGCTGGCGGCGACGGGCCAGCCGAAGTACCACCAGGGGTTCAAGCCTCTGCCCGAGGGGTTCGTGCACGTTCTGTTCAACGACGTGGCGGCCCTGCGCAAGGCGGTCAGCGAGAAGACCTGTGGCGTGATGCTCGAGCCGATCTTGGGCGAGAGCGGCGTGTATCCTGCAACACAGGAGTATCTGGAGGCGGCGCGGGAGCTGTGCAATTCGCACGGCGCGGTGCTCATCTACGACGAGGTGCAGACCGGCGTCGGGCGCACGGGGAAGTGGTTCGCCTATCAGCACTACGCGGACGTCGATCCGGACGTGCTCACGCTTGCGAAGGGCCTCGGCGGAGGGGTCCCGATCGGGGCGATGCTGGCGCGGGAGCCGGAGGCGGCCTCCTTCACACCCGGCGACCACGCCTCGACCTTCGGCGGTGGCGCGTTGCCGGCCGCGGCCGCGCTGGCGGTGCTGGACGTGATGGAACAGGAAGAGCTCTTGGAGAACGCCGTTCGGGTTGGCGGCCGGTTGGCAGAGGGGCTGCGGGAGCTGCAAGCGAAGACGCCGTTGATCGGAGAGATTCGCGCCCGCGGCCTGATGATAGCAGTGGACCTGACCCGCAGCGTGGCCGGGGAGGTGAAGGCAGAGTGCATCTCTCGCGGCCTGCTCATCATCACGGTAGGGGACAGCATGCTGCGGCTGCTGCCGCCGTTGGTGCTCAGCGAGGAGCAGGCCGACCGGGGGCTAGCCGTGCTCGGAGACGTGCTGGCCGAGCTGTCGCGGGAATAGGGCTGCGAGTGGACGTCTCTTTTCTGGTGGTTGTAGGAATAGCGCTTGTCTTCCTGAGCGCCATGGTTGCGCTCCGCATGGCGGCCGGTGGGGCACGGCCGCGGCGGATCGCGGTTGTCGTCGGGGAGCTGTGGCTGACTCTGATCATCTGGACGGCGGTGTTCCGGGAGATCGGCGTCACGATCGGCGCTCCGGCGGGGGAGGGGGAGGTCGGGGAGCTGCGCAACTTGGGGACGCGGCTCGCCTCGGTGAGCGCGTCCGCTCGGATCTGGATTGGGGCGGGGGTGATAGTGTCGGTGGCGCTGGTCGCGCACCTGATGTGGTGCCTGAGGCGGCACATGTGCGGCGGCATCCAGCCGCAAGGAGAGGAGTGAGCGAAATGGCAGTGTCTCTGGCGGAGAAGAACTTCCTCTCGGTGCTCGATCTCACACGAGACGAGATCGAGGAGGTCTGGCGCGTGGCCGCCGCCCAGAAGTCGGGCGAGATCTCGGCCGACGAGCAGCGACAGGTCGCTCCGGGCCGCAGCCTGGCCCTTCTCTTTGACAAAGCGTCTCTGCGAACGCGGCTCGGCTTCGAGGTGGCGATGAACCAGCTCGGCGGCGATGCCGTCTACCTCGGCCCGATGGAGGTCAACGTCGGCCAGCGAGAGGCCGTGGGCGATGCGGCGCGGGTGCTGGGCCGCACCGTCGACGCGATCGCGGCCCGGCTCTTCTCTCACGACGACATGCAGGTGCTGGGAGAACTTGGCGGCGTGCCGGTCATCAACGCTATGTCGAATCTCGAGCACCCCTGCCAGGCGCTGGCCGATCTGCTGACGATCCGCGAGCACAAGGGCGACCTGACGGGAGTCGAGGTGGCCTGGGTGGGCGATGGCCACAATGTCTGCCACTCCCTGCTGCTGATAGCCGGGATGTTCGGTGTCAACCTGCGGGCGGCCACTCCCGCGACCTATGACCCACAGACGGACATCGTCGAGAAGGCGCAGGAGCTCGCGGGGGAGAGCGGCGGGACGATCACGCTGGGCTCCGACCCGGCCGCCGCAGCGAAGGATGCGGATGTGGTGTACACAGATGTGTGGATCAGCGCGGGGCAGGAGGAGGGCGCGATACGGCGCCGCACTGACTTCAGGGACTTCCAAGTGAACGAGGAGCTGATGGCTCACGCGAAGTCGGACGCGATCGTCCTGCACTGCCTCCCGGCCCACCGCGGCGAGGAGATCACGGACGAAGTGCTGGACGGCCCGCAGTGCGCCGCCTTCGATCAGGCGGAGAATCGCCTGCACACACAGCGGGCGCTGCTGACGCTGATGTTCAGCTGAGGCAAAGGAGAAGCGAGATGGGCAAAGCAGTTCTGGCATATTCCGGAGGGCTGGACACCTCCGTCTGCATTCGCTGGATCAAAGAGAAGTACGACCTAGACGTGTACGCGGTCTCGATAGACCTCGGGGAGGAGGCCGACTACGAGGGGATCCGGCAGAAGGCGCTGGACACCGGCGCCATCGGCGCGGAGGTGATCGACGCGAAGGAGGAGTTTGCGCGGGACTTCGTGTTTCCCGCGCTGAAGGCGAACGCGTGCTACGAGGATCGCTATCCGGTCTCTACCTCGCTCGCCCGGCCGCTCATCGCGAAGCTCGTCGGCGAAGTGGCCGTGCGCGAGAAGGCCGACGCGGTGGCCCATGGGTCCACCGGCAAGGGCAATGACCAGGTGCGCTTCGAGGTGACATGGGCGTGCCTCTTCCCACAGCTCCGGCCGATTGCGCCGGTCCGGGAGTGGAGCCTGAGCCGGGAGGAGGAGATCGACTACGCCAAGAAGCACGGCATTCCGATCCCGGTGGACAAGAAGTCGCCCTACAGCTACGACACGAACCTGTGGGGGAAGAGCGCCGAGGCCGGGCCGCTCGAAGACCCCTGGACGGAGCCGCCTTCGGATGTGCACCAGTGGACGAAGGACCCCGACGCGGCCCCCGACGAGCCGGGCTATATCGAGATCGGCTTCGAGAAGGGCCTGCCGGTCTCGCTCGACGGAGAAGGCGTGTCGCCGGTCGATCTGATCACACGCTTGAATGCACTGGCCGGCGAGCACGGCGTGGGCCGCATCGACATGGTGGAGAACCGCCTCGTGGGCATCAAGTCTCGCGAGACGTATGAGTGTCCGGCGGCGGTGGCGCTGCTGGCGGCCCATCGCGATCTCGAATCGCTGTGCCTGGAGCGGGAGCTGGCCCACTACAAGCGGCTGCTGGAGATCAAGTACGCCGAGTTGGTGTACTATGGCCTGTGGTACGGCCCATTGCGCCGCGCCTTGGACGCGTTCATGGACGACACACAGGAGACCGTGACAGGCACGGTGCGCATGAAACTACACAAGGGGAACTGCCTCGCGGTCGGCCGGAAGTCTCCCCATTCGCTGTATAGCTACGAGCTGGCCACCTATGACAAGGAGGACCGCTTCGAGCAGGCCAGGGCGGAGGGGTTCATCCGGCTCTGGGGGCTCTCGGCGCAGACCGCCGAGCAGGTCCGCCGGGAGGCGGAGAAGGAGTCGGCGCCATGAGACTCTGGGGGGGACGTTTCAGAAAGAAGCCGGACGAAGTCGCGCACGAGTTCACGACCTCGCTTCCGTTCGATCGGCGGCTGGCCGAGCACGACATCGCGGGCAGCATCGCGCATGCCCGGATGCTGGGCCACTGCCAGATCGTCACGGCGGAAGAGGCGCGGCAGCTCGAGGCCGGGCTGGAGCGCGTGCGGGCCGGTCTCTCGTCAGGCGAACTCGAGCTCGATTCGGCCTCCGAGGACATACACACCGAGATCGAGAGGCTGCTCGGGGCGCAGGTCGGCGCGCTTGCGGGGAAGCTGCATACCGCGAGAAGCCGCAACGACCAGGTGGCGCTGGACCTGAGGCTCTTCCTACGGGAGGAGATCGACTCGCTTCGGCAGGGGATCGCGGCCTTGCAGAA
This sequence comes from Candidatus Hebobacterum abditum, assembly GCA_029821875.1. GTDB lineage: Bacteria > Armatimonadota > Hebobacteria > Hebobacterales > Hebobacteraceae > Hebobacterum > Hebobacterum abditum. The sequence goes on along the minus strand of JALGXW010000007.1, from coordinate 82,353 downwards.
GACACTCGTCGATGTGGCCGAGCGGAATATGGAGGTGGTTCTTCCGGGGTACACCCACTTGCAGCGGGCACAGCCGGTTCTGCTGGCGCAGCATCTGCTGGCCTACTTCAACATGTTCCAGCGGGATCGGGAGCGGCTGGCCGATTGTCGCAAGCGCGTCAACGTGTGCCCACTCGGCGCGGCCGCGCTGGCCGGGACGAGCTTCCCCGTGGCCCCGAGCTTCGTGGCGGAGCAGCTCGGGTTCGAGGGCGTGTTCGCGAACAGCATGGACGCCGTGTCGGATCGGGACTTCGTGCTGGAGTTCCTCGCCGATGCGTCCGTGGCGATGGTGCACGTGTCGCAGCTGAGCGCGGAGCTGGTGCTGTGGTCGAGCGCGGAGTTCGGGTTCGTGCGGCTAGACGACGCCTGGTGCACTGGCTCGAGCATCATGCCGCAGAAGCGGAACCCCGATGTCGCGGAGCTCGCCCGCGGGAAGGCTGGGCGGGTGCTCGGCGACCTGGTGGGCATGCTCGCGGTCGCTAAGGGCCTCACCCTCTCCTACAACAGGGACTACCAGGAGGACAAGGAGGCCGTCTTCGACGCGGTAGATACACTGTTCGGCGCGGTAGAGGCGGTGCGGGAGATGGTCGCCACGGCCGCGTTCGATGCGGAGCGGACGGAAGGCGCTCTGAGCAAGGGGTTCCTGACGGCCACCGAAGTGGCGGACTATCTCGTGCGCAAGGGGCTGCCGTTCCGCGAGGCCCACGGGATCGTCGGTCAGGTCGTGAGCTTTTGCGAGAAGCAGGGCACGGCCATGGAGGATCTGACCATTGAGGAGTGGCGTTCTTTCAGCCGCGAGTTCGGCCAAGACATCCCCGAGTACATCTCGCCGAGGGGCGCGGTGGCGGCCAAAGCATCGCCCGGCGGAACCGCTCCGGCGCGGGTGAAAGAGCAGATCGCGGCGGCGCGGAAGCTGCTGAAGGAGTGAGGCCGGCTAGCCCCGCGGGATGCCAAGCTTCGCCAGCAGGTCGCTCAGGTACTTGACTGCCTGCGGAAAGGCCACCTGCGCCTCGGCCAGCTCCGGGTGCCAGGCCCTCTCCCACTCCAGCGATATGTATCCCCGGTAGCCGGCCGCGTGGAGCTTGGCTACCAGGCCTTCCAGCGGGATGTCGCCCTCGCCCAGTGGCACGAGCGCGCCATCCTGCTTGCTGTCCTTGATGTGGACGTGGTAGGTACGGCTCCCTATGAGCTGTGCCGTCCGCTCCGGCGATTCGCCTTGCCGAACGGGGTGGTTCAGGTCCCAGAGGGCGCCGGTCCCCTCCTCGCCCGCGGCGTCGAGCAGTTCGGCCACCTGATCGCCTGATGAGAACGCGTCGTGGGTCTCCAGGAGGAGACGCTTCCCGCGCTGCGCGGCCCTCCTGCCAAGGCGCGCCAGCTTGTCGGCGGCCCGCGTCCGGCACTCTTGCCTGGTTTCCCCCGACGGCACATCGCCCCCGAAGACGCGGACATACGGCGCGCCGAGGGCCATCGCGAGCTCGATCATTCGCTCGCCTTCGGCGACGGAGGGATCGGGGTCGCTGAGCACGACCGAAGAGTCCAGGCAGCATATCTCTACGCCGGCCCGCGCAAACCTCCGACGGAACTCGGAAGGGCCGCCGGGGAACCCGCCGAGCACCTTCGGCAGATCCAAGGAGCCCTGGTAGTGTCGGAGTTCGACTCCGTCGTAGCCGCTGCTGCGTGCTGCGTCGATGATCTCATCGATCCCCCAATCGGGACATCCGAGAGTGCTGAAGCCCAGCTTCATCTTCGTCCCCTTCCAGCCCGGAGGGCCGCATAGCTCTGTTGACGGAGTGTTGTGTTCTGCGGCCTTCCACCCAGTCCTCGCAGGAAGGCCTTTCCCGGCCCGAATAGCCACTCCTTGAAAACGCGACACCCGTGTGCTATACTCGCCGCGCACGAAGGCCTACGCGAGCCTGATGTCGCGCAACCGGTTGTCGCGGAGACATTGCGGCGACGTCCATCCGTCTGGGAGAACCTATGCTCACTCGTCCCCTCTACATGCTGCTGCTTGGCGCGGTGTCGCTTTGGGTGGTGCTGTGCACTTCGCCCGGACACGCGACGGACAGCTTGACCGAGGGACTGGCGGCCTTCAATCAGGGTGACTACGAAGGCGCGATAGAGCGCTTCACGGCCGCGGCCGAAGCCCAGCCGGATGACGCCATCCCACTCACCTGGTTGGGCGTGGCTCAACTCCGGGCCGGTCGGAAGGAGAAGGCGGTAGAGACACTGAAGCGGGCGCTCGAGTTCGACCCCGAGTCGACGGAGGCCCATCACAACCTCGGCAGTGCCTACTGGGGGCTGGGCAAGACACAGGACGCCATCGAGCACTATCAGGAAGCGATCTACCTTCAGCCGCACTACGCGCTCGCCCACTATAACCTTGGGACGGTCTACCTGTCGCTGGGCGACATCGAGCTGGCCGCCGGCGAGTTCTCCGTCGCGGTGGAGCTCGACCCGGAGAAGGCCGACGCTCACAACAACCTCGGTGTGTGCCACGAAACGGCGGGCAGGCTGCCCAAGGCCATCGAGTCCTATCGCAAGGCCGTGTCGCTGGAGGAGAGGAACGAGTTGTTCCGATTCAACCTGGCGCTTACCCTGCGAGCGGCAGACCGGACGGAGGAAGCCTACCAGGAGCTGCTGCGGCTCGCGGCGGCGGGGAGCAAGGAACCATCGGTCTACTTCCAGCTGGGCGAGATCCGCTATGATCGCGAGGAGTACGGGCAGGCGGCGGACGCGTACCAGCAGGCGATTGCCGTGGCGCCCGACACCGCGGCGGCCCACTACAGGCTGGGGCTCTGCCAAAGCGGGCTTGGCATGGACGAAGAGGCCAAGCTCTCCTTCAAGCAGGCCGTGGCCATCGACGGCGATCTGGCCGGGGCTCGCCTCCAGCTGGGCGCGATGGAGCTTGACGATGGCAACATGGAGGCCGCGGCGGAGCACTTCGCGGCCGCGCTGAAGGTAGAGCCGGACAGCTACCCGGCCGCCTTCAATCTTGGGCTGGCCTATAGGCATCTCGGCAACGACGAGGATGCCGTGCACGTGTGGTCGATGCTGGCCGATCGCCAACCGGAGGATGAGGCCGTCCGGCAGGCACTTGCGTCGACGTACTATCGGCTGCACCGCTACGACGACGCGAAGCGAGAGTACCTGGCACTGCTGAAGCTGAGGCCGGAGGACCCGGCGGCCCACAACAACCTGGGCGTCATCTATGAGGAGTTCGGTCAACTCGACAAGGCGATGGTCGCCTACCAAGAGGCGCTCGCGATCGACCCCAGCTTCGCCCACTCCCACAACAACCTTGGGGTGCTGTACGAGCGCCAGGGCAAGATCGAGGAGGCCAAGGCGGCATACCGAGCCGCCCTGAAAGCCGATCCGAATCTCGAGCATGCCAGGAATAACCTCGAGCGCCTAAAGGCCGTGGAGTAGAAAGCTTGATGTCCGCAGCAGGGGATGAATTCGATCCGACCTCGGTGAGGTGCGTCGGCATAATCGGGGCGATGCACAAGCGCCGCATCGCGGCCGCGGTCACGGAGGTGGTGACCTGGCTCAAGCGGCGAGACGTGCGAGCGCTCCTGCCGGAGCAGCAGGCCGAGGACCTCTCGTTGCCTGAGCTCGGCGTCGAGATGGCGGAGCTCGGGGAGCGCGCCGACCTGTTGCTCTCGATGGGAGGCGACGGCACGTTCCTCGCCACGGCCCGCCTCGCGGCACCGCTGGGAAAGCCGATCCTCGGCATTAATCTCGGCGGGTTCGGATTCCTCGCCTCTCTGCCGTCCGGGGCGGAAATGCTCAGCTCGCTGGGCGAGGCGATGGGCTCTCCGCTGGAGGTGCAGCAGCGCATGATGCTGCGGGCAACAGTGCAGCGGAGGGAGGAGGAGATCGGCAGCTTTCTGGCCCTCAACGACATCGTGGTGGGGAAGGGCGCCTTCTCTCGGCTGTTCCGCATGAGGACGAGCATCTCCGGCGTTTCGATCTCCCACTTCCCGGCCGACGGGATGATCGTCGCCACCGCGACGGGTTCCACGGGATACTCGCTCTCCGCGGGCGGCCCGGTTGTGGACCCGGTGGTGCGCGTCATCATCCTCACTCCGATCTGCGCACACGCGCTGTCGGCTCGAACGCTGGTCGTGCCGGCGGATCGCGTGATCGAGATGGCCCTGCCGGACCTGCGCGGGGAGGACGTGAACCTAACCGCCGACGGGCAGGAGGGGTTCACGCTGCGTGCTGGCGACCGCGTAGAAGTCAGGGAGGCCCCCTTCTCGGCCCGGCTCCTGGCGCCGAGGGATGCCAGTTTCTACACGCGGCTACGAGGCAAGCTGGGTTGGGGAAGTCACCGATCTTAGTAAGCAGGCTCCATGCGAGTTAGCGGGAAAGCACGAGTAGACCGACGCACGAAGAACCTGCTTCACCGCATCGCCGCCGGCGAGATCGCCGTCATCTCCCACACCGACCTCGACGCACTGTGTGCCAGCGCCCTGGCGGAGAGGCGCGTTGCCGCGGTGGTGAACGCGCAGCGGTCGCTCTCGGGGCGCTTCCCGCACCCGGGCCCCACGATCCTCCTCAGGGCCGGGATTCCGCTGATCGATGAGGTGGGAGACGGCCTGATGGAGGCGGTGCACGAGGGGCAGGCCCTTGAGATCGTCGACGGATCGGTCCATGCAAACGGGCAGCGCCTGGCGGAAGGCGAGCTGTTGACGGATGAGGGGCTGGAGCGCCAACTGGCGGAGGCCAAGGAGAACGTCGCCGGGGAACTGGCGCGCTTCGTGGAGAACACACTGAGCTACGTGGAGGAAGAGCAGTCGCTGCTCTTCGAGCCATTCGCGCTGCCGGAGCTGAGGACGCGTATCAGGGGGAGGCACTGCGTGGTCGTGGTTCGGGGGCCGGGCGCGGCCGGCGATCTGCGGGCGATCCGCTCTTACATCGCCGGAGTGCGTCCCGTTCTCATCGGAGTGGACGGCGGGGCGGACCTTCTCATGGGAGAGGGGCTCCGGCCCGACCTGATAATCGGGGATATGGACAGCGTGTCCGACGAGGCGCTCAAGTCGGGCGCGGAACTGGTGGTGCACGCCTATCCCGACGGCGAGGCGCCGGGGCGGGATCGTCTCAGTCGACTCGAAGTCCCCTTCGTCGTGCTGCCCGCCCGCGGCACGAGCGAGGACGTGGCTATGCTGTTGGCCTACGAGAGAGAGGCCGAGCTCATCGCCGCGGTGGGGACGCACTTCTCGCTCGGCGAATTCCTGGAGAAGGCCAGGGGCGGGATGTCTTCGACGTTCCTGGTGCGACTCAAGGTTGGTGCGATGCTCGTCGACGCGAAGGGGATCAGCCGGCTGTATCCGGCCGGCCCGTCGCGGAGGCTGTTCTTGTACCTGGCTCTGGTCGCGGCCGTTATCATGTTCGTCCTAGTGAAGGCGCCATCCATTGGGGCCACGCTCGACCTGTGGATGCTACGGCTGCTGTCCTTCTTCCGTTCACTGGGACTGTGAACACATCGAGCGCGATGAGGAGATGCGCGGGTGCCAATTGACTATCGCTATCATATCGGGAGCTTCGTCGCGATATTCGTCGCGCTGCTGCTGGGCATCCTCATCGGCATCGGCCTCGCTCCGAGCCCGGAGGAATTCGAGGACAGTGTGGCCATGTTGAAGGAGGAGTACCGCGAAACGCGGGACTATCGGGCGGAGGAGATCGCCGGCCTCGAGGAAGAAAACCGCGAATACGACATGCTCACGCGGGAAACCGTCTCTGCAGTCATCGAGGATCGCCTGGCAGACACGCGGGTGGCCATCGTGCTCGACCGCGAGTTCGGGCAGGACCCGCTGCCCGACAACCTTCGGGCGGCGCTGAAGCAAGCGGGCGCGACGGTGACGTCCACCACGATCATAACGAGCGACTTCATCACGCTCACCGCCGAAGTGCGGCGGAAGGTCTCCCAGCGCCTCACGCTCTATCCGCCCCCGGGCGTGCACTTCCGCACGCTGATCGCGCAGCGAATCGCCGAGGACCTGTCCGCCGGCCGCGCCGATCTCATTCTCGACCTGCACGCAACCGGCCTGGTGAAATCGGCGGCGGATTCGGACTACACGCTTCGCCCTGACGCGGCCCTGATCGTCGGCGGCATGGCTTCGCCCAGCGCGGCCGCGCCGGAGCGCATCGATCTGCCGATGATCCAGGAACTCACGGGGGCCGGCCTTCGTGTGGTCGGCGTCGAGCCGAAGACGGCGGAGATCTCCGTCATCCCCATCTACAAGGCCGCCGGTGTGCCCACCGTGGATCACGCCGATACGCCGGCAGGCCGGCTCGCCATCGTGCTGGCCCTGGCGGGGGCTGACGGGCACTACGGCCTGAAGGAAACCGCAGACTCGTTCCTGCCGCCGGTCCCGGCCCTGCTCGACCAGTGAGCCCATGCCCACAAGCGTCATCATCCCCGCCTATCGGGCCGCCGATACCATCGCCGAGACTGTACGCGCCGCACGTACTCTCCCCGATGTGGACGAGGTCCTCGTCGTTGACGATGGGTCGGAGGATGGCACGGCCGAGGCCGCGAGGAGCGCGGGCGCGGATGAGGTGCTTGTCCTCCCCGCCAACGAGGGGAAAGGCGCGGCGCTGTGGCTCGGAATCGGCGCGGCCTCCGGCGATCGGCTTCTGTTCCTCGATGCTGACGTGGGCGCCTCGGCCGCCGAGGCGGGGCCGCTGCTGGCCGCGGCCGGCAACGACACGGCGATGGCCGTGGGCGTGCTGCCTGCGCGGCCTGGCGCCGGCGGCCTGGGCATCGCGATGGGTTTGGCTCGCGCCACCATCCGCCTGCTGACCGGCCTCGACCCGGCCGCACCGATGTCGGGGCAAAGGGCCCTGCCGGCCGCGCTCGTGAGGCATATCGGCCTCGCGCCGCGGTTCGGGGTCGAGGTCGGACTGGCGGTGGAGGCGGCTCACCTCGGTGTTCACATCCGCGAAGTGCAGGTGCCTCTCGAGCACACCGCAACCGGCCGCAACCTGGCTGGCTTCGGCCATCGGGGGCGGCAGTTCGCGGACATACTCAGGTTTCTGCTGCTTGCCGGATATGGCCTGGGGTGGCCGGCGCTCTCTCGTGCAAAGACGTGGCTGCGGGCCGCGCTCTTGCTCGCCGCGCTCGCAGGCCTCACCGCGCTCGGCGCGGCCGGGTCGCCGTCGGCGGCGTGGGCGAGTGGGGTGGCGGCCGCGGGCGCGATCGCGCTCTGGCTGCCATGCCTCTGGCTCGGATCGGTCACGATGGGGATTCGGAAGGCGAACCATCTTGGCCGACGCCTACCGGCCGCGGCGGGCCTGCTGTTCGGGATAGTGGGCTTGCCAGCACTGCTGCTTTCCGCGCTCGGCCCGTCGGCGCTCCGAGCCGGACTCATCGTCATCGGCGCCTTCGCCGCGCTCGGACTCTTGGATGACCTGTTCGCTCGGGGACGGCAGGCCCGCGGGCTGCGCGGGCACTTGTCTTCCCTCGTGCGAGGCCGGGTGACCACGGGGGCCGTAAAGGCGCTCGGCGGCCTGGCCGCCGGCGCCTGGGCAGGCGCTGTGCTCGACCCCGGCCGGCCGGGGCTCATCGTCCTCGACGCCCTGCTTATCGCGCTCTGCGCGAATTTCGTGAACTTGCTCGACCTGCGGCCGGGCCGGGCGCTGAAGGGCTTCGCGCTGCTCTGTGTCATTCCCGTCGGGATGTCGCTGAACTCGCTGCATCTGCTCGGCCCGCTGCTGGCTGCGGCCGCCGTCGCCGCGCCCTCGGACCTGGCCGGTCGGACGATGATGGGAGATGTGGGGTCGAACGTGCTGGGCGGCGCGGCCGGGCTGGCGCTTGCAGTGTGTCTCGGGCCAACATACCGGCTTGTGGCGGTCGTCATCCTGGCGATCATCCATCTCGCCTGCGAGCGCTACTCGCTGAGCGAGATCATCGAGCGCATGCCGGTACTCCGCGCTCTCGACAAGCTCGGCGCGGAGCACATCCCTCCCCTGCCAGAGTCTGTGAAGGAGGCGGCCCGATGACGCGGCGCGGTGCCCGCGACTTCCTGTCACCTCATCCGGTGGTCGCCTTCATCGGCCCCTTCGGCACTGGGAAGACAGAGATCGCGATCAACTACAGCCTGGCCGCGCTGGCGGCCGAGCGTGAGACCTGCCTGGTCGATCTCGATGTCGTGACGCCGTACTTTCGTGTCGGCGATTACAGGGAGGCGCTGGCGAGGGACGGGCTGCGGGTGATCGCAGCGCCGGGCGCGCTGGCGTCCTTCGAGAACCCGGCCCTGCCGCCGGAGATGGGCGAGGCGATCGAGAAGCGCGAGCTTCACACCGTCCTCGACGTGGGCGGAGACGCCGCGGGCGCGCAGCTCCTCGGGACCTATGCGCAGCAGATCGCGGCCGGGGAGTACGATCTGCTGACGACCGTGAACCCGTTCCGGCCCGATGCATCGGGCCGCGGCTTGGCCGAGCAGCGCCGACTGATCGAGGAGCTGACCGGGCTGCGGGTGACCGGCCTCGTCGCCAATCCGCATCTGGGCGGCCTCACCGAGCGTTCGCATTTGGAATCCGGGTGGCAGAGCGTCGCCGCGGCCGCGGAGGACCTCGGCCTTCGGGTCGCGTTCTTCGCGGTGACGGAGGCGCTAGTGAGCGATGTTCCCGAGGCGGGAGTGCCGGTGCTGCCGATGCGACTGCGGGTGCGTCTGCCGTGGGAGGCAGGGACGAGCCGAACCGAAGGGAAGTAGGCATCGTGTCCAAGACCAAGCCACGCATCACAGTCATCATCGACGAGGAGATCTGCAAGGGCTGCCAGCTGTGCGTGGAGTTCTGCCCCCGGCGGGCGATGGGCCTCGCGGAGCACATCAACACCCGCGGCTTTCATCCGGCGACCGTGCTCGACCCGGACAACTGCACGGGGTGCGCGCAGTGTGCGATCATGTGCCCCGACACCTGCATCAAGATCGTGAAGTCGGAATAGCCCCTTGCCGACCGGTCACATCCCCCGCGCCTGGCTTGCCTGGAGCAGTGGCAAGGACAGCCTCTGGGCGCTTCATCTCGCGAGAGAGTCCGGCGAAGTCGCCGTCGTCGGCCTGCTCGTCACCATCACCGATCCCTACCGCCGGGTGAGCATGCATGGCGTGAGGGAGTCCCTGGTCGAGGCGCAGGCGGCGGCCCTCGGCCTGCCACTCCATGTCGTCCGCATTCCCTCGCCGTGCTCGCACGATGAGTACGAGGCCAGGATGGCTCGCGCCATGGAGGAGGCGCGGCGGTCGGGCGTCACGCACGTCGTCTTCGGAGATGTTCACCTGGCCGATGTCCGCGCCTATCGAGAGGAACGACTTGCGAGTGTCGGCATGGAGGCCGCCTTCCCGCTGTGGGGGAGGGCCTCGCGGGCGCTGGCCGAAGAGATCATCGCCGGCGGCGTGCGGGCAGTGGTGACCTGCCTCGACCCGCGCAAGATGCCTCGCGAGCTAGCCGGTCGGGAGTTTGACGGCGAGCTTCTTCGGCAGCTTCCAGACGAAGTCGATCCCTGCGGCGAGAACGGCGAGTTCCACACCTTCGCCTGGGACGGGCCGGGCTTCGCGGCGCCGATAGCGGTGGAAGTGGGCGAGACGGTCGAGCGAGACGGGTTCGTCTTCACCGACGTGCTGCCGGCCGAGCAGGCGGGCGGGGAGTAGGTGTGCTATGCTGGCACTGGCCCGACCCGGACGAAGTTGGGTTATTCTGAGCCTACGGGGAGTGCCAGTACAGCTGGGCTCGATAGAGCGTCGGCCTGAGTGTGATCGCTGCCTCCGTTCGGTTCGACATGGCCGAGCTTGCGGGTCAAGTGTCTTACTACTGGAGGACAAACACATGCGTAGGCCAAGGGATGCTCGGATTGGTGTCGTGTGCGCAGTAGTGGCGGCTCTGCTTCTATGTCAGCTTCCCGGCGCAGGCAGTGAGCAGGCCCCTGTACCCACCGCGGACATAGATGTCTCCGACATCGCATGGTATGCGTGGTTCTACTGCTACAAGAGCGATGAAGTCGTCTACCAAGAGCTCGATGTCTTGCCCGTGAGCGATGATCAAGACCCCTACCCGGCCTTCGACGTTGTCGTAACGGTGGTGAACCGCGGCACGAGCGTAAGCGGCGGAATCAGAGCGAGAGTCACGCTGACCTATCAGGCCGGGCCCTACCCTCGAGACGACGAGGCCAAGAGCAGCACTCCTGAGCAACGCTACATCGAGTGCAAGCAGGCGGCGGAGTGGCAGAAGCCCGAGTGGACGGCGGAAGTGGAAGTCCCTTCGGTGGATCCGGGGAGCCAACGTCGAGCGCGGGTCGCGACGGTGCCTGTATGGGACGACTGCCGCAGGTACTCGGAGCGCGGGCTGTGGCCGTACCGTGCGCGACTGGCAGTGAATCTGACTGTGATCACGGATGACGAGACTCTCACAGGGAGCCGCATGACGCGTGAGCTGGACATCGACCTCGGGTGCTAAGCGGCCGGCTCACCCCTGCTCGCGGCACTCGGCGAGGATGCTTTCGGTCTGGCTCGCGCCGACGCGCTTGACCCCCATCTCCATGACGCGGGCGACGTCCGCGTAAGTGCGGAGTCCGCCGGCGGCCTTCACCGCCATTGCGTCGCCGGCCTCGCCCAGCATCAGGCGGAGGTCCTCATCGGTGGCCCCGCCGGTGCCGAAGCCGGTGGAGGTCTTGATGAAGTCGGCCTGGAGGCGCTTGCAGATACGACAGAGCTGGCGCTTCTCGTCATCGGTCAGGTAGCAGTTCTCGAAGATGACCTTGATGAGGCCGCCCTCCTCGTGAACGGCCTCGGTGAGGGCGCCGATCTCGTCCTCGAGATAGTCCCAGTCCCCGCCCTTGGCCTTGCCGATGTTGATGACCATGTCGATCTCTTGAGCGCCCTGGCCGAGGGCGGCCCTCGCTTCGGCCACCTTCACGGATATGGCGTGGCCGCCGTGGGGGAACCCGGCCGTCGTCCCGGTCTTCACGGCCGAGCCCTCCAGCAGCTCGCGAGCGCGGGAGACGAAGTAGGGCTTGATGCAGACCGCGGCGACGCGCCGCTCTGCGGCCGCGCGGCATCCGGCCTCCAGCTCAGCCTCGGTCAGCTCAGGGCGGAGGAGTGAATGATCGATGACCTGTGCGACTTCGTCGCAGGAGAACTTCCGCATGTCGGCCTCCTAGAGAGCGGCCCGCGCCGCGGGGCCGCGGGCCGTGCCTGTCAACTGTGGCTACCAGGGGCTGGCGAGGTAGACCCCGAGCGCGAGGTCGTCGAACGTGTCCAGCGAGGCCACGGCCAGGTGGAACCTGGGGAAGATCATGTGCCGAAGGCCCATGTTGACTTCCTGGCCGTCGTACTCGAGCAGCAGGTCGGTCTTGCCGCGGTAGGTAACGGACAGGCCCCCGAACAGCCCGTCGAGCAGGCCGCTTCCCATCCCTATGTGGACCTGGGGGTGGGAAAACGGCTCCCCGGAGGAGATGGCTCCCGCTCCGAGTTCGTGGGTCACGACGAGATAGCCCGACGCGTCAACCTGGTCCGTGATATCGATGGCCCCCGCCGCCAGTGTGATCTTGCCGGGGATGGGCCCGAGGAATCGCAACTTGACGTTCAGCAGCGTCTCCGCCTCCAGGTTCTCCAGCTCTACCCGGGTGGCGCCAAGCTCCAGCCTGGAGGTCAGTCCCACGTTCGCGTAGATGTAGCTCTCGTCCGGCCCCCCGTCGGCCCACACGTTGGAGATGCCGACGTTGAACTGGAGCGCGTCGAGGGTCCCCGCCGTTGGAGTGCGCATCAGCCCGCTCGGCCCGATCAGGGAAGGCTGTGCCCACGCGGCGCCTGCGAGCGTGATGAGAAGAATGACCACAACTGCGATGAAAAGGTGCCTCACGGTTCCGCCTCCTTTGCTGCAATGGCCCTCGCCCGCGCAACCTCCTTGGCGACGGTCAGAAGAGGATACCACAGCGGGTGGGGGTTTGCCTATGGCGTGAGCGCGGCTCGGAGGGTCGGGTGAGCGTCTCCCACTAGATGAGCAAGAAAGGCGCGTCCATCCGCCTCGAACTCACGGCCGAGCATTACCCCGAGTGGTGGACCATCCACGAAGTGCACGTGTTCGGGCCGGCGAGTGCGGCCGGTGAGCAGTGAAGCCGGACGCCGGGAGGGCTCACGACCAGCGAAGGCCCACTAGGCGCTCACGACTTGGGCAGGCAATCCACCGGGATGGCCAGCACGTCGCCGGGCTGGAGGTCGGCCGCGGCTACATTGCTGGTCTTGCGGATGAAGTAGACGATCTCCCGGACATCGCGGTTCGGGTCGCCGTGCTCCTTGGCGATGGTCCAAAGGCTGTCGCCGTATTCCACCTCGACGAGCAGGGGAGGCCGCGCCCCCTCGAGGTTCCGCTCCCTGCTGCCCGCGAGCGCTGGCAAGGCTGCGAACACGCCCACCACGAGGGACACGACCATCCATCGAGCCCAGCGCCGGCGCCTGTCCATCCACGGCCTCCCCTGCAAACAGAAGTTTGACATCCGAGTATACCACACATCTGTTTGGTGTCAAGAGGAGAATCGCGCGAACACTGGGAGTGGCTCCTACGTATCCATAGGTGAAGGGCGATGGGCGAGTTCGAGGCCTTCTACAGGAGCAATGTGCGGATGGTGTACGCGCTCATGCTGGCGCGGACGACGAATGTGGCTGTAGCCGAGGACCTGACCCAGGAGACGTTCCTGCGGGCCTGGCGCCGTTTCCACGAGCTGAGCGGCTTCCAGTCAGGCGCCCAACGGGCCTGGCTCGCCCGCACCGCTCGCAACCTGCTGGTCGACGAGTGGCGGCGCGAGAGCGTGCGGGCGCGAGAGCGCGACGAGTCGGTCGCTCGTCCGCCCGACCAGGCGGCCTCAGACTTGCGGATGGATCTGGCTCAGGCCCTGGCCTCACTCGAAGATGGCGATCGAGAGATGGTGATCATGCGCTACCTGGAGGAGATGAACAGCCGGGAGATCGGGGAGGCGTTGGATATGCCGGAGGGCACGGTGCGGCGGAGGCTGGCCCGGTGCCGCAGTCTGCTTGCAGGCCGGCTGCGGCAGTGGGCGCCCGGCGGAGGTGAGCAGTGAACGAGCAGGTCATCGACAGATCGCTGATGCGAGCGTGCCAGGGCGCGCTCGAGATGAGCGCCGAGCGGGAGGGCGATCTCTGGTCGCAGTTCTGTGCCCGCCGCGATGCGGAGTCGGCCGCGTGGGCCGCCTTCGCGGCGAGCATGATGTTGCTGAGCGCTGGCCTGCGCCCGGCCATACGGTCATGTGCCTGGCCGGCGTCTTTCGGCCCCAGACAATGAGGAGGAATGGAAATGAGCGAGCAGTGTGAGATGGCAGAGGAATCGACTGCGGAGGAGATGGACGACGAGGGACCGTGGCAGAACGGCGTCGTGAGCGGGATACCGGGAAAGACAGTCCGCCTCAACGGGATCCTGGATCTGCGCGGCGTGCCGGCGGAGCAGGTGGCGGCGATGGAGTCGCTCACGATCAACGGCATCGTGCTGTTGGACGAGGCTAACAGAAACGGGCTGGCCGAGGTGGAGACGTCGATCAACGGTAGTACTGTGGTGGCCGACTCGGATCTCCGCGTCATCATTCAACCCGACATGGAGTTCTCCAAGGCCGCGGTCGAGGCGATGGCGGCGGGACAGAAGATGATGCTCGTGGGGAACGTGTTCTTCAAGCCGGATGTCCCCCCCGAGCTGATCGCGGAGAAGTTCGAGCGGCTCCACGTCGTTGGCATCCTGATCGCCTGCGAGGGAGTGCAGGGGGCACTGCTCGGCAAGATGGAGAGCACCGGCATCAGCATCACGCTGCCGGATGACGTGGGCGAGGTGGTGCGCTCGATGGGCGCGAACGAATGGACCAAGGAGTACGTGGAACGGCTGGCCGATGGCACCACCTATGTGAACATAGGCGCGACCGAGGTGCCAGAAGACGTGTCGGAGAGCTTGGTGCAGGCCAAGATTGCCACCTACCACAATATTGGTGTGACGGAGGCGGCGGAGCCGGTTCTTTCCCTGCTGAAGGCGCGCTGCAAGACGAACATGGGGCAGTTCAGCGCTCCTGGGGAGGAGGACCCCGGGGAGACGTGTGAGGAGGAGTGCGAGTAGCTGGGGCACTGCCCGGCCGGCCTGTCGGAGGTTGGCGCCAGCCCAACCCAAACGGCTGTTTGCAAAGTCGTTCGGAATGTGGTATCCTCTCCCGCGAGGGGATACCACACCTCACGAGGAGGGCGGGGATGCGGCGTCTTACCGACAGGCAGAGGGAAGTGCTGGAGGGGATTCACGATATCTACAGTGAGAAAGGATATCCGCCGACGGTGCGCGAGATCGGCGAGCGGCTCGGGTTGAGGTCGAGTTGCACGGTCCAGCGCCATCTGGAGGCGCTCGAGAAGAAGGGCTACATCAAGCGCGATCGCACCAAGGCCCGCTCCATGGAGATCCTCAAGGCGCCCGACCCCACCATGATACCGGTGCCCATGGTGCCGGTGCCGGTTATGGGTCGGGTCGCGGCGGGCCAGCCGATCCTCGCGACCGAGAACATCGAAGAGGTCTTCCCGCTTCCCCGCGATATCGTGAAGGACGACCAGTGCTTCATGCTCGAGGTCAAGGGCGACTCGATGGTCGAGGCCGGCATCTTCAACGGCGACTACGTGGTGGTGCGCCAGCAGCCCTATGCCGAGGATGGCGAGATCGTCGTGGCCCTGCTGGAGGATGATGCGACCGTGAAGTACCTGCGTCGGCGCCGCAACCGCGTTTACCTGGTGCCGGCCAACAAGGATATGCAGCCCATCGTTGCCGATGATGTGAAGATCATCGGCAAGGTGCTGATGAGCATCCGCCGCTACTCATGACCCGCCGCGGCCCACATGGGCCGCCGCTGCGCTTGACGCTGCCGTTCCCCGTTGCTATCTTCTGAGGTGGGACACTTGCCGTCCCTTCCCCACATCGGAGGGGTGTCCGAGCGGTTTAAGGAGACGGTCTTGAAAACCGTTGGGGGCCGAAAGCCCCTCGTGGGTTCGAATCCCACCCCCTCCGCATGCCACAGGAGCCTTGCGCGGCGATGGATCTCAGGCCTTCAGCGCGGCTCGGCGTCATCGGGTCCGCCGCAGAGCAGCCGCTGGACCTCTTCCGGGGTCTTGTGGCGGTAGTCGCCGAGCTCGACGGAGCTACCCATCCTGGCCCCGACACGGTCAACATAGCCCGCCAGCCCTAGCTCCTTGATGCATTGCACAGAGCCGATACAGAGGCCCTTCCATGCGTCGTCGCCGAAGAAGCCCTGGCCGCACGGGAAGGCCTCGCACTGCCAGCAACCGTCGAGGCCCTTGTCTACGCAGCAGACGCGCTGGTGGCAGTCCTTCGCTCCCCCGCCGTTCCTACATCCCGCGCACGCCTCCCTCTCCGGCGTGGCGTGGACGCATACGCCGCAGACCAGGCCGCAGTAGGCGACCGTCTGGGTCAGGTCATCATCTGCCGCGTCAGCCTCCTTCTGCATGACATCGCCGGGAGCAGCTCGACGGCACGGCCTTGGGTTAGACCTCGGGGCGAGTGAGGCGGTGCGGCGGCTGGCCCTTGCGCTGTTCGTGGGCGCGCACTACGCTGGCCATGAGCCGGTGCGGGTCGGCGTCGAAGACGAGCTTGGCGCCGGTCTTCTTGTGGATGATCTCGACCAATTCGTCCACGTGGTCGGCGACGCCGCCGGTGTCAGAGAGCACGCCGATGACCTTCCCTTCATCGTAGGCGATGGCGAACTCCCCAAGTGTGCCGGAGCGGCCGCCGATGAGGATGACGATGTCACATGATCGAATGCCGGTGACCTCGCGGCCCATTAGGCCGTCGCCGGTGTAGACCATGACATCGAATTCCTCGTAGGGAGAGTTGTACCGGTTGATGTGCTCATACAAGTCCAGCGCGGGAGAGATGCCGGCCGTCAGCCCGCCAGCCTCCTTGCAGCCGCGCACCGCGTCGTAGGGAAGTCCGGGACAGGCGCCCGTCACCAGCACACAGTCGTTCTCGGCGATCGCCCGGCCAAGCTCATAGGCGCGCCGCCGAATGTCCTTTCGCATGCGTCCTCCGGCCGATCCCATCACTCCGATTTGAACCTTCACTGTGGCCTACCTCCCGGCGAAGCTGCGAGGTTTGGGTGCCGCGGCCCCACGGCGGCCGCAGCCGCAGTGAGGTAATGCCATAGCGAAAGCGGGAACTGCAAGAGAGCGGAGAGCGCGGGCCGGATGGGAGGCGAGCCGCCGGCGTCTATTTGCGCGGCGGCTCGCGGAAGGCCTTCTACGATCAGCTTCTGCTAGACCCCGATGGCGGACGACTTCGATTCCTTCTCGACCTCGTCTCCGGTGACCTCGCGGCCGCGCTTGGCGGAGAGGTAGATGCCTTCGCTGATCTTCATGGTCGAAAGGGCGATGCCGGCCGAGTCCACGAGCGGCACGCGGCCCTGGACCGCGGCCGCCCAATGTGCCTGCGCGCTGTCGTAGGCGTCGGTGTCGGGGAGGCAGCGATGCCAGCGAACGTCGGCGCTTTTGAGGTCGGCGGTCGCGTCCATCTCCATGTCGGCGACGGTGCTGTGGAAGGAGAACGGGCCGAGCCGGACGCCACCCTTCGAGCCGTGCAGCTCGCTGGGAGGGGGCTCGCCCATGTTGATCGCCCAGCTCTCTTCGATGAAGAAGGTGATGCCGCCCTCGAGCCGCACGAGGCCGATCCCCAGCTCCTCGACATCGTAGTTGGAGTTCTTGCGGCGGTCGTCGTACATCGCTATCTCCTGGTGGGTGGCCCCGCTGATCGTCTCGATGGTGGGGTCGCCCAGGAGATAGAGGATCTGTGCGATATGGTACACGCCCATGTCGAACAGGGCGCCGCCGGCCGCGATGCTCTGCTGGACGAAGGAACTCGTGCCATAGCCATCGACATAGGGCCGGCCGCGGCGGCGGAAGCCGATCGACTTCGCGTAGTAGAGCTTGCCGAGGTAGCCTTCGTCGATCAGCCGACGCGTCGCCTTCGTCTCGAGCCTGAACAGCGAGAAGAGCTGGATGGCCAGCATCTTGCCGGTTCGGTCGGCCGCGGCCAACATGTCCTTCCCGTCCGCGTAGGAGCCGGCGATGGGCTTCTCGCAGTAGACGTGTTTGCCGGCCTCGAGCGCGGCGATGGTCACCGGCGCGTGGAGGTTGTTATGCAGGCATACGTCGACCGCGACAATGTCGTCCATCTCCAACAGCTTGCGGAAGTCGGTGAACGTGTGCTTGATGTCGTACTCCTGCGCGGTTGTGGCCAGCGCACCCTCGTCGATGTCGGCGGCGGCCACGATCTCGACGGGCAGCTTCTGATAGGCGTGGAGATGCATGTTGGCGATCTGCCCACACCCGATCATCCCGATCTTCACTTTGTCAGCCATGTCTCTCCTCACCTCGGTTCTCAGCAACTGATCATGGTGTCGAAGAGAGCGGTGTACATACGCAGCACCTTCTCCGGGTCAGGGCCGGTGTACGCGCTCTCGTTCGCGACGTAACCGTCATATCCGTCGTGCTTGAGCAGGCGGAACCACTCCTGCCAGTACTTCAACTCGCTCGGGCGCTCCATCGAGTGGAAATGGATGGAGGTCAGGTGCGGCCGCACCAGGTCGTAGAACGGCTTGATCGATTCGGCGCCGGCCGGCAGCGTGTACTTCCACTCCTTGCCGACTGGCCACTGGCCGTTGTAGACGAGCCCGACGTTGGGGAGGTCGACCTGCTTGATGACCGCCATCGAGTAGTGCGGGTCGGTGAAGCTGCTGTGCATCTCGATCGACACCGCGAGGCCCTCGCCAGCGTACTCGCCGAGCTGCTTGATGCAGGCGGCGACGTTCTTCACAACCGGGTCGCGCTTGTCCTCTTCCTTGGGCAGGATGTCGCCGAGCACCCGCACATGATCGCAGCCCACCTCGCGGGCCATGTCGATAACTCGCTTCACGTGGGTGACCGATTCGGCGCGCTCTTTGGCGTCGGGCGAGTGGAAGGTCTGGCAGCTCGTGAGCGATCCGTATTTCAGCCCGGCCGCGTCGAGCTCCCCCTTCACCTCGTGGAATCGCTCGGCGGGTGTGTCCCACTCCAACCCGTGGGGCTGATCGAAGTCCATCAGGAACTCGATGTACGGATAGCCCGCCTTCACACACATGTCTATGAGGTGGTCGACGTCCCACTTCTGGGCCACCTCATAGGTGTTCAGAGTCCATTTCACTTGACACCTCCTCAGAGTCGTTCTCCCCGGATTCGGGGTTGGGCCGGCGTCCTCCTCTTCGGCGGGCCACAGCAGCAGGGCGCTGAACTGGCAGCCGAGCCGCAGCGTCTTGCCGCGGTGAAGCAGGCTTGTTAGAATCCAGCGGGAGATGCTGCCATGGCCTTCTGCCCGCAGTGCAGGTTCGAGTACACGGCCGGCGTCTCGGGGTGCCCCGACTGCGGCGCCGAACTCGTTGACTCTCTGCCGGCCGAGGAGCCCGCGGCCCAGAGCGACTTCGCAGAAGTCGAGCTGTGCGTCGTCCCCGACGAACTCCATGCCACGCTCCTGCAGAACACTCTCGCAAGACAGGGCATCCCGTGCCGGCTGCGAAACGCCTCGCCATTTGCGAGCCCGTTCGACGTTCTTGGCTTGCGCCCGACCTTCGGGCTCGAGGCCTCGACGGCCATTCTCGTGAGGCGTTCCGACCTCGCGCGGGCCCAGGTCGTCTACGACGACTTCGAGCGGCACGGAGGCGCCGAACAGGACGAGGCCGGGTCCGCCGACTGAGAGCCGAGCCGAAGCACACCCGGTGATGGAGGAGGCATGACCGACCGCGAGCGCGTGCTCGCCGCGCTGAGCCATAGGGAGCCGGATAGGATCCCTATCGACCTGGGCGGCACGGAGTCATCCGGGCTGACCGCCGCGGCCTACAACAGCCTGAAGCGCCACCTCGGTCTGCCCGAGGGCGGCCGCGTCTTCGAGCCCTTTCAGCATGTCGTGCTGGTCGAGGACGAGATCAAAGAACGCTTCGGCATAGCGACCTACCCCCTGATCTTCGAGCCGCGCCGCTGGCGTCCGGCCTGCCTTCCCGACGGCAGCCCGTGTGAAGTGCCGGAGGGCTGGCGGACCGTCACGCTGCCGGATGGTTCGGAGGAGGCAGTTGACGCCTCGGGCGCAGCCATCGGCCGGCGGGCGGGGAGCGGCTTTCACTTCGATCCGGTCAACCCGCCGATGGCCGGCGTCGAGTCGATCGGAGATATCCCGAAGCACCGGGATGTGATTCACAGCTTCGACGCGCCGTTCTTCGCAGACGAGAGCATCGAGGAGCTGACGGCCCGCGCCGGCAGACTGCGGGATGCCTCCGGTCGTGCCGCGATTCTCAACTTCCAGTCCCACATTCTGGCCGCGGGGCAGCTCCTGCGCGGGTTCGAGAGCTTCATGTCCGACCTCTTGCTGAACACGAAGCTCGCGGAGGCGCTCTTGACGGAGCTGGTGGACGGCTACTGCGAGCGGGCGAACGCGCTCTTCCCCGCGCTGAACGGGCTGGTCGATGTGATACTTGTGAACGACGACCTCGGTACTCAGGCCGGGCCGATGCTGTCGCCGAAGGTCTACCGGGCGCGGATCAAGCCCCACCAGCGGCGGCTGTTCTCCCATCTCAAGTCGATCAGCGGTCTGCCGCTGCTGCTGCACTCGTGTGGCTCGGTGCGGTGGGCGATCCCGGACTTGATCGAGGTCGGCATCGACGCGCTCAATCCCGTGCAGGTATCGGCGGCCGAGATGGACACGGCCGCGCTGAAGCGCGACCTCGGCCGCGAGATCGCTTTCTGGGGTGGGGGGTGTGACACCCAACATGTGCTCAACCGCGGCACGCCGGCCGAGGTGAGGGAAGAGGTGAAGCGGCGCATAGGCGACCTCGCGCCGGGCGGCGGCTTCGTCTTCTGTCAGGTGCACAACATCCAGCCCGAGGTCCCCCCCGAGAACATCGTCGCCATGCTGGCGGCGGCCGCTGAGTCTGGCGGTTACTGAGGTGAGGCCGCCCGTGCCTCAGACACGCAACCCGGGCGCGCCGAGTTCGATGAAGGCATCGAGCATGATGCGCTTGGCCTCATCGGGTACGCCGATGGCCACGCCGTCGCCATAGTCGCTGAGCACGAATCCCCCGTCCGGTGTCGCCCATTGGTCGAGGAGCAGAGCGGCCTCCTCGCGAATCGCCTGCGGGTCGCCTCTCGGGAGCGTTGCCTGGATGTCGCAGAGGCTCTCGAAGCAGATGCGGCCGCGGTAGCGGCGGCCGATCTCCTCGATGCCGAGGTTGCGGGGCTGCTGGAGGTTGACGACATCGAGGCCGCAGTCGATCCACTCGCCGATGACCTCGTTGACGTGTCCACAGGAGTGCATCCAGGCGTGCATGTCCGCGTCGTGGATGGCCTCGAAGAGCCGACGGTAGCGGTCCTTGAAGAACTCCCGCCACATGGGGAGGCTGAGGAAAGCCGCCTGCTGTGTGCCCCAATCGTCGGTCATGCCGAAGCCGTGCACTCGGCCGCGGAAGCGCTTGCCGATCTCACGCGCCACACCGATGGGATACTCGAGCACGCGGTCGGCGAACTCGTGCACGTCGGCCGACCGCTCGTGCATGTCCACGAACAGCTCCGGCATGCCGTGCAGGAAGTGCATGCGCTCGAAGAAGGTGAAGCCACAGCCGGCTACCACGTACTTGTCGCCCGCGCCCTCCAGATCGCGGGCGGTCACCTCGTAGCGCGCATCGTCGGCCGGGTCGGGCCATGACACCTTGTCCATCTGGTCGAGCGAGGCCAGCGGGTGGCCTGTGGGCTGGCCCATGTTCACGATGCCGCTGCCCTCCGGCGGCGTCTCCCACACACAGCCCCACTCGTCGGCGTTCGGCTCTGAGGGCTGCCAGCCGGGCGCCGGCCCGACACCGGCCCAGTAGGTGTCATCGACACCGAGCGCGGCGAAGCGGATGGGAATCCGCTCCGGGCGCTCGAACTCAACTGCTCGCCTGACGATCTCGTAGCTGGTCATGGATCCTCGACCGAAGGGCAGCGCGGGCGGCAGGTCAGAGCTTCGCGAGCTGCTCCCGCAGGAACTTGGCGGCTATCACGATGTCGGCCGCGGGGTCTTCGCCTACCTCGCGCTCGATGGTGAGGAAGCCATCGTAGCCGATCTCCTTCAGCGCGCGCAGATACTTCGGCCAATCGACCTCTCCCTCTCCCAATGGCACCTCGCCGCGGTTCGGCCCCGGCCCGATCCCATCTTTGGCGTGCGTGTGGACGATCAAGTCGCCCAGATCGTAGACCCCCTGTACCGGGTCGAAGCCCCCCATCACCATGTTGGCCGGGTCGTAGTTGGCACGGATCGACTTCGCTCTCAATCCCCGCAAGAACGACGCCAGGGCGGCCCCCGACTCCGGTCCCGTCTCGCTGGCGAAAAACACTCCCACACTGTCGCCGTGCGCGCCGATCTCCTCCAACGCCTCCGCCGCGGTCGCGTAGGCGGGATCGTTGCGGTCCTCGGGAATGCGGCCAATGTGCGATGTGAACACCTTCACGCCCATCGAGGCCGCCATGTCCATCATGCGCTTGGTCTTGGCGACGTCTTCTTCGATGTGGTCGGACGTGACAAAGCCGCGCCCGAGGTCGCCGCAGAGCGCGGATATCTCCATGCCGAAGTCCTCGAGTTTGGCCAGCAGAGCCTTCTTCTGCTCTTCCGTGGTCAGGTCCGGGTCGAGCTCCCCGACGGGCCGGTCGGGGTGGTAGTAGGTGATGTTGGTCGCCCAGATCTGCACGCCATCCACGTTCAGCGCGGCGGAGGCCTCAAGCGATTCGTCGAAGGACTTGCGGAACGACGTCGTCATTGCGCCGATCTTCATCTGCGGTTCTCCCCAGTAAGCTGGCAGTCTACTTCTCATCCCCAGCGCAATCCCCTTCACCGCGCTGCCGCGAGGCAAGGAGGTGGGACCCGGGCCGCCAAGACTAGTTCCGACCAAGACGGCGAGAGAGGGACGAGATGGAATACCGCGACTTCGGGAAGACGGGGCTTCGCGTGTCCGAGATCGGGCTCGGGTGCGGTCCGCTCGGAATCGATGCGAACGCAGACTACGCGCCACTGCTCAGCCGCGCCCTGGAACTGGGCATCAACCTCTTCGACTCGGCCGACTTCTACAGCGGCTATCGCAGTGAGGAGTGGCTCGGCAAGGTGCTGTCGCCCCATCGTGAGAACGCGATCATCGCGACGAAGTTCGGCACCATTCCCGGCAAGGGCAAGGACTTCAGCGTGGGGCACATGCGGCGGTCGCTGCAGGAGAGCCTGCGCCGGCTGCGCACGGACTACATCGACATCTACCAGCTCCACAGCCCTGGCCCGTCGGTCCTCGACGACGAGGAGCTGCTGGCCGCGCTGCAAGAGGCGAAGAAGGAGGGGAAGATTCGGTGCTACGGGCTCTCCACCGAGGGCGGACAGCGCGGGATCGACGCGATCGACAGGTGGGGAGTGGACTCGGTGCAAATCACATTCAACCTGTTCCATCAAGATCCGGGCGAGCGGTTCTTCCCGGAGGCCGAGCGCAAGGGCGTCGGTGTGATCGTGAAGTCGCCGCTGGATTCGGGGATCCTCGGGGGCGACCTCGACCCGGACAAGCCGAAGAAGCTCGACGATGCGCGGGAGCGCTGGGGCGAGGAGGAGGCGGCGCGCCGGCAACAGCTCTTCGAGGAGGTGAAGTTCCTCGCCGAGGGGACGGGCCGCACCTGGTCGCAGGCGGCGCTGCAGTTCGTGCTTTCCTTCGACGGGGTGTGCACCGCGATCCCCGGCACCACTTCGGTGAAGCACCTGGAAGAGAACGCGGCGGCCGCCGGCGGGCGGCTGACGCTGGAGGAGCTTCAGCGGATCCAGGGCCTCCACGGTGGAGATTTCACCAAGCTGAATCTAGACTGGTAGCGTCCTCGCTGCACCGATCAAGTAGAGGGGAGGTAATCCTGATGTCGCTGCGCACCATGGGACTCGCCGTTCTGGCCACGATCACCCTCTGTCTCTGGACCACTGAGCCCGCGAGGGCTGGGTCCCGCGGCGAGGCCAACCGTGTGACGGTGCGGCCGCGGGAGATCGATGACGTCCTCTACAATCCAGGCATGGGGTTAACCACGAGCAACAGCCTTGACGGGGAGGTGGCCGGCTATCCGAAGTCCACCATCGCCTACTGGGGCTGGTACTGGGACAAGATCGAGCCGGAGAATGGGGTCTACCGTTGGGAGGTGATCGACGAGGTCATCGAGGAGGCGAGGGCACGCGGCCAGCGGGTGGCGATTCGCCTCATGCCGGCCAACGGCCGCGGCGGCGTGCCGCAGTGGTACCGCGACCTCGGCGCGGAGGGCTTCGAATACGCCTCCGAGGCCGGCCCCACAAACTGGATGCCTGACCACAACGACCCTCTCTATGTTGAGTACATGGGTCGACTCGTGCGCGAGTTCGGGAAGCGCTATGACGGCCATCCGGACATCGACCACGTCGATATCCGCTCGCTTGGCCACTGGGGAGAGTGGCACTTCTACTTCGTCTACCTGACCCGCGATCGCGAGGTCGACGTGGCGCCCGACGTGCGGCAAGCGCTTGTGGACATGTATCTCGATGCCTTCGAGAAGACCCCACTGGTAATGCTCATAGGCGGAGGGGACGAGCTCGGATACGCGGTCGCGAACGGAACCGGCTGGCGCGCCGACTGCCTCGGCGACCTCAGCTCCGACTGGAACCACATGAACGACGCCTATCAGCAGGAGATCGACGCGGGCGGCGCGGGGGAGGCGTGGAAGCAGGCGCCGGTGGTGTTCGAGGCCTGCTGGACCATGCAGCATTGGGCCGATGAGGGATGGGACATCGAGTTTGTCTTCAGCGAGGCCCTGCGCTGGCACTGCTCGGTGTTCAACAACAAGTCATCGCCCATCCCGCCGCGCTGGTGGGGTGCGGTGGAGGATTTCCTGAGGAAGATCGGCTACCGCTTGGTGCTGCGCTCGGCCTCCCACCCCGCGCGGGTCACCGCGGGTAAGGCGCTCCCTCTCCAATGCCAGTGGGACAACATCGGTGTCGCACCCCCCTACCGCGGCTATGTGGTCGCCTGGCAACTGCGGCCGATTGGGAAGGGAGGCTGGGGCTGGGGCGAGCCGACGATGCTCGAAGACACGGCTCACCCCATTGACGTGACGAAGTGGCTTCCCGGCATCCACGACGTGAGGTTAGACCTCGCCATCCCAACCGACATCGAGCCGGGCAGATACCGGCTGGCCGTCGGCCTCCTCGATCCGTTCACTCGCGAGCCGGCGGTGCGGCTCGCCATCGAGGGGCGGGATGCCCAGGGCTGGTACAACCTGAGCGAGCTCGAGGTTGTGGCGCCCGGCGGCTCCTAGCGGCGGGCTCGGCCGGCCGGGCGGGTCAGCGCACCCTCCACGTCTTCTCTGCCTTCTTGCCGGAGAAGACGTCGGTCACGACTATGCGCCATGTGCCCTTCGGGT
Organism: Candidatus Hebobacterum abditum; assembly: GCA_029821875.1. GTDB lineage: Bacteria > Armatimonadota > Hebobacteria > Hebobacterales > Hebobacteraceae > Hebobacterum > Hebobacterum abditum. The sequence goes on along the minus strand of JALGXW010000007.1, from coordinate 57,823 downwards.
CGTTGAGCGCGAGGCGAAAGGAGCCCTTGGCCGTGCCGGCGGTGGTATCGATGTTGCCGGAGTAGAGCGGGTGCCTCTTGCCATCCGGGCCGAACACCGCCACCTTGAGGACGTGGCGGACCGGCCGGGCCCTTCCGGCACGCACCTTCGCCTCGTACGCCACGGTCTCTCCAAGTGCGCGTCCGCCCTTCAGAGACAGCGAAAGGCCCTGCACCTTGTAGGGCAGCATCGCATAGAGCTTCGGGTCGGCCTCCTTGAGCGTGGTCCTGATCTCGCTGCGAAGGCCGAGATACTTGTGCGAGCGAACGTCGTACCAGTGGCCCTCCTGCGGCAGCTTGATGCGCACCGGCTCGGAGGCCTTCATGCCGGGGATCGGCTCGTAGCGGTTGGTGAGGTCGGCGCTCTGGGTGAAGCGGCCAGCGGGTTCCTTAAGCAGGGCGAGGGCCTCGACCCGGCCGCCGCGCCAGCTCGTCCGCTCCACCGCAGTCGGGAATCCGCCGCCCGCGGCCGTCACTTCGACTCGCGGGCGGAGGCGAGAGGCTTCGAGCGCCTCCCCGATCTGGCGCCGGAGCTTCTTCGCCTTGGCCTTGAGCCGATTGTCTTCGTAGTCGTCGAGCCAGCGGCCGAGCAGAACGGCGCGGCCGCGGCCATACTTCCCGGCCGCGAAGAGGCCGGCGAGCGAAGGTTCGGGCAGGGGCTTGCCGTGCACGCTTGTCTGCCCGGGCATCTCGTCGGCCAGGACGAGGCCGCCGCGCTTGACGAACTGCCTGATCGCCTTGACCTCTTGATCCGAGACGGCGATGGAGCCGGGGAGCACGAGCGCGCGGTAGCCGCCCTTGGCGAGGCCGCCGTTCTCCAGGTCGCGGTAGGGGAGGTAGTTGTACTGATAGCCGAGGTCTTCGAACACCTGCCCCCAGCCGACGCGGCTGCCGATGAAGCGGCGGAAGGCGGCGGAGGTGTTGCTGCCGTACTCCATGTCCTTGTGCTTGAGCTTCCCGTCCTGAATCCACCACGTGTGGCCGCTGGCCATGGAGAAGTGAATGGCGATCTTGTCGTGCTCCCTTCGCAGGCAGGAGATGGCCCGCGAGAGCCCCTCGCCGCGCAGCTCTCCGAAGCACTTGCCGAGGGAGCGGCCCTGCGCGTTGAGGGTGAGGTCGGGATCGATCATCGAGTAACCCCAGAAGATGGAGGCGCCGCGGTGGCCGTGGAGGAAGCGGTGCCAGATCTCCCACTCCAGCGGCGGGCCGGACATGGCGTAGCCGGTGAAGCCGGTGAGGATCATGTCGGGGTTGAAGGAACGGTGCATCTCATCCTGTCCGCCGCCGGAGTAGGGCTGGAGGTATTCGACGATCCTGTCGATCTTCGACCAGTCGCAGCCATTGTGCGAGCCTGGAAGCTGAGTGCCGGAGATGGTGACGAGGCCCTCGGGATCCACTTTCTGCGCGACGCCGATCGCGTACTTGAACGCATCGGCCAGCGTCGTGTTCATGAATAGCCGGTGATCCAGCCAGGGCGCTGGGTTGCCGCGCTTCTGGGCCTGGTCATAGGTCACCGGCATGACCCTATCCCAGCTCCGGTAGCGGGTGCCCCACTCGGCGTTGAGCGCAGCGAGGGTGCGGTACCACCGCCGCAGCCACCTGCGGAACTCGGCCAGCGTGGCCTTGCTCCAGCAGAGGTCGCGGGCATCCTCGTAACAGGTGATGGAGGACTCGTCCGAGACGTAGTAGGCGAGGGGGCTGTACTTGAGGATGGGCGGGATGCCCTTGCGGAGCGTCTGCGCCACCGGGCGGCGAAACTCGTCGGTGTGGATGCACGGCACGCGCTCCAGCCACTTGCGATCCCTGGTCTTGCGGTAGTTGTCCTTGCGTTCGAGGTAGGGGTGCCGGCGATACCAGTAGACGCCGAACCCCGGCGGGTGCATCGAAACGGTGAGCGGGAATCCGTACTGGGTATCGGAGGTGCTCGTGATGCCGCAGCTGCGGAACTGTTCCTCGACGAGGTTGGTCCACGGCCACACGCCGTCGTGCATCCACGGCAGGATCACCTCGTAGTCCTGCCACTTGCGCCGCGGCGGAGTGAGGGCCAGCTCGGCCTGCGCTTCGTGCACATGGCGGCCGGCGTCGCGGAGTGCGCACTTCACCCAGCCGCGGTTCGTCAACGCATCGGGGCAGCGCAGCCGGAAGCTCACCTCGCGGCCGGCCCGGATCTGCTTCTCCTGGCGGGCGAGCAGCCTCCCGCTGAGGTCCCGGAGCTCCGAGACTAGAGTCATCCCCTTGGGCTTGCCCGCGAGGCGCGCCCGGCCAGAGATGCTGCCGCCGACCGGAACGGCGTCCGCGTCCAGTACGACCTTCGTGACTCGCGCTTCGCGGCTGACTTCATAGGAGGCCGTGCCCCAATCAGACTTCTTGCCACCCACGCTGACCATGACGTCCACGAAGTGCCGCCCACCGGCTGGTGAGGCGCCCGGCAGGCCGACGTGCAGCTCGGCCGTGCCCTTGGCCAGGCGGACCGTGCGCGCTGTCTTCCGCTCGACCTCGCCCAGTTCGTTGCGGAAGGCGACCTCGGCCTTCGCCGACTTGGCGGGGCCGGCGCTGCGGAGCCGGATGGTCGCCCCGCCGTCGGCGACCTTGGGCGGATCGAAGCGGGCCGCCGACACATCGACGTCGGCGAGTCGAAGACTCGGCTCCTTGCGGGCGGCCCAGATGATGGAGCGCATGAGGAGGCTGAACAGATACTCCCAGAAGCTCTCGTCGAGCTGGCCGCGGCGAAGGTCCAATTCGGGGAAGAGGGCGTAGTTGTAGTAGCCGAGGCCGACGACCCGGCCCTTGCCGAACTGCTTCACTGCGACAACCGGGGCGCCGTTCGCGCCGGTGGTAAGGGCCGTCGCGCCCTTTCCGAGCCGGTACATGTAGTGTCGAAGCGGCCCGTAGGGGAGTGCCTCGAAGGGCACGCCGTTGACGATGTAGTGGTCGACGGCCTTCGACCACGGTTCGGCCGAGACGGCCTCCTTGGGCGGGTGGGGATAGCCCGAGCTTATGCCCGCGCCCTCGGCACTCAGCCGCGTCGGCGGCACGGACACGATAGGGGAGAGGTCCCACAGGCCCTTGTCGCGCTGGTTTTCCCCGAGCTGCGGGTGTACGAGCACGAGCCCCTCGCCACGCTTGACCCGCCGGTAGATGAGGTCGCGGATGCGCTCCGGCATGTGGTTCCAGCCGAGCATGTTGTGCATGACGATGACGTCGTACTTCGCCTTCGCGGCCAGCTCCGGTTCGAGTACCGAATAGGCGCGGCTGTAGTCGCCGGGCGCGAGCGGATCGAAATCGGCATAGCGGTCCATGCACCACTTGTTCACATCCCAGCGGGGGTCGATGCTGAGAACGCGGGCGTCGAGCGACATACGCTGGCCCAGCTCGACGACGGTTCGGCCCTCATGTACGCTGGAGATGATGAAGGCGCGGATGGGCCCTTCCGCGTAGGGCTCGGCCCACTTCACATGGGGGGTGGCGATGTCCTGCGAGTAGACGATGTCGTACTTAGGCGGCGCTTGGGCGCGCCGCCCTCGGCTCTTTCTCACTGATTCCTCCTCCGATACGGCCGTGCCGAGAGTCCTTAGACACGTGGCACGAGTCTCCTGCCGTCTAGCCCTGCTGCGGACGCCGTAACCGACCCTGAGTGGCCGTGCGCCGTCCGCAGCCGCTGCGCTTTGTCCGGCCGGCCGCGGATGTGGTACTTGAAGATGCCGGATGCCACTGCGGCAGCGCCCCCAGGCATACCACCCGGAGACTCACGAGGAGGTGCGGGAGGGAGCCGCAGGAGCAAGGGGGGAACGACCATGGGGTTGGGCGCTGTAGGCTTCCGTGTCGCGGGGCAACTGAAGCGGGGGACCCGCAGACGGCTGATGGGCAGGCGGCTGCGAGCCGGGGTCGCCTTGAGGCCGGGTCCTTCGTGGGTGCAGATCGGCATCACGGAGCACTGCAACTACCGCTGTGGGATGTGCTGGGCGCACTCCAACCGGCTCCCGAAGCAGCACCGCAACCACGTGCTGCCGAGGGAGTGCTTCGAGCGCCTCATCGATCAGTTCAGCGAGATGGGGACACAACGGCTCGACATTGGCGGTACTGGCGAGCCGCTTCTCCATCCCGACGCGCTCGAGATGCTGCAGTACGTCAAGGCCGCCGGGATTCACTGCGTGTTGATCACAAATGGGAGTCGGTTGACCCCAGAGATGTGCGACGCGTTCGTCGAGATCGGCCTCGACTCCCTCAACGTCAGCCTCAACTCCGCTGCCGATGAGACTCACCGTCGGATCACCGCCGGGCCGGTGGGCGAACGCTCTCGCATCGTCCAGATGCTCAGGTATCTGAGAGGAAGCCGCGCTCGGCGTGAAGCGGCGAAGCCGGGCATCTCTGTCTCGTTCATCGTGCAGAGGGACAACTGGAGCGAGATAACGGACATCGCAGAAGAGGCAATCCAACTCGGGCTCAACAACGTCGAGTTCGCGCCGCTCGGGATCAACGAAGCCAGCCGCGAGCTGGCTCTATCACCGGAAGAGGAGTGCGAAGTGCGTCTGCGGATGGACCTCGCACAGGCCATGCTCGATAAGGCGGGTCTCACGACCAATGCCCGGCACTACCTGAGCTACACGCAGGGCGCGGAGTGGTCGAGGGGCGTTTTCGGACAAACCCCGTGCTATGTTGCCCACTTCTTCTGCCGCGTCCTCGCCGACGGTGGGGTCGACCCGTGCGGTGTCTCTCGGCGCGTCGTGGGTGACGCAACACAGAAGCAGTTCAGAGACATCTGGCTCTCCCCCGCCTATAGCGCCTTCCGCCGGGAGGCATTCAGGTTGCCGAAGCTGGGGCATGAACTCGAGGGATGCGGCTGCTACACCTGCGGCCACGCCCCGAGGGCACGGGACTATCACGCGAAGCTGAACTCGGGGCTGTTCCCGCAGATCGTGTAGCCTGCTCCCGGCCAGCAGCCGCTGTGAGGGGTTCCTGCCCATGCCCCCACCTCGGCGTTTGTCCTCGCGGCCGCAGACGTGGTAACTCACTGTGCCGCGCACTCGCGGGCGCCCCCTTCCCGCGGGCGGTCGTCGTCGCCTCGGCGGCGCGTCAAGCCAGCGTTCAATTGCAGGGTACGAGAGGTTCGGGCACATGAGAGATCGCTCGCAGATGGGGGCAGCCGGCGCAGTGCGACTGCCCAGGCGTTTCGCGGTCGAGGCGGTCGAGCCCCGGCGGCGCCTCCGGTACGAGGTGATCGGGCTGGGGCTCTTCGCGCTCGGGATCGTGCTGCTGCTGGGCGCGGCGCGAGAGTCGGGCCTGGTCGCGCCCGTCCTCTACCACGGGCTCAGCTACCTGGCCGGACGGGTGGGCGCATTCCTGATCTCCGTGGCCCTGCTGATCCTTGGGGCCGTCATGGTTCTCCGCTGGGAGAGGGTGGATTTCGGCCGCCTCGCGGCGGGGTTCGGGATTCTGCTGTGGCTCATGCTGGCGATCTGGGAGCTGGCCCTTCCGAGCAGTGGGGTCCTTGGGAGGGCCTTCGCCTCCGAGCCGGGCGGGCTGCTCGGGGTGCTGGTGGCGGAGATGCTTCGGCCGCTGTTCGGACCGGGCGTCAGCATCTTGATCCTTTCCCTGGCCGGGCTGTGGGCCGTCGGGTATATCAGCGACACGCCGCTGGTCACCCTCATGTCCGGGGGCGCCTGGGTGATGCGCTTCATCGGAGGAGTTGCGACGAGCGCGCTGGCGGGGCTGTTCTGTGCCGCCGTATCGATGGTCCGCTCTGTGGCAAGGGCTGGATGGTCCGTGAGCGCGTGGGCAATCCCACGCGTGCGCGGGCCGGCCCCCCTGCCACCTCCGCAGCAGCCACGCCGCAGGCGGCGCAAGGTGGAGCCGCCTCACCCGATCCCCTCCGAGGCCGAGGAGGAGGAGCCTCAGGACGAGCCAGCCCCCAAGGGTGGTTCTCCGCGCCTGCAGTTGCTCGACTCGGGTGCGGGGGCGGAGGTGGACGAGTCCCGCGAGCCCAGTCCGGAGTACGCGAACTTCGAGCTTCCGGGGCTTGATCTCCTCACCGAGCCTCCCTCGTCAGAGGAAGCGGAGCGGGAGGCGCTCGCCAGCCGCGATACGCTCGAAGAGGCCCTGGGGAGCTACGGCATCGATGCCCATGTGGTCGATGTCGAGCGCGGCCCGCGGGTCACGCGGTACGAGATCATGCTGCCACCCGGAGTGCGGGTGAGCAAGATCACCAACCTGGCCGATGATCTCGCCTACGCGCTCAAGGCGCTGGCCGTCCGGGTGGAGGCCCCGGTGCCGGGCAAGGGCGTCATCGGTATCGAGGTGCCCAACCCCGAGGTGACCTTCGTCCACCTGCGGGAGATCATGGGCTCGCCGGCGGCGCAGCGGATGAAGTCGAAAGTCGCGTTCGCGCTCGGCCGAGACATCTCCGGCACCCCCATGATGGCCGACCTGGCCACCATGCCGCACCTGCTGATTGCAGGTGCAACGAACTCCGGCAAGAGCGTCAGCCTCAACTCGCTGATTACGTCCATCCTTTTCCGGGCGAGGCCCGATGAAGTCAAGTTCCTGCTGATCGACCCGAAGCGGGTCGAGCTGAGCCTGTTCGAGGGCATTCCCCACCTGGCCGCGCCGGTGGCCCACGACGCGAAGGAGTCAGCCGGGCTTCTGCGTTGGGCGATCCGGGAGATGGAGCTGCGCTACTCGCAGTTCGCGGATGTCGGCACCCGCAACATCAAGGGGTGGAACGAGCGCGCCCGGATGGACGACGACATGGACCCGATGTACTACCTGGTCATCGTCGTGGACGAGCTGGCCGACCTGATGATGCAGGCGGCGACCGAGTTCGAGACCTCCATCTGCCGGCTCGCGCAGCTCGCACGGGCGACGGGCATCCACCTCGTGGTCGCCACACAGCGGCCATCAGTGAACGTCATCACGGGAACGATCAAGGCGAACATCGCCTCCCGCATCGCCTTCGCGGTGGCCTCACAGGTCGACTCCCGGACGATCCTCGACATCAACGGCGCGGAGAGGCTGGTCGGATCGGGAGACATGCTGTTTCTTCCGCTCGACGCGCCGACCGGCAAGCCGGTGCGGCTCCAGGGGGCCTACATCAGCGAGCGCGACCTCAACGAGGTGGTGGAGTTCCTCAAGAAGCAGGCGCAGCCGCACTACGCCAAGGGCGCGCTGGAGAGCGCCGGCTCGATAGTGTTGAGCAAGGGCGAGGAGGACGGTGTCGAGGACGAGATGTTCGAGACGGCGCTGGACTTCGTGCTCGCCACGAAGCACGCCTCCGCCTCGATGCTTCAGCGGAAGTTCAAGCTCGGCTACACCCGCGCCGCGCGACTGATCGATATGATGGAGGAGCGGGGGTACGTCGGCCCCCACGACGGGCGCAAGCCGAGGGAGGTCTACGGGACGCCGGCGGACCGCATCGCAGAGCTGGCGCGCTCCGGCCAGCTTGACGACGAGGAAGAGGCGGACGAAGAAGAAGACTTCGACGACTCCGAAGAGCCGGAGGACTACGAGGACGAGTAGGAGGGCGGGCAGTTGCGCCGAGGGGGAAACGCGATCGGGCGGGCCGCTGGGTGGCCCGCCCGAGTCATGTCTGGTGCGGGCATGCGGCGGAGGTCCTGTGGGCGGGGGCAGGGCCGAATCTGGCCACCATCAGGGGTTGACACAGATCGGCCGAATGAGGTATATTCTGCACGGCTGACCAGCGACAAAACCATAGGCTCTGGCAGGAATCCGCGAGTTCAGCCCTCGACGCGCCTGCTCCTAGCCATCTGGGGGACCGGATGGTGCAGGTTTGGCGCGTTTCTCCTTTTGGATCCCCAGCCAGCGAGGGGGAGACCAATGATGAAGCTGCTCACTAACTGACACAGCCACACAGCGGCGGCATCGGGCGGCCCGGGCGCTGAGAGGCGCCGGGGGCGGCTGCCCGACGCGACCGCCTGCGCGCACGGGCGCGAGGGCGATGGGCGTGGACCGCCGCGCGGAACGTACTTCATCTCGTTCCTTTTCAGTCTCTGCTTGTTCCGTTTGACGCTCACCAAGGTGCAGACCTATGGCCGAGTCCAATCACATACCTGAAGACGTGCGACAGGCGGTGGAGGGCGTTCGACCCGCCGCCGACATACGTCTGGTCGCCTTCAGCGATCTGGCTCCGGACGGCAACTTCGGAGAGCAGTTCCTCGCGCTCGCCGATGATCGCCTCCTCGTCTTCTCTTCCGATGGGGAGAGGCCGGCACTGCTGAAGGATCTGCCCTTCGCCGATGTCAGCAAGGTCGAGATCGAGACACTGGTGGGCGGGGCCGCCCTCCGGGCGGTCGTGGACGGGAGGCGGGAGGACCTGATCTCCTTCAGCCACGCCATGTCCGACGCCTTCGGCCGCGTGCGCATCCAACTCGACGCTCTCATCGAAGGCAAGCCGCTTCCCGAGGTGGACGAGCGCGCGACGCGATGCGCGACCTGCGGTCTCTTCCTCGGCGAGTATACTCGCGTCTGTCCTCGGTGCCTGCGTAAGGGAGCGACGCTGAGGCGCCTGCTGGGACTCACCAAGCCCTACACCGGCCGCATGGTGCTCATCGGCTCGCTCATGGTCGGCTCCATAGTCGCTGGGATGGTCCCTCCGTTCCTGACGATGCTCCTTGTGGACCGTGTGCTCACCCTCGGGACCAACTACCACCTGGTCATCTGGCTCGTGCTCGGCCTGGCCTCTGCGGGCCTCGCCCACACCGGCATGGAGATCTGGCGCAACCGGATCGCAGCCTGGCTCGGCGCGCGCATCAGCTTCGACATCCGCGCCCAGCTTTACGAGCGCCTCCAGTGGCTGTCCATGCGGTACTACGACCACCATCCGACAGGCACCATCATCTCGCGGCTGACCCAGGACGCCAACGGGATTCAGGACCTGCTCGCCTTCGCGCTCCCGTTCTTGGTGGTGAACGTTGTCACTATCGTCGCCGTGAGCGTGGTCCTCCTCGCCATGAACTGGAAGCTCGCGCTTATTGCGATGGTCCCGCTGCCCATCCTCTTCATCCTCGTGCGCAAGCTCTGGCGGCTGCTCCGGCGCGCGTTCCATAACTGGTGGTATCGGATGCGGCGATTCCACGGGCTCGTCTCCGATGCCCTCGGTCGCGTGAAGGTCACGAAGGCCTTCTCCCAGCAGCAGTCCGAGATCGGGCGCTACCAGTTCCGCAACGACGACCTGCGCGCCGCCGGTGTCTACGCAGACGCGACTGCCGGCACGTTCTTCCCCCTGATGTGGCTCATCATCGGGAGCGGATCGCTCCTCGTCTGGTACTTCGGGAGCATGCTCCATATGTACGGGGGCATCACCCTGGGCATGATCGTCGCCTTCCTTGCCTATCTGGCGATGGTCCAGCATCCGCTCGAGTTCCTCGGTCACTCGACCCAGTGGATCACCCGCGCCCTCACCGCCGCCGAGCGCGTGTTCGAGGTGCTGGACGCCGAGTCGGAGAGCGAGCAGTCCCGAGGCGAGGTCGAGCTGGAGGAGATCGACGGCGAGGTAGAGTACCGCAACGTCGGGTTCGGCTACGAGAAGCACCAGCAAGTCCTCAAGGACATCTCGTTCAAGGTCAAGCCCGGCCAGATGCTGGGCCTGGTCGGGAAGAGCGGTGTCGGCAAGAGCACCATCATCAACCTGCTGTGCCGGTTCTACGACGCCGATGAGGGAGAGATCTTCGTCGACGGCGTCCCCCTGCGGGACGTGTCCCTCTGGTCCTATCGCGGGAAGCTCGGCGTCGTGCTCCAGGAGCCGTTCCTCTTCTCCGGCACTGTCGCCGAGAACATCGCCTACGCCAAGCCGGAGGCCACACCCGAGGATATCATGGCCGCCGCGAAGATCGCCAACGCCCACGACTTCATCATCAGCAAGCCCGACGGCTACGACGAGCAGGTCGGCGAGCGCGGCAACCGCCTCTCCGGCGGGGAGAAGCAGCGTGTCTGCATCGCCCGCGCGATCCTCCATGACCCGGCGCTCCTCATCCTCGACGAGGCCACCGCCAGCGTTGACCTGGAGACCGAGCAGCAGATTCAGGAGGCCATCGGCCGCCTCATCGAGGGCCGCACGACCTTCGCCATCGCCCACCGGCTCTCGACGCTCCGCAACGCCCACAAGCTCCTCGTGCTCGACGAAGGTCGCATCGTCGAGTCCGGCACCCACGACGAACTCAGGGCAAAGAAGGGCGTCTACGCAAAGCTGCTCGACATCCACCGCCGCACCTCTATGGTGGGGGCCATTGATGGATAAGCGACAAGGAGTGCAGGAGGCGTCGTCCCTCGAGCTGCGCTACCTCGATCCCGAGGAGGTGCGTGTGTGGCGCGGCGAGGACGGGCGCGTCTACTGCACCATCGCCGACGAGCTGACTGTGCTCACCCCCATGTTCATGCGCTCCCATCCCCTCAGCGACCTGGAACGCTACCTCTCCGTCCGCGGAGTGGAGCCCAAGGAGCGCAGCGTCGCCATGGGCAAGGAGTTCGGCCTGCTCCGCAACTGGCACCGGCTTGACCCCCACTCACATGCCATCGTCGAGGCCGAGCTGGAACGCCGCTACCTGTATGCGAAGGTCTTCGCCATCCTCTCGGTCCGGGATTACTCTGGCGTCCAGGTGTGTGAGTTCGACACCGACCGCGGCCTGCGACAGGTCACGCTTCGCGACGTTCGCGACAACGTCATCTACCTCGGCCGGTCTCGCGTTCTGGTAACCGATGCCGAGGGGAACCGCTACGACATTGAGGACGTCAACGAGCTCGATCCTGACTCCCTCCTCCGCCTCGCCCGGATACTCTAGGGGCCGGCCGCACATCCAGCCGCCCGCCTCCCCCGTGCAGCTCACAGCCGCATCGGAGAGCCGGCCGCTTCTCATGGTCGGTCCCGCTTGCCACCGCCAGCTTCTCCTCTCTGGTCCCGCGGCGGCGGTAGGTGCGCGGGGCGTCGGCCGAGAACGAGGAGACGATATCGACCGGAGAGGTGACATGAACGTCATCGTCATCGTGCTCGACAGCCTGAGACAAGACCACGTGAGCCTGTACAACCGCGGCAACGGGCCGTTCGAGGACGTGCCCGCCTGCAAGACGCCCAAGCTCGACAAGTTCGCCGAGGACTGCATCGTCTTTCACAACGCCTATCCCGAGGGGCTGCCGACAATGCCGGTGCGGCTCGCGCTGATGACTGGCCAGTGGACGCTGCCCTTCCGAAGCTGGGAGCCGCTGCGCGAGACCGACATCACCATCGCACAGATCCTGGGCGGCCGCGGCTATGTGGGAGGGCTGATCTCCGACACCTATCACTACCGGGCGCCGGGGATGAACTACCATCGGGGCTTCCGCGCCTACCGCTGGGTGCGCGGGCAGGAGTACGACCCCTATGTCTCGTCGCCCAGCCGGCGAAACGTCGATGGGTACGTGAACGGGAACTTCGACGCCACATGGCGGGCGCGGGTGGGGCAGTTCCTCGCCAACACCGATGACTTCACGGAGGAGTCGCACTGGTTCCCCGCGCAGGTCGTCGATCAGAGCATCGAGTGGCTGCGCGCCAACCGCGGCCACGAGAGGGTCATGCTGTGGATCGACTCCTTCGACCCGCACGAGCCCTGGGACCCCCCGGCTCGCTGGGATACCTACGGTGACCCAAGCTACTCCGGGCCGCGGATCATCATGCCGATGGGCGGCTCGATGGGGGAGTGGGCCTCGCCGGAGGAGGTGCGGCTCATCCGCGGCCTCTACGCCGGGGAGGTGGCCTTCGTGGACGACTGTTTCGGCCGGCTCTTCGAGGCGATGGCGGAGCTTGGGTATCTCGAGGATTCGATTGTCGTCATCACTAACGACCACGGACACCCACTGGGCGACCACGACAAGTTCCTCAAGGGCGCCGATCGCATGCACAGTGAGCTGCTGAAGTGCCCCTTCCTGGTGAGGCTGCCGGGCGGCCGCAACGGCGGCCGGGAGACGAAGGCGCTCGTGCAGTTCCACGACATGCTGCCGACCATCCTCGATCTGCTCGACATGAAGAGCGACACGGCCGGCATGCACGGCCGCTCCTTCCGCGCCGTGCTCGAGGGCGACTCCGACATCCACCGTCAGGCCGTGATCTCCGGGTACCACCCGGGGCAGGAGAGATGCGTGCGCGATGACGTGTGGTCCTATGTGCGGCGTCCAGAGGGCGAGCCCGACGAGCTCTTCAACCTCGAGGACGACCCACGGGAGCGTCGCAACGTCATCGACGAGCATCCCGACGAGGCGCGGCGCCTGGCGTCGCACTTCGGGCCATACTTCTTCCGCGCTCCTGTTCGCGAGATCAAGGGACTCCAGGGAAGATATGAGATGGGATCGGCCTCGGTGGGCTAAGCGTGGTGATAGGCGGCAAGCGGCGGTCAACTCTCCGCCTTGCCGCCGGTTGACCGCCTGGCCGGTGGCGGGTACAATCGCTACTCACAGATGAGCATAGACGCCGCCAGCACCGGACGCCAGCCTAAGTCGCCGACGGTCCCTGCGCCGCCGGGCGCGACACTCGCCAGCTTCGTCCTCTTCGCCACCCTGGTCGTGCTTCTGGCGATGGTCTACGCGATCTCGGAGTGGTGGCATCTCGTCGGCGGCTTTGGTTTCCCGTCCGACGCCGCCTGGGCCAGGGCGGTGTTTGCGCGGAACCTCGCCTCTCGCGAGGGACTGTGCTTCAACCCAGGAGTTCCGGCCGCGGGCGCGGCGGGCTCGTCTTGGATCGCCGCGCTGGCGTTCATTGGTTTCTTCACCGGGAAGTTCCTCACGACTGCGAAGCTTCTGGGAGTCCTCTCGGTCATCCTCATGGCCTACCTCGCATGGCACGTGACTCTCGCGTTGCTGGGAGACTGGCGGTTCGCGTTTGTTGCCGGGCTTCTCGTCGCCGCGAGCCCGCGCCTGACGGCAGAGGGGCTGAGCGGGACGGAGGCCGCGTGGGCGGCGCTTATGGTGATGGCGGCCCTTCACTGGCATGCTCTTGGCTGGAACGGGTCGGTTTACGAGCGGGCGCTGGGCGCGGTGGCCGTTGGCCTGGCCGCGTTGAGCCGGCCGGAGCTCGGGTTGCTGCTTCCGCTGCTGGTGATCGACCGAGGGCTCACGTCGCTCGTCCGTGAGAAGCCCGGAGAACGCCTGCGCGGCGGGGTGCTGAGGAGCGTTCCGGAGCTCGGCGGCGCAGTCGCGTTGGTCGCCCCCTTCGTCGTCTACAACGCGCAGTCCGGCGGTCCCCTCTGGCAGCAGCCTGAGATGTCGCTGCGCCTGACAGGCCTCTGGACCTGGGCGGGCGCGACGCTCGACGGGCTCTGGCTCGACAACCCACTCCTGTTTCTCGCGGCCCTGGCCGGCGCGCCCATTGCTCTCATCTCCTCGATGCGGCAGGGGTCCAGGTATCCTAGCTTCCTCATACTGCTCATCCCGCTGGCCGTGGTCGTCCTGCCCTGGGTGATGTGGCTGCAGGCAGGGCCGAGCAATGGCATCTACACCGCCGCCTATCTCACGCCGATCGTCGCGGTCCTCGCCGCGTGCGGCCTCTTCCCGGGCCACCGGGGCCTCGGTAGGCTTCTGACGAGGCGGCCAGCGAGAGGCCTTCGCCTCGTCCTCTCGGCGGCCATCGGGTTGGGGCTCGCGCTCGTGTTCTTGATCCTCATCATAGGGCATCGATATGCCTGGAACGAGCACGGGTTCAGAGTCAGGAAGGTGAGCGATCTGCAGGGATGCATCGGGCGCTGGGCGGCCGATCACGTCGCCGCCGACGCCTCCATCGCCAGCCGGGAGGTGGGCGCGATAGGCTTCTTCTCGCGAAGGCGGATGGTCGACCTCGGCGGCACGATCTCTGGGGAGGGGCTGGAGTACCTGACGCGCCCCGGCGCGCCCGACACGAACCTGCTCGCCTATCTCGACGCGGCGCGGCCCTCCCACCTTGCCATCCGGCCCTCCGACTTCCCCGACCTCTCGCAGCGGGCCGATCTGCTCACACCGGTGGTCACGGCCGTGGTCCAGGATCCCTTCACGGGTGGCAAGACGACGATGATCCTCTACGAGACCCCCTGGCCTCCTCTGTCGGTGATGGAGGCGAGGGCGCAGGTACAGGGGCGCTGAGAGGTCGCCCCTGGTGGCGGGGCAACCGGCCCCCCGAGTTCGCCGCGTTCCCGCCTCAACTCCTGCGGTGGTACCGTTCGAGTGTGTTGAAGCGCGTCAGCAGGTCCACCAGCATCAGGAACCCCGGAAGCAGCAGCAGTGTGCCGTGGATGACCACATAGGGAATTGGGCTGTCCAGTATGAGCACGGGAAACGTGGCCATGATGGAGCCGAACTGCGCGACCATCGTGATGATGACGCCGAGCACGATCATCAGAAACTGCGCGGAGGCGACGGTACGGCACCTCATCGAGCAGTAGAGGCCCAGAGAGGCAGCGGCAGTGCCGCCTCCTATCGCCAATCCATAGGCCGCGAGTATGGCATAGAGGATCTCCCGCGCAGCCCAGGGCCAGTTCGCCCAGCTCGCAGCGAGGAGGAGCAGAACCATCGGTAAGAGGATGACGCCCACGGTCCACAGCGGAAGGAGCGTGCCGAGCAGCTTCCCGAGAACGATTCCCCTGCCGCCCAGGCGCGACATGATGAGCGCGTCCCACGTGCCGGACATGCGCTCTTGAGCGATTGAACGAGAGGAACTGAAGGCCGCTACCAACAGCGAAAGGCCGCTCCATGCAGACACGGCGGCGATGGCTATCGCCGCCAAGACCCCTGCGTCGGATATGGCGGTGAGATACGCGCCGAGGACGAAGGAGCCGCCCAAGGCGAGAACCGCCAGCATGGCACGAATGTTGGGGCTGGCTCGGCGGATGATGCGAGGCACCGCCTCCCGCCTGAGGATGGGGTTGTCGAGGAGATCCGCAAACCACCCGCGCTGAGAGGGCGCGTTCATGGCCAGCGACTTCTGCGGCGGCCGAAGGCCTCCTTCGCGTACCTATCGTCGGCGACCATTGGCGAGTTCGCTATTCTCCTTCGTGCAGCGGGAGCAGGCCGACCCACAGCCGCACGTCGGGGCCGGTCAGCGGATCGACTTCGCCGTTCTCGGCAGCCTCGGCGAAGACGCGGCCGGGACGGCTCGCCACCATCGCCCGCCGCAATACGCTTCCACTCTCTGCGGACGGCGGGCCCGCGGCCCGCCGTTCCTGAGCTTGCCAGATGGCCTGGAGGCTGCGCCTTGATCGACTCACCACAGGCCACAGCTCGGCCGCGGTCAGGCCGTCTCGGTAGCCATGGGTCGCCGGCGTATTGGTTTCATATGGGTCGGCCAGGGCGAGCGGGCCGACCAGGGCCCTCAGGTGGTGCACCGATCCGCGCGCACCGCTCCGCACGGCTCGCAGCGGCGCCCGCAGTGTCGGGTCACTCTCCCCTCGCGAGGAGATCACCTCCTCCACCATCGACGCATACGCGTGCCAGGCCGGCCCCGCCTCCGAGGTCGGAGGACGGGGCAGCGTCAGCGCCTCTCCCACAAACGGACTGAGCGAGGCCCCCGACTTCGTCGCCCACGCGTCCCCTATGCGGTACAGCCGCTCGACGAGATCGAGAAGCCGCTCCGGTCCCAGCGCCTCCATCACGCCCAGCAGGGCCGCGACGAGCTTAGGTCTCGTGAGTGGCTCCACCGGCCCCTCACAATCCGTCGGCCAGGCCGCCTCGAATGCGGCCCGTCCCTCCGCCGACTCCAGCGCGCAGGCCAACCCCGCCAGGAGGGAGTGCCCCGGCGCGAGATGCCCCACGACGACGGTGGGGTCGCGCTGCAGGTGTCCGGTCAGGCTCAGCCTTTCCCGCGCCTCTGCCTGCGCTGACCTGCTCACTGGCAGCCACACCGCCGCCTGGTCCCCATCGAAGTCCGCATTGAACAGCCGGCAGCAGAGCGGGTGCAGCAGAATGGCGTTCCCCGGCGCCATTACCGGCTCAAAGGCGGTGACGGACGTCGGCTCCAAGGTCGGAGCGCGGTTGATGACGATCATGCTCGCTTGCATCGCGCGCTCGATTGCCCGCTTGACTCGATAGCCTCGCTCGGCGGTGTGCTCGGCCCCCACTTGGCTGGCCACCAGCGCTCCGAACAGCGGCCACGCGATGTCCTCCGGCAGACCCACCTGACCCAGCCTCAACCCGTATCCTGGCGCGAGTACCGACCGTCCCGTGAACAGGCTCCGCGTGGAGAACTCCACCGCACAGGTGTCGAAACCCCCTGGCGGCGGAAGCGGACTACCTGACGATCTCCGCGTCTCCAGTCGCTCGAACAGCGCCTCCAGAGCCTGACGAAGCGACTGCCGCGCGGGCTCCGACGCCTCGCCGCTCCCCGCCCGAGTGGCTTGACGCAAGCGGTCGTTGGCAGCGAGGACGCGATCGTAAGCTCCGTCATCGCCCAGCGGCTTTGGCCCCACATGTGTCAGCATCCGCTCGGGCTGCCACGTATGCTCGACGGGCTCCGCCAATTCGACGTCGCTCGGGGTCGGAGTTGCCCAGCCGACTCTCACCTCGCCATCCTCGTAGGCCAGCTCGATCATCGCTGCCCGTAGCGCCCGTTGCGCACGCCGGAACAGCGGCGAGGGCGCCTCCGCCGCCTCCGCCAGGAAGCCACTGGCAACGCCGGCCGCCAGGTCCTGGGACTGCTCGGGCGAGACCGCCCGCGTCCCGTACGCGTCGAGAATGTTCTTCTGCGCTCTGGCCGCCTTCAGCGCCTCATACTCCATGCTGCCGGTCCGCTGGCCGTGGAACTCGCTCGCCTCGCCGGCCCCCACGGCGTGGATCTTCGCTCGCGCAAGGTGCACCAGTCGCCCCCAGTACACGACGCCTGCCGTCGTCAGCTCCTCCAGCTCCGAACCGTCTTTCCCATCGCGCAGCGTGAATTGCCCCGACTCTGGCAGCCCCGCGCCCCGCAGCATCGCGTGCAACTCCCCCGGGGTCGTCCTGCGGAAGGGGGGTGCTATCTCCGGCTGCCCCCGCTTCTCCGCGATCAGCCCTAACGTCGCCTCCAGGACCTGTCCGAAGTTCAGGCGCGAATGCAGTCCCATCGCATCGAACACCAACTCCACCGGGCGTCCGTCCGGCAGGTGCGGCATATCATCGTCCCGCAGCACTGCACCCACCACGCCCTTGCACCCATGCCGGTTCGCCAGCTTGTCCCCGACCTCGAGCCCCCAGGGCCTCGACGCCAGCTTCCTCGCCGCCGACTCGCTCACCACGATGGCATCCTCGTAGTTCATTCCCTTCCAGTAGCAGAAGGCCGTCAGGAGATTGCGGCCGAGCCACGCGCTCCCGTCCTCTGGCTCCAGTCCAGACTGCACGAGCGGCGCCTCGGGCTCGTCCGGCGGGACCATCTGCCGGATCATGTTCGCGCCCATGAGTTGCCGATTCGGGTCGTTGTGACACAGCAGGGGAACCAGGCTCGCGCTCAGGCCCAGTGTGTCCTCGTCCCGACCCGCGGCTGGCACGATCCTGCCGTCCCTCACGCTGGCGCCCCTCGCGAGCGTCAGCACGCGCCCGCAGTTCGGCCCCTCCGGCGTCTCGAAGCTACAAGCCCTCCCGATCTGCGACGCGTGAAACGATAGGTCCGGATCCATCACCCAGATGCGGCGAAGATGCGTCTCCCTCGCAATCGGGTTGATGTCATCCAGCCACTGCGCGCTCGCGTTCCCTTCCAGAATGAACTCCCACAACCACTTGTCCAGCGGGAACCACGCGCGCAGCATCGCCTCCTCCGGCTCGACGCCCTCCGGCGGCGCCGCAAGTCGAGGTGCGATCACGTCCATCAGCTGCTCACCCACGGCCTTGATCTCAGCCTCTTCCAGGTTGCTGCTGCTTGCCGTCATCACCACGACACGTCCGCTCCCACAGTCGAAGGTTCCGTCGTGCCGGGGGAACGGCAACTGGTCGAACGCGATGCGCGGGCCGTTCTCCCCCACGGAGAAGCTGACACACCCCGTCCCATCCCCGGCCCACTCGGCCGTGTAGTCCGTCAACACAACCACTTGCCCCAGTGCCTCCGGAAGACGTCTTTGGACGAACTCCCGGAAGCTCCGCACGTGGATGTTCTCGGTCTTCGCACTCACGGTTCTTCCTCCAGTCGCTCCACCAGTATCCGATGCGCGTGGTGAAGCCGGGATTTGAGTGTGCCGATGGGGACCCCCAGCAGCTCGGCCGCCTCCCGAATCGTGTATCCCTCGATCCTCACGAGGCGAAGCGCCGCCTCCTTGTCTTCCGGGAGGTCGGCCATGGCGGCGAGCGTCCGGTCCAACTCTCCTCGCCAGACGGCCTGCTCCTCCGGCCCCGGAAGGAACGCTTCCGACATAGACGCCGGAGTCTCCCACGGCTCCTCCGCGACCAGGTCGTCGAGCGCTACCGTCCGTCGCCGTCCGCGCAGATGGTTCAGGGCGATGTTCGTGGCGATGGCCAGCAGCCAGGCCAGCGGCCGCCCGCGTCCATCCCATTGGTGGGCGCGGTCCCAGACGCGAAGCCAGACCTCCTGGAGCATGTCCTCTGCGTCGGCCGGGCCGACGTAGCGGATCAAGTGGATCCGGAGCAGCCCGGAGTGCTGGGCCATGAGGTCAGCCAAGGCCGCTTCGTCGCCGTGCTGGATGCGGCGGATGAGGTCCACCCCAGGGTCGGCCATCAACACCCTCAATCCCAAGGACACGGTCTCGGGGCAAAAGGTTCACTGCGGCCGAAGTTCTTCAGGCCAGAGCTCTTCCAGACGCCTCACAAAGCCGATCACTTCATCGACCTGAGCGTTTTGCCCCTTCCTCTGCCCACGCCTTCGCCACCCGCGTCACCATCTCGACGACCTCGGCAGCGTGTGGGGGACGAGTCAGGCAGAAGTCTGCGCCACACTGCCACGCGAGGAAGACGTCTCGTTCTCTCTCGGCGTCGACGAAGACGCCGACAGGCACGTTCCTTCCCCTACGCGCGGCGAGTTGCACGAGTGCGAGTGCCTCCGTCCAGTGTGGCTCGCCGCAGTGCTTGTCGAGAAGCAGGAACTGCCCCTCCCCGCGGTCGATCGCTCCGAGGGCCGCCTCTCCGGTAGGCAGCATCAGCACCTCGTAGCCAGCCGCCTTCAGCGCAGCGAGGAGCGCGCCTCGGAGTTCCTCCTCCGGCTCGACCAGCAGAACCGTCCTCAGCCTCCAGGGCTCGCCATCCGATGCTCCCAGGGAAGCCTCCTCGTTATCGGACATCATGTTCAGCATCTCCCTTCGCAGCTTAGCGCGGACCCGATGGAGTCGGCTTTTGACCGCGCTGGCGGATAGCCACAGCAACGGGCTGCGCGCTGCGAGATAGACCTACAACCCCTTGCGCATATGCACCGCGTGGGCCTCGAAGCCCATCTCCCGCCAGAAGGCGCTGGAAATGGGATTCTCGGCGGCGACGGAGAGGCGGAGCTCGCCGAAGCCGCGCGTGCGGGCGCGCTCTGCAATCGCCTCGAAGAGGCGTTGGCCCAGACCGCGGCGGCGCCATCGGGCGGCCACCGAGAAGTTGGTGACGAATATGTGCGGCGGGACGTCGAACACAGGCGGGTCCTCGCCCGGCCTGGCCATGGCGAAGGCGACGAGTTCTCCGCCGGCCTCGACCACCAGGATGATATGGTCGTCGTCGGCCATGCACTCATCCAGGTGCTGGAGCCAGGTATCGAGCGCGTCCTGCTTCATATGGCGGAAGCGCTTATCGTAGTCCTCGTGGAACGCCATCAGTTCCTGCCACAGGCGGCCGATGGCCGCGCGGTCTTCGAGTGTCGCCTCTCGTATGCGAGGATCGTCGCTCATTGCGTGACTCGCTTTCTGGCGAGGAGGCGCCAGTGGAACCTGCTGCTCTCTCCCTCCTTCCACTCATGCTCGTGGAGGGAGAGGATGTCATAGGCGTGGAGCAGCTCGCGCACCTCTTCTTCGGTGGAGTAGTGGTGAGGGATCGCTCCCTCGGGATGATCTGGGTCGACCCATGTGCCGGGCTCGATCTCGGTGCCGCGGCCACAGTACATGTGGCGCGGCGTCGGCGTCACCCAGACGAAGTAGCCACCCGGCGCGAGGGTGCGCGTGATCTCCCCTAGTATGCGTTCGAGCGTGGCACGGTCCGTGTGGTGGATCACGTGCGAGCCGAGCGCGCCGTCGAAATGGCCGTCAGGGAACGGATAGTGGGTCATCTCGGTCTCGATGACGTTCGCCGTGAGGCCCGCTTCTTCCAGGTTGGCCTTGCAGGCCGCAAGAGCAGCGGGCGCGTTGTCGGTGGCCGTGACCTCGAAGCCGCGGGCGGCCAGATAGACGGTATGGCGGCCGAGGCCGCAGCCGATGTCGATGACGCGGCGGCCGCCTTCGGTTCCCAAGCGGTCGGCCATGTCCACCGCCTCAGGCAGCGGCGGCATCGCCTCCCACCGCTCACGCACCTTCGGGTCTTGCCAGAGATCCTGCCAGCCCATCAGTGCGCCTCCTCCGGCTTCCGCGCCACAACCGCCATCCGGTGCGATCCCTCGCCGTATTCGGAGCCTTCGAAGTCCCCGTAGCTCCGTTCCCACTCCAGGCCCGCTCGCCTCAACATGCCGACGATCTCGGGGTGCGTATAGGCGCGCAAGGTGAACGCCAGCTCGCGCCGCTGCCCATCGGGCGCCACGATCATGCGCGTCATGTTCATGCGCCCGTTCAGCCAGTCCCACTCCCGCTGGTCCAACACGATATGCCCTTCGTGCTCGTACCAGTCCTTGTGCTGGAAGTTCCGCGCCGAGCGATCGCGGTTCCACAAGTCGAAGAAAGCTCCTCCGCCCGGGCGCAGACACCGCGCGACCGCCCGGAGCGCCTTCTCGTCCTCCTCGTCTGTCTCCAGGTAGCCGAAGGCGGTGAACAGGTTCAGCACCGCCTCGAACTCGTTCTCCCGCGGAATCTCGCGCATGTCGCCGCGGACGAACTCGCAGGCGACTTCCGCCTTCGCCGCACGCTCTCTTGCCAGGTCCAGCAAGTACTCCGACAGATCGAACCCCGTCACGCGAAAGCCGCGCTTCGCCAGCTCGACGGCATGGCGTCCCTGCCCGCAGCAAAGATCAAGGACGCGGGCTCCGGGCTGAAGCTCGAGCGCCGAGATGACGAAGTCGCACTCGCTCTGCGCGCGCCCTTCTTCACGCTCGCCGCCGCACAGATGGAACCGCATGTAGTCTTCGCCGAAGAACTCCTCGTACCATGCCATCGCTGGCTCCTCTCTGGCCCCCTCCGGGACCAGGAAATGCAGAAAGCCACAGACCTCGCTGGCCTGTGGCTTCATCCGCTCGTCCTGTGTGGCGTTAGGCGGCGGGCGGCCCCACAGGCCAGGCAGCAACGATAAGGACGAGGCAGGCCGTCCCTTCGTACGTCGGCCTATAGGTATCCGCTCGCGGAGCTTCGCTCATGGAGCCTGAATGGTAGCAGGCTCCAGGCGGCAGGTCAAGCGCCTGGAAGGGGGAGGACGCGGTCGGGAACGTCGCCGATGCCGTCCATGATAATCCGGTCTTCGTGGAGCGTGACGACAGCGTAGGCGTTCCTCTCGGGCGACTCGACCATTCCCTGAACGGTGATGTAATGGATGCCATTCCGGCAGGCACAGCCGCCGTCGTGATCGTGCCCGCCGAAAACGGCCGCGGCCAAGCCGGTGGACTCCAGCACCTTCACCATCTCCTCGTGGTTCCAGAGCAGAAGGCCGGGATCCGCGGCCTCCGCCAGGATTGGCATGTGGCAGAAGATGATCGACTTCTCGCCCACAGCGGCCGCCTCGCGGAGGGTCTTTTCGAGCCAGGCCGTCTGCTCCGGGCCGATGCCGCCGTTCCAGTCCTCGGCGTTCGCGGCTTCCTGCTGTCGGAGCCGCTCGAGCATCTCCGCGCCGCGCCGGTAGTTGTCGCTCTCCTCCGACCAGCCGTAGCCGACCCCGAGGTCCTGGGCGTCGAGCACGATGAAGCGCCAGCCGCGGCGGGAGAAGCTGTGGTAGGCGCGGTCCATCCGCAGCTTGTCCAGCAGCTCTGGTCGCGGCAGGACGAAGTCGTGGTTGCCGAGGACATGGTAGGTGGGCATGTCGAGCCTGCCATACGCCGCGAGCACGCGATCCAAGCTGTCGGCGCCCTCGTCCACGATGTCGCCAAGCTGGATGGTGAAGTCAAGCTCGCGGGTATTCAGGTCTGCGACGCACTCTTCGAGCTTGTGGATCGCCTCCCTGAAGTGACGCCGCTTCCATGCGTCCTGGTCCGCGTACTGGACATCTGCGATGAGGCCGAAGGAGAGGGGCTCTGGGCATTCGGCTTCCGATCTCTCCAGCAATCGTTTCCTCCACTCCACAGCGGTCCCCAACTTCGGCGGCGGGTGCGCGGAGACCTGTGTTCGGGAGCAAGGCGGCATCTTGAGGCCTTCCCTGTACTCCCGGGGCAGACGGCCGCGGCGAAGATCCTGTCTCTTCTGCTATACTTGCTGAGCAACCATGACAGTTGAGGATCGGTAACCATGGAGTACAGGAAGCTTGGCAGGACGGATATGGAGGTGTCGGCGATCAGCTTCGGGTGCTGGACGATGGGCGGCCAGAACTGGAGCTATGATGGGGAGCCCGACGGCTGGGCCGATCCCGACGAGGACGAGATCACGGCCGGAGTCAAGGCCGGGCTCGACGCGGGAGTGAACCACTTCGACAACGCGGACACCTATGGCAAAGGCCGCGCCGAGAGGATGCTGGCCAGGGCGCTGGACCGCCTCGGCGTGCGAAGCACCGATGTCGTCATCGCGACGAAGGTGGGGTGGTTTCCCGGCACGGCCGACCACGCCTACGAGCCGGCCCACATCCGCCATCAATGCGAGCAGTCGCTCATCAACCTGCGGCGCGACTACATCGACCTTTACTACTTCCATCATGGCGACTTCGGCGAGGGGGATCGCTATCTGGAGGATGCGGTGGCGGTGATGAACGACCTGGTGGACCAGGGGAAGGTGCGGTTCAAGGGCCAGTCGGCCTATTCGGAGGAGGACTTCGAGCGGCTGGTACCCGTCGTTCAGCCGCACGTGCTCCAGACCGGGTCGAGCGCGCTCCACGACGGGTTCATCCGGCCGGGCTCGCGGATGCAGAAGCTGATGGAGGAGCACGGGCTGGCGCTGGTTGCTTTCAGCCCGCTTGCCCAGGGCTTGTTGCTCGACAAGTTCGACCCGAACAACCCGCCACAGTTCGAGCGGGGAGACAATCGGCGCGGCAATCCGGCCTTCACCAAGGAAGGCCTGTCGGCGCTGAAGCCGAAGTTAGAGAAGGTGAAGTCGCGCTTCGGCCCGACCATCGAAGACCTGGCTGCGGTGGCGCTGAACTTCGTGCTCGGCCACCCGAACGTGGCCTGCGTGATACCGGGATTTCGCAATGCGCAGCAGTCCGAGGTCAACGTCTCGGCGGCCGGGCGGAAACTGAGCGAGGACGATCTGGCGTTCATCCGCGAGGCCCTGTCCTAGCGCGGGGCGGTACTTGGAGCGAGAGAGGGAACGGAAATGGATTTCGTGCGGGTGATACCATGCCTAGATATGAGGGGGGGCCGCGTCGTGAAGGGGGTGCACTTCGTGGACCTCATCGACGCGGCCGATCCGGTGGAGGCGGCCACGGCCTACTCCGAGGGAGGGGCCGACGAGATCGCCTTCCTCGACATCACCGCGACTGTTGAGAAGCGGCGGACGATGTTCGGTGTGCTCGAGAGAGTGGCCGGGGTCGTGAGGGTGCCGCTGACGGTTGGGGGCGGGATCAAATCGCTGGAGGACGTGGAGCAGGCGCTGGCGTCAGGCGCACGCTGTGTCTCCATCTCGAGCGCGGCCTTCCGCGATCCGGAGATGGTGAGAGGCGCGGTGGCGGAGGTCGGCTCCGAGAAGATCATGGTGGCCATAGACGCGGATGAGAACGAGGCGCTCCCCTCGAAGCGTGAGGTCTACATAGACGGCGGCCGCACCGCTACCGGCAAGGACGCGGTCGAGTTCGCCAAAGAGATGGCCGATCTCGGGGTCGGGCAGCTCCTGCCGACGAGCAAGCGGGCCGACGGCACGAAGGACGGCTACGACTTGGTGCTCACCCGCGGCATCGCCGACGCAACCGGGCTGCCGGTCATCGCGAGCGGAGGGGCGGGGAAGCTGGAGCATTTCTACGAGGCCGTCGCGGAGGGTCATGCGCAGGCCGTGCTGGCCGCGTCGGTGTTCCACTTCGGGGAGTTCACCATCCGGCAGGTGAAGCAGTACCTGCGCGCCCGGAAGCTGCCGGTGAGAATGTAGGCGGCTACTCGCCGCCCGCGCCGCGCATCGACAGCGGCACCCACCTGCCGAAACTCTCCATGTGGCCCCAGTAGGCGAGGCCGGCGGTAATGGCCCAGATGGCGGCCGCGCCCAGCATCGCCAGCGCGCCAAGTGACCGCCAAGAACGGCTTCCTCGAAGGCAGACCAGAGTGGGGGCCGCGAAGACCCCGCCGAGGCCGGACAGGATGAAGCCCGCGCCCGACATCAGGGGCATCTGCGTCATCTGCAGATCTATGATCCGCGCTCCGAGCAGCACCGCGGCCCCGCCCGCGAAGAAGGCGAAGATGGTCACGGAGGTGAGACTCCAGCCGCGAGAGATGGCGAGCGCGGCCCCGAGGAAGACCACGCCGAACAGCACCGACATCTCGCCATAGGCCGAGTTGTAGGGCCCGATGACAGGCCAGGTGGCCGTCATGTGTGTGCCAAATACAAGTGCGATGAGCCCGACCATGGCGAAGCCAGGCGCCCAGCGCGGATGCAGTGGATCGTCCAGACCTCGGTAGATGTACAGGCTCAGCAGGAAGTACCCGGCCACCATGTTGAGCAGCAGCAGCGTGATGTAGTCGATGAACATGCCGATCCCCCGTCCGGGTTCTTGCGCTCTCTCGGCCTCGCCAGTGGGCGCGGTCGCGGCGGCTGGTTTCGGCGCCGCCTCGGCGGCCACTTGCGCGGACGGCGTGGATTTGGTCGCTCGCGGCCACAAGATGCTTCGCCGTCTCCGTGGAGAAACAGACGACTGCGAGGGCTGCTGATGGGTGGCGGAGGGGCAGGGCAGATCGCTCTGGAGGAGAGATAGATGGCGCGGAAGTTCAAGGCGGAGGAGATGACGCCGGCGGAGTTCGAGGCCGCGATGGAGGAGAAACCGGTGGTCATACTGGCGACCGGCATCTTGGAGTGGCACGGAGATCACCTGCCGCTGGGCACCGACGCGCTGAAGATGCGCGGCATCGCCGAGCGATTGGCGGAGGCGTCGGGCGCGATCCTGCTGCCGCAGAGCTGGTTCGGCGTCGTCGGCTATGATGAGATGCTGGGCACCATCACCTTCAGCAAGGACCTGGTGAAGCGGATCCTGACCGAGTTCTTCGAGAACCTGGAGAAGATGGGCGCGAAGCTGATCGTGCTGCTGACCGGACACTACGGGCCCTACCAGGTGGAGACGATCACGGAGGCGGCCAACGAGTATATGGCCCGAAGTTCAGTTCGAATCATCGCGCAGCCCGAGTACGAGGGAGTGGACCTCAGCGGGTTCCCGTGCGAGGCCGACCACGGAGACACGTATGAGACGTCGCTGATGATGGCCGTCCGGCCGGACCTGGTGCAGATGGACAAGTTCCGCGGCGAGGTCGAGATACCGTATACGTACGAGTATCGCGAGAATCCCTGGGGATTCAGGTCGCCGCGGGGAACCTATCACTTCAGCGACGACCTCCCGCAGCAGGCCTCACCGGAGTTGGGCGAGCGGCTGAGGGAGGCGATTGTCTCCCACCTATGTGGGAGAATCGAGGAGGAGCTTTCGCGGGTCGCGTGACGCGAGGCCCCCGAGCGCGGTTCAGCGGGACACGACCTCGACCTGCCAGTCGGCGTTGACCCACAGCCCCACGACCGTCACGCCGAGGCCCCAGGAGCGGACCGTGTCCACTGCCCGGAGGATGTGGCGGCGATGCTCTTCCTCGGAGACCGGGTTGCCAGCGCAGTCGTCGTGCCCCGCCACCGCCACCACCTTCGAGCCGTGCGCCTCGACCGAGATTGCGACCCGGGACCTGATCTCCTCGGCCACCTGTTGGCCCAAGCGCCGCCGCCAGCGCCCCGACCGGGTGGGGCGCGCCTCCGCCAGCACCTTGTCCGGCCCGGCGACCGTCACCGTGTCGACGAAGTCCACGGAGTGATTGGCCTTCACCCACGCGGCGACCGGCTCTTGCACGCGGCCGTCCATGCAGTTGATCGCTGTGCCGAAACGTCCCTCGCGCAGGTCCCCCGACTCCTTTCTGCCGAGCCCTGGGCCGGGACTAGCGCACCTCGCGCAGCTTCTTCGTCAGCGCGGGCACGATTTCGAAAAGGTCACCGACGATGGAATAGGTGGCGATGTTGAAGACCGGTGCGGCCGGGTCTTTGTTGATGGCGACGATGCAGTCGGCGGTGCTCATGCCCGCCAGGTGCTGCACCGCGCCGGAGATGCCGCAGGCGATGTAGAGCTTCGGCTGGACGGTGCGGCCGGTCTGGCCGACCTGATGGTAGGCCGGGATCCAGCCCGCGTCCACGGCCGCGCGGGAGGCGCCGACCGCCCCGCCGAGCGCCTCCGCCAGCTCCCTGATAAGGGCGAAGTGCTCCGGCTTGCCCAGGCCGCGGCCACCGGAGACGATGATGTCCGCATCCTGGAGGTTGACCTGCCCGTCGGCCTCCTGCTGGACGGTCTCGACGACCTTAGCGATGACGCTCCGCTCATCGAGGTGGACCGCTATCTCGACGATCTCCCCGGTGCGGGAGGGGTCGGGGTCGAGGGCCTTCATCACTCCAGGACGGACGGTGGCCATCTGCGGCCGGGCGTGCCGCGAGATGATCGTCGCCATGAGGTTGCCGCCGAAGGCGGGACGCGTCTGAACGAGGAGCCGCTCCTCGTCGTCGATGTCGAGGCCGGTGCAGTCGGCGGTGAGGCCGGCCGAGAGGCGGGCGGCGACGCGAGGCGCGAGGTCGCGGCCCTGCGGGGTGGCGGACACGAGCACGATCTCCGGCTTGTGCTGGTTGATCATGCCGGAGAGGACGTCGGTGTACGGGCCGGTGCGGTAGTGCGCGAGCACGGGATCCTGCGCGAGGTAGACCCTGTCCGCGCCGTGGGCGAAGAGACCTTTCGCCATGTCGGCGACGCCCTCGCCGAGCAGTACCGCGGCCAGCTCGACGCCGAGCTTGTCGGCGAGGCGGCGGCCCTCCCCGAGCAGCTCGAAGGTGCCGCGGCGGAACTGATCGTGCAGGTGCTCGGCGACGACCCATAGGCCGCGATACTGGTCAACATCGACATCCGGGGTGTAGGACGTCTCCAGGAGAATGGCGTCGAACGTGCAGGAGGCGGCGCAGGCCCCGCACTGGGTGCAGTTGTCGTCGAACTGTGCTTTGTCGTCGATGATGTCGATGGCGCCGTAGGGGCAGGCGCGGAGGCAGAGCTTGCAGCCGGTGCAGTTGTCGATGATGAGACGGACGGCCATGTCGTGTAGTCTCCAGCGCGGCCGGGCGAAGCTCAGCCGGCCGCGATGTCCATTTCTTTGATCGCTTGTGCCAGTTCCTCGGCGACCTCTTCGCTTGTGCCCTCGATCTTCTTTCCGCCCCCGCGCTTCTCCGGCGGCCACACTCTGATGACCTGGGTGGGGGAGCCGTCGAAGCCGGACTGCTTCGGGTCGGCCTCGAGGTCGGCGAGCGTCCAAGTCGTGATCTCGGCCCGCTTGGCCTTGAGCACATTGCGCATGCCGGGGTGGCGGGGATCGTTGGCCTGCTTCACCACGGTGACGACGGCCGGGAGCTTGACCTCCAGCACCTCGA
Source organism: Candidatus Hebobacterum abditum (assembly GCA_029821875.1). Classification (GTDB taxonomy): domain Bacteria; phylum Armatimonadota; class Hebobacteria; order Hebobacterales; family Hebobacteraceae; genus Hebobacterum; species Hebobacterum abditum. The sequence goes on along the minus strand of JALGXW010000007.1, from coordinate 29,994 downwards.
AGAAGTCGTCGAGCACGCGCTTGGCGCGGAGCTTGCCGTCTTCGACGGACAGCTCGATGGCGAAGGTGACCTGCGGAATGCCCAGCCGCTCGGCCAGCCCCGGCCCGACCTGGCCGGTGTCGCCGTCGATGGCCTGCTTGCCGCAGAGGATGAGATCGACCTCGCCGATCTTCCGGACCATCTCCGCGAGGCTGTAGGAGGTGGCGAGGGTGTCGCTGCCGCGGGAGGCCGGATCGCTCAGCAGGATTGCCTCATCCGCGCCCATCGCCAGCGCCTGGCGGAGGGCCTCCTCGGCCTGCGGCGGGCCCATGGTGATGACGGTGACCGTGCCGCCGTGGCCTTCACGAAGCTGAAGCGCGGCCTCGATGGCGTTTTCGTCCACGGGGTTGATGATGCTGGCGACGCCCTCGCGAATGAGGGCATTCGTCTCGGGGTCGACGCGGACCTCGGTGGTTTCGGGAACTTGCTTGATGCAGACGACGATGTTCACTGGTTCAACTCTCGTGGGACGTGTGCTGGAGCGACGCTCACTTGTTCAACTCTCGAAGCACATGGTTTGCGATGACCATGCGCTGTACCTCGGAGGTGCCTTCGACGATCTCGAAGAGTTTGGCCTCGCGCATGTACCGCTCCACCGGGAACTCCCTCGTGTAGCCGTAGCCGCCGAATATCTGCACGGCCTTGGTGGTGGTGCGCATCGCCACCTCGGAGGCGTAGAGCTTCGCCATCGCGGCTTCCTTCTCGAAGGGCTTGTTCTGGTCCTTGAGCCAGGCCGCGCGCCAAGTGAGGAGGCGGGCGCAGTCCACCTCAGTCGCCATGTCCGCAACCATGAACTGGATGGCCTGGAAGTTGGATATCGGCTGGCCGAACTGCTCTCGCTGGTGGGTGTAGGGCACGGCCGCCTCGAGGGCGGCGCGGGCGACGCCCACCGCGCCGGTGGCCATGCCGATCCGACCGACTCCGAGCGTGCGCATGGCGACGAGGAAGCCGCCGCGCTCCCGGCCGAGCAGGTTCTCCTTGGGCACGCGGCAGTCGGTGAAGACCAGCTCGCGGTTCGGCAGGGAGGGGAAGGCCATCTTCTTTTCGTCCTTGCCGAACTCGAAGCCGGGAGTCCCCTTCTCGACGATGAAGGCGGTCATCCCGCGGGCGCCGCGGGAGGGATCGGTGGTCGTGATGATGACGTAGAGCTCGGCCTCGCCGCCATTGGAGATGAAGATCTTGCTGCCGTTGAGCACGTAGTGGTCGCCGTCGAGCTCGGCCTTGGTGGCGACCGCGGCGGCGTCGGAGCCGGCGCCGGGCTCGGTGAGCCCGAAGGCACCGATCTTCTCTCCGGTGGCCAGCGGCTTCAGGTACTTCTGCTTCTGCTCGTCGCTGCCGAACATCATGATCGGCACGACGGCCAACACGTGCGCGCCGTAGACGGCGCCGGTTGTGGTGCAGGAGCAGGACAGCTCCTCGCCGACAGCGCTCCAGGTGAGGAAATCCATGCCGAGGCCGCCATACTCCTCCGGCACGGGGATGCCCATGAGGTCGAGCTCGGCCAGCTTCTTCACATTCTCGGCGGGCCAGACGCCGGCCTCGTCGGTTTCCTGTGCCTTGGGGGCCAGGTCCTCCTCGCAGAACTCCTTGACTGCTTCGAGGATCGCGGTCTGGTCTTCGGTGAAGGTGAAATCCATGAACTTCTCCGCCTCCTGGGGCAATGGGGCCTGGCTCAGACACATCCGGCCGCAGCGAAGATGTTAACGGAAAGGCGCGGCTGAGTCAACGCGACGTCCGTCACCGTCTGCCGACGGTCGGCCTCAGAATCGGTAGCCCATGGCCGCCTCCCGCATGGCCAGGAAGTTCGCCAGCGGGACGATGTTGAAGACCTCGGTGCTCGAACCGACCAGTATCTGTCCCTCGGTGACCTCGATCGCCTCCACGACGGTGTCCCGCACCTGCTGCGGGTTGCCGAAAGGGAGCAGGTGGCTGACGTCGATACCGCCGGCGAAGACGAGATGGGGGTATCGGCGGTGGAGATCGGCGAGATCCATGCCGGCCGAAATCTCGACCGGGTTCAGCCCGTCGATGCCGGCCTCCACAAGCCCATCCATGATGGCGTTCAGGTTGCCGTCCGAATGGAAGATGATCTTCTTCCCGCGGGCGTGGAGGGCGGCGAACACGCGGGCCTGCCGCGGGAAGTAGTGCTGCGCCAGCCAGCTCACCCGGATCATGGGACCGTTCTTGAAGGCGATGTCCTCGCCGATGAAGACGGCCTCGAAGGGGTCGTCGGGGGGAAGGCCTTCGATCCAGCGACAGGCGTGCTCGGCGTTGAGATCGAGCTGCTCGATGATGAGGTCCTCGCAGTCGAAGAAGTAGTAGCTGAAGGCCTCCAGCCCGACCTCTTCCCAGATGCCCATGAGGCCGGCGTGAGGCGCTGACATCAGGTAGTAGAAGTCGTCGCCGAACCAGGAGCGGACCTCGCGCTGCCGGCGGTAGTAGTCGGAGGCGGCGGTGTCCACTGCGTCTCCGGCCGACTTGCGGCGAGGGGCGAGCTGGCTCTGCTTCGCCTCCGCGTAGGCCTCGCTCGACCCGTAATCGATGCGCTCGCGCCAGGCCGTCCAGCGCTCGGCCCTGATGGAGCGCCCGTCTTCGGTCCGTTCGGTGCGCTCCTCGGAGGGTGCGAGGCTCGACTCGCGGGATCCGTCGATGGCGGCGGCAATGGCTCGCGCTCCCGCTTTCTCTTCGCTTATCCCGACCGGGATGCCGTCGTTGAAGTGCTGCAGCACGGCGTCGTTGGGCAGCAGGTCGAACAGCGGCGCGCGGTCCGGCCGCTCACCGGCCATCACTCGCCGGATACGTCCCAGCGATCCTTCCACACTACTCACCTGTCACCGAGGTGGATGCCCGCGTGGCCGGTCATGGCTCTATCGTGTCTCCTGCGCGCCCAGGATGGCGTGGAGCTTCTCGCCGAGCTGGAGGCGGGCCCTGTCCCACACCTCCGGGTCGTTGCGCCAGATCTCCGTGTTCTCGATGGAGGCCTCGCCAAACGGTGTGGTGTGGATGATTGAATCAACGGCCTCGTCGGCGTCCGCCTCCCGCCCGGCCTGCTGCAGCAGCCAGAAGTACTCGTAGTCCTGAAATCCGCGACGGTGGGCCTTGAGCCTGATGCTCGGGATGGGATCGGGCGAGCCCACGACATCGCCGCGGTAGATGAGCAGGCCCGACCCGTTGTATTCGACGTGTTCGGTGACCCAGTTGAGCGCCTCCGTCCAGGCGCGGTCGCCAGCCCATTCGAACTCCCACTGGCAGTAGCCACAGCGGTGCTTCCAGGTGGCCCAGGCCAGGCCGCGACATGTGAGCAGGTCGAGGTCGAGGAAGGTGTTGGACCCACAGGCTGAGTTCTCGCGCCGCTCGTAGATCATGGGGCCATAGCACCAGGACTCGACGCCCTTCTCTCTGAAGTGGGCGATCTTGTCCGCATCGAAGGCGATGGTGTGGCAGATGACGAGGTCCACGTAGGGATGGAGCTTCTCCATCGCCTCCCGGGAGTAGCCGCCGTCGATGCGATGCTTGAACCACTCTTTCCCCAGGCCGCGCCGGAGTAGGTTGGCGTAGTAGATCATCTGCTGGTAGGCGTCCTCGGAGTAGGCCTCATCCAGGCCCTCGAGAAAGACGATCTTCTCCACGCGGCGCCGGTGCGGGTCGGCCTCGAAGTGCTCTCTGAGCTGGCGCTCGGTCTCCACCCACACGGCCTCGAAGTCCTCCGTCGGGCCGCCGTCGGGCATGGCGATGGGCCAGGCGCCCCGGCGGGCCGGCTTCTTGCCGCAGTCGAAGGGGAGGATGATGTGGTCGATCGGCAGGCCGACACCGGGTCCCCAGTAGCCGCTGGTCTCGGTGAAGGCTGAGCCGTCGAGATACTTCATGAGGCGGTCGTCGTAGGCCGACCAGTCTATGTGCACCTTTGTGCCGTCCACCTTCAGCTCAGGGCGGTAGTAGACGATGCCCGGCTGGAAGCCGTGGCGGCGGGCCATCTGGAAGTAGCGCAGCTCCAGATCGGGTTCCATGTGCTGGATGGAGTTGTTGTAGATGTTGCCGCGGCAGTGGATCTCATCGGGCAGCGCGAAGTCCCAGACCCGGAGCTCGACCTGGAGCTCACGCTGTCCGCCCGGCCAGGACACGGAAAGCGTGCCGCGATAGAGCCCCGGCGGGGCCGCCGCCCTCTCCTGGGGCAAATAGATGTCGCACCAGACGGTTTGGTGCCGGTGGGACTCACCGATCGCATTCTTCTCATCGGGCAGGTCGAGGCACAATGGCTCTCCGGTGGGCGCGGGCAGCAGCGCGTCGGGGTACCATCCGGGGCCGAGGGATGTCTTCTCGTATCCGGTCGAGGGCTGCCGGACACGCACATACCAGGCCTTGAAGAGCGCGACATTGCGCCCGCTGATTTCCGCGCCGCCCGGGCCGAGGAGGCGGTCGAGCCGCACTTCGACACCCGCCACCGGTTGTGCCGACGCGACGATGATCTGGAAGGAGACGAATTCGTTGCGGGCCGAGTGGAGCACGACGCGGCTCTCGGACGCGTCCCACACGACATTCTTCTCCCGATACTCGCCGGAGGGGTAATCCGCGTGGATGTCTGGCCGCTCCTCTATCGGGCCTCCGGTTTCCGGATTGACGCGGACGCCGTCGCCGATGGTCCAAACGGTGACAAGATCGCCGCTCATTCATCATCCTCGCAAAGGCCATGCTCCTCGCCAGGTGTATGGCGAGGGCACGGGGCAATTGCACGCGAGGGTAGTTCGCCGCTCGGCGGTCGGATACCTCACACGAGTTCCCCGGAAGACCGACCAGGAGTGGCCACGACGCGATCGCTCAGGCGCCGGGGAGTACGGTCGGGAGGCGGACGATCTTGGTGGGAACGTCCCCGGGGCGGAGAGGGGCCGGGCGGCCCATCACCGTCAGTAGGCTACCATCGGCCTGGGCGAGCGTGTCAAGGCGGTGCAGCCCTTCTTCGACGCTGTCCTGCGTGAGCTCTCCACACTCGCCGTGCCCTGGGTAGATGTGCTTGACGGGCAGGCGCAGCAGGCGCTGAAGAGACGAGCGGTAGTCCCCGATGCAGGAGCCCCAATGCACGTCCATCCAGCCAATGGTGCCGTCACACTGGAGGATGTCGCCGGCGAAAAGCCCGTCACCGAGCTGCCAGGCGACCGTGTCGGGGGTATGTCCGGGCATGTGATGGACCTGGAAGGACAGCTCGCCGATCTCGACGGTGTCGCCCTGGTCCACCGTGTAATCGACCATTTCGCCCTCGAGGGGCGTGTAGGCCGGGCAGTAGCGGAGCTGCTCGCAGGCAAGCCGGTGGGCGACGACCCGGGGCGACCTCTCCTCCCGAAGATGGGCGACGGCACCGGCGTGGTCCTCGTGACAATGGGTGATGAAAAGGGCCACGACGGAGGCGAGATCGACGCCGTCCGTCTCCAGCTGTCCCAGCTTCTCCTCGAGTCCCGCCTCGCCTCCGACGTCCACCAGGGCGTGCGCGCCGCCGCAGTCGAGGGCGTACATCACCTCATTGCGAGACTCCGCGCGGTATATCCCAGACGCCACTTCCACAGAAACCGACCCCCTCGCACACGGAAGCTACCTACTGCTTCTACGTGTCGACACGGCGACCTTCTGCCATTTCCTGGCGGGAGGATGCGGCTACGCCGGCCCTCGCTGCGCAGGAAGAGGGTGCCTCACCGCCTAAGGATAGGCATATCCCCTTCTCGCTCGACGGGAGCGCCGCGCAATGCAAACAAGATGCCCACTGGCGGCTGTGCTGGCGGCCTTCCTGCTGGTATGCCTCGGATGTGGGCGCGAGGAACGGTCCGCGCCCGAACCATCCTGGCCGGCACCGACCGCTGAGTCCGGAGCCGCGGTCGAGTTGCTGCCGGGGCAGGCATTCCACTTCGTCGACAACTTCAGGGGCGGTCTGCCTCCGCCGAGCATGTCAGTGAGCGCTGACGGCCACCTGCGCATCCTGCTCCGCGATGCACGCCTCCCAGCGATCGCCGCGCCCGCGCCCTACGCCATGAAGCAGAAGCTCCGGCTGCCAGAGGGCGGCCGCCTTCGAGTTGCCTTCGGCGCGGCCCGTTCGAGCTGGGACAAGAGCGGCGGCGGGATCCTCTTCAGCGTGCGGATGAGGAGCGACGACGGTACGGTGACGCTCTTGTCGGAAGAAGTGAAGCGCTGGCGGGGAGAGGACGACACCAACTGGGTGCCCGTCGTCCTCCACCTTCCCCCCTCCGGCGAAGGGGAGGTCGAGATCGAACTGGCGACAGAGCCGGTCGGCCCGGCCCGGGAAGGGGAGCCCGAGGACTTCATCGCGGCCCACGCCGTCTGGCTTGACCCAGCCATCTTCGTGCCGGCCCGGGCGCCGCGGCCCAATATCGTTGTCGTCATCATTGACGCGCTCCGGCCCGACCACCTCGGCTGCTACGGCTACGATCGCAGCACGAGCCCCTTCCTCGACTCGTTCGCCGCGCAGGGCATAGTGTTCGAGGACGCGAGCGCACAAGCGACGTGGACGATGCCCTCCATCCAGAGCCTGCTCACGTCGACTTACCGCTTCCTCTGCGGGGCGCGAGTCGGGAAGATAACCATCCCTGGCGAAGACGAGGAGGAGCTCTTCCTGCAGCCCGTCTCCATGCCCGTCTCGCTCCAAGGTGAGCTGCGGGCGGCGGGGTACGAGAGCCTGGCCTGTGTCGGTGGTGGGTTCCTCGATCCGGCGCTCGGGTTCGATGCCGGCTTCGACTGGTATTGGTCCCCGAAGCATAAGCCGATGCTGCCCAATCAGTTGGCGGTCGTGAAGGAGCGCCTTTCGGGAGGCTCGGACAGGCCGTTCTTCCTGCTCCTTCACACCCACGAGGTCCACAACTACTTCCAAGGGTGGGCCCATCGCATCGAGGAGTTCGACCGCGGCTACCTGGGCCCTCTGACTGACCCCCGACTGCTGATGGACGCGGCCCTGCGCGGAGATCCCGACGAGCTTCCGCCGGCCGATCTGCAGTACATCGTGGACCTGTACGACGGCGAGATCCTGCACACCGACCGCTACCTGAGGCTGTTCTTCGACTGGCTGCTGAGTCAGCCATGGGGCGCGAACACGCTCATCGTGATCACCGCCGACCACGGCCAGGGCCTCGGCGGCCACGGTGTGATGAGCCACGGGGGAGTGCCTTACCAGAGTTTGGCGCGTGTGCCGCTCATCGTCCGCGTACCCGGCGTCCTTCCTCGCGCTGCGCCCCGGCGTGTGCGCCAGCCGGTCGCCCTCGTCGACCTGATGCCGTCCCTGCTCGACGCGGCCGGCGCCGAGCCGCCCGCAAGTTGTGTGGGCCGGTCGCTCATGCCGGTTCTTGCCGGCGCACCGCTCGAAGACAGGCCGGTGTTCTCCGAGAGCGCGGGAGCCGGGGTCATGGCTCGGAAGGGAGACTGGTGCTACATCTCGTCGCGGGGCGAGCAGGACGAGGAGCTGTACGACCTATCCTCCGACCCCGGCCAGACGCGGAGCATCGCGGAGTCGTCGCCGGAGCAGCTCGACGAGATGCGGCATGTGTTGGCCGACCTTGCGATGAGGGCCGCCAGGGGCTACCGGCTAGCCGTCGTCGGGCCGCGCACGCAGCAGCTCACGATCGAGCTCACCTCCAATGCGCCGCTCGCCTACCTCGACATGCCCACAGCTCTCGACCGCGATGCGATCAGCGTGGCGCACAAACCCGCCGCGCAGCCGGGCCAGCCCGGCGGGAGCGCGGCCGCACACCGGGCTTCGATCCGGCTGCCACCCGGCGACACGCCGCAGGTGGTGCTGTTCGATCCGGACGATCCTCAGGGAACCATCACTGTGGCCGTGCGGTCGGATCAGGGGGCCGTTGGCGCGGACAAGTTCCACTTGGGCGAGAGAGGCCAGCAGCCGGCGGCGCTGCCTCTCGTCATCGGCCGCGCCGCCGAGGCACTGCTGGCGGCCGGGGAACCGCCGGTCGCGGCCGATGCTGATGAGTTCGCCATCTGGGTGTGGCTTCCACCCGGCGCGTCCCAGGCGGGTGCGGCACAGCAGTTGCCGGCCGGAGAGCTGCCGGAGGAGCTGACAGAGCACCTCAGATCGCTCGGCTATCTGCGCTAGCGTCGGGCGTCACAGCGCGGGGTCGAGCACCACGATCTCGGTGGGCTCGGGGAGCGTCTCCTTCGTGACTTCTACCTCCGGGCTGCCGACGCGCCTGACGCGATCCTTGCCCGCGAGGAAGTCGTCCACCGGCCCGATGTCGAGGCCGACCTTTGGCGTGAGGAAGTGCATCGGAATGGCGATGCGCGGCCGGAGCCGGTCGACGACCGCCGTCGCGCCCTTGGCGTCCACGGTGAAGGTCCCGCCGACGGGCACGAGCAGCACATCGATGTGACACAGGGCCGTTGCGTCCTCGGGGCCGAGCGCATGCCCGAGGTCGCCGAGATGACACACGGCGATCCCGTCGGCCTCGATCACGCGCACGATGTTGCCACCTCTCTCGGCGCCGCGGCTCGCGTCATGATGGGTGGTCAGCGCACGGAACAGAATCCCGTCGTGCGTCTCTTCGCCCGCTCCCTTTATCACCCGCGGCGAGCCGGGCACCATCTTCACATAGTTGTGGTCGGCATGGTCGTGGCTGACGGTCACGTAGTCGGCCGTTTCGGTCAGCGGGCCGTACCCGATGGCGCCCCCGAACCCCCCCGGCTCGTACGGATCGGTCACAATCTTCTTCCCGCCGGCGGTCGTGATGAGAAAGGAAGCGTGTCCGAGGAACTTGATCTTCATGACTCTCCTCCAGCTCAGGCGGACGACGGCTCCGCCCGGAGGCTTGCTAGAGTCTCTCGCAGGATTTCGGCGCTGCGGGCGAGCTCCCTGTGCTCCTCATCCGACAGGTCGATCGGCACGTGCTCCAGCCAGCCGGCACGCCCCACCCGGGTCGGGCGGCTGAGGGCCACGCGGTGGAACTCCCCGGACTCGTCGAGGGTGGACACGGGTAGGACGGCGCACGAATCGCCCAGGATCGCGGACACCACATCCCTGATCGAGAGGCCGACCGCATAGCCGGCCCCGCCCTTCAGCCGCAGGCACTCAGCGCCCGCGGTGCGAGTGGCCTCGAAGGCCCTCTGCGCGGCCTCCTCGGAGTAGCCCGGCAGCTCGGCCATAGGCTGGCCGTCGTAGCGGAGCTGGGAGAAGATGGGCACCATCGAGTCACCGTGCTCGCCCAGAATCAGCGCCTCAACCAGCGATGGATTGAGGCCGAGCGCCTCGCCGAGCAGGGAGCGGAATCTGAGCGTATCGAGAACGGTCCCAAGGCCGAGGGTACGCTTCGGAGGCCAGCCGAGCTCGGCGGCCGCGAGGTAGGTGAGGACGTCCACGGGGTTCGTGACGACGAGCAGGATCGCCTCGGGGGCCAGCTCGACGGCCTGGACCGACTGCACGATCTCCTGGAATAGGGCGGCGTTGCGCTCGATGAGCTGCAGTCGCGACTCATCGGGCTTGCGCCTGAGGCCGGCCGTCACGACGACAACGTCGAAGCCGGCGATCGCGCTGTAGTCGCCCCCGCTGATCTGCGGCCCGCCGGCCGCCGCGCGGCCGTGCGTGAGGTCGAGCGCCTCCCCGAGAGCGGCCTCGGCGGCGACGTCCACCAGCACGATCTCCTCGCCGATGCCGCCGAGCTGGAGCGCATAGGCGGCGTTCGATCCGACGCGTCCTGCTCCGCCGACGATGGCGATCTTCCCATTCACGGCCTGGCCTCCGCCTCCGTGTTGCCGGCCACCGTCGACTCCTCGTGGAGAGCGTAGGCCGTGTGGTTGTGGATCGACTCCATGCTCTCACACTCGACCTGGAACCAGGCGATGCGGTCATCGGCCCGCAGGATTGAGACGACGTCCCGCACGACGTCTTCGACGAACTTGGGGCTCTCGTAGGCGGCCTCGGTGACGAACTTCTCGTCCTGGCGCTTGAGGAGAGGATAGATCTCGGCACTGCCCTGTTGCTCGAGCGTGGTAACGAGATCCTCGATCCAGACCATCTCCTCGGGGCGCGTGCGGATGCGGGCGCGTATGATGGCCCGCTGGCTGTGGGCGCCGTGCCGGGAGATCTCCCTGCTGCAGGGGCAGAGGATGGTAACGGGTACCTCGACACAGGTCGTCAGCCGATACTGATCGCCATCCAGAGCGCCCTCGAACTTGCAGTCATAGTCCAGCGCACTCTCGCTCTGGGTGGCGGGCGACCTCTTGTTCATGAAGTACTTAAACGACACGTCGACGCGGGCGTGCTCGGCCTCCAGTCGCTGGCAGGCCTCGCGCAGCATCTCCTCAAGCTCGGGCTTGCTGATGGGCTTCTCTCGCCACCGGAAGAGAATATCGAGGAAGCGACTCATGTGGGTGCCGCGGAACTGGTGGGGGAGGGTCACTCCGAAGTCGATGCGGGCCAGCGCGCTGTCGAAGCCGCCCCCCTTCCGCCTGACAAGTATCGGCAGGTGGACGTCCTTCACCCCGACTCGTTGGACCGTGATCCCGCGGTCGTCGGCGCTGGCGGCCAGGTCCTTCATCTGTTGTGCTCCGCTGTCGTCCACTCTCGGCGCGGCCCAGCCCCGCCAGGGATCGTATGGTTGCCGCAGAGACCGGCCCCCAAGGAAGGACCGGCCCATTGCGGGCGGTCGGCTGCGCGGCTACTGCTCAGCTTCGCCGCCTTCGCCCCAGAGAAGCAGGCGGCCGCAGTTGTCGCAAGTGAGTCCGGATCGGCCCGCCCGCAAGGCCTTGACAGTCTCTTGCGGGAGGTCGATCATGCAGCCGAGGCAGTTTCTGCCGGTCACCTTCACCAACCCGAGGTTCCCCGCTCTGCCTCGGATCTGCTCGTAACGCTTCAAAAGGCGCGGCCCGACGCGGGCCGCGTGGTCTCTTCGCTCGGCCTTGAGCTCCACGATCCGCTCGCGGAGCCGGCCGCCCTTCCGCTCGTACTCGGCGCGCACGGCCTCCAGCTGGGTCTCTGCCTCAGCAAGGCGTTGCTCCCGCGAGGAGATCCCCGCCCGCAGCGACTCGAGCAGCTCCATCAGCTCGAGCATGCGGTCCTCGAGCTTGCCAATCTCGCGGCCGAGCATCTCGACCTCCTGGTGAAGGTCAGTGAGTTGCCGCGGGTTGCGCACACTCCCCCCGTAGAGCTGATCCTGGAACCGCTTGCGCTTCTCCTCCAGCGTCTTTGCCTCGAGCTCGCGGTCCAGGTTCTCGTTCTCGGCCTCCTCCAGCTGCTTGCGCACATCGCCGAGCTCGCCCTCCAGCGTCTCGATCTCGGCGGCGAGACCGGCGCCCGCGTCGAGGTCGGACAGGGCCTCCTCGTGGCGGGCGATCTCTGTGTCGGCCTGCTGAATGTCGTATAGGCTGGCCAGCTCTTCGCTCACGGCTCATCGCCTTTCAGACTGCCTGGGGACAGTTCGTCGGCGAGGTGGCGGGCTCCTGCCGCAGGGCGAGGCGCGGCCGGCGGAGAAGTCGAGCCTATCGTGTCCCTACTGCCCGTAGCGATCATCGCCGATGACCTGACCGGCGCCGCCGACGCCGCGGCGGCGTTTGTCCGGCCGGGGAGGCCCGTTCCGGTATCGCTTAGTGAGCAGGCGCGGCTGTGTGAAGGCAGATCGGCCTTCGCCGTCACGACGGAATCCCGCGGCTCACCGCCCAAGGAGGCCTCCGAGGTGGTCGCCGCCGCAGTCCGATCCGCATCGGGGGCCGGGACGGGATTGCTGTACAAGAAGGTGGACTCGAACCTCCGCGGGAACATCGGCGCTGAGCTCGCGGCGATCTCCGATGCAGCAGGCCGGCCGATCGTCCTCGCGCCGGCCTATCCCACCCGCGGTCGGACTACCGTGCACGGGGTGGCCCTCGTGGACGGGGTCCCGGCAGCCGAAATCGAGATGGGCCGCGACCCGCAGGCTCCGGTTGAGAGCTCACACATCGACGATCTGCTTCGATCGCAGTGGCCCCGTGTCCCCATCAGTTCGTGCGCGCTCCACGCGGTCCGCGAAGGCGGCCGCGGGCTGAAGGACCGTCTCAGTCGCGATGGCGTGGTCGTCGCCGATGCGGAGACCGACTCGGACCTCGAAGCCGTAGCCGAGGCGGCACTCACGCTCGACCCCGCGCCGATCCTCGCGGGATCGGGTGGGCTTGCACGAGCGGTGGCGGCGCACCTCCTAGGGCCCCCGTCCGCCCGCGCGACGGCTGCGGCGGCGGGAGGGGCGCGGCCCGTGCTCGCCGTGCTCGCCAGCTCAAGCCACCGCCTGGCCGAGCAGGCGGAGGCCGCAGCCGCGGAGGAGGATCTGTCGCCGATCCCACTGCCGTGCCATGGCCTCTCGTGGGAGGAGGAGACGGTACCCGAGTTGGGCGAGGCCATCGCGCAGGCCGGCTCGGCGCTACGGGCCGGGCGGGACGCCATCGTGCATGCCGTCGGGCCGCTCCCCGATGCGCCGCGGCCGGTGGACTTGGTCGTGGAACACCTGGCACATCTCGCGTTCGTCGTCCTGAAGCAGAACGCGCCGGGAGCCCTCCTCGTCGGCGGGGGCGCGACAGCTCACGCGGTGCTCGATACACTGGGCTGTCACGTGGTGCTCGTGGCGGAGGAGCCGCTGCCGGGAATGGCGGCCGGCAGTATTGTCGAAGGCCACGCCGACGGCCTTCCGGTGGCTCTGAAGCCCGGCGCAGCCGGCAGGCGAGACGCGCTTCCTCAGTTGATACGCCATATGCGAGGCCGTGCGGTCGGCCGGGAGCAGCCAAGATGAGATCGGACAGCTTCCCTCTGCTTGCAGTAACGATGGGCGACCCTGCGGGTGTCGGCCCGGAGGTGGTCATCGGAGCACTGGCACGCCGGAGCTTACGCGAGGAATGCCGCGCCCTCGTCATCGGCGACTCGCGCACGCTCGCCCGAGCGGCGGGGGCGGCCGGGCGGCGTTTCAGGCCGCGGGTTGTCGGCAGCGCTGAGGAGGCCGATGGATGTACGTCCGCTGTGTGTCTGCTCGACCTGGCGAATGCCGATCCCGACGAGATCGCGACTGCGGAGGTGAGCGCGGCCGCGGGGCAGGCGGCCGCGGCCTACATACGGCAGGCCGTCCAGCTCGCGCAGGTGAGCGCCGTGTCAGGGATCGTGACTGCGCCGATCAGCAAGGAGGCGCTTCAACTCGCGGGGGTCACGCACCCGGGGCACACCGAGATGCTCGCCTCGCTGTGTGGGGTGCGCCATGTCGCGATGATGCTCGTGCACGGCGAAATGCGAGTGTCGCACGTGACGGGGCATGTGTCGCTGCGGGAGGCCTGCGAACTTGTCTCACAGGCACGCGTGCTCACGGTGATCAGGCTCACGCACCAGGCACTGCGCGGAATGGCGGTCGCGGTGCCGCGCATCGCGGTGGCCGGCCTCAACCCCCACGCTGGGGAATCCGGTCTGTTCGGCGATGAGGAGGTCCGGGAGATCGCACCCGCTGTCAAACGGGCGAGGGGAGAGGGCATGGAGGTGACGGGACCGCTGGCCCCGGACAGCGTCTTCGCCCGACACCGCGCCGGCGAGTTCGATGCGGTGGTGGCGATGACGCACGACCAGGGCCACATCGCGGTGAAGACGGTGGGCTTCGCGGCCAAGCGCGGCGGCGGCCTCAAGTCGGCGGGCGTGAACGTGACACTTGGATTGCCGATCATCCGCACCTCGGTCGATCACGGCACGGCCTTCGACATCGCCGGGCAAGGTGTCGCCGACCCGACGAGCATGGTGGCAGCGATCCGTCTGGCGGCGCAGATGGCGCGGAGGCGAGCCGATTAGGCCGGCGGCCGTACCGCTGGTCTGCTTACTCCGACGCCGCTCGCCTCTCGTAAAGCTCGTAGGCCGCCTTGCGGTTGGCCTGGATCAGCTCGAGGTGAGGCGTGTCGGTCGTGTTGACAAAGCCCCGCAGGACGGCCTCGCCGTCGCTGCGGCCCGTGATGGGCTGGTCGCGGTACTGGAAGAAGTGCGCGCCGACCATGAGCGGATGCCGAAAGGCCCTCTCCACGTAGCGGGTCAGCTCTCGGGGCCGCTCCTGCGGGTCTACGCTGAGCTCATCTCCGCGGAACGGCGTCTGCCGCGGGTCGGAGCCTACGCCGAACTCGCCCACGATGAACGGCTTGTCGATCACGCCGAGGTACCGATTCAGCCGCCCGCCGGGCTGCCTTCCGTAGACATTGTACGAGATGACGTCACAGTACCTGGCCGCGATCTTGATGAGGTCGAGGTCGATGTGGCCGTGGAAGCGGCAGCCGAGGTAGAGGTTGTCGGGCGCGACGCGCTTGACCTCTTCGCGGACGATCGAGAAGTACCTCTCGCAGAACCTCAGGCCGAACTCGCCGCAGTCCTGGGCCACCTGCTCGCGCTCTCGGTCCGGAGCTTCGCCGCTCTCGAGGAGGGCCTCCCAGGACTCGTGGTCCGTGCCCCAGCTCTCGTTGAGAGCACCGATAGTCTCGTAGCGCTCCCGGAGATCGGCGACGAACACTTGCTTTGCCGCCGATCCGGGCGCCCTCAGCGCGCTGAGCGCCACCGCCTGGCCGTCGTCCCAGTAGCCCCACCACAGCTCGTTCTGCACGAAGTAGCCGATGCACCAGGGATCGCCGGCCGAACGGCCACGCTCCCGCTCCATCCGCTCCCGCACGGTCTGGCGGAAGAGGGGATCGAAGGCATCGGGGATGCCTTGAAGCCAGGGGCCGCCGAAGTGAATGGCAACGGTGTAGGGCGTCCTTTGCAGCAGGTAGACCTTCCCGTCGGACCAGTTGGCGATGGTGTTGAAGCCCCAGCTTCTCAGGCGGAGGTGGGACAGCTCGGAGACCGCCTGCGCGTAGTCGGGGCCGTACTTCCGGTAGAGGTTCGTATTCGCGAAGTCGAATGTCTGGTAGCTCTTGCCCCTGTAGTACCGGTCCCGTGCGCCTCTGCCTTCGCCGTAGAACTGCCCCAGAGGCGAGTCCCGGTCGGGCAGCTCGCGGAACCAATGCTCGCGGTCGCTGATGGGCGTCCACCCGCCGAACCCCACGCCAGTCGGGCCATAGGACCAGAACAGCCTGCCCTCGGGATCGACCAGCCACCACTTGCCTTCATGCTTCGTCGGGTAGAAGAAGCCCGTCGCCTCGAGTGTGGGCCCGGCCGCCCAGCCGCCATACTCGTTCCAGTCGGCCGGTCCGGGCCAGTCGGCCATCTCGGCCAGCTCCTCCGCGCGGCGTGCCGCGAAGTCCGCGGCGGCGTAGACCTTGCCGGGCCAGTCGGCATGGACGTACTGGCCGAACTCGTCGACGAAGGGGAGGAAGGCGGGCGCCTCGGACGTACCCTCTCCCGCGGCCGTGATCCGCTCGACCTCCACGGCCTGACCCAGGGCCGGGTCATCTATAGTGATCGTGATCCGCTCGATCCTGGAGACGTCAACGGTGCCGTCTCGAACATTGATGTTCTTGGCGTATCTGAGGAAGGGCTTGAAGGGCTCGAAGCCCGGGTCGGCCGGGCGGCGGACGAGCCTTACCCTCAGCGTGCCCTGCTCGCCCGACTTCAGCACGAGGACACCCCGGCAGCTGTCCTGGTATCCGCTGGCGCCCGGGTTGGCGACGATACCGTGGACGACGGCGTCGGCCGGGCCGGGGTTTCGCATGTCCACGAAGATCGCTTCGTGAGCGGACATGTCCCACACGCCGTTCGGCGCGGTCAACGTGAGGCTCGCGTCCTCCTCGCCGGCCGCGCAGAGCTCCATCGCCCTTCGGTCTTCCGCCGGCCGCACGAGCGCGGCGGAGGCCGACATCTCCCCGGGATGCGGACCGGCGTCTGCCCCGAAGTCTACGAGGACAGAGGAGGCGGGGAGCGCCGCCGCGCCGGGGGCGATGGCTGCAACCGCCGCGACGAGGCCGCACGTGGCGGCCGCCAGCAGACATCCCGCTGTCTGCCCTGATAGGCGCATGATCACGCCGTTCGCCATGCTCCGCCTGCCGCGTCGGGCGGCCTCGCCGAACGGTCTGAACATGTGGTCGCCGACGCTCACTCGCGCCGGCCGGCGAGCGCTCTGACGACATCGGCCCGGGAGACGATGCCGACGAGCTTCCCTTCGACCACCACCGGCACGCGCTTGATCTTCTTCTCGGTGAGGAGAACCGCGATCTCCTGGAGCGGGGTCTCCTCGGCGACGGTGAAGACGTGCGTCTTCATGATGTCGGCGACGGTCTCTTGCCCGGTCGTGCGGCCGAGGATGTCGGCCTCGGTCACGATGCCGATCACGCAGTGGTTCTCGTCGCATACGGGCAAGCCGCTGATGCCGTGATGGTAGAGGACGCGGGTCACCTCCTCCACCGTGCAGGAAGGCCTGGTGCTCACGACCTGCCTGACCATGATCTCCTTCGCGGTGCTCACGGTCCCTCCTGTCCGGCGAGCCGCCGGTGAGCGGCCCCCCTCGAGGTCGCTGACGCGCCCCCGGCGCCTGGGGCGCGGGTACGGCCAAGCTGCCATGGAGTAGATTGGCGACAGCGACCCCGAGTCCTGCTGTCGGGGCTCGCGGGCACAGGCGCCCCGGGGGCGGGGGCAGGACGCGGTCAAAGCGCTGTCGAAGGGGGCCACGATCCGTGTGGGGTGTGATCGCCCGGGCGCGGGCCGCAGCAGCGCATCCTGATTGGCAAGACAGAGGGAGGTCTTGTATGCCGAAGGGCCGTCTCTTCGCGTCCGTCATGGCCGCGGACTACACGTGTTTTGCAGAGGATATCCGGGCAGTTGTCGAGGCGGGGGTAGACGGTCTGCATTTCGATGTGATGGACGGTGTCTTCGTCCCGAACATCACCTTCGGGCGCGACCTGGTGGCCGCCATCCGGCCGCTGACCGATCTGCCCTTCAACGCCCACCTCATGGTCGCGAAGCCTGACCTCATCGCGGAGCAGGTGATCGAGGCCGGCGCGAACGAAGTCGCGATTCATCCGGAGGCCGGGGGAGATCTGCCGCGGTCCCTGGCGCGGATCCGCGAGCTCGGGGCGCAGCCTGCGGTCGCGCTGGACCCGCGAGTGCCGCTGGAGATGATCGAGTGGGTGCTTAATGATGTGGACTACGCTGTCGTGATGTCGGTCAATCCGGGATTCTCGGGCCAGCGGTTCATCCCCGCAGTGAAGCGCAAGCTGCAGGTGATCGCAGAGGCCGTCCGGGAGCGCGGGCGCGACATACGGCTCCTGCTCGACGGCGGTGTGGCTGCCGACAACATCGCGGAGCTCGCCGAGTTGGGAGCGACCGACTTCGTGGCGGGAGGATCGATCTTCTACAACCGGCCGGACGAAGACCGCCCCAAGGCGGCGGCCGACCGAGTCCGGCAGTTGCGCGAGGCGATGCCATGACCGAGAAACAGCTCGCCCGCCTGCTGCGAGAGGTGAAGGCCGGGCGCCTCTCCGTGGCCGATGCCGTCGAGCGGCTGCGCGAGCTGCCCTTTGAGGACCTCGGCTTCGCAAAGGTCGATACGCACCGCGAGCTGCGCACCGGATTCCCCGAGGTCATCTACTGCGCGGGGAAGACTGTGGAGCAGGTGTTGGAGATTGCCGGGCGGATCGCCGCCAGGCACCGGGTCGCGCTCGCCACTCGATGTAGTCCGGAGATGTACGAGGCCGCGAAAGAGGCATTCGCCGACGTCGCCTGGCACGAGAAGGCGCGCATCCTCGTCATCGGGAAGCCTCCGCGCCCCTCGCCGCGGGCGAAGCCGGTGGCCGTCGTCACCGCGGGGACGGCCGATGTGCCGGTGGCCGAAGAGGCGGCGGTGACGGCGGAGACGATGGGGTGCCGTGTCGAGCGCGTCTTCGACGTTGGCGTGGCCGGACTGCATCGGCTGCTGCGCCACCGCGAGAAGCTGCGGCAGGCGAAAGCCATCATCGTGGTGGCGGGGATGGAGGGCGCGCTCGCCAGCGTGGTCGGCGGGCTCGTTTCGGTGCCGGTGATCGCCGTTCCCACCTCGGTGGGCTACGGGGCTTCCTTCGAAGGGCTGTCCGCGCTGCTGACGATGCTGAACTCCTGCGCGGCCGGGGTGGCCGTGATGAACATCGACAACGGCTTCGGCGCGGGGTACTTCGCGGCGGTGCTCGTCCGAGGCGAGAGGAGAAGGAAGTGAGAGCGGCCACGCGTTCGGGGGGAAGACGATGATAGCCTACCTGGACTGTTTCTCAGGGATCAGCGGCGACATGATGTTGGGCGCGCTGGTGGATGTCGGCCTCGCGATGGCGGACCTGCGTGAGGATCTGTCTCGGCTGCCGCTGTCGGGATACGAGATAAGGGCCGAGGAAGTGAGCAAGGGCGGGATCGTTGGCACACAGGTGGTGGTGAAGGCCGAGGGCAATCGCGAGCGCCGCGGTCTGTTCGACATCATCGAGATCATCGGCAAGTCCGATCTGCCCGCTGAAGTGACTGGCCCGGCCAGGCGCGCCTTCGAGCGGCTGGCCAAGGCGGAGGCGCGAGTGCACGGGCATTCGGTTGAAGAGGTGCACTTCCACGAAGTCGGCGCCGTCGACGCGATCATCGACATCGTCGGAGCCTTCTGTGGGCTTCACCGGCTGGGGATCGAGGCCGTGCACGCGTCGCCGCTCCCGCTGGGGGGCGGATGGGTGGACTCCACCCACGGCAAGCTGCCCGTGCCGGCGCCCGCGACCGTGGAGTTGCTTCGCGGTGTGCCAAGCTACGGCGGCCCGATCGAGGAGGAACTCGTTACGCCGACCGGCGCGGCCATCCTCACGACCGCCTGCCGCGAGTTCGGAGCGATGCCGCCGATGACAATCAAGTCAATCGGCTGGGGGGCCGGCAGCAAGGACATGCCGCATCCGAATCTTCTGCGCATGTTTCTGGGCGAGGCCGCGGCCCGGCCGCGGGAGCAGCAGCTCGCGCTGATCGAGACGAACATCGACAACATGAATCCCGAGCTGTTCGGCCATGTGATGGATGAGCTCTTCGCCGCCGGCGCACTCGACGTCTTCTACACGCCGATCGTGATGAAGAAATCGCGGCCGGCCACGCTCGTCTCTGTGCTGGCCGAGCCTCCCCTGGTGGATGCGCTGAGCGAGATCCTATTCCGGGAGACGACCACGCTTGGTGTGCGTGTGACAGACGTGGCGCGGCGCTGCCTCGAGCGAGAGTGGCGAGAGGTGGAGACGGAATACGGCCCCGTTCGAATGAAGATCGGCCGGCTGAATGGCGAGGTGGTGAACGTCGCGCCCGAGTACGAGGACTGCGCCGGGCTCGCCAAGGAGAAGGGCGTGCCCATCGCCGATGTGTACGAGGCGGCGCGGGAGGCGTTCCAGGCCAGCCAAGAACAGGAGTAGCCGCGGCTTCCGCTCCCTCCTGCCAGTGCCGACCTAGCCGAGGCCGGAGTACTCCTTCACGCCGAGCTTCACCCGTGTCTCATTCACTTCCAGCAGCTCACGCGTTCGGAGCGGGGGATGAAGGAGGCGGAGAGGGACTGTGAGCGCGCCCTGAGCAAGATCTTACGCCCTTCGAGGGTGCGAGTGTAGGTGAGTCTAGCACGGCCCACGTACTTGGCCCAGGCCCGAGCGAAGCACTCGGCATCAGACCTACGGCGGCCGAGGATGGTGGGCACTGCATGGTAGTCCGTGCGCGCCAGCAGTCCAAAGGCGCTCTTCCTGAGCAGCAGATAGCGCGGATTCTCTATCGGGTCCAACACGTCCTGAAGAGCGTCCAGGAAGGTCGTCTGCTCGTACGTCGTTCCTCCCTTGAGCGAGCAGTACACAGTCCCATCAGGATAGCGCTTGGCCATCACCCGGAGCTGGGAGGCAGGCGTCTTGATGAGGCGAGTTCGCCGCAGCGACTCGGCAACGGCCTCGCCGACCTGCTTGACGCTTCCCGCGATGGGGCCGTGGCGAAGGAACAGCCACAGCCCCTTCAGCAGATTCGGCAGGGCCGCCACAGCCGCGATCAGACAGACAATTGCCAGAATCGCGGTCAGACTCCCAGCGGAGAAGTCGAACACGGCCCAAACGCGGGGGACTTCCCCCAGCAGGTGGAGCAGCAAGAAGCCGCCGATGAACAAGCCTTCGGCGCAGAGGGCGGCGATGGTATTGGTGAAGACGAAGCCATAAGGGATGTTCTCAGGTGGTGCCCGAAGCTCTTGCACGGCGCCGACTCCGCTCTGTCCGAGCAGGAGCGCCTGCTGCCATTGCTCGCGCAGGGCGTCTCTGGCCAGGGCGCGGGAGGTCATCTCTCGGTTGAGGCCGGCGATATCCTGCCGGGAGTATGGGGGGCGGTCGATCTGGAGGCGAGAGATGCCGCTCTCGATGATGGGGTCTTCGAGCCCGACGCCCACGAAGGCCCTGAATCTGCGGTCGAGCGTCTCCAGGTCTTCGCTGGCCCGGCGCACCCCCGGCTCGACGCAGACGAGATGCCATATGTTGGCCGTCTTGTCGGGGTTGTCGGGCTGGGTGCGAATGGCGCGCCCGCGCATCTGGTTGGAGAGCATGTAGGAGCCAACATAGCTGGCGAGGATGAGGGTGTTGATGGCGGGGGCGTCCCAGCCCTCGCCCAGCAGCGAGGCCGTGCCGACCAGCACCGTGATGTCGCCGGAAGCGAAGAGCTGGGTGATCAGGCGCACGAGCTTGCCGCGGTCGCCGCCCCGCAGGGCGACACTCAGGTATCGATCATCGTGCGGCAGGGGCGAGCAGCGGATGGAGTCCGCCTCCAGGCCGGCCGCCCTCGCGAGCGAGGCCAGCCGATCGCCGGCCTCCCGCGGGACGATCACGAGGGAGCCTGTGACGACGGCGAGGCGTATGCTCGGAATGCCCTCCCGACGGATGCGCTCGAAGATGGGCACGACACCGAGGCGGCTGAGTGGCTGGACATCGTCGCGGCTCCTGGGCATGTCCGCGGCGCGGATGTAGTCGGTGAGCACGAGCAGCCGCAGCTCGCCGCCAAGCGCGCCGCTCTCGAGCTTGACGATGGCGGCGATGCTGTCGAGCTTTGTGATGCTGGCCACGAGGCGCCGCTCGAGGCGCGTATTCGTCTCGAGGCGCACGCGGCCGCGCTCCAGCGCGCCGATGCGCGTGAGATCGCGACGCGCCTCCTCGAACACGGCCTCAGACGGAGGCAGGCCGGGGTTCTCTCGCGCCACGCACCGGGACAGGAGTGTTTCCAGCCACTCATTGGTCAGCGGCGGAAGTCTGTCGGCGGGAACGCCGAGGATGTCGAGGGAACCGGGCGGCAGAGGTGCGCCGACCTGCTTCAGGCAGACGAGCATGCTGGCGAAGTACTCAGGGTCCTCGAGGATGCGCTCGATGTTTTTCTTAGGCGCCTGCAGCCAGTGGTGTTTCAGGAGCGCGGCGACAAATTCGCCTCCCTCGATGAGCTGCGTCACCACGCGCTCGACGTCCTCCCGAAACGCGCGAAGTTGCGCCTCCTCCTCCGAAGAGGGTGCGGAGAAGTAGACGTAGTCTTGGTGCGGGCACAGGTTCCCGGCCAGGACGAGCTCCGGCACGGGCACCTCGGCGTCGAAGGGACCGCAGAGCTCGCGGTAGCGCTCCCACTCGGAAGCAGGGACGTCGTACGGCGGCGTAGCGGTGAGGGCAACTACCGTGGCGTCCGGGAGCGCGCGCCGGACGGCATAGAGCGTGCGCCACCACTCGCTGCGAAGATGGTGGGCCTCGTCCAGCACGATGGTGCCGATGCCGGATTCCCGCAGGGAGCCGAGCGGCGCGGGGCAGCGTACGTCTGCGCCCCTCTCGATGGCGTCTTCCGCCTCCTCGGGCTCGCCGCTCTCCTCTTCCGGGAGTTCCTCATCCTCATCGTCGAGCCCAGCGCATGCAGCATGCAGCGCCTGGTAGGTGACGACGGTGAGAAGCCCAGGCCGTTCGAGCGACGTCGAAACCCAGGACGGGCGAGGCGAGGGCTCGGGAACGAAGAGAGCCACGAACCTCCTCGCCCACTGGTCGCGAATGGTGAGCGTCGGCGCGAGGATTAGCGCCGGCCGCCCAAGCCTCCGTACGACCTCCAGACCGAGGACGGTCTTGCCCGATCCGGGAGCGGCAACGACGTGCAAAGAGTTGTCGGAGAGATGCTCCTCGAGTTCAGTGAGGACACGCGCCTGGTACGGGCGCCAGGGGTGCCGGAAGCCGACGTCTTCTGGGAAAGTCTCAGGATGCCCTGTCACCATCGCAAGAGCTAGCCCCTCGGAGCCTGTGGATCAGCGACCTGCGCACTCGTTCCTAATCTCGACACGCGGCGATGTTGCAGACGGTTGGCCCGACCCCGGCCTTTGTCCACGCCAGGTCAGCCGTGAGGCGTTACACTTCGCCAGGCGGTGTCAGTTCACCGCCGGCAGACTCGCGGCGGCGACGGCCTGGCCGACGCGCCGCGTCTTCTCGTCTGGGAGCTGGACGTTGATCTGCTTGTCGGGGAACTCGGCGGCGAGGACCTGTCTGATCTTCTCCATCATAATGGGGCCGCCGCTGCCGGAGGTGACGCGGCCCAGCAGCAGCAGATGCTTGATGGTGTAGAAGTCGGCGTAGTGGGCGATGGCGTATCCCGCGTACACCCCGATCGTCTCCCAGATCTTCCGCGCCGTCTCGTCGCCTGCCTCCAGCAGCTTCTGCACCGACTTGAGCTGATCGGCCAGCGGCGCCGCCTCGTCGAGTTCGATGCCGACCTGCCGCGCCAGCCGGAAGACGGCCTGCTGGGTCAGGTACTGCACGCCACAGCCCGTATCGGCGGACCACTCATCGGCCGGGGCCTCGGGATGGTAGTCGATGGGAGCGAAGGCGAGCTCATTGAGCCATCCCGTGATGTTCCCCTGCTCGTTGACGTAGCCGGCGGCTTCGCTGGAGCCCATGGCAATGCCGAGCACGGCGTTGTCGTTGAGCGACATAGAGCCTGCAAGCGCGGTGACGTCTCCGTCGTTGGCGACCTCCAACGGGACGTCCCACTCCTTCGCGATATCGAGGAAGATGGGCTTGACCTTGGCATCGAAGGCCTCGCGGGGCACGCCGCGGAACAGGGAGGCGATCATCGGGCGGTTGTTGATGATGACGCCGGCGGAGCTGCCGCCGATGGCATCGACGCGGGGAAGCTTCCCGGCCGCGCTCTTCAAGCCGGCCATGATCTCCTCGAAGTGGTAGCTGGGATCCTCCTGATTGCGAGGCTCCCACACCACCTCTTCGCTGAAGATGCTCTCGCCGTCCAGGACCGCGGCCACCTTGCGGTCGCTCGCGCCCAGGTCGAAGCCGATCCGGGCCCCCTCGAGGTGGCGGCCGAGGGGAACGGATACCTCCTTGGCGGGCGGCACCCGGTCGGCATCGGTGATGACGACCTCGAATGGCCGCTCGTAGGTCGTCTCGCCCATGAAATCCTCATCGAAGGCGCGAGCGCCGGAGGGTGAGTAGGTGTCGCGGATGTGTTCCCCGACCTGTTTCGGACCGCCGATGGTCACCTGGTAGCCGCCCTTCTGCCAGAGGAGAAACTTCACCAGACGCTCCGCGTACGGGAGGTCTAGTTGGGCCATACAGTGATCGCTGGGGAAGACTTGTGTCTCATAGAGCGATGAAGTACCGTCGGGGCGGCGGAGCGCAATACGCAGCGGTACGGCCATCCCCGAATCCTCGACAGCCCGGCGGAAGGCCTGGTTCGCGAGTACGGCGGGACGGAAGTTGCCGTCGAGGACGGGCTGTACCTCGGGCTCGGCGAGTTCGGCCAGCTTGCCCAGCAGACGGCTGCTCATGGACTCCTCCTGCACGACTGCCCCTGGTCGGGGGTGGCAAATCCCACAGTGTACAAACCGCCGGCCGCGGCCGACGGCGTTGTCCAGATCCCCCCACTACCTCAATATGCTATATTGTGTGACGGGCGCGGCGATTCCTTCACACGGACCTGCCGCGGCTTGACATGAACGTATGCGAGACCGCGGAGGAGGTTGACAGAAACATGTCCGACTGGTTCGAGATCGTGGATGAAGACTTCCAGCGGGTGCTGGCACCGGACTCGGAGCTCAGCTGCATTGCGGACGGCTTCGAGTTCACCGAAGGGCCGACCTGGTACCAGGGGGGATTGGTCTTCAGCGACATTCCGGCTGATACGATCTATCGATGGGAGGAAGGCAGCGGGCACTTCGTGTGGCGGCGCCCCTCCCACCACGCGAACGGGAATACCGTTGACGGCGAAGGCCGGCTCGTGACCTGCGAGCACGGCAGCCGACGCCTCACTCGGACGGAGCAAGACGGCAGCATCGCCATCCTGGCCGCTTCCCACCGCGGCAAGAGACTGAACTCGCCCAACGATGTCGTCGTGAGAGGCGACGGAACGATCTGGTTCACCGACCCGCCCTACGGCATCAGGCCCGAAGAGGTCGGGCAGTCAGCCAACCACGTGTTCTGTCTGCGCCCGGGAGCGGGAGAGCTGACCCCGGTGGCGAGCGACTTCTCCATGCCGAACGGTCTGACGTTTGGCCCGGACGAGCAGGTTCTCTATATCGCGGACAGTGACCCCAGCATACACCACATCCGACGCTTTGGGCTCACAAGGGAAGGCGGACTCGCCGGCGGCGAGGTATTCGCGACGATCGAGACCGGCGCGCCGGACGGACTCCGAGTCGACGCGGCCGGCAGGCTGTACAGCACGGCCGGCGATGGTGTGCATGTGTTCGGCCCGCAGGGGAACCTGCTGGGCAAGATCAAGACACCCGAGGCGGCCGCCAACTGTGCCTTCGGCGGGCCCGAGATGCGAACGCTCTTCATCACTGCGGGGACCGCGGTGTGGGCTACGAGGCTCGCGGTATCGGGCCGGTGAGGGCCGCGGGAATATCCGCAACGCAACTCAGCAAAGCGATTGCTTAGGGCAGATGAGTTTCTCTTGACACCGCGCTAGTCGGGCTGTACCATTCAGCGGGCGGGAGGGTTCTCGATGAAGGCGCGCGTGGCGGTTGCTCTGTTTGTCCTTATCCTTGCCGCGCTTGTGTTTATCTACGTTAGATACTCCGGCCCCGAATCGCCACCCCTGCCTCCGCCTCCGGCTCCGTCGCCCGCGCCGCCGCCCGTGCCCGATGGGGCGGCGACCGCCCCGGAAGAGGCGGTTGTGCTGTACGTCGATGCACTCTACCGGAAGGACTTCGAGGAGGCGTACGAACGCCTTTCTTCCGAATCGCGCGAAGCGCACAGCTATGAGGAGTTCCTGGAGCGCGCCGAAACCGGGGAGGCGACCAACTACGATCTTGGGGCAGCGGAGGCCGGGGAGGAGATCGACGGGCGCGTGATTGTCACGGTTCCGCTTGTGGAGGACCCGGCCTCGGGCGGGTTCACGACTGTGAAGGAAGACGGGGATTGGAAGGTCATCTTCATCGGAGGGGAGCCGTGGTTCCCCTATCCTGAGGAGGATGTGTCCCAATCGGACGAGGAGTGAGGGAAGGAAACGAGTTGTCTCAAGCGAAGGCATGTGGGTCTCCGGGAGCCCTGTTGAGTCAGCTTCGATTGAGTTGATCGCGCCGGCCGGCGGGGCTGGGAGGCGACGGCTGTAGCAGGCGGACCAGGGAGGGGGACAAGGGACTCGGAAAGTAGCAGACGGAGGCTGTGTCCATGAAGGTCATTCTCTTGGAGGACGTCCAGGGCGTGGGGGAAGCCGGATCGGTGGAGAACGTGGCCGACGGCTACGCTCGGAACTACCTCATACCTCGCAAGCTCGCGATCCCAGCGACCTCGGGCAGTCTGAAGAACCTGGGTCACCACCGCGTCGGCATCAGGCGCCGCCAGGCGCGGGAGGCGACCAGCGCAGAGGCGGTGGGGGAGAGGCTGTCGGAGATCACGCTGAAGCTCAAGGCGAAGGCCGGCGAGGCCGGCAGGCTGTATGGGTCAGTCACGCACTCGGAGGTGGCGGAGGCGCTCGCGGCGGAGCACGAGCTGCAAGTTGACCGCCGCGCCATAACCTTCCCGTACCCCATCAGAACGCTCGGGCCTCACGAGGCGCACATCCGGCTGCACAAGGAGGTCGAGGCGACCCTCAAGATCGAGGTCGAGCCCGAAGCGGAAGAAGCTGAAGCCTAGAGAGGAGGGTCTGTCTTGAGCGCACCGCTGCTTGAAAGGGTTCCTCCTCAGAGCTTGGAGGCGGAGCAGGCGACTCTGGGCGCTATGCTCGTGGAGCGAGAGGCGATCGCCAGGGTCGTCGATCTCCTCCAGCCAGAGGATTTCTACAGCCCACAGCACCAGATGCTGTATCGGGCGATGACCGACCTCTTCAACGACAGCGACCCCGTCGACGTAGTCACTCTCCAAGCGCGTCTGCAGAATCGCGACCAACTGGAGGCGGTTGGCGGGACGCCCTACTTGATTGAGTTGCAGGATGCCGCGCCCACGGCCGCGGCCGTGCTCAACTACGCGAGGATCGTACGCGAGAAGGCGACGCTGAGGGCGCTCATACGAGCGGGCAGCGAGATCCAAGGCTTCGCCCAGAACGCCGCCGACGAAGACGTCGAGACGATCGTGGATAGGGCAGAGCAGACGGTCTTCTCGGTGGGGGAGAGGACGATAACCCCGGCCTTCACGCCGATCCGAGAGCTGCTCGGCGAGACCTACGACCGGATCGACGAGATGCAGGAGTCGCACCGGCCGGGGACGGGACTGCTGACCGGATACGAAGACCTGGACGGCCTGCTGTCGGGACTGCAGCCCTCTGACCTCGTCGTGATAGCGTCGCGGCCGTCGATGGGGAAGACCGCGCTGGCGTTGAACGTCGCAGCCGGCGTGGCCAGGACGCAGAGCAAGAGGGTCGCGGTGTTCAGCCTGGAGATGGCGAAGGAGCAGCTCGCGCTGCGTTTGCTCTGCTCCGAGGCGGGCGTGAACCAGCACAACATCCGGCAGGGCTACATCGACCGAGGGGACATGGACCGCATCGCGCTGGCCGCCAGTCGCCTCTACAAAGCCCCGGTCTACCTCGACGACAGCCCGACCATGAACGTGCTGGAGATGAGGGGCAAGGCGCGAAGGCTGCGGGCCGAGCACGGGCTCGACCTCATCATCGTGGACTACCTCCAGCTGATGTCAGGCTATGGGCGCTTCGAGAACCGGACGCAAGAGATCTCACAGGTTGCGCGATCGCTGAAGGCACTGGCCCGCGAGCTGCGGGTGCCCGTGGTGGCGCTTTCTCAGCTCAGCCGTGCAGTGGAGGCGAGGGGTCATCCGAGACGTCCGCTTCTCTCCGACCTGCGGGAGAGCGGATCGATCGAGCAGGAGGCGGACGTTGTCGCATTCATCTACCGGCCGGCCTACTACGGGGGGGACGAGCTCCGGGCCGCGGGCTACCTGGAGACCGACCAGAACATCGCCGAGATCATCGTATCGAAGCAGAGGAACGGGCCGACCGGTGTCGTCCGGCTGGCGTGGGTAGACGAGTTCGTGCGCTTCGAGAACCTCGAGGAGCGCTTCGTGGAGGCGGAGGAGTAAAGGCGTTATGTCCCCGCAGACGGCCGCCGCTCTAACCGCCTTCGTCGGGATCTGTCTGCTCGCCGGATGGCTTTCCGGCTTTCGGCATCGGTCCTACGTCGGGTGGCTCGGGCTGGGCTTCCTCGCGCTCAGTGGCTTCCTGCTTGCCCTGGCGAAACAGAAGGAAGCGCAGGAAATGGGGGCGGCGGACCCTCGCTGGGCAATCGCGATGAAGGTCCTGCTGTTCGTGTGGCTGGCCGCCTTCCTCATTGCACTGGTCTCGGCAGTGAGGGAGACCTTTCGCCGGCTGAGGGAGCTGCGGGAGAGCCACCAGGCGGCGGCGGAGGGGCTGCTCGAGATGTTGAGGGCCTCACGGGAGGCCGATGAGCAGTCAGAGTCGGCAGGGGCGGAGGGCGAAGGGGAGGGGCCTGCCGGGGAAGACGAGACGTAGCGGCCAGGCCCGAGGGCCCGCCGGAGGCGGCTTCCTCAGAGTGTTCTCGAAGAAAGGCGGACTTCTCGATGAGTTCACGGCTTCGCATCCTGGTCGTCGGGTCGGGCGGGCGCGAGCACACCCTCGTGTGGAAGATCGCCCAGAGCCCGCGAGCGGAGAAGATCTACTGCGCCCCGGGCAACGCCGGCATCGCTCAGCAGGCGGAATGCGTCGACATCTCCGTGCTCGACCTGCCGGCTCTGGCGGACTTCGCCGCCCAGGAGAAGATCGACCTGACGGTGGCTGGGCCTGAGGCCCCGCTGGCGGCGGGGATCGTGGACGTGTTCCACGAGCGCGGGCTCAGGATCTTCGGCCCGACGCGGGCCGCGGCCGTGCTGGAAAGCAGCAAGGCCTGGAGCAAGGACTTCTTCTCTCGGCACGATCTCCCCAGCGGATTCTTCGCGACCTTTGACGTCCCGGCGCATGCCATCGCCTACCTCGACACCCAGACATACCCGGTGGCGGTGAAGGCCGATGGTCTCGCGGCCGGGAAGGGCGTCACGATCGCCCATACGCGGGAGGAGGCGATCGAGGCGATCACGGACTCGCTGGTGCGAGGGGTCTTCGGCGAGTCCGGCCGCCGGGTGGTGATCGAGGAGTTCCTCCAAGGCCAGGAAGTCTCGATGATGGCGATCTCGGACGGTGAGCACTTGTATGCGCTGCCGGCCTCTCAGGACCACAAGCAGGTCTTCGACGGCGACACGGGGCCGAACACCGGTGGGATGGGATGCTACTCGCCGGTGCCCCTCTTCCCGGAGGAGATGTACGAGCACACACTGGAGGACATCCTGAAGCCCACCATCGCCGCCATGGCGGCCGAGGGGCGGCCGTTCGTGGGGTGCCTGTACGCAGGGATGATGCTCACGTCCGAGGGCCCGAAGCTGCTGGAATACAACTGCCGCTTCGGCGACCCGGAGGCACAGGTCGTCTTTCCGACGATGAAGGGCGACCTCGTCGATCTGCTGGAGGCCGCGATTGAGGGAGATCTGCCGGCGGCCGAGTCCGGGCAGAACGGCGCCGCGGTGTGTGTAGTCATGGCCTCCGGCGGCTACCCGGGCGAGTACGACACGGGCAAGCTTATAGACGGCCTCGACGGCCTGGCCGACCGGGACGACGTGGTGGTGTTCCACGCGGCCAGCAAGGAGACCGATGAGGGGCTGGTTACGGCCGGCGGCCGCGTGCTCGGGGTGACAGGGCTGGGCGACTCGCTGTCCGATGCCATCAGCACGGCCTACGAAGCCGTCGATCAGATATCATTCGAAGGCGCGCACTGCCGCCGCGACATCGGCCGGCGCGCCGCTGGAGGGCAGTGATTTGCAGGACGAAATCAAAGTCTTCACGGGCAGCTCGAACCCGCAGCTCGCCCAGGCCATCTGCGACGAGCTCGGCATACCGCTGGGCGAGGCCAACATCTCCCGTTTCTCGAACGACAACATCTTCGTGCAGATCCGCGAGAACGTACGGGAGCGAGACGTCTTCGTCGTCCAATCGCTGTGCAGCCCTGTGAGCGATCACCTGGTCGAGCTGCTCATCATGTTAGATGCGCTGAAGGGCGCTTCCGCGAGCCGGATCACAGCGGTCGTGCCCTACTACTCCTATGCGCGCTCCGACAAGAAGGACATGCCGCGCATTTCCATCGCCGGCCGCCTCATCGCCGATCTCCTGGTAACGGCCGGTGCCAATCGGCTCCTCACCATGACCCTGCACTCCGAGCAGGTGCAGGGGTTCTTCCGCTGTCCGGCCGATCACCTCTCAGCGACGCCGATCTTGTGCGACTACTTCGACTCGCTCGGCCTTCAGAACCGCGTGGCGCTGGCACCGGACGCGGGCTCGGCCCGCAGAGCCGGCGCCTACGCGACGCGCCTCAACATCCCGCTCGCCTTCATCGACAAGCGCCGCCTCGGCGACCGGAAGGTGGAGGCGCGTGCTGTCGTCGGCGAGGTGGAGGACAAGACGATCCTCTGCTTTGATGACGAAATAGCGACCGGTAGCTCCTTGATAGAAACCGTGGATATGCTGCGCGGCTTCGGGGTCGGGGACATCTACGTGGGCGTGACCCATGGCGTGCTCACCGGCGATGCGGTGAAGCG
>JALGXW010000076.1 GCA_029821875.1 Candidatus Hebobacterum abditum | reverse complement strand
CACACAGTTGTTTGTCGCGTCGAAACGCGAGTTATGAGCCCAGACGAGGCGTTGTCTGTGTCGGTTTCACGTTCGCCCGACCAGGAACAGTGGTCTCATGGCCCTCCGACAATGGCCACAGGGATCAATGGCAACATACCGGCGCCTCCCGCAGCGGGCGACTGGAGACGGAATGCGCCGGCGACCAAGTCCTATAGGAGTTCATTGTCTCGCTACGGCCGTTTCTCCGTCTAGCCGAAGCAGCACGTAGGCATCCCCCTGACCGTGAGGGCGTTCCCCGCGGGGAGACTGAGGGAAAACACAGCTGGCAACTATCTGTTCTCCGTCTCCGTCTGGCGCAAGCGGCCGATACTGCAACTCTTGCTTGGTCTTGGAGCAACGAATGATATCTGAGTTCAGCAGGTACCGCTTCTGCAAGAGCTCGTTGAGCGAACCGGGCATGCGCCCGTGGTCCTCCACATACTGCCGGAGGGCGAGGTCAATCTGCGCGAGTCGGGTCTCACAGGTGGCCGTCTTCGCACGGTCATTGGCAGCCACGACTGACGGTCGAGCGGCCGCCATCAGGATACCGATGATAGCTATCACCACGAGCAACTCGATAAGGGTGAACGCGTGTTGTCTCGGCCTCATCGTCTCCCTCTCCTGCCGAATGCTCCCCCACGCATGCCGCCCCGTCTCGCAATGTTGGGCACTCCCAGCTCCTCTTCGGTTGGCACGTCCTCCTCCCCTCGCTGCGCGGTGGTGGGAACGAGTCCCTCCCACTCTGCCGCGGGCAGCCGCTTGACTTGACCTGATGCATACAGGACGTTTCCCCCGCCCAAATGGCTCGCCTCTCGCTCGGCGACGATGGCGGCCTCACTCTCGGCTTCGTTCGTCAGACCCGCCCAGTAGTAGTAGTCGATTCCCAGCAGAACACCGTCGGCGATCACAGCCGCCCACGGTTCGATCTGCGAAGCCGGGGGATCATCCCGCAAGCGTGGAGGCAGGCGCTCCAGCCGGGTCGCCGATGCGGCACGCGCCAGTTCTTCTCGGGTGAGACCACTGTAGCGCGCGCTTGGGCACATGAAGGCATATCGCTCTCCCACGAACCCAGCGATGGGAGCCAGGTTGTTGGCCTGCGGCGGGTAGTAGCCATCCCAGTCCTGGGCATACATCTGCAGGGCCATGCCGATCTCATGGAGATTGCTCGCGCAGACCGAGGCGCGCGCATGCTCCCGTGCTCGCGCGTACACGGGGAAGACCATAGACGCCAGGATGCCGATGAGCGCGATGACGACTGCGAGCTCGATGAGCGTGAAGCCTCGGCGTGCACAGGCTAGCGCCATGGCAGCTCCCCGGGGAACGCTTCTCCCTTGCGGACAGCCTCCTGCTGCTCAACGGTGAGAGCCGCGAACGAGGGATCAAGTTCTAGTATGCGGTCCGGCGCGTACGTCCAGAAGCGTACTCCGACCACCCACCTCGCGTGTCCATCAAGCACCAGGACATTGCGCCCTCCCAGGTGCCAGACTCGCTCATCGAATCCGATGATCTCATAGGGCAGATCATCGGTGGCCAGACCGGATCGGTAGACGTAGCTGGAGTCGAACGCGACGGGCCAGCCCGACTCATGCCAGTCCGAGTCCACCTCTCCTGCAGGGTCGTTTGGGCAGCGGAGTATGGAGAGGTTCCTCACGTACGGATCGAGTGGCATCCAGTCGTTGTCCCGGGGGGGCAACTGTCCGCCGAAGTCTGCTCCATATAACTGCAGCGCCGTGCCCAGTTGGAGCACATTGCTCAGACAGGTCGCTTTCCGGGCCGAGTCACGGGCGCGGCTGAACACCGGGAATACCATGGCGGCCAGAACCGAGATGATGAGCAGCGCAATGAGCAACTCGATTAGTGTGAACCCCCGTCGCCGACTCATGGCTGCACCTCCTGCCAGGCCACGATGCGCCAGTGGCCGTCCTGACGGACCAGTGTTGCTTCGATCTTCACATCAACTGGGCGTCCCCTCAGCGCCAGCGGGTGTCCCGAGGCCGTCAGCACGAGGTGACCCTCGTCGGCGCGCTCCGCCGTCGCCAGGTACCGTCCTGTGGGGAGCGACCCCTCAAGCTGAGAGGGTGCGCGACCCGCGTCGACCTCCGCGCAGAAGGCGGCAACGGCGGACTCGGCGAGAGCAAGGCCCTGCGCCCGACGTGTTTCCCGCCCCAGCGCACTGCACCGGGCGGCGGCGAGCGCGAGCATCGAGCTGGCGAGCGAGGTCAACACGAGCATTGTGACCAGACACATGACAAGCACGCTTCCGCGACACCGAACACGAGTCATGGTGCTCTCCGCGCGATCATCAGCTCGCGGCGAATCGCGACGGCGCGGCTGCGCACGAGGCGTTCTCCACTGACAGTCACCTGGACACCCCTCTGCCCCACCACAGAGAACGACGCTCCCATTCCCCTCAGGCCGAGGGTCTGACTCCCGCCTCCGATCCGTCGGTGCACCCCCTCGCCGTCGCTCATGTAGGTCACGGTCTCTCCGCCCACCTCCAGTGTGAGCACATTCCCGCTCACCTCCACCGAGTCGGCGCGACGCACGTCCCTCTTCAGGTGATGGCTTACCTCTCGCGCGCCAGCTGACAACGCACTCCTCGCCAGCTCGGTCTCGATGGCACGTGTCGTGGTCAGCCAGAGCGACGCGATCATTGTGGCGACGACAACTCCGACGCCCATGGCCGTCACCAGCTCGACAATCGTGTACCCGCGGTTCCGGCTCATGTCGGCCCCTCCGCGATGAGCCAGTCGAGAGACGTGCGTCCAGGGGTACCGTCTGTCTCTCGCCACGTGGCCGTCGCGCTGACGCGCGTGAGCCCGTGCTCTGCCGGGGATCGAGTGACGGAGATGTCGCCCTGCGGGAGCAGGCGGGCCGCGTCGGACTGAACGGTGACGGACTCGCTGCCCAACATCTCCCATTCGCGAGCCGACTCCAGCAGATCCATCGCCACCGCGTTGTGCTCGGCGCGACGAACTGCTCGCATGGAGGAGGCGATCATCTGCGCCACCAGGCCGGCCCCTATCACGAGGCAGAAGACGCCCACGAGACTACCGATCAGAGTAAACCCATCCATCCCGGGCCTGTGGCAACCGGTCGACGACCGCGCCCGCAATACGCCTCGTGGCGGAACCGGGGCGTCTCCGTTGCCAGCTGCAGAGACGGGGAGCAAGAGCCGCCATCGGGGCCACAGTGCCACCAACAGCAGTATGTAGCCAATGACGCAGATGACGTGCATGTAGTAGTTCGCGAGTGCCAGACTCCCCAGGAGTGCGGCGCCGACCAGCACCAGGCCGAGCCGACGCGTCCGTCGCCACAGCAACAGCGGGGAGTACACCGCACCCGCCAGCAGGCAGAACCCTAGCAGGGAAAGCGTATCAGCATAGACCTCCCATACACCGTCGCGGAGCAGCAGAGCGAACAGGC
>JALGXW010000075.1 GCA_029821875.1 Candidatus Hebobacterum abditum | reverse complement strand
CCGGGGACACGACGCCGAGCGGCACTCGGGACCCGCGAGTTCTGTGACATAACTGAGAGGCCACTTCCCCACGGGATTCGTGGAAACTCGTCCCCGCCTTACGTCACGTGATTCCCGTCAGCGCAACCGACGCAAGGAGGCTGACCATGGGAACACGTCCGAAGCTCTCTGTTGTAGGGCCCCAGACGGCGGGCGAGGAACTGGCCGAGGCCATGCAGTCGTTCCTCCGCCGCTGTCGCGCTCGCGGTCTTGCGGATGAGACCGTGCGCTTCTACCGAACTCGACTGGATGCATTCACTCGCTACCTGGATGGTCACTCACTGCCTGCAAGGCCGGGAGACGTTACGCCGGAGGTGGTGCGGGACTTCCTCGCGGCTCAGAAGGAGCGTTTGAGTGCCGCGGCCGCCCACCATGCCCGCGCCACCCTCAGCGCCTTCTTCCGGTTCCTCGCTAGAGAGGAGTGGCTGTCGGCGAACCCCATGGAGAAGGTGGAGAAGGTCCGGGTCCCCAGGAAGGTGATTCAGACCTTCTCACACGAGCAGATAGGGCAGATGCTCGCAACCTGCAGCGGCCGGAGCTTCAACGGCCTACGCCTGCGGGCAGTCATCCTCACGCTGCTTGACTGCGGCCTTCGGGCATCCGAACTGTGCGGCCTCACCCTCGACGATGTGTCCTGGGATGAGGGGACGTTGCGAGTCATGGGCAAGGGAAGCAAGGAGCGAGTGGTTCCCTTCGGAGAGGCGACGCGACAGGCCCTGCTGGCATACATCGCTCGACGGGGCGAACTGTCAGGGCAGTCTGCCCTCTTCGTGACGTGCTACGGCGACCCGATGAACCGGCATGGGGTCCACCGAATACTGCGCGACTGCGGGACGCGCGCCGACGTGACGGGCGTTCGCTGCTCAGCCCACACCTTCCGGCGCACGTTTGCCGTTATGTACCTACGTAACGGTGGCGACGCGTTCACCTTGCAGAAGTTGCTGGGCCATTCGGACCTCACCATGACGCGGCGGTACTGTGAGCTCTCACAGACTGACGCTCTGCAGAAGCATCGGCAATGCTCGCCGGGCGACAGGTTCCTGTCCGCAGTGCGGCCAACGCGCGGGAGGAAGCGACTGCGGTGAGTCGCTTGTCTCCGCTGTACGCTTCCGGTACAATGGCAGCGAGTCCACTTTGCGTGGTCTTAGGTCCGCCGCTGGTCACCCCCCTCGACCGCGGCGGACTTCCTCTTTCGGGGGGTGAAGCTGCCTGCTTGGTGTGCGGTCGGCGGGAGGTACACCTACATGAACGACGCGGTTGCAGCGGAGGTGCACAGCAGGACGAGTCCGTTGGCGAACACGTGAAGCGCCGAGGAGCCGCAGGCGAGAGTGGCGGCGGGCCCGCATGGTTGCGCAAGGCCTGCGATTGGGGAGGTGCACCGCCGCAGCTCCGCTAGCTGGCATCGGCAGGCCCGGCTCTCGCGCCTTAGCACCTCGTCTTCACCACAGCCCCTGGCCATTCCGCCGCTGGAATCGAGCTGTGAAGCCGTCGCGAATCCCTCCTGTCTCTGGACTGTCCGGGCTGTGTCGATTGTTAGAATAGGGAGTAAGCACGGAATAAGGAGACTGGGCCGGGGTGCCCGGCTGTTGCTCCTGTCTGGGCTCCCATCGGCGGTCGGCCAGCATTTCTAGAAGTCATGTTGGGGGCGAGGGAACGTGGCGAAACGCGTGCTGGTTGTGGACGACTATCCGCCGACGGTCGAGCTACTCCGAGAAGCACTTGAGACGGCCGGGTTCGCCGTGACGTCGGCCCGGAACGGGGCTGAATGCCTGTACAAGGTTGAGGCAGAGCGGCCTGACCTCGTGATACTTGACATCACAATGCCGGTCATGGACGGGCTAGAGGCCTTGCGAGTGCTGAGGGGAAACCCGGAGACGCGGTATCTGCCCGTGATTCTGCTGACCGGCCGTCGGGAGTGGGTAGACTTCCTCGACGGCAACAGGCAGGGCGCGAGTCTCTACCTCACCAAACCTATCGAGCTTCAGAGAGTCATCTCCTCAGCGGAATGGATGCTGGGAGTACTGCACCAGGGCGAGACTGCAGCGCCGTCTAACGATGAGATTGAGAGCCCGCGCCCTCTCGCCCTCACCCGCAGCAAGACCATCGAGTTGTAGACCAGCCGCAGCCCAGCGATTCGAGCGCGACCGGTAGGCCGGTAGCGGCCTGCGTCTCCAACTCCCAATTGTGCGGAGTGTCAACGGCCCCCGTACACCTACATGAACGACGCGGTAGCCGCGGAGGTGCATAGCAGGACTAGTCCGTTGGCGATGGTGTAGGCGGCTTTGGTCCGGTTCAGCGGCCGCGGTGCCGAGCGTTGATTTCGTGCTGGCGTAGCAGCACTGCCGTGCTGGCCCGTTCATGCTTGGCAGCTAGGTCGAGCGGGGTCAGCCCCGCCGTTGTCCTGGCACCGAGGTCGGCGCGTCGCGCCAGAAGAAGCTCGACCACCGCGTCGTGGCCCCATGCAGCGGCTAGGTGCAGCGGGGTCAGGCCGTCCTCAGCAGCGGCGTTCACGTCGGCGCAGCCGTCCGCCACAAGCCCGTCGTACACTTACACAGAGACGGGGGGCCTCTAGTATCTACATCGGCTTTCTTATGTACGGCCGCGCTGGCATCGCGAATGGTAGGGAGAGGAGCTCCCGAGGAAGTGGGCAACTGAGCAGTGGCGTCACTCGTTGTTTCACCGCGGGAGAGGGAGGAACTGTGATGAGCCGACTCAGGTCACGGTTGGTGGTGATGGTCAACGTTTCCGTGCTGGCGCTAATGGGGGTGCTCGCGTATGCAGCGGGGCGGAATGCACTACAGGCCTCAGAGCAGGGAGTGGTACGCGCGCACCGCTTCGAGCTTGTGGATGCAACTGGCGAAGTGCGGGCCGTACTGGGTTTCTCGCAGGCAGGTGACCCGGCACTGCTGATGCTCGAAGAAGCAAAGCCAGCGGTCATACTGCAGGTGAGCAATCAGTATGCCGACCTAAGCCTGTTGGATGCGGACACTCAGAGTCGCGTGACGCTTACGGTCACCAGAGACGGAGACTGGTCCGGTCTGAAGATGGCGGATGGAGACGGCCGCCCCCGCGCCGTGTTCGGACTGGCAATCAACGGCGAGGACGGGGTGTCCGAAGAGAGGGAATGCTCTCCCTTCGTCCATCTGCTGGGTGGGGACAAGCGCCTCCGCGCTGGCTTCGAAATCGGCCCGGGGGAGGTACCCAGCCTGTGTCTGAGGGACCGCGAGGGCACCAGTCGCGCTGAGATGGCGGTGCGCGGCGACGGAAGTCCCAGCCTGGCGATGTGCAACGCCCAAGGCAAGGAGGTGCTCGACCTGCCGAGTGCGGGCGCGCTATGAGGTACTGGTACGTCCGGCCCCGGTGCTCAACTCAGCGTTGCAGCTCCACTCAGCACGATTCCCGGGGCCGGACTACT
>JALGXW010000002.1 GCA_029821875.1 Candidatus Hebobacterum abditum | reverse complement strand
ACCTGCCACTCGCTCATGCGAGCGAGATGGGGGAGCCGGAGGAGGGATGATGCTGATGCGGAGCCTGCTTGTCGCGGCGGCGCTGCTATGCGTACCGGTCGCAGCCTTCTCTGCAACTGGCCTCGGTGCGAGGGAGCAATGGCAGCCCGAGGTGGCCGACATCGACGAGCGCCTGCGACAGCCTGTCGAGATCGAGATCATCGGCCGCGCAGCGGTTCCCGCGTTGGAGATCCTCTCAGAGGCAACGGGCGTCTCGCTGAACGGGCGTCTCGCTGAGTGTTGCGCCCGAGGACCTCGACACGGTCGGCGAGCGGAAGCTGACCGTGGTCTCCAAGGGCCTGCCTCTGAAGGCGATCATGGTGCAGATTCCTGAGGCGCTTCAGGAGTGCCACTGGGACATCGACGAGAGCGGGGAAGAGCCAGTATACCTGCTCCATCGCAACGCCGGGGTGGAGCAGACCATGGACTGGCTCTCGGAACAAGCCGCCCAGAGGAAGAGGGAGGAGAAGAGGGAGAAGCTGGTTGACCGCATAGCGCTGGCTCGCCAGGCACTACGCATGTCGGAGGAAGAACTCGCCGAGCTTGAGAAGACCGACCTTCTCCTCGCGCGCAGCGTGCGTGACCCGCACTCCCGAGACCTCCTCGAGATCCTGCTGTCGCTTCCCCCGGAGCAGATGGAGCAGTTCCAGGGGATGGGCAGCATTGCCACTGAATACTCGCAGGCGCCTGAACGACTTCGGGGGGCCCTCCATCGCATCGCGGACTGGTTTATAGACAGATTGTCCGGCGAGAACCTGCCGCCGGAGGTGAGGAACTGGCAGGATAACCTGTCCCATGCCACCGTCAGCTTCGAGGATCACCGGGTCGGCCACGGCTGGGGCGTCTGGATATCGCTGGACATACCGCATGAGCAGGGGTATCCCGCCATCCACGACGTCGCCCTCCATCCACGCTACTGCAACCTCGACGAGGGGCAGTACTGCTACACGCGCCTCCTGACGGCGACCAGCACCGTCGACGAGGACACGGCCTTCGAGATGACGATGGACATGGATAGAGAGGGCTTCCGCGTGGCGGCGAAGAGGCGCGAGGAACGCCGCAAGCGCGAATGGATCGAGCCCACCGATCCGGCTCTGCTTCAGACCATCGTCGTCGGCGACCAGGAGTTCGCCGAGTTCGTAGAGGCGCAGGCATTCGTCGCCGGGGAGACCGGACTCCCGGTGATCTCCGACTACTTCACACTGCGTCCACCACATATTCCCGACGAAGTGCGCGAGGGCGTCCCGCTGTGGCGGCTGCTCTACGTGTTAGGCGAAGATGACTTCCACGGAGACGTGTACCTGTGGGAGAAGGTCGGCGACTGCCTCCTGTTCCACCGTGTCGACTGGTACAGGCTCGCAAAGACCGAGATACCCGAACCAGTCATCGCCGACTACCGCGCGAGAATGGAGGCACAAGGGGAGCTTACGATGGATGATCTGGCAGAGCTGGCCGTGCTCGTCGACGCCCAAGACCTCCACGTCTCAGGATTCCCTCGCGATCTGCAGCGGGCCGGCATCTATGCCGCCTTGCCAGACAATCGCTGGGGACTCTTGCTCTATGCCTCCCTGTCGTCGGAACAGCAAGGGAAGCTGCGATCCCCGCAAGGGCTGTCCTTCGACGAGATGACCATCGCCCAGCAGCGCCAGGTGGTAGACAGGGCAGCGGAGAGGCCAGAGAAGCCCACGACCAATGCAGCACATCTTGCCACCTTCCACCTCGTGGAATCGGTCGAGGACAGCCACGGCCGCACCTTTGCCAAGACCGAACTCCAGCTCCGCTTCCCCGAGGTCACAGACTCCGCCATGGTCACGTTCAGGCTGCTGCCTGCAGAAGATCAGCCGAAGGAGTCAGCAGCTCCAGTCGCGGCGCCTTAGGGCCCTGTCGCCTACGGCGTCGCTGGTTGTTCCAAACCCCGCCACTCCGCGGTATAATCGCGTCCAGCACAGGCGCGGAGATCAGCCTTGACTTCGAAGGAACGCGTGAAGGCCGCCATCGAGCACCGCGATCCCGACAGTGTTCCCATCGGCGAGTGGATCATCGACTACGAGCCTGCCTCACTCGTCCTCGGACGTCCGACCTTCCTGCGCGGCAAGACGGATCTCATCAAGGCCATGTGGGAGGGCCGCCGCGACGAAGTCGTGGAGTCGGTTAGCCGGGATGCTGTCGAACTGGTGAAGCGTCTGGAAGCAGACCTCGTGTGCGCAGACCTCACGTTCCCAAGAGACATCCAGTACGAGCGCCCGGAACGACTTGACGAAGAGACCTGGCGGGATCGCCACGGCAACGTCTTCCGCTACTCCGAGCTGACCCGTGACTTGATGCTGCTCGAGCGCGGGAGTGAGTCGTTCGAGCCGCCGCGCCCGGAGCGCTTCCTCGACGGCCAGTTCGCGCCCGATCCCTCGGAGCTGGAGGTCATCGAGTACATCCTGGCCGAGCTGGGCGACACTCACTTCGTCTTCACGGGGATGGGCGACGCCCACTTGCCCGTCTTCTCCGCGCTGTGGGTCGAAGAGAGGATGCTCCAACTGGCGGAAGATCCGGAGGGTCTGGCGGCCGATGTTCTCGCGGGATACGAGTCTCTCGCTCGGCGGATGCCGTTCTTCGCGAAGCTCGGCTTTGACGCGGTGCTGGTCGGCGACGACTATGGTTTCAACACAGGACCGTTCATGTCGCCGCAGGTATTCCGGCAGGTGTTCTTCCCCGCGCTGCAGCACATCTGCCAGGCAGCCCACGACAGCGGCATGTACCTGATCTGTCACTCGTGCGGCAACCTTCGTCTCATTCTGCCGGACATGATCGAAGCCGGCATCGATGTCTACCAGGCAATCCAGCCCCTTGAGGATATCGCGAGCCTCAAGCGCGACTTCGGCCGCGATCTCTGCCTCTGGGGCGGAGTCAGCAACCATGATCTAGTTATGGCGGAGCCGGAAGGTATCCGAGGCCAGGCGCAGCAGTCAATACAGGACTGCGAGGCTGGGGGGGGATTCATCCTCGGCAGCAGCCACAGCATCACCGTGCAGACGCCGCTCGCGAATATCCTAGCCATGTACGAAGCCGCCGGCCGCCGTCCGCGCGCCGCCCGAACGGCACCGACCGGGAGTGGCTCAGTTGTCTGAGCACGATCAGCACATGGCCGCCCGAAGAGCGATGGTGGAGCAGCAGCTCCGCGGCCGCGGAATCAAAGACCCGCG
Organism: Candidatus Hebobacterum abditum; assembly: GCA_029821875.1. GTDB lineage: Bacteria > Armatimonadota > Hebobacteria > Hebobacterales > Hebobacteraceae > Hebobacterum > Hebobacterum abditum. The sequence continues at coordinate 224,630 of JALGXW010000002.1, read as the reverse complement.
GGTGCTCTCAGCCATGGAGCGCGTCCCCCGCCATCGCTTCCTCCCCCACCCCGACGACCCCGGCGCGTACAACGACTACCCCCTTCCCATTGGGGATGGGCAGACGATCTCCCAGCCGTACATGGTGGCTCTCATGACGGAGGCGCTCCGGCTGAACGGAGACGAGCGCGTGCTCGAGATCGGAACGGGCTCCGGCTACCAGGCGGCCATTCTGGCCGAACTCAGCAGCGAGGTGTACAGCGTCGAGCGCTTCTCGACTCTGGCCGAGAGGGCGAGCTGTGTGCTGGCCGAGCTAGGCTACCACGGTGCCACCGTCCTTATCGGGGACGGAAGCCTAGGCTATCCCGAGAAGGCGCCCTACGACCGGGTCATCGTCACCGCCGCCTGCCCGAAGATCGCCGACCCATGGGTCGAGCAACTGGCCGATGGCGGCATCCTTGTGGCGCCCCTGGGCGACCGCTGGGGCCAGACCTTGACCCGAGTCACGAAGCGCGGCGACAAGCTCGAACATCAGAATCTGGGGGGCTGTGTGTTCGTCCCGCTGGTGGGCGAGCACGGGTGGGACTCGGACTGACTCCCCGGCTCGCAAGCAAGTGCGGGGCGGAGTCAGAGAGCAGGCGCCGCTTCGCTGATGCCGAACCCACGTCTCTGTGGGAAACGCCCTTGCCAAGCGTCGTCCGGTCCGCCTCATGGTCGCCGCCGCGCTGCTGCTGGCGCTCGCGGCCGGCGCAGCTCTGCTCTCCCCTCTTCTGACGTATCCGTTCGGGCGCGATCAAGGTGTCTTCGCCGCCGCCGCTGATGTCCTGTCCGGCGGCGGAGTGCCATACCGGGATGTCTGGGATGTCAAGCCCCCGGGGATCTTCTACCTGTACTGGGCCAGCTTCACGCTCTTCGGACGATCCATGTTGGCCCCGCGGCTCCTCGACCTCATCTGGATGCTCGCCACCGCCGGCGCGGTCTGGCATCTGGGACGGCGGCTGCTCTCGGCGTGGGCGGGAGGAGCCGGCGCGTTCTTCTTTCTTCTCTGGTATGTCGCGGGGCACAGCTTCTGGAACACGACCCAGCCCGATGGTTTCGCCTGTCTCCCGCTTGTGCTGGCCGCGTCTGCTGTTGCCGCCACAGAAGACAGACCACGATCCTGGACAGCTTTCGCCTGCGGGACGCTCGTTGCGCTTGCCATACTGCTGAAATTCACGCTCGCCGCCTTCCTCGCGCTCCCGATCCTCGCCGCCATCCTACCACAGGGGCACCACGTGAGCCGCCGTGCGGTCCGAGCGGCCGCCTGCCTTCTGGGGTGTGGCATCGTGCTGGCGGCCGTGGCGCTGGCCATGTGGCGGGCCGGCGCGCTCCACGACATAATCGAAGTGCTGTTCGTATGGAATGCGGAGTACTCGCGCCTGCGCGTGCCCGTCCCCATGGCCGCCGATCCGGTCGGCCAGACACTCCGCTTTCTGGCCGGCGGCTCTCACCCGTTGCTCTTCCCGGTGGGCCTGCTCGCCGTCGTGGGGACGATTGACCTGATGGCCCGCCCGGCTTCCGGCCGCATGCGATGGTTTGTGCCGACCTGGGCCTTGCTGATGATGGCGTCGGTCTGGGTCCAGGGGAAGTACTACACATATCACTGGCTGCCGGTCCTCCCGCCGCTCTGCCTGCTGGCAGGACACGGCATGCGCGCCGCCGGCGCCCTCCTCCGCAGGTCCGCCTCGCGGCCGGCGGCGATCGCTCTGTGCGCCGTCGCCGTGCTCTCCGTCTTGACCCCCCTCGCGCTCGCCTACTGGCGATCGGTCGGCTGGCCGCTACGCCACCTGGCAGGCAAGGTTGAGCGGGAGGCATTCCTCGATCGGTACGACCGGTACGGCGACTTCTCGCTCGGCGCAGACCGCGAGGTCGCCGCGTTCATGCAAGGCAGCACTCTGCCGTCCGATCACGTGTTCGTCTGGGGCTTCGAGCCCCTGATCTACTTCCTGGCGGATCGGCCGCCGGCGAGCCGCTTCATCTACACGGTCCCCCTTGTCACCCAGTGGTCGCCGACAGAGTGGCGTGCCGAACTCCTACGCGACCTGGCAGACAGGCGACCAGCGATCATCGTGGTCACGCACGGGGACAGACTCCCCTGGATGACGGGCCGCCTGGATGATTCGGCGGCGCAGCTGGCCGAGTATCCGGAACTCAAGACTCTACTCGAGACGAGCTACGTGCCCGATCGGCGCATTGAGGACTTCGACATCTGGGTGCTGCGGAGAGGCGGCCCTTTGGGCTAGGCCACCCGGACGGCGCCCCACAACCGCGTTGGATACACATGACCTGCGGTGATCCCTTGTGCTACAATAGTCGGCAGCGTGCCCCACCCCTCGAAGTAGGAAGCACCAACGAGATGTCGCAGACCGCCGATTCGCCCATACTCGCGGGGCTGAACGATCGCCAGAGAGAGGCCGTCCTCCACGGCGAGGGCCCGCTGCTGATATTCGCCGGCGCGGGAAGTGGCAAGACCCGCGTGCTCACCCACCGAGTGGCTCACCTCATCAGGGAGCGCGGCCTCGCGCCCTACGATATTCTCGCAGTCACTTTCACCAACAGAGCGGCGGGGGAGATGCGTGAGCGGCTGCGGCGTCTCTTGGGCCGGCAGCACTGGGACCTGTGGGTGGGGACCTTCCACTCGATCTGCGCTCGCATCCTGCGCCAGGACGGCGAAGCCGTCGGCGTTCCACGGGATTTCGTCGTCTTCGATGAAGCCGATCAATCGGCCCTCATGAAGGACTGCTTGCGCGATCTGGACCTGAATCCGGAGCAGTTTGTCCCGTCCCGTATCCTTCGGGAGATAAGCAACGCGAAGAACGAACTCATCCCGCCCCGGGACTACTTCAACTGGCGGGGCGGGCGGCCCTACGACGAGATCGTTGCTCGCATATACACGCTCTACCAGGGCCGGTTGGCCGAGAACCACGCCTGCGACTTCGACGACCTGATCGCCTACGTCGTCTGGCTCTTCGAGCGGAATCCCGAAGTCCTGTCGCGCTACCAGGACCGCTTCCATCACGTCCTCGTGGACGAGTACCAGGACATCAACTTCGCACAGTACCGCTTCGTAGTTCAGCTCGCCGCGAAGCGGCGCAATCTGTGCGTCGTCGGAGATGATGACCAGGCGGTATACGGCTGGCGCGGGGCCGACATGCGCATCATCATGCGCTTCGACGAGGACTATCCCGACGCGAAGGTGGTCAAGCTCGAGCAGAACTACCGCTCCACCGGCAACGTTCTGCGCGCCGCCTGGGAGGTCATACGCCAGAACCAGACCCGGCGCGAGAAGCGGCTCTGGACCGAAGTGTCGGAGGGCGAGAAGATCGCCTCCCACCGCGCCGCCGACGAGCACGCGGAGGCCGTCTTCGTAGCTGACACAATCGAACATCTCATCAGGCACGAGGATCGCACTCATCGCAGCTTCGCGGTTCTGTACCGCGTCAACGCCCAATCCCGGGTCTTCGAGACAGTCTTCGTCAGCCGCGGCATCCCGTACCGGATCGTGGGGGGGCTCCGCTTCTACGACCGCGAGGAGGTCAAGGACACCCTCTCCTACCTGCGCCTACTCCACAACCCATCAGACTCGGTGAGCGCCAAGCGCATCATCAACAAGCCGACGCGCGGCATCGGTGACACGACGCTTGGGCACCTCGAACAGACGGCTTTCGAGCGAGGCATGTCGCTGCTCGAGGCGGCTCGCCATGCCGAGGCGATACCCGCGCTCACCGCTCGGGCGCGGGAGGCCGTCCTCGGCTTCGTGCGGCTTATCGATGGCTTGCGCCGCATGCTGCAGGACCACTCGCTTACCGAAGTGACAGCGGCCGTCATCGAGCAGTCTGGCTACCAGAAGGCCCTGGAGACCGAGGGCACCGTCAAGGCGCGCGGCCGGCTGGAGAATATGCAGGAGCTGCTGAGCGCGACTCAGGAGTACGAGGAGGGCGCCGACGAGCCAACTGTCGCCGGCTTCCTCGAGAACGTCGCGCTGCTCACGAGCGCGGATATGCTCGAAGAGGGAGTCGAGGCCGTTCCGCTCATGACCCTCCACAGCGCCAAAGGCCTGGAGTTCCCTGTAGTCTTCGTCGTAGGGATGGAGGAGGCGCTCTTCCCACTCGCTCGCTCGGCCTTCAGCGACAATCCCCTGGAGCTGGAGGAGGAGCGGCGTCTCTGTTATGTCGGTCTCACGCGCGCGCAGGAGCGGCTCTTCCTCACGTCGGCCGAGTACCGGACGATCTACGGCTCGACCGCCCGGACCATCGCATCTCGCTTCTTGGAGGAGATCCCGGAGGACATCGTCGAGCCCATGGGACCGGTCGCCCCCCGCAACATCACGTGGGAGACTGCTGACTCAACGCGCTCTGCGGCCGCGCAGCAGATACTCGAGGAAGCGGGAGTCGGCAACGCGCCCTTCCATGCTGGCGACAAGGTCTCGCACCCCACCTTCGGTCAGGGCATGGTCGTCTCGGTGCATGGCGACGGTGCAGACATGATCCTCTCCGTCGCCTTCCCCTCGCAGGGCATCAAGAGGCTCGACCCGGCGTACGCCGACCTCGAGAAGGTGGAGTAGTTGCTGGCTACTTCACGCCGTCGAGGCCGGCGCTACGCATGGCGCAGGCTTCGTGCTCACACCCGTGCTGGGAGATCAGCGCACCTCGAGCAGCTCGACCTCGAAGATCAGCGTTGAGTTGGGCGGAATGGGCCCAATGCCGCGCTCGCCATAGCCGAGCTCAGGCGGGACGATGAGCTTCCGGACTCCGCCGACCTTCATGCCGGCGACACCTTCGTCCCAGCCCTTTATCACGCGGCCGGCCCCGAGCGGAAACACAAACGGTTGGCCCCGGTCACGTGAGCTATCGAACTTGTTGCCATCCACCAGCCAGCCCGTGTAGTGGACCGATACCGTGTCCCCGGCCCTGGCTTCGTTGCCGTCGCCCTCCGCGACAACGATATACTGGAGGCCGGAGTCCGTCTCGACAACAGGATTCTCACTCGCTGTTCCTAGCGTGCGCGCCGCTTCCACGGCGTCTTTGTCCCCCATCGGTTGCTCCTGCTCGGCCGGCGCCTCTGCCACTTCGGGCGCCTCAGCGGGAAGCCCCGCCGTATCGGCCTTCTCCTTTGATCTGCAGCTGGTGATGAGAACTGGCAGCACTACAACGAGGGTCAAGGCCAAGCCCCTGAGACAACGCCTGCTCATCGGATCACCTCTCCTGGAGTGAAGTCGGCAGGGATGATAGCACAGTCAGGATGACAGGGGCAAGCTGGGCGACAGGGGGCGTCAGCCCTCCGGCCATCAGCAAACAGGAATCGCCGGAGCCGCGCAGTAACAAGTTGCGTCACACGGTGAAGGGGTCGGGAGGGCGCCGTGGCAGATGGAGTTCCGGAATCGTCCCGCCAACGAGCTGAGGAGCTGCGACGCCAGCTCAACTACCACAACTACCGCTACTACGTCCTCGATTCGCCCGAGATCGACGACGGGGAGTACGATCGGCTCTTTCGAGAGCTCGAGGAGCTCGAAGCGGGGTATCCTGAGATCGTCGCCCCGGACTCGCCCACCCAGCGCGTCGGCGCAGAGCCGCTGGAGGAGTTCGGGACGGTCCGCCACCGGGTGCCAATGCTCAGCCTCGGTAATGCATTTGACGAGGCCGAGCTGCGCGCCTTCGACGAGCGCGTGAAGAGGCATCTGGGCCTTCCCGCCGACGAGCAGATCGACTACCTCGCAGATCTCAAGGTCGATGGATTGGCCGTCTCTCTGACGTATGAAGAGGGCCTGTTGGCCCGCGGCGCCACCCGGGGCGACGGTTACACCGGCGAGGATATCACTCAGAACCTCCGCACTGTCCGGACCATTCCTCTGCGCATGCTGGGCGAGGAACTACCCCCGCTGGCGGAAGTTCGCGGGGAGGTCTACTTGGATCGACGGGAGTTCGCTCGCATCAACCGGGAGCGCGAGGCAGATGGCCTACCGCTGTTCGCGAATCCGCGCAATGCTGCTGCTGGCTCGGTGCGCCAGCTCGACTCGAGCATCACCGCGCGCCGCCGCCTCGACATCATCGTCTACGGCTTCGGGGCAAGCGAAGGCGTAAGCCCCGAGCGACACAGCGAGATGCTGGACGGCCTGGAGGCGCGGGGCTTCCGCGCCAGCCCCCAACGCGCAGTCTGCCATGGCGTAGACGAGACCGCTGCCTACTACCGCAAGTGGGTCGAGAGGCACGCAGAGCTGAGCTATGGGACAGACGGCGTCGTCGCGAAGGTGGACTCCCTTGCCATGCAGGGCGACCTCGGCCAGGTCTCGCGGAGCCCGCGGTGGGCCGTCGCCTATAAGTTCCCGCCGGAGGAGCAGACTACAGTCGTCAAAGATATCTTCGTCTCCGTCGGGCGCACCGGCGCGCTCACGCCCGTCGCCATGATGGAGCCGGTCGTGATTTCCGGCTCCACGGTCCAGATGGCCACCCTCCACAACGAAGACGAGGTAGCCCGTAAGGACGTCAGGGCCGGTGACACTGTGGTCGTCCGGAAGGCCGGAGACGTGATACCCGAGGTGGTCAGCGTCGTAACTGGCGAGCGGACGGGAGACGAGCGGAAGTTCGTCATGCCGGACAAGTGCCCCGTCTGCGGGGCCGACGCGATCCGAGAGGAGGACGAGGCCGTCCGGCGGTGCGCCGGCATCGCGTGCCCCGCGCAGATCAACGGCCGCATCGGGCACTTCTTCTCCCGAGGCGGCGTCAATGCTGAAGGCCTTGGCCCCAAGATCATCGCCCAGCTCGTATCGAAGAAGATGGTCCGCGACCCGGCCGATTTCTACTTCCTGACGAAAGATGATCTCCTGAAGCTCGACCGGATGGCAGACAAGCTCGCGGAGAACGTCCTCGACGCCATCGCTTCGACGAAGCACCCTCCCCTCGGGCGAGTCATCTCCGGCCTTGGCATCCGACACGTCGGCGGCCATGTGGCAGAAGTGCTGGCCGGGCAGTTTCGGTCGCTGGAGCGCCTCGCGGCTGCCAGCGAAGAAGAGCTGGCGGAGACCCCGGAGATCGGCCCCGTCATCGCTCAGGCGGTCGCAGTGTTCTTCCGACAGGAACAGACGAAGGAACTGCTGCGCAAGCTCCGCAAGGCGGGCGTGTCTGCCCAGCCCCCGGCCGCTGCCCCGCATGCCTCCGAAGGCGCGTTCGCCGGTAAGAGCGTGGTCTTCACGGGCGCGCTCAGCATCCCGCGGTCCGAGGCGGAGGCGATTGTGAAAGCGCAGGGAGGCCGCGCGACATCGAGTGTCAGCAAGAGCACCGACTTCGTGGTCCTGGGCGATTCCCCGGGCTCGAAGGCTGAGAAGGCCGAACAGCTAGGGATTCCATCGCTGACCGAGGAGGAGTTCCGCCGCATGCTCGAGCAGTCCGACTAAGGCCAGGACGGGAAGAGCCATGCTGAACGAGACGCAACGCATGACGTTGCTCCGCATCGCTCGCGAAGCGGTCGAGGCCGCGGCGCGAGGGGAGGCATATGAGCCACACGTGGACGACCCGGAGCTGCAGAAGCCCGGGGCCGCGTTCGTCACGCTGAAGACGCATGGTGAGCTACGGGGATGCATCGGCACGACCGAGCCGCACGAGCCCACAGCTGTCAACGTCGCCAGAATGGCCCGGGCTGCGGCACGAGAGGACCCACGCTTCCCTCCGGTCACGGACGATGAAGTGCGCGAGCTGACGGTAGATATATCCCTCCTCAGCCCCGCACAGAAGATCGTCGACGTCGGCGACATCGAGGTCGGAGTTCACGGACTCGTCGTCGAGCACGGGAACCGCCGTGGGCTCCTGCTTCCGCAGGTGCCCGTCGAGTGGGGCTGGAATCGGGAGCAGTTCCTGGAGCACACGTGCCTGAAGGCCGGCCTCCCAAAGGATGCGTGGCGCACAGGAGCCACCATTTCCGCGTTCACGGCAGAAGTCTTCGGGGAAACGGAGGGGAATACGGACCATGGATAGAGACACCGCGCTCGGCCTGCTCAACGCCCATGTAAAGAACAAGAACCTCCGGAAGCATTGCCTCGCCTGCGAGGCCGTGCTGGCGGCGCTGGCGCAGCGCCTCGGCGAAGACGAGGACACGTGGCGGCTTGCAGGCCTGCTGCACGACCTGGACTACGACCAGACGGCCGACTCGCCGGAGACGCACGGGCACATCGCGGCCCGCATGCTCGAGGAGCAGGGCATCGACTCCGGCATCGTGCACGCGGTGCTGGCACACGCCGACAAGGCTCCTCGTGACTCTCGCCTGGACAGAGCTCTGTGGATCGTTGATCCCCTCACCGGGCTCATCGTCGCGGCGGCGCTCATCCGGCCGGAGAAGAAGCTCTCGGCCATCGACACGCAGTTCGTGCTGAACCGCATGAAGGAGAAGTCCTTCGCCCGGGGGGCGAATCGCGACCAGATCAGAGCCTGCGAGGATGAGCTTGGCCTGAGCCTGGAGGAGTTCGTCGAGACCGGGGTGAGGGCCGTGCAGGGGATCAGCGAAGAACTGGGGCTGTGAATCCCGCGCCCCGTCTGACCTGGCGTGTCCACCTCGCCCGCCGCCGCCCTCGGCAGGCGGTCGCCGCTGTCGTGTTTATCATCGGCACATCTGTGCTCGCTGCCTACGCATTCGGGAGTCCGTTCTACGGGGTGCTCGCCGCTATTCTCCTGACGGCCTCGGTCGGCGACTACCTGTTCCCACTGACGTTCGCCCTGAGCGAGAGTGGTGTTGAGGCCCGTGGGCTCATTCACCGCCGCCGCATGAGCTGGAATCAGGTCCGCCGCGTGGTGCGCGACGATCTCGGCGTCAAGCTGAGCCCACTCCCTCGTCCTTCGCGTCTCGACGCCTTCCGTGGTATATATCTCTGGTTTGACGGCAACGCAGACGATGTCATGGCGGCCATCGACCACCACGTAGGACGGGAGGCGGCTGGTGGTGACGATCTCACACCTGGTTGACTTCCTTCGGCCCCGGCCCGTAGACGAGGAACAGCGCGCCGCAGAAGAGGCGCGGAAGAACGAGATCATCGAGAAGCTCGCCTCGGCCATCAAGGCCCGCCGCCTCGAATCGCCAGCCGTTCTCTTTCTCGAACTGAACCGCCCCATCGGATTCCTGATGAGCCAGGCCGCCTTCTTCGCCCGGCCGTTCCTGAGCTTCTTCCTGCGCCCTGACGAGGTCGAGGCCGCGGCCGAAGTGCTGGCGGACCGGGGGGCCTTCGACCGGCTCCTGGCCCGCCTTGGTGAGTCCACAGAGGAGTCCACGTAGCGATGGGTGGCCTCGAGCACGCAAACTGGTTCATGAGCGCCCTGTTCGGCTCGATGTGCCTCATCATCGTCATCAGCGTCCTCGTCGCACAGCGCGGCCGCGAGATGTTCATCCGCCGTATCCCGGGCTTGACTGCTATCAAGGAGGCCGTCGGCCGCGCCACCGAGATGGGCAGGCCGATCTTCTTCTCGCCGGGTCTGCGGGGCATCGAGATCGCCACGCTGCAGGCGCTTGCTATCCTTTCCTACGTCGTCCGGCTGGCGGCTGAGCGTGCGACCCGGATCATCGTTGGGATCTGCGAACCAGAGCTCTACCCAGTAGCCGAGGAGTCAGTGCGGGAGGCGTACGAGGCCGCTGGACGCCCGGAGGCGTTCCGTTCGGACGACGTCCGTTTCATCTCCAACGAGCAGTTCGCCTACGCCCTGGGATCGGTCGGCCTGATGGCTCGCGAGCAGGTGGCCACCAACTTCTTCTTCGGCATGTTCTTCGCCGAGTCTCTGATTCTGGCCGAGAACGGCCAGGCTCTCGGCGCGCTCCAGGTCGCGGGCTGCCCTGACCCGGTGCAGATTCCGTTCTTCATCGCGACCTGCGATTATGTCGTCATCGGAGACGAGTACTACGCCGCCAGCGCCTACCTCACCCGTGAGCCCACACTCACCGGAAGCCTGGTCGGGCAAGATATCGCCAAGGCGCTGTTGGTCGCCCTCCTCATACTGGGCGTCGGCCTCGCGACGTACTTCGGGGCGGTCGGGAATGAGGAGTACAACTTCCTCCGCCAGCTGCTGGCGACCGGAGCGACCGGGTCCTGATCATGTGGGATTCGATCCAGAGCGTCTTCCAACCCACCACCTCGCCCCCACAGCTCTATCGCAACCTGGCTGTTGCCCTGATCGGCAGCTTCGTCCTCCTCGCACTCCTTCATCGATTCCTGGGGCCCCGCGGCCGGCGCTGGCTCATCGCCTTCGTCACCTTCGTCGGCGGGCTCTACCTGGGGCTGGAGTACTTCCTTCCCGTCCGCACGGCTGTGCTCTGGCCGACTGCCATCCCCAACCCAAACCCGGACCGTGGAGCCAACCTCCTCACACCTGGCATCGAACCCGTCGGCATCATGATGTCCGTCATCGGCGCCTTCACGGTCGGGCTGGGCATCTACAGCCTGTGTCAGGTGCATGGAAGGAGCCTCGGCCAGCGGCGGCCCGGGTGGCACAACAGCCTTGCCTTCTTCCTCGCCATGGTGGCCATGCTGGTCTTCGGGTTCTGGGCGCACTATCTGCCCAAGGTCGATGAGGCGTCCGCGGTGATGCCGGTGCCCAGGGCCATCTACGAGATGCTCTTCAGCGGACTGTTCATGCCGCTGCAGGCGGCGACGTTCTCTCTGCTGGCCTTCTACATCGCCTCGGCGGCCTACCGCGCCTTCCGCATTCGAACAGCCGAAGCCGGTCTGATGATGGCCGCTGCTTTTATCGTCATGATCGGCCAAGTGCCCGTCGGGGCTTGGGTCACCAGCGGACTGCCGACCACGGGCGCTCTCGCCTTCTTCAGGCTGGAGGCGCTGGGAGAATGGATAATGACCTGGCTTAACGCCCCTGCCCAGCGAGGGATTGTCTTCGGCGTCGCCATCGGCGGCCTTGCCATGTCGCTCCGTATATGGCTCAGCCTGGAGCGCGGGACCTTCTTCTCGGAGCAGGGCTGACATGGCTGAGCCCCGAGCAGGCTTCTGGCAGAGACTCCAGCAGATCCCGCGGTACTACGTCTACCTGCTCATGGCCGCGGTGGTCATCTGGCAGATCCTCTTCCCCATCCCGCTTCCGATAGCGCCAAGCAGTGCGACACAGGGCGTCTACGACGCCATCTCCGCAGTGCCAGACGACAAGCTGATACTGATCTCGACCGACTGGGACGCAAGCACGAACGCAGAGACCGGGCCCCAGACAGAGGCCATCGTCCACGCCTGTCTCCAGAACGACAAGCGGTTTGCGATCATGAACCTCCATCCGCCGATGGGCGTGAAGCTGGCCAACGATATCGCCGAACAGGTGGCCGAGCAGTACGGCGCGGAGTACGGCGTCGATTGGTGTAACTGGGGCTACAAGTATGGCTTCGCGAACGTGCTCATTGCGATGGCCAAGAACATCCCGAAGACGATAGGAGATGACTTCTACGGCACGCCCGTCGCCGAGCTGTCGATGATGCAGGGGGTGGAGGACATCGAGAGCATAGGCCTCGTGATCGAGATCACCGGTCTGGCCACCATCACCGAGACGTGGATCGGCCTGATCCAGGGCGTCTACGGCACGCCGTTCGCCAGCGCCTACACCGCGGTCATGGCTCCCGGGTACTACCCGTTCTTGGATTCCGGCCAGATGCAGGGAATGCTGGTCGGCGCGAAGGGCGCGGCGGAGATGGAGGCTCTCGTGACGAGGCCGGCCAAGGCGAGTGTGATCATGAACGTGCAGTCATGGGCACACGTCCTCATCATCCTCCTTATCGTGATCGGGAATCTCGGCTTCGTCTTAGCCCGCGGGCCCAGGGGGCAGGGGGCGCCATGAATCCAGAGATCGCCATCCTCTGGGGTGGGGCCATCGCGACTCTCGGCGTCTATACCATCCTCTACCGCGAGAACCCCGTCTCGCGCCTGTTCGAACACATCTTCGTCGGTCTGAGCGCCGGCTACCTCATCGTGTTCATCTGGACCCAGAACCTCGAGGGCAGATGGTGGAAGCCCATGATCCACGAGGGCAGGTGGTACTGGGTCTTCGCCCCCGTCGTCGGCCTGCTCTTCTACTTCATCTACAGCCGCCGCCTCCTGTGGCTGGCCCGGCTCGTCATGGGGCTGTTCTTCGGGATAGCGGCGGGTTACTTCTTCCGCACGTTCTTCCCCATCTACTCCCCCCAGATCTACGCCTGCTTCAAGCCGCTTCGCGCGGACCCGCAGATCGGGTGGAGTGACGTTGTCCTGCACAACTGGCTGTTCGTGATCATCCTGTTCACCGTGCTGAGCTACTTCTTCTTCTCCGTCTCGCACGAGGGCCGCTTCGGACGAACGCTCGGCCGCTCGGCCTTGCTCGGCCGGTGGTTCCTGATGATCGCCTTCGGCGCCATGTTCGGCAACACGGTGATGGCTCGCATATCTCTGTTCATCGGCCGGGTGCAGTTCCTGCTGAGCGACTGGATCGGCTCCTTCATCCCCTGGTTCGCCGGGCGCGGCGTCTGACACCCGCGTCCAAGCGACCGCGCTCCCCCGCTGTTCTCCTGTCTGCTGTTCGTGCTATCATTGAGCGGAAATGAGTCCTTCTCGCGTCTGCATCCTCACACTGGGCTGCAAGGTCAACCAGTGTGACTCCGACGAGATCGCCCGCAGTCTCGCCGCACGCGGCTATCGGATAGCCGGCCGCGATGAGCCGGCCGATACGTACATCGTCAACACGTGCACAGTCACGAGCACGGCCGACGCGAAGGCCCGGAAGCTCATACGGAAAGTCTTACGCGAGCATCCGGAGGCCGCGCTCATCGTCACCGGCTGCCTGGCACAGCGAGATCCCTCCTCGCTGCTCGAACTCCCGGGAGTGACCGCGGTCGTGCCCAACACCCGGAAGCTCGAACTCGCCCACTTCTTGCCAGAGCTGCAGGCCTCCTCACACCCGGCCAGCCATCTGCCGCCGCGCACCCGGGCCTTCCTGAAGATCCAGGATGGGTGCGACCACCAATGCACCTACTGCGTGGTGCCCGATGCCCGGGGACGGCCGACGAGCATGCCGCTTCCCATGGTGCTCACCGAACTGAGAGAACTTGCGGAATCAGGCGCGCAGGAAGTGGTCCTGTGCGGGATACGCCTCGGGGCGTACGGCAGGGACCGGGGGGATGCCTCGCTCGCCCGTCTCCTGCAGCAGGTGCGCGGTACGAGCATACCGCGCGTCCGGCTCAGCTCAGTCGAGCCGATGGACGTGGACGGCGATGTGCTCGCCGAGACGTCCGACCATCCGACGCTCTGCCATCACCTCCACCTTCCTCTCCAGTCAGGCGACGACTCGGTCCTGAAGGCGATGGGCCGCGGCTACACCAGTGGCGACTTCGCCGGTCTCGTTGGGCGCATTCGCGCTGCCTGGCCCGATGCCGCAATCAGCACCGATGTGATGGTGGGCTTCCCGGGTGAGACTGATGAGCAGTTCCAGCGGAGCCTGGATTTCATTCGCGATATGGCCTTCACCCGCCTCCATGTCTTCCCGTACTCCCGTCGTCCCGACACACCCGCGGCCGAGCGAAGCGACGAAGTGTCCACGGCCGCGAAGCGAGAGCGCACACAGGAAATGCTCTCCCTTGCGCACAATCTGGCCTGCTCCGCCGCCCAGGCCTGGATCGGCAAGGAAGTGTCTGTCCTGTTCGAGGAGATAGACGAGAAGGGTCGCCTTACGGGGCACACGTCTCACTACGTGAGAGTCCGCGCCGGTGGGCCGGACGACTGGGTAGGCAACATCGTCGAGGCAGTCCCTACCCGGGAGAAGGACGGCGATCTCCTCGTTGACTGCTGACTCCGGCTGCCACGGGTCAGATCAACGGGTCAGATCAGCAGAATCCCGGCCGCCAAGACAGCCAACGGGGCCCACAGTGCCGTCAGCACACTCAGACCCGCGGCCTCTTCACCCGAGATCCCGATACCGGTCAAGAGCACGGCCACTGCTCCCACCCAGCACACAAGGACTCCGAGCGTGATCCGTGGCGACCGAGAGGGCGACTCCCGGCCTAGGACCTGCCAATGCAGAAGACCCCACCGCTTCATGCGAGGGTAGAGGGCGGACAGGAGCGGCGGGGCGAGCACAGTCGCAAGAGCGAGGTTGTTCACGAGAACCACTGGGGCCACTGCCTTGAACGGAAACATCCCCGCGACGTCCACGCCAAAGCCAACTACGGCCGCACAGACCGCAGCTGCGAGGGCAGACACAAGCACCAACTCTCCCATGTCGCGCGCCTCGGCCAGCAAGACGGCCAGGCTCACTGCGGCAAGCAAGTACAACACATAGCCGACAGCGAAGAAGCCCTTGGCGTGGATGACCGCGCCACCAACGCAGAGCGCCGCTGCCGCAATCAGGAGCGGGTAGTTCGCCAGCCACACCATCCTTTTGAAGTCGAGGTCCGCTTCGCTGCTGGCCATTCTGTAGACTCCCCAGACTCGATAGGGAATGTAAGCATAGAGGAGATTCGCGACGAAGCCGAAGGGACTGCCGGGAGTCAGCATGCCGCCGAGCATGTCGCCGATCAAGTTGCCGAAGGCGGCTCCCCACGCGGCGGCCGGGCCGAACAGCAGGCCGAACACAAAAGGTATCACTATGCCGGGACGGATCTCGGTGATGCCAGGGATGAGCTGCGCCACTTTGAACGGCATCATAAGCGCCGCGTACAGGGCCGCCGTGAGCGCGACCAGCACTACCAGCCGGGTATTCTGCCATACAGCGAGCAGATCGCGCATGCCTCGCCCTCCCGGCGGGCCACTTCGCCGAGGCCGACTGGGCCCCTGCCCCGGGGCACGGCACTCGGATCTGACACGGAGGCAGCATCACACGTGGAGACGCTCGTGCTGATCTACGATGAGGCCTTCGAGGCGGTGATCTGAGCGATGAGCGCGCCCGACGCAAGCAATGGCCGTTCGCGGCCGAGACTGCTGCTGCCATGCCTCGCGGTCTTCTGCGCGGCGCTGGCCGTTCGCGTCGCACTGGCGTACAGCCGTCCCATTCCTGTGTCCGCAGACGCAGCCTACTACATGCACGTCGCGGAGAATCTCCACTCCGGCCGTGGGTTCGTGGCCGACTACGTGTGGAACTACCTCGCTGGCATCCCAGAAGGCCTCCCAGTCCCCAGCAACGGTTACTGGATGCCCGGCACGTCCCTGGTCATGGCCGGCGCCTTTGCTGCTGCCGGCGAGGTGTCGCTGCGGGCGGCACAGTGGCCGTCACTCATCTTTGGAGCGCTTCTCTGTGCAGTGTGCGCGTGGGTCGCGGGCTCCCTGACGGGCCGGCGCGATGCCGCCCTCCTCGCGGGCGGCGGCGCGGCCGTGAACTACTACCTCGTCGAGCTATCCCTCTTCCCCGACCACTTCATGCTGAACGCCACCCTTGTCAACCTTTCGATCCTCGCTCTCTGGGCTGCCTGGCGAGGATTGCCCCTCGTCGCTATGGCCGCGGGCGCAGTCGCCGCCCTCTCCTATCTCACCCGCTCGGACGGGGGACTGCTGGCCATCGTCGTCCTCATCCTCGCCGTCTTCCTCGCGCGCCGGGCAAGGAAGGGACACGCACTCCGCCTGGCCATCGCCTTCATCATCGCCTTCGCCGTCATCGCCGCGCCATGGTGGGTGCGTCAGACCGTCACGTTCGGCAGTCCCTCCGGCGCTAACGCACTTCGCACCGCCTTCCTCACAGAGTACAACGACCTCTTCCGGCTCGATCAGTCTCACCTAACGCTCGACAACTACCTCGAGTCGAGTCAGGTCGTCGCCGTGGGGATGAAGCTTTACGCCCTCTATCGCAGCACTCGGGTCCTGCTGAAGGCGCTCATGCTCGTCGCGGTGCTCGCCGTCGCCGCGCTCTGCCTTCGAGGTGTGCGGCGCGAGGCCACGCCGTGGCTTGTCTACGTCCCGATCGCTCTGCTCATCCCGTGCCTTGTAGTGCCCTATCCGACCCTCAAAGGCACCGGCTGGCATCTCCTCCCCTCGCTGATGCCCGGACTCCTTGTGCTCGGGGCGGCCGCCGCCGCGCACCTTCACGATCGCGCCCGCCTCCGCCGCCTGGCACCGCTCGCCTGGCTGCTGATCGCCGTCGCCTTTCTCTCTCCGTGCATCTGGTGGCTCGCACCGCCGCCTGACGCGCGCCGAGCTGTTGAGCCCCTGTACCCCATCGAGGCCGCTGACGCCGTGCGCGCCCTTGGCCCTGATCCCGCCCCCGTGCTCACCGACAGCGCCTGGGGCCTCAACCACATCGCGGGCGTCCCGTGCGCCCAATTCCCGACTGACGGTCCGGAGGCCGCCCTGACGGTCGCCGATGCCATCGGGGCCGGTTACGTCATCACGCGGTCGGACAAGACCCATGCGTTCCCCGCCCTCGTTTCAATGAGGAATATCGCCGACCACCCCCGCTTTGAGCCCCTGACTCGCTACCGCGGGGCAGACACGGCCATACTCGTCTATCGCATCCAGCCGAGCGTGGCGGACCGGGATCAATGACCTAGCGAGAGGGCGCTCGCCGTGAAGGTGAGCAGTACGGCGGAGGTATTCGATGGCAGACGGCAAGACGGAGAGCGTCACACTCGCCCTCGCGGCGGGAATGGCCTTCGACGCCAGCTTCGCTACAGGCCATCAAGTCAGGTTCGATGCCGCGGAGGAAGAAGGTGGTGAGAATCGGGGCCCTCGGCCCACGCAGATGCTGCTGGCCTGCTTCGCCGCCTGCACCGCCATGGATGTCACCGCGATCCTCCACAAGATGCGCGAGCCAGTTGAGGACTATCGGCTGGTGGTTGAGGGTGAGCGCGCAACGGAGCACCCCAGGATCTTTACGCGCATCAAGATCACGCACATGCTCGCAGGCGACATCAACGAGGAACGGTTGGCGCACGCGATTGAACTCTCCGACGAGAGGTACTGCTCAGTTGGCGCCATGCTGCGGCAGGTCGCCACGATCGAGACGACCTTCGAGGTCCAGAGGACCTGACCCAGCTGCTGCAGTCAGAGCGAAGTGATGCAGGGCTCTGCTATTGGCCCTCGGCCAGGCGCCTGAGGATATCCCAGTAGGCCCCGCGATACCCCTCTTGAATGGCGACCACGAGTCGCTCGTTATCGCTGTAGTTGTACGCCTCGGTCCCAGCCTCGGCCGTTGGGAAGAAGAACCGCTGGTCGCCGCCGACGAGTTCGGCCACGTACTCCGCCGCACCGTCGCCGAGCGCAGATGACAGGTAGAACACCGGCGCAAGGAGGGCCTGATTCCCTTCGGTGGTGCCACGCAGATTCGGGTTGTTCTCCAGCGGGCCTTGCGATCTGACAATATCGGCCAGACGTGTCCCTTCGTAGACGCGGACGCCGAGCGAGACTCCCACTCGGTCAGGAGAGATGCGCTTCATCAGTTCGATTGTGTGCACGATGCTCTCCTGAGTCTCGCCGGGGCCGCCCAGCAGAAGGTCATACATGAAGACGAGACCTGCCTCGCGACATGCCTCTGCCGTTCGTGACAGGCCCTCTGTCTCGAAGTCCCGCCCCAGGGCAGTCAGCATCCGGTCGTCCCCGCTATCGGCGCCGAAGTTCACGCCCACACAGCCTGCCGACCGCATCGCCCGTGCAAGCTCGGGCGTGAACCCGGCCGGCGTCGCATACGTGTACCAGCGAGCCATGTTGCCGAGTCCACGCCGCGCCATCTCGTCACATACGGCGAGGGCATGGTCGACAGGCACGTTGAACTCGCTATCGCACAGATGGAAGTGGTCGATTCCCTGCGCGAGAAGTGCCTCGAACTCGTCAGCCGCCTGCTCCGGGGTCCGTGCCCGTACGCGCCGTCCCTTGCCGAGAGGGTCGGCGCAGTAGATGCAGCCGCGGTCGCACCCGCGCTTCGTCTCCACGCCGGCCTGGCCGCCCTCGTCGAAGTAACGCTTGTTGCAGACGAGCGCCCTCTCGCGGGTCGGCAACTCGGAAACCGGGGCGAGCGACGGCGGATTGCCCCTGATCTCACCGTTCTCGCGCCACAGAAGGCCAGGAATCTCCCCGGCTCTCCCCTCACCGGCAAGCGCATCCGCCAGCCTGACGAGGGCCGCCTCGCCATCCCCCGCTATGCCGTAATCAGCCCCACACGCTCGCAGAATGGGCTCAGGGAAGACAGAGTAGCCACTTCCCCCGATGACCAGGGGAGCATCCGACAGCTCCCTAGCGACCTCCGCGAGACGGATGAAACCGGGAAGATGGTCCTCGCCGCCGGCCAGATAGCAGTCGTCTGTGTTCCGGAGTGTCAACCCTACGAGGAGGTATTCGGCCTCCTTCAGCGCCGATCCGAGGGCCTGCTCCGGGTCCTCCTCGAAGCACAGATCGACCAGCCTGGCCTCCAGGCGGCGCTCTCGAAGGGAATCAGCGATGTAGTCCAGCGCGATCGGCCCGACGGCTGGACGGAGCTGATTGGTGTTGACGAGGAGAACGTCCCGGCTCACGTCACCCCCCTCCGCTCAGGCATCATCGCCTGGGAGTCGGCCTCGGGGGAATGAGCTTTCACAGATTCTTCGCACAAAAAACTGGAATATTTCCCGCCAACTGAGAACCATCAGGGTCCCAGATGCGTCTAATACGGTGGATCGGACACAGGGCGGCAGAGCGAAACCCGCGAACCGCACTGGCTGCGATCCAAAGAATACTCAGCCGCCCTCCCTCCTACGCCAGGGGGAGCAGGTGCCCCGAGGCTTCCCGCCGTCCTCGGGGCACCCTCGCGCCTGCTGGCGCCGCCCTCCCCCAAGAGTTCCTTAGGGGTGTTCGCTGTCCCCTACTGTGCCGCCTGCTCCAGGTGGGCCCCCTGCCAGCTCGTAGATCTGCTCGTTGACCCGGGTCGCCATCTCTACCGACTCCCGATGGGGCTCGTCCTGGACATCCACCAACGCCAGCGGCTCGGCGTCTGAACCAGGCCCGTCGCGCGCGGGCCTGTCAGCATAGCTATGCCAATGGCACCCTACGACCATCGGCAGAGACACCAGCTCTCGTACGAACCGCTCGTACTCCGCCGGCGGGCCTGCCGACGTCTCGCCGACGTCCTCCGCTTCGGGTGGCTCTGCGGCCCGGCTTTCCGGACTTGCCCAGCCGGACCCGATCAGGATGGTGGGCAGCCCTGCGACGCGGTGGACCTCCCGAAGGTGTTCCGCGGGAACTGTGGCGCCGCGGTAGTCCAAGCAGACCACGTCTACGTAGCCTTTCATGCCCTCCAAGGTGTGGCAAGGCACGGCCTGCGCGAAGCGGGGCCCGAGAATGAGGTGATGCTTGTCGACGGCGCGGATGGCATCGTGGGCGATGCGCATGTACTCTCGCGCGAACTCACGCTCGAACGCGTCGGCGTCTCCCTGCGGGATGCATGAGCCAACCTGTGGCGTCCGGCCGATCTCCTCGAAGGAGGCGTAGTCGGTTCGCCACGCAATGTTGAGCTCCTGAATGTTGAGGTGACGCCTCTCCAGAAACTGCAGCAAGGCAACCCGGCCGGGCGCACCGTCGGGGAGCCCCAGGAACTGCGCCAGCACGTTTGCCGAGCCCTCCTCGCTTGTTCCCCACGGCAGGTCAGCATCGGTGAAGTACCCCAGAAGCCAGGGATCAGATGCGCAGGGCCGACACACTTGCCGCGCGTATCGGCGGACCGCGCGTTCGTAGGCCGGGTCGAAGACATCAGGGAACTCCCCGAGGACGGCTCCACCGCGCGCGGCGGCGCACTGAAGGCTGATCGTGTAAGGCATCGCCTGCCGTCTCATCGCCTGGTCCGAGCCTGCCCCGAGGGTGTTGAACCCCCAGGCACGAAGTCGCTCCGCAGTGACCGCCGCCCATGTCGCCTCGCCCCCGTGCTTGGCGAGGGCGCCTTCTCGATAGGTCGAGGCCCCCGTGCCAGCGCCTCCGCGCGGGCCCAGGCTCACATCCTCGACCCCCACGCTGAAGAACAGCAAACCGTTCGGGTCCACGAGCCACCACCGGCCGTGCGCTCGAGTCGTGCGAAAGAAACCTGTTGCGGCCCGGCGGACGCCCCTCAACCCGCCGAACCCGTCCAGCTCCTCGGTCACCTGAGCAGCGACCGGAAGCAGAGATATCAGAACAGCAGAAATGGTGGCGACCCAGACACGCCGGGTCATTTGTCTGACCCCTCCAGTGGGTACACTACTTCCGCACGATATCTCCGCCTACCTACCGCTGCCGCGGCGACGCAGGCCCCCGCTTCTCCCTCTCTGCCCACGTCAGAGCGGCTCTTGGATGCCAAGTGACCCCATCACTGCCTCCGCTCGGATTTGTGGAATAGAGGCCGAAGAGAGACTGCCCGGGACAGCCGGCTGTCTCGGGCCGCCTTTTCAACTGCTTCAGGGGGTCGGCGGTTACCGGGACAGCTGGGTGCTCCGGGTACAAGCCCCAGGAGGCACCCCTGGCGAGATCACAAGCGCTTGACTAGGTCCATCGATCATGCTACTAATAGAGTGTCCCCCACGGGCGGGGGACCAAGTCAGCAGAGTCGTCCCCCATACCTTCCGCAGCACTTCACCCCAGCACGTCCTCGCAGCTACGCTGAAGCATCTGTCCGACTGCACTTCACCGCACCAGCAGATCTGTTTGACCTAGCCCGGGTTTGCTGCCAGCGACAGGGGAGCAACGCCATATGCGTCTCATATCCATCGGCGCAGCAGCGGTTCTGTTCTTAGTGGGTGGTGCAGCCACGGCTGCATCAGACACCCATGACAGTGACAGCGCGCTAACGCTACCACGCGTGATGGTGCATGTGGACGACACAGTATTCGGCCTGTCGACCTCGGCTGAGACTGTCGGCGATGTGCTCGATCTTCTCAGGATAACGCTTGGCGATCTGGACAGGACCTCCCCCGCCCCCGACGCACCGATCGCCGACGGGCTGGAGATCCGCATCACGCGCGTCGGATGCCGGGAGATTGAGCAGGTGGATACCATTTCGCATCGCACCATCGTCCTGGCCGATCCGGACCGCGCCTCAGGCTTCACGAAGATCCTGGCCGATGGGAGCGATGGCAGCCTGCGACAGGTCTGGCGAGTATGGGAGAAGGATGGCGTGGAGACCGCCCGCGGCCTCATCGTTGAGGAAGTGCTCGAAGAGCCTGTCGACGCAGTCCTCCTCCGCGGCACGCGCGACCTGACTTCGCGAGGAGGCGACTGGCTTCAGCCAGTCATCATGGAGGCGACGGCGTATGACCCCGGGCCCAAGAGCTGTGGTAAATGGGCAAGTGGCTACACCGCGACGGGCGTCAAGGCTGAGAAGGGCATTGTCGCGGTGGACGACCGCGTCATACCGATGGGCACCCGCATGTATATCCCCGGATACGGTTTCGGCGTCGCGGCCGACCGCGGCGGGGCCATCAAGGGGATGCGCATCGACCTCTGCTATGCGACCTACGAAGAGGCCATCCAGTTCGGCCGCCGCAAGGTGAAGGTCTACCTGCTGGATTGAGGTACACTGCACCCTTATCGCTCGTCCCCGCGCCCTCTCCCCTCGCACGAAGGGCCCCGCTGCTGCTTCGTATGTTCTCACCGTCCGCGAGCGGCTTCTCCCCTCGCGCGAAAGGCCCCGCGAAGAAGCTTCAGACCTTCCGGAAATTGGTTGCGGGGCCCGGAAGACCGGGCCCCGCGTTGCCAATGGACAGGGGTGCAGTGACTGCGCTCATTGTCTGGCGAGCGCGCACCGACCCTTGTCTTCCATACATCCCCCTCGTTGTGAGATGTCGGATCGGCGGCTGGCTATACCTTGAGCTCGATCACCGCGGAGACGCCGACGCCTTTGGCCCTATCTGGACTTCCCGAAGCCTGGTCTGTCGTGACGGGCACGAGGATCTGGGCACGTCCGCTTCCGAAACGCCCCTCGACCTGTACGACCGCCTTCACGCGCTGAACGTTCTCGGGGTTGCCCACGACCTGGGCGGCCCCTATGTACCCGCCGCGGCCCAGAGAGAGGATCGGGACGACCTTGGTCGCGCCCTGAGCGGCGGCCTCCCTTTCCCCGAGGCCGCTCGTGATGAAGCTGTCGATCTCGTCGTCGTACTGGGATACGAGGAATGCTACCCCGGCCACCTTCAGTATGTCGCCAAGCTCGATGGCGTGGGCAGCCACAGCGGCCAGGCCAGCCCCCGCGAGGCAAGCGATCAAGAGTATCGTGATGAGTCTCTTCGCTCTCATTGGTGACTCCTCCCCTCTCAGAACCCAAGCACCGCGATGTCGGCCAGCGCCCACACACTCACCCCCTGCACCCGGTCGAGCTTGGTGACGCTGAGCGTCCCGACGGGGATGTAGGCATACACCCGGCCAATGTCGCGGAAGTCGAGCCGGAGCTGATACACCCCTTTGACCTGGTCCACCTGGGCCGTCGGGCCGGCCACCTGCGCCATTCCCAGTCTGAGACCTTCTGTCTCCAGACTCAGCACCGGCACCCACTTCTGCGCGGTCCCGGTCCAGTCCACCGCGTCTGACTCAGCTTCTGCCAGTGCCTGGGCTTCGTCCGGGCCTCCCGCAGCCGTTCCCTCCGCAGGTTCTCCCGGCTCGCCGGACTCTTCCGACGTGGCCCCCTCCTCGGTTGGCGGCTCGGCGGGGGGCCCCTCCTCTGCCGGCTCGTAGCCCAGCGCTAGCAGCACGTTGTCCCGCCACAGGCGCGCGAGGGCGTCGGTCGTGGCGTCGTGGGCCTCGGCCTCAGGCCCATATACGGCGACTATGAGTTGATCGCGGATGTAGAGCCCGGCGCCGCCCTCCACCGAACCGACTTCCACGTCAGCCGACTGCACCTCCTCGGTGAGAGCTGCGCGCAGACGGTTCGCTATGATCTCCGCGCGTTCGAGCGGATGATAGCCACCTGCCGATGTGCGCAGCACTATCACAGGCCGTTCGGCCATCAGCACCTCCGCGACGCGCGCGCCGTCCCGCTCAGCCGACCGAAACGACACCTCGGCGCTGGAAAACGCCGCCGCCGCCGCCAGCGCCGCGAGCAGGCCGAGCGCCATTGCTATCGGCACTCTCAGACGTCTGGGCATCGGTCCATACTCCTCTCCCTGGAATCCCAACCTATTATACCTCGTGCTGTGCGCGCGACACTTGACCCCTCGTGATACAAATGCTCTTCACCATCGCCCAGCGGCGCCACAGATGCCCACCCGGCAGGTACCAGTGGAGGACCTACCGAATGTCCGACCGCATGGAGGTCTCCGTGCGGGCAAACGAGCGGCCGTTCGAGGACCTGACCCGCGATAACATGGAGACGTACGTCGTGGCGGAGGTCCGGTCAGGCGGCGGCACCCAGCCTCGGCTGCTGCTCATCGAGGATCGCGGCGAGCGCGCAATAGTGAAGGATTACTTGCCAACCGGTTGGCTGTTGAGGCGCGTTGTGGGCCCGTGGCTGATTGCCAGAGAGGCGCGGATCTATCGGGCATTGGAGGGCGCATCCGGCGTGCCTCAGCTCATCCGGCACCTCGACCGACAGGCCTTCCTGGTCGAGCATGTGGAGGGCCGCGCGTGTTCGGAGTTTCCCGACGGCAGCCTCCCTCGCGAGTTCTTCGATCGACTGGAGCGCGTTGTGAGGGGAATACACGAGAGGGGAGTCGTTCACTGCGACATCAAGAACCGGTCGAACATCGTCGTGACGGATCAGCTTGAACCCTACATAGTCGACTTCGCAGCGGCCTTCACGCGGGGAGGCCGCTTCGGCCCATTGCGGCGGTTCGCCTTTGAGCGGTTCCGCATCGACGACCTGCGCGCCGTCGTCAAGGCTCGTCTGCTTGTGGGACGGATCTGGAACGATGCGGACGAGCACTTCGCCTTTCACCACGGTCCAGCCGAGCGGGCAATCCGCGCCGTGAGAAACGCGGCGCGGCGGTGCTTGAAGCTGCTCGCCCGGCGGTAGGAGCGGCGGATGGAAACGCGCACCGATTCGGTGAACGTCAGAGTCGTGGAGGGTGACATCTGCGACCGGGAGGTCGACGCCATCGTCAACGCGGCGAACAGCCAGCTCTGGATGGGCGGCGGGGTGGCCGGTGCGATCAAGCGCCGCGGAGGCCGAGATATCGAGCGCGAGGCTGTCGCTCACGGCCCGATTGAGATCGGCGGGTCCGTGGCGACCACGGCTGGGGCGCTGGAAGCGGGCCACGTGATCCACGCCGCCGTCATGGGCCCTGACCTGACCACTGATGCCGGCAAGATCCGTCGGGCAACTCTGTCCGCACTCTCCCTCGCCAACGACATGGGGCTGGCGAGCATTGCCTTCCCTGCGCTCGGGACGGGCGTCGGCGGCTTCCCGCTCGAGGAGTGTGCGCGCACTATGCGCGAAGCCCTGCGTGAACATACCTCCGAGGGAACGACGCTGGAGACGGTCGAGTTCGTGCTCTTCGGGCACGACGCGTACGTAGCCTTCGCCAGCGTTTTCGGCGGCGACTGAGGTTGAGGAGATGCGAGCCTGCCCCGAGTGCGGAGAGACGGTGTCGCGGCCGGCGGGTCCCTGCCCCGCGTGCGGCGCTGACTTGCCCATTGGTCGCCCCCTCCGCGCCTATCTGATCAGCGGCCTTGCGCTCGCGGTGGTGATCGCCGCTGCCGCGTTGCTGCAGTCGCTCTTGGGAAGGCGGGCCACACGCTCGCCGACTGATTTCCTGCCCACATCGGCCAGTGTCTCTGTGAACCTCGACGTGCGGCCCGAGGCATCCTCCTTGCTTCGGTGGCCTGCTGAGGACCGGCGGATCCTGGCAGAGCGAGCAGTCCAGCTGGCTCAGCGAATGGTGGATGGGACCGGCCTGCAATTGGATCTCGAAGAAAGGGCCTCCCGCTGGTTCGGCGGCCAACTCGTGGTGGCCTCGTTCGCGGGCCCGCACGCCCTCCTGCTAGCACCGCGCAGCTTCGCGGTGATTGCCCGGGTCACCGACACGAGGCGGGCGGGCAGCGATGTCGACAAAGCGGTTTCTGAGCTTGCAGCAGAGGCGGGCTGGGAGCGGTCCATCCTGCGGTCAGACGGCCAGGCCGTCGTCGTGTGGGGGGAGCCCGAACGCAGATCCGAGCTGGCGTATGCCGCGATCGACGGCTGCCTGATCGTGAGTGCCAACTCAGACTTGGTGGAGCTCTGCCTGGAGGCGGCGGGAGACGCCGGCCAACGGCTGGTGGATACGGCGGAGTTCGGAGACGTCTTCCGCCCCTTGCCTGACGATAGCTTCCTGTGGTGCTACGCCACTACGGCAGACCTGCTCCCGGCCGCGCGGTCTCTCGTGTCCGTGCTGAGCGAGGGCTGGGTGGGCTTCGTGCGTTCCTACTTCGGACACCGAAGCCGGCCGGCCGAGCGCGGCCAGCGGGGGGTCGAGGCAGAAGTGCCCGGCCGACTGGCGATTGCCATCACAGCAGAGACCGACGGCCTTCGAGTCCACGCGAACTACTGGAGGGAGCCGCGGAGAGAGGTGTCGTCCCGCGGGACGGAGGCATCAGAGATCGTCTATTTCGCCCCGCCCGAGGCGGCTGCGCTTCTTCTCTTGCACCGACTTCCTGACTTGGCCTCGCTCTTGCTGCCGGAGAGCAGCTCTTCCAGCGCGCCGTGGGGCGTGAGACGCTCTTACCCGATGAGGGTGCTGCGCAGCCTCCTGGCGGGCGAGCGGGTTCCCGACAGCGTACTGCTGACGCTCGTGCCGCGGGAGGATGGCGGCCGGGGGCACGCCCTGGCCGGGGCCTTCGCCGGCGCCGGGTCTGCGCAGGCGGCGGAGAGAGTTGCGAAGCTGTTGCCTGACGGCAAGTCGGTTGACCTAGACGGGTCTGCCCTCTTCGCCAGTGGTGACGAGGGCCTTCGCCGGCTGCAGCAGGCTGCGAAGCTGCCGAAGAAGCGATACGAGATAGATGCCGACGTCAGGGCCTTTGCCTGGGCGCGCCCCGCCGATGTCTGGCCTGCGGTGGGGTGGCTGGGCGAGGCGAGCTTCACAGTGCGGGACAACGCCAGCGGCGGCCAGGCCGAGTTGTACTTGAGGGGAGAGCCGCGACACTTCCTGGGCGTTCACTAGTGCTCGAACGCTCGCCGGCGGATACTCCCGACCAGCCATCCCACGAGAAAGCCAAAGAAGACGAAGTTCCCACCCAGGAGCTGCACGGTCCTGCGGCTCTCTACCGGCACGACGGAGGAGAACGCGAGCGTGAGGGCCGCGCAGGCCGCCAACGCGATCGCCACCGAAACCGAGAAGTGCTCGTCGAGCAAGGACACGATCACGTAGAACGCCGGAGCCGCCCAGAAGAAGACGATCCCGGGGAGGGCGATCAAGACACCGATGGGTGTCGTCTCTGTCCCCAGTCCAGCGACCTGATACCAGAGCAGCTCGTCGTCGAAGGGACCGATGATGGCTGTTGCCGCGAGCACAAGCCCGAGCAGGAACCCGTCCGCAAGCGCGACGTAGGTGTAGTTGACGGGCAGCTTGAGGAGGCCGACGTCTCCCCATCTTCCCCGGAAGTAGAGCATGCTGGCCTCGATCACAACGAGAGCCGCTCCCGCCGCCAGCCATGCCCAGAGCGGCCGCTGGAGTGGAGACGTGATCTCTCGTCGCAGGCGCTTTGGGAGAGCCTTTCCGTCGCGCAGGGCCGTCACTTCCTGCAACTCTTGCCAGAAGCGCCGCTTGTTCGGCTCGAACTGGATCGCGTAGTTGTACATCGTCAGCGCGTTCGCGTACCGGCCCTGCTCCCGCAGAACGTCACCCAGCAACGCATAGGCTTCCCCGTTGCGGCTTTCCAGCTTCACGGCAGACTTGCCCAACTCGACCGCGTCCCTGAGCTTCCGCTGCATGAAAGCGGCCTCGGCCTGGACCATGAGACGGCGCCCCTCCGAGAGACCGGCAATCAGATCGGCCGGCCGCTCCTCTCCTCCGCCTCGTCGCAATCGCCGGTCGTACTCCCGCCGTTCCGGGCTCAGCAGAAGCAGATGCGCGTTGGCCCACTCTCGGAACTGTTCATCGTCGAGTAGGTCACGCGGCGAGAGGTCCTGCTTGTACCCGCGGATCAGATGGCGGTAGCGGGAGCGGATCTGAGTCGCCGTCGCACTTCGGGGTAAGCCGAGGACGTCGTACGCGTTTCCAGATCGCCTGAACTTGAGCATCACAGTCCCACGGAGTATAGTGAGTGTTCCTGTGAGACGTCAAGGTGAGGACTCGATGAACAGCATCACGTTCCTGGGCACGGGCGGGGCCAGAGTATTGGTGTTCAAGCAATTGCTGGCTTCTGGCGGCCTGTGGGTGGAGCAGGCCGACACCACTATCGCGCTTGACCCCGGCCCGGGTGCGCTCGTCCAGGCGATAAAGCAGAAGTTCGACCCGACGAAGCTCGACGCGATACTCCTCTCGCACCGACATCTCGATCACTCCGGTGATGTCAACACACTCATCGAAGCGATGACCACCGGCGGATTCAACCGGCGGGGCGCCGTGCTCGCGCCGCGAGATGCCTACGAAGGCGATCCGGTGATACTCAGGTATCTGCGGGAGTACGTTGACGAGACGCTCGTGATCGAAGAAGGAGGGATGTACCAGATCGGGGACGTCGTGGTTCGGACACCAGTCCGGCACGACCACCCCGGAGAGGTATACGGTTTCGTCTTCGAGTCGGCCGGATGCCGTTGGTCGTACATCGCCGACACCCGGTACTTCCCGGAACTGGCGGACCACTACCGCGCTGACGTCATTGTGATCAACGCCGTGCGTCTGGAGGAGAGCGAGATCTACCACCTCTCGATTCCGGACGCCAAGCGCTTGATCGAAGTCATCCGGCCACAGACAGCCATCCTCACTCACTTTGGAATGACTGTGTGGCGCGCGGACCCCTCAGCCGTGGCAGAGAAGCTGAGCGAGGAGACCGGCGTCGAGGTCGTCGCGGCTCGCGACGGA
The DNA here is from genome assembly GCA_029821875.1 of Candidatus Hebobacterum abditum. Classification (GTDB taxonomy): domain Bacteria; phylum Armatimonadota; class Hebobacteria; order Hebobacterales; family Hebobacteraceae; genus Hebobacterum; species Hebobacterum abditum. The sequence goes on along the minus strand of JALGXW010000002.1, from coordinate 196,769 downwards.
ATGAAGTGCCAGCTGCCGAGCCCAGGCCAGACTGAGGACTAGCCGGCATCTGGAGTGCCGGACCGCCGGCGCCGCCGGCGCGGCGAGAGGGCCAGCGCCACCAGAAAGACAGCGGTGGTCAGCAGCACGATCGTCGCACCCGAGCCGGTGTTGAGCCAGTATGAGAGCAGCAGGCCTCCCACGGTAGCGAACAGCCCTGCCGCAACCGAGAGCGCCATCATCTTGCGGAAGTCCTCCGTGAGCTGATAGGCCGCCGCGGCCGGCGTCACGATGAGCGCCGACACCAGTACAATGCCAACCACTTTCATCGACAGCACGACGGTCAGCGCGATGAGCGCGAGCAGTACGTAGTGAAGCCGGCCCGCGGGCAGGCCCGTGACTTCGGCCATCTCGGGATCGAACGTTATTGAAAGAAGCTCCTTGAACAGCACGCCCACAGTGGCGAGCACAACAACGCCCAGAGCAACGGACATCCACAGATCGGCGGGCGAGACGGCCAGGATGCTCCCGAAGAGATAGGCGTAGAGGTCGACCTGATAGCCCCTCGTGAGGCCGATCACCAGTATCCCCAAGGCCATGGTCGCGGCGAAGAACACGCCTATGGCAGTATCCTCTCGTACTTCGCCTCGCCTCGCCACCGCGCCGATGCCCCAGGCGACCAGCAGACAGAAGAGGACCGCCGTCACCATCGGGTTTACTCCGAGCACGAAGCCAATGGCCACGCCGCCAAACGAGGCGTGCGCGATCCCGGCACCGATGAACGACATGCCCCGGAGCACGACGTAAACACCCACGACTGCGCAGACGGCGCCGATGATGAGGCCGGCCAGCAGGGCCCGCTGCATGAAGCCGTAGTGAATGGCCTCAGCCATCTCCGTCCTTCTCATCCGGCCTCAAGTGGACGTGCTCGCCGACGACCATGTGCGGCACCGGTCCATGGTCGAGGAACGTTGCGTGTGGCCCATACATGCAGGCAAGCACCGCCCCTGACTTCACCTCCTCCGGGCGACCGTGCAATGTCAGCCGCTGGTTGATGCAGGCAACGGAGTCCGCGTGCGCGGCGACGACCCCGATGTCGTGGGAGACCACGAGTATCGTGATGCCATTCGATCGGAGCCTGTCGAGGAGCTCGTAGAAAGTCTCGGAGGCGAGGATATCCACACCAGTCGTCGGCTCGTCGAGCAGAAGCAACTCTGGGTCGCTTGCGAGAGCCCGGGCAAGGAACGTGCGTTGCCGCTGTCCCCCCGACAGCCGCGGGATCGGCTCCTCCCGGAGATGGGCGATGCCGACCCGGTCCATCGCGCGCTGCGCCGCCTCGTGGTCCTCTGGTGAGGGACGCCGTCCGACTCCGATGCGGCCGTAGCGGCCCATCATCACGACATCTCGAACTCTGACCGGGAAGTTCGAGATACCGGTTGTCCTTTGGGGCACGTACCCGATGCGACGTCTCTGCTCCCCAAGCCTCCAGGGCTCCCTGCCGAACACTCGCACCGTACCGCGGGTGGGCCGGATGGTGCCGAGAAGCACCTTCAGCAGGGTGGTCTTGCCTGCCCCGTTCGGCCCGACAACGGCGAGCAATTCGCCCGGATGGACGTGAAGGCTGATGTCCTCGAGGGCCGTGTGGTAGCGGAACTCTACGGTGACGTCCCGGAGATCCACGGTCGGCTGTGCCTCGTTCATCTTCAGTGCCCCCTCACCTAGCGCATCGCCTGAGCTATCTTCCGGAGGTTCGCGCGCATCGTATCGAGGTAGCCGCAATCCGGTGGATTTCCCAGCGGGTCGAGTACGACAATGTCAGCGCCTGTCTCGGCAGCGATGACGTATGCGGCCTTCTGCGAGAGCTGCGGCTCGACGAAGATCGCGGTGACCCCCCGGCTCCTCATCGTCTCGACGAGCTCCGAGAGCCCTCTCGGAGAGGGTTCATCGCCAGGCGTCGTCTCGATGACACCCGCCTCCACCAGCCCATACTCCCGTGCGAAGTAGGACCAGACACGGTGTTGCGCGACAAACTGCTTCTGGGAGAATGTCCCGACGGTTCGCCGCGCCTCGGCGTCAAGCCGGCGCAGCTCCGCTATGTACGTCTCAGCGTTCTCGCGGTAAGTATCTGCGCCTGCGGGATCGACCTCAGTGAGTACGTCCTTGACCTGCTCGACTTGATGGACAGCGCAGACCGGGGAGAGCCACACGTGTGGATTGCCCACGTTCCCCTGGCGGCCGCCCTTCCCAGCATCGATGATGTCGAGCCCTTCGGCCGTGTGGACGACGCGGAGCCTCGGGTTCTGCACGGCCGCCACCATGTCATGCGCCCAAGGCTCGAGTCCCACCCCGTTGAGCACGAGCACCGCAGCCCGGCTCAGGGCCTTCAATTGCCGCGGCGTCGGCTCGAAGGTATGGGGACTCACGCCGGGACCCACGAGCATCACTACCTCGACCCGGTCGCCCCCGACGCTATGCGCGAAGTCGGCCAGCGGGGCCACACTCACCACGGCAGTAAGCTCGGATCGTCCCTCGCCCGCAGCGACCTCCCCCCGTCCACAGCCCACGGCGAGACACACCAGTGCCCCAGCCAAGGCAGTCGCGATAAGAACCGGCGCGCTCAGGCGGATCACGTGTCAGTCCCCCGACGCCCGACAGCTCCGGCAGACGCCGACGAGCTGCAACCAGTGCCCGCTGACGCGGTAGCCTGTCCTCTCCTCCAGTCCGGCAGGTAGAAGGCAGACATCATCGCCATCGAACTCGGCTGTCTTCTCGCAGTGCTCGCATGTGATGGTGTGACTGTGTCCGGGTGTGCTGGCAACAAAGGATCGGCAAGCTCCCCCTGCGTGAATCCGGCGGGCGAGGCCGACCCGCTCGAGCATTTGAAGGGTCCTGTAGACTGTGACGAGGCCCAGACAGGCATACTGAGCCCTGCCTCGCTTGTGCAGCTCTGCGACTGAGAGGGGGCGGTGTGCTCGCGCGAGCGCACGCAGCACGGCTCGGCGCGGAGCCGTCACCCGGTACCCGAGACCTCTGAGTTTGCCTTCCCAGGCCTGCAGCACTATCGCGACCCAAGTGAAAATCACTTTCAGTTACCACCAGAGAGAACGCCCTCCTGCCAGCAGTGCGGCCGCATAGTGCGGGACATGTTCGCGAGTTGCGACAGACGATGCCCACGTGCTCACCAGCCGCCCCACGGGAGGGATGAGCACGCCGCACGGAGAACCTGCCCTTCTTGCACCACCGCTGGAGATTACACTTGCCACGCTACACGCCGGTCGTCCGCGAGATACCCTCTCCTCCCTCGGCCACCGCAGCGTTCTCGGCACTATCCGGACGTCATGCGGCGATACTCCTGGAGAGTGGGACGCGCGAGCCGAAGCTGGGACGCTGGTCGTTCGTGGCGTGCGACCCATTCCTGACTTATCGGACAAAGGGCGCTCGAATCGAGATCTGGCGACCGGCCGGCGCCGAGATCCGCGACGGTGACCCCTTCTTCTCTCTGCGAGACCTCCTCGGTGAGTGCCAAGTGGATCGCCCGGCCGGGGCGCCGCCTCTCATTGCGGGAGCACTCGGCTACTTCGCGTACGATCTCGGCCGCTTCGTGGAGCGCATCCCTGAGACCGCCGTCGACGATGTGCCCGTCGCCGACTGTCACCTCGGATTCTACGGCGCCGTGGCCGCCATCGACCACATAGACAACCGCGCCTGGGTGTCCGCGATCGGCGCGCCGGAGACAGATCTGAAGGCCGCGCAGCGCCTCGCCCAGCGCCGCGCCGGCGAGCTTGCGGAGTGCCTCTCGGACGCACAGCTCGAGGCTCCTATCGAAACACCGCCAGAGACCATTGACGCCTTTCCCGTCTGCTCCAACTTCACTCACGACGACTACATTGCCGCCCTCAAGCGCGTCAAGGAGTACATCGCAGCTGGCGACATCTACCAGGCCAACCTCACCCAGCGCCTCTCGGCTCCAGTCGCGACAACGCCATGGAGCCTATATCGTCGCCTGACGGCCGCCAATCCCGCGCCCTTTGCCGCCTACTTCGAGACCCCCGACTGCGCCGTGGTCTCATGCTCTCCCGAACGTTTCCTACAAGTCCGCTCCGGGGAAGTCGAGACACGGCCCATCAAGGGCACTCGGCCCCGCGGTGCCACTCCTGAAGAGGACGCGCGGCTCGCCGAGGAACTGCGCAGCAGCATCAAGGACCGCTCCGAGAATGTGATGATCGTCGATCTGGAGCGCAACGATCTGGGGCGAGTCTGTGACTACGGGTCCGTGCACGTTCCGGAGCTGTTCGCTCTGGAGAGCTACGCCACTGTCCACCACCTCGTCTCCACAGTTCGTGGCCGCCTGCACACCGGAAAGACCGCTCTTGATTGCCTTCGCGCCTCCTTCCCCGGCGGCTCCATTACGGGCGCGCCAAAGGTCCGCTCGATGGAGATCATCGAGGAGCTCGAACCGACGCGCCGGGGCATCTACACAGGTGCGATCGGCTACCTGTGCTTCTCGGGCGACATGGATGTGAACATCGTCATCCGAACACTCGTGATCAAGGACGGCACCGCCTACTTCCAGGTGGGGGGAGGCATCGTGGCCGACTCGGACCCAGAGGCGGAGTACCAGGAGACACTCGACAAGGCTCGCGCCCTCGCGCGCGCCCTTGCGGCGGAGGCCGGAACGGAGAAGATCAGATGGCCGGAATAGCCTGGGTCAACGGAAGGCTACTGCTGCCCGAGGAGCCTGCCATCAGCCCCCTCGACGGCGGCTTCATGTATGGCGAGGGCCTGTTCGAGACGATGCGGGCCTATGGCGGCAAGATCTTCCGACTGTCCCAGCACCTCGAGCGGCTGATCGTCTCCGCGGCCGAACTCAGCTTCGACCCGCCCGCCGCACAGAACCTCGCAGGAGCTGTCGAGGAGGCGCTCGACGCCGGTGGTCTCGACGACGCCGTCGTTCGGCTGAGTGTGACACCCGGGATCGCTGGCTCCCCCGAGCCGACCGTTGTCGTGGTCGTCCGGCCCCTCGCCCTCCCTGCCGCCGATCTCTACGCGAAGGGCTGCCATGCGGTATCGGTGCCAGCCACGCAGATCGGCGGCAGCCCCTTGCGTCGCGTCAAGTCCCTCAACTACCTGGACAAGCTCCTCGCCCAGCGAGCGGCCGACCGCCAGGGCGCCCATGAAGCCATTCTGGTGGACCCTGATGGCTGTGTAGTCGAAGGCGCGATGCGCAACATCTTCGCCGTCCTTGGCGACGAGCTTGTTACCCCTCCCCTCTCCCGGGGCTTCCTGCCGGGCATTACCCGCGCCACCGTCCTCGAGATCGCCGAGAAGCAGCGTATCCCTTACAGCGAGCGCGATCTCCCCCTCACTGAGCTCCATGGCGCGGATGAGGCCTTCCTCACCAGCTCCGTCGCGGAGATACTGCCGGTGGCAGCCATCGACGGTCATAACCTGGGAAGAGTCCCCGGTAGGACGACGATCAGACTCACCGGTGCCTACCGCGAGGCCGTCGCCGAGGAGGCCGGCTAGTCGAGCGTCTCAAACCGCTCCGGGTAGAATACTGCTGCCATCGCCTCAACGGCGTCCACGATGCGCGGGCCAGGCCGCATGATGGGGTCCGCGTCCAGGACGATCATGTGGTCGTTCCGGACTGCCGAGAGGTGGCGTAGACCGGAAGTCGCCAGAACCTCCCTCTTCATACGCTCGGGGTCGCCGTTCATGGTCGACAGCAGCAGGAAGTCGGGATCTCTGGCCAGCAGCGACTCCGTTCCGTAGCCCCGGAACCCTTCGACATCACCTGCCGTATTGCGCCCGCCGGCCGCGCGAATGGCGTCATCCTGGAAGGTGCCGGAGCCAGCGGTCCACAAGGGCACAACTTGCAGCACCATGAAGGCAGTCGGACGGGCATCGTCCGGGACTCCCCCGATGCGCTCGGCCACCGTCGCCAAGCGGTCCTCCATGTCGGCGATGAGTTCCTCCCCCGCTTCGACCTCCCCGATCAGCAGGGCTACGTGCCGGATGGCCGCGTAGATGTCGTCGAGTGTCTGCGGGTCGATTGTGAAGACCGGCATGTCAGCGGACCGCACCGCGCTGATGACGTCCTGCGGGTTGCCGCGAGACCCGATCACGAGGTCCGGCCGAGCGGCGAGCACGCTTTCTATGTTCAGCGTCCAGAAGCCGCCGACCCGGTCGCGCGCCGACGCTTCCGCCGGGTAGTTGCATTGGTCGGTCACCGCCACCACACGCTCACCGGCTCCGAGCGCAAAGAGGATCTCGGTCACCGTCGGCGCGGCCGAGACTATTCGCTCCGGTCGCCCCTCCACGGTGACCACGACTCCCTGCGCGTCGGTCAGCGTCACCGCGATGACGCTCTGCACCGGCTGCACGTGCACCTGCTCGGCCGGCTTCCGGCTGCAGCCCGGCAGCAGTGCCATGAGGCATCCGACTATTGATGTGCACGCTATAGTGAGAAGCACTACGGTTGACTGTTGCCTCACCCTATGCACCTCATGAGTTCTGAGTCAGCAGGAACCCGCCGACGAGCAGCACTGCCAGCTCGACCAGCTCGTTGAGCGCCCCGTACACATCCCCCGTCAGGCCCCCAAGCCGCCAGCTCGCGTATCCCCCCAACGCTAGCGCAACCGCGATCGCCAGCCCGATCAGACAGAGGCCGCCGACGCCCAGCAGGGCAGCCATGACTCCGATCCCGAGGATAAGTGCGCCCATGACGTGGCGCGTACTCACCTCGTTCGTCATCTGTGCTCCGATGCCCTGTTCTCGCGCATACGCAAACACCCCCACCGCGACGACCAACGCCAGCCGTCCCGCGGCCGGCGCCGCCGCGATCACGCGCCAGTGGTCCGGACCACTCAGATGGCCGTAGGCCGCGAACTTCGCGGCGAGCACACATACTCCGGCCGCGACTCCGAGCGCTCCGCAGCGCGGATCGCGCATGATCTCCAGCATCCGCTCACGTGATCGCCTGCTGAAGAACGCGTCGGCGGTGTCCATCAACCCATCGATGTGCAGGCCGCCGGTCGCGGCGACCCCTGCCCCGAGCACCAACGCGGCCGCAACGTAGGGGTCCCACAGCGCTCGCCCACACCAATCCACTCCCGCTAGGGCCAGACCCACGAACAGGCCCACCACCGGAAACCACACTGCCGCGCGGCCGAAGTCTCCCCCGCGCGGCCGGTGTCCCGCCCCGGCCGGCGCAATCGTGAGGAACCCGACTGCCGTCAGCAGGCCCCTCATCATTCCTCCAGCGCGCCGGACACGCCGGCCTCGTCGAACGTCGCCATCTCGTTCATCGCCCTGACCGCCGCCTCGACGATCCCCATCGCCAGCACCGCGCCCGTCCCCTCGCCAAGCCGCATGCCGAGGTCGAGGATCGGCTTGAGGCCCAGGCGGGCCAGTGCCGCGCGGTGTCCCGGCTCCGTCGATAGGTGCCCAGCGATCATGAAGTCCGTCGCGCGCGGCGCGAGGCCGACCGCCAGCAGTGCCGCTGCGCCGGAGATAACGCCGTCGATGACCACGGGCACGCGGTGCGCGGCAGCGGCCAGGCTGACCCCTGCCAGCGCACCGATCTCGAACCCCCCGACCTTCGCGAGCACGTCGAGCGCATCGTCAGCATCAGGCTCGTTCACAACCAGCGCGCGCTCGATGACAGCCGTCTTCCTCGCCAGCACCTCGTCGTCGATCCCGGTACCTCGTCCCACTACCTCCCCTGGCGGCCGCCGCGTGATCGCAGCGATGATGGCCGCCGAGGCCGTCGTGTTACCTATCCCCATGTCGCCGATCGCGACGAGATCGAGTCCCGACACCAGCTCCGCCTCGAACACCTCCATACCCACAGCAACCGCCTTGCCCGCCTCATCCCGCGTCATCGCCGGGCCCACGGACAGGTCGCCCGTGCCGCATCCGACCCTTCTGCGCAGGATTCCCTCGGATGGGCCTGCATCGCCTGCCACTCCTACATCCACGACCACGACGCGGGCGCCAGCCCACCCGGCCAGCACGTTGATCGCCGCTCCGCCAGCGGCGAAGTTGGCCAGCATCTGGACAGTGACGGTCTGCGGGTAGGCCGTTACGCCTTGCGCGACGACGCCGTGGTCCCCGGCCATCACAAACACCGCCTTGCGGGTGACGTCCGGCCGCGCTCGCCGCTGCACGCCGGCCACCTGGACTGCAATCTCCTCGAGACGACCGAGGCTTCCCGGCGGCTTGGTCAATCGCGCCTGCCGATCCCGCGCGGCCGCCATTGCGTCTTCGTCCAAGCACTCCACCTTCGCAATCGTCTCCTCAAGTCTGCTCACGGTCTCTCTCCCAGTGCTCCGCCAGCCCAGAGGCTTTCACCTCCACGGGCAGCCCGGCAACCATCCAGTAGACTTGGTCCGCGGCCCGGGCGAGAGCCTGATTGGCCCGTCCGAGGAGATCTCTGAACAGCCGTCCAGACGGATAGGGCGGAACGACCCCCGCGCCGACGTCGTTGGACACCAGTATGCAGGCCCTGTCCCCCGCCGCCGCGACGATGTCTTGGATCTCCTTATCCACCCGCTCCTCGACATGCCGGGACAGCTCCTCCCCGTGCCCCATCAGATTGGCCACCAGGAAGCCGACGCAGTCCACGAGCACGACATCCACCTGCTCCGCCGCGCGCCGGACTGCCGCGCCCACGCGGGTTGGCGCCTCAATCGTCAGCCACTCGCTCGGACGTTCCCGCCGGTGGCGTTCGATGCGGGCCCGCATCTCCTCGTCGCAGGCCTGGCCGGTCGCAATCACGGCGACGCGGCCGCCGGAGCGCGCTGCCAGATGGAGGGCGAAGGCGCTCTTGCCGCTGCGGGCACCCCCAAGCACCAAGCAGAGCTGTCCTCGGATCCCCTCGCGGGGCTCCGATTCCTTGCTCGTGTCGTCACCGGCGATCATACAGTTCGTTGTCCTCCCCCAGGAATCCGAGGCGCGCCTCGCGCAGGGCGTCCTCGGTGTAGACGACGACGTCATCTCCGCCGGTCCAGCACCACCCGCTGGAGTGGGTGTAGACCATGGGCATCGCGCGGGCGTGGCCATCGCAAAACGCGACGTTCGTCAGGCCATTGTGTCGGAAGTGGGTTGACGGGTCGGCGGGCAAGTTCCAGAACTGGTTGTACGGCGCCTCACAGAACGAGTATTCGAATAGGTTCCCCTCACAATCGAGGAAGGCGCTATCGGTGAGCATCACCGTGCCGGCGAGGTCCTGTATCTCAAACTCCTTCGCCGGTCTGAGCATGGCGGGCCAGCCGGCCGGCGACCCGCCGACGTACTGCCCGTTGTAGCCGTACCCGCCCGTGCCCTGCTCGAATCCGTACTCCCGGCTGGTTGGCGAGAAGCTAGGGCACGCCTTCACCTCCTCGTTCCTGAAGTACTCCCACAGCGGACCGCCCTCGGGTCTGAAGGGCTGGTCGAGGCTCTCACGCCGCCCATGCCAGCGGACCAGGTTGTCCTCGCTCTGAGCCGGAACGAACTGGCCGCCATTGTCCTCGAGGTACATCAGCATGGCCAGGGAGAGCTGCTTGAGATTTGACATGCAGACCGCCCGGCGGGCGCTCTCCCTCGCCCGCGCGAAGACGGGGAAGATCATCCCTGTCAGGATCCCGATGATGGCGATCACGACCAACAACTCGATGAGTGTGAATCCTCGCTTGCGTCCCATCGCCGCCTCCGAGTGTGTGCTGCGGTTTCGCGATGTGGAGGCCGGCCCCGGGCCAAGAAGAAGACCCCGGCCTCCGAGAAGGTGGCCGGGGTCGCAATCTGCTAGGACCCGTCAGCCAAGCCCCTTCCCGCGAAGTGGCGTTCGACTTCCCCGAGCAGACCGGTCTCCTGGCTTCCGCATCGTCCTACTTGCCGCGCCTTCCCATCCCGGCACCGCCAGGACAGTGGCCTCGCTGCGGCGTTCGTCCGCGGTCACAGTTGCGGGGCAGCGACGGATTCACACCGTCTTCCCAAACACATCCGCTCAGCGCATGTTCTTTACTTGTCAATCCCACGCCCAAACACCCTCTGTATATCACTTCAGCACAGCTGTGTCAATTCCAGCAAGCGGTTATTTGGTTTGCTCGCAGCCCGTCTGCATGAGGCGCTCGTAGACGGCAGCCGCCTGTTCGAGCTGATCGAGGTTCAACGCCTCAGTCGCGGTGTGCGACTGCCCCATTTCGCCGGGACCGAAGACCAGGGCTGGGATGCCTGCCTCCACGAGCTGGCCCGCATGGGTGGTTCCCTGCATTCCGTTGAACGGCGCCTTGGCGGTGACTTCCCTGACGACGTCCGCCACAGCTTGCACGAGCGCGCTCTCCGACGGGATGCTCATCCCGGGAATGGTCAGCTCCGGGCCGCTCACCTTCAGCCCGAGGTCCTCCTGGAGTGCGTTGTTCAGGTAGTCACGCACATCGCCAACGGCCCTCCGGGCGTCCTCGTCCGGGAGAAGCCGGCGGTCGACCACGACCTCACAGCGGTCGGGCACGACGTTGACGTGTTCGCCCCCGCGGATGACACCCACGCTCAGAGTCGCCCTGCCCAGCATAGGGTGACTCTCCCGGCCCACTCCGCCCTTTGCGTAGGCATCGATCGCGGCGAGCACCTTGCCCATCCTGTAGATCGCGTTGACCCCATCGTCGGGGCGCGAGCTGTGAACCGCCTTTCCGCTCGTGGTTATCCTAAAGCGTGCGACGCCCTTGTGCGCGATGATGATCTCCAAGCCCGTCGGCTCGCCGACGATAGCGGAGGTCGCTGTCACGCCCTCCTCGAGCAGGCCCATCAGGCCCCGCATCTGATACTCTTCGTCGGCCGTCGCCGTGAACAGCACCGTCATCGGAGGCTTGTAGCCGCCTTGCGCCACCGCGATCAGCGCGGCCATCATCGCCGCAACGCTTGCCTTGTCATCGGCGGCACCCCGTCCGAGGAGTTTCCCGTCCTCCGTGTTCGCTTCGAACGGCTCGAACGCCATCCCCTCGGCGGACACAGTGTCCAGATGCGCATCGAACCAGACGGCCTCATCGCTTTGGCCCGGCACGCGCGCGACCACATTGGGTCGACCGGGCAGGATCTCCCTCAGCCCCACTTCGATGCCGGCCTCCCTCAGCGTGGACTCGACGTAGGCTGCCACTTCGGCCTCGCCGCGGCCGTCGCCGACGGGACGCTCGAGGGGGTTGACGCTGGGTATTGCCACCAGTTCAGCCGCCAGCTTACACAACTGATCACGCTCCATGGCATCACCCTTTGCTGCGCGATTCGCTCGGTGCTTTCGCCGCCCCACCAACCCCGTCCTTCAGTGGGCGGGCGCTGTTGTGCGGGTCGCTCTCGGGGCCAGAACTACCGTCGCCCCAGACGCGTCTAATAAAGTGAGCGGAATGCCCCTCAGGTCGGCGAAGCAGAGTGTAAGAGATGCGCGCGAAGGCTGCAACAATCATCCTATCGCTGGCAGCGGCTCTGTGCTTGGTGCGCGCGGCTGCCAGCGAGGAGGTCGTCGAGACGTGGCGGAGTCCCTGGGGGACTCCCTGGTGTGTGTCCGTCAACCAGGCCGACCGTTCCTGCTGGGCCTCCGTAGGCAACAGCGTTCTTCACTTGTCCACCAGCGGCCAGGTCCTGAGCGAGACGCCGGGCTTCTGGAGCGCTCGTGGGGTATGCGCCAACTCCGCCGATGGCTCATGCTGGGTCGCGGACACAGGTAGCGGCGAGGTGGTCCACATCTCGGCGGGCGGCGGCGTGCTCGGCCGCCACGCAGGTTTCCAAGTGCCCTGGGCACTCTCGGTCAACCCGACCGATGGCTCCTGCTGGGTGGCTGATCTGGACGGGCATGAGATCATCCACTTGGACGCTGAGGGACGCGAGCTATCGCGCGGGGGGTCATTCAACGGGCCCTGCTCGGTGTCGGTGAGCGAGACCGATGGGTCATGCTGGGTGGCCAACAAGTTGGCTGGCGAGGTCGTGCATCTCGACGCCGACGGCAATGAACTGTGGCGAGGCCGCGGTTTCGCCCGTCCGGAGTCCGTGAGCGTGGACTCACGAGATGGCTCCTGCTGGGTCGCTGACACGCTCAACGATCAGGTCGTTCATCTCTCGCAAGAAGGCGCGGAACTGTGGCGAGGCGGCGATGTGGCGCGGCCCGAGGTAGTCTCGGTCAACTCCTCTGACGGATCCTGCTGGGTAGGGAGCGCGACCGACTCCCAAGTGGTGCAGTTCGACAAGTACGGCTATGAGATCTGGAGAGGGGGCAGCGTGGTGGCCCCGCTGTCCCTGTCGGTCACGTCGCTCGACGGCTCCGTCTGGATAGCGGATCGCCAGCTGGATCGAGTGCTGCGCCTCGTATCCTGGGGATATGAGCTCTTCCGACTCGGTGGCATGAGAGCGCCGTCATACCTCTCGGCTGATACCCCTGACGGATCCTGCTGGGTCACTGACCCGGAACTCAACCAGGCGCACCACTTCGCGGCAGATGGCGCCGAGCTGTGGAGCAGCAGCAACTTCAACGGGCCCCAGGGCGTCGCCGCGAATCCTGCCGACGGCTCCTGTTGGATCGCCGATCAGGGCAATGGCTGCGTCCTGCACCTGGCCGAGTCAGGTGCTTCGCTGTGGCGCGGTGGCGATCTGACTCAGCCGAAAGCCATAGCTGTGGATCCAGGAGATGGCTCAGTCTGGGTGAGCGACTGGGTGACCGACGAGGTGATCCACCTGTTCGCCAACGGCGACGAGCTGTGGCGGCGTTGGGGTCTCTTCCTCACTCAGTGTCTGGCCGTCGACCCAACGGACGGCTCTTGCTGGGTGGCGGCGGAGGGAAGTGAGGCGGTCGTGCACCTCGCAGCTGACGGCACAGAGCTGTGGCGGAGTACGGCCGAATACGACGCGTGCTCCGTGTCCGTTGACCCGCACGACGGCTCCTGTTGGGTCGCCGAATGGCAGAACCACCGAGTCGTTCACTTCTCAGCCTCGGGGGAGATCTTGTTCCAGAGCACTGAGTTCGGCAGCCCGGTTTCGCTCTCGGTGGACCCCCGCGACGCGTCCATCTGGATCGTCGACGGGTATCTTGGCGAGCTCATTCACACTTCGGCAGTGGGAACGGAGCTGTCGAGAACCGGCGGACTCCACGATCCAACTGCGGTTTCCGTGAGCCCTACGGACGGCGGCGTCTGGGTGGCAGACGCCGGCAACAGCCAAGTCGTTCGCTTCGCGGTAGCCGGCATCTTCCCAGATGTCCCTCCGGGCTTCTGGGCCGGCGAGGAGATAGCGGCTTGTGTGGCGGCGGATGTGGTGTCCGGCTATGGGGATGGCCTCTACCGTCCCAACTGGCCGGTGACGCGCGACCAGATGGCCGTGTACATCGCGCGCGCTTTGGCCGGCGGTGACTCATACGTGCCCGCACCAACTCAAGACCTGGGCTTCCCCGATGTCCCCGATACCTTCTGGGCCTACAAGTACATCGCCTACGTCGCGGCCTCGAACGTGGTCGAGGGCTACGCGGAGGGCGACTATAGGCCGGAAGTGCCGGTCGACAGAGCCCAGATGGCTGTCTACGTCGCTCGCTCTATCGTCACCCCAACCGGGGAGGAAGGCTTGGCTGAGTACGTCCCGCCGGCCACACCCACCTTCCCGGATGTGCCCGACACCGGCTATGGCGATCATGGCACGGAGCCCTTCTGGGCCTACACTCATATCGAGTACTGCGCGGGGGCCGGCGTCGTGCAAGGCTACGATGACGGTCACTACCACCCCGAGTTCATCGTCAGCAGAGACCAAATGGCCGTGTACATCTGCCGCGCCTTTGAGTTGCTTGTCGAGTGACGTCGATCCTCCTGCCGACAGCGCGTGTGCAGGGACCTCCGCGGCAAGCGGAGAATAGAACTGAGGGCCCGGCGCGGCGCGTCGCCACATGAGAGCTTTTCGAGGCCGTGACCCGTCTAATGGTGTGTCTGGGCGGGGCGCCGCTATGGTCCCATGGGGGCAATGACGGCGAGAACCTCTGATTTCTGCTGAGTATCGCGTTCTCCCAACCAGCGCACAGCCGCCGGCTCGACCTCGTCGAGCTGTGGAGGAATGGTTCGATGCTCAAGAAGATGCTTCTCCTGATCGTGGCTGCTCTGCCTCTGGTCGCACCCACTCCGGCGTGGGCGGCCTTCGAGACCATCGAACTCGTTGGGCTGTCGCGCGGCTGGGGCTACAACTGCGATCAGCCGCTGAGCGCCTCCTATCTAGTGGCCGGCAGTCCCTCGGCCGTCGCTGTGAATCCTGTGGACGGCCACTGCTGGTATGGGGCCGACTGGGTACGGTGCTGTGACGGCCACAACTGGTACATCGAGTTGACTGGCTGGGTGATCGTCAGCTTCCCGCCCCTATCAGAGCGCATGAGCTGGTGCGGCCCCTGCGAGCTTCCCGAAGAGACTCCACCTGTGTATCGGTGTGAAGACTACCTGATGCCCCGCTTCCTCGGCCACGCTGACGCGGACTACCGCCGGCCGGCCTCGCTCGCCGTCAACCCCACTGATGGCAGCGTCTGGGTGGCCGAGCCGGGGCAGCTGCTTCACCTCAACAGAGACGGCAATGTCATCTGGGTGGGAACGGACTACGTCAACCCGCGGTCGGTTTCGGTGAATCGCGTTGATGGCTCCTGCTGGGTCGCCAACACGGAGAACCACGAGGTGCTGCGCGTATCGAGTTCTGGCTCCATCCTCTGGCGCGTAGGCGGCTTCAATCTGCCGACCTCGGTCTCCGTCAACCCGAAGAACGGCACCGCCTGGGTCGCCGATAACGGCAACGCGCAGGTCGTTCACCTGGACTCCGCCGGGACGGAACTGTGGCGCGGCGGCGACCTCGTCTACCCGGTGGCCGTCGCGGTCGACAGATCCGATGGCTCCTGCTGGGTGGCGGACAAACACGCCAACGTGCTCGTGCATCTGGACTCCGGGGGCGCGGAGCTGCATCGAGTCAACATGAGCACCCCACGAGCATTGGCAGTGAATCCAAAGCATGGTGACTGCTGGGTCATCGCTGGGTCACAGGTGATCCATCTGGACCCCGACGGCAGCGTGCGTGCCACCACTGCTGGGCCCTCCGGCGCGGGCCAGCTGTCGGTCTGTGTGGCCGACGATACGGTTTGGCTGTCGGATGAGGAGGGCAACAGAGTCTCTCATCTGGCCCCCATCTGCAGCCCATTCAGCGACATCGACTGCTGGCACTGGTCCCTCGACCAGATCGTCGCCTGCTACGATGCCGACCTGGTTCGGGGGTATGAGGAGAAGAACTTCGCTGACTGCACCATCTACGTGTATCACCCAGAGTACTTCGTGACCCGCGACCAGATGGCTGTCTACATCGCTCGCGCGCTGGCCGGCGGCGATGCCTTCGTGCCCCCCGGCCCGTATCAGCCGACGTTCAGCGATGTCTGGTATTCTCATTGGGCCTACAAGTACGTCGAGCACATCTACGCCGAGAACGTGGCTCAGGGCTACGCGGATGGCTCCTATGGTCCTTCCATCCCGGTCGATCGGGGACAGATGGCCGTCTATATCTCACGCTCCGTGGTGGACCCGACTGGAGAGGACGGCTTGGAGGGTTACGTCCCACCTGAGCAGCCGACCTTTCCCGATGTGCCGACGAGTTTCTGGTCCTACAAGCATATCGAGTACTGCGCCGAAAACGACATCGTCAAAGGCTACATCGACGGGACGTATCACCCCGAGTTCCCAGTGACGCGGGACCAGATGGCCGTCTACATCTGCCGCGCGTTCGAGCTGCCGATCTCCTAGTTCGATGGGCAGGACGCGCACAACCCGATAGCTTCTCACGAGTGGAGGGCCGGCTCATGTCGACACGAGTGCTATGCCCCACGATGGTGCTGCTGCTTCTGGCATGCTCTGCGCTGGCTGAGGCCGCGGTCGAGCTGATTCAGCAGAGGGTCATCCCGGTGCGTCAGGATCAGGTCTACTTGGATGCCCTCCCGGCCGGCGCTCCCACCGCCATCGCGGTCAACACCTCCGACGGTCGCTGCTGGTATGGAGCCGAGTGGGTGGGGTGCTGCTCCGGCAGATGGGACGTCGAGCATCCAGGGCGGGTGATCATCGGGTTCCCCCACTGGAGCGAGCGGAAGCCATGGTGTCCCGAGAAGTGTGAATGTGACTGTGAGATCCTATACTGCGATGTGTGTCAGGAGATTGCCAGACCCCGCTTCGAGAACATGTTCACCAACGACTTCCGGCCGGTGGCGGACCTGGCGGTCAGCCCGACCGATGACAGTGTATGGGTGGCCGAGCCGGGGCAGGTGCTGCACCTCGATGAGCGACGCCGTGTGCTGTGGGCGGTGTTAGACGTAGTGAACCCGCGTTCCATCTCCATCAACCGCAATGACAACTCCTGCTGGGTGGCCAACACCGAGAACCATGAGGTGCTCAAGCTCTCCAGCGCCGGCAGCATCCTGTGGCGACTGGGCGGCTTCAACCTGCCGACATCGATCTCCGTCAATCCGACCGACGGCACCGCCTGGGTGGCCGACAACGCCAATGCGCAGGTTGTGCATCTCTCCGCCAGTGGCTCGGAGCTGTGGCGGGGCGGGAGTTTCCTCTACCCGATTGCGGTGGCCGTCAACGAAGTCGATGGCTCCTGCTGGGTGGCCGATCCCTACGCTCATGAGGTGATCCACCTGGCCGCCGACGGGACAGAACTGCAGAGGGTCGCCGTGCAGGAGCCGCGGGCGCTTGTCGTCAACCCGAACCACGGCGACTGCTGGGTGGCGGCCGCCTCCGAGGTAGTCCATCTGGACCCCGACGGCACGCACCGCGCCTCCTATGGCGGCATCTCCCACGCGCCCGCGCTCGCCGTCGACCCCAACGACGACACCGTGTGGGTGGCTGACGAGAACGGGAACCGAGTCATGTGCCTGCAGACCATCTGCAGTCCCTTCTACGATGTCGAATGCTGGCACTGGGCCCTGGACGAGATCGTCGCCTGCTATGAGGCCGACGTCGTGCGAGGCTATGGCACTGACACGGGGCTCTACTGCGAGATCGTGGAGTTCTACTGGCCCACCTCGGAAGTCACTCGGGACCAGATGGCTGTCTACATCGCGCGCGCCCTGGCCGGCGGGGACGACGAGGTCCCCCAGCCTCCCCTCGTGCCATCCTTCAACGACATCTGGTATTCCTTCTGGGCCTGCAAGTACATCGAGTTCCTGTTCGAGGTGAAGGTCGTTCAAGGCTATGCGGATGGCGGCTATCACCCGTCTCAGCCGGTGGACAGGGGCCAGATGGCCGTCTACATCGCCCGGGCAGATGTGGCGCCACAGGGAGAAGAGGGGCTGGAAGGCTACACGCCACCCGATGATCCCACCTTCGCCGACGTGCCCAATACCTTCTGGGCCCACAAGCACATCGAGTACTGCTCCGAGAACGATATCGTCAGAGGTTACCTCGACGGCATGTACCATCCAGAGTTCATCGTGACTCGCGGCCAGATGGCCGTCTACATCTGCCGCGCGTTCAACCTACCGATATCCTAATAGCCGCCTGCGAGACGGAGCCGACAATGAGGACGGGGCAAGCCGCTGGCTTGCCCCGTGTAGTGTGTCGAAGTCGGTGCGTGGTATATGCGAGGGGTCGTGACGGCCGTCCGCCTGTGAGTCCCGCGAGGGAGAGCGGGGCCAGGCGCGCCGGCCGGTCGCGCAGCCCCACCCGATGGGAGACAGGCAACATGCAGCACCTCACACGTTGTGCCGCGCCACATCTGCTGGTGGTTGCGATCTTGGCATTGACGGCCGGCGTTTCCGGCGCTGACACGCAGTGGCCGAGCTTGTTCCGGTACACCGTGTCGCTCTCGAGCGATGACACGGCGCGCTATCAGGTGAGCGCCGGCTTCTCGGGACCTATTGCAGATTACATGAGCGCCAAGATCGAGGGCTGGTGGATCGGCGGCACCGAAGACAACACGTCCTTTGTGGGTGACGCATGCGTCGACTTCGGCCACGCGCCGCTCTACCTGGCAGCTGGTCGCAAGTACACCATGTTCGGGCCCGCGGGCATCCTCGTCTCTCCAGGTCTGTTCGGCGGGGAACTCGGGGTGGACATCAACAGATGGCAACTGCAGGCGATAGCTGGCACGATCGCGTTCACGCCAGGGACTGGCACGACCCGTTTCACGCACGCGGGGCCTCGGGCGTCGAGCGATGAGAGCATGACCGCCCTGCGGTTGGCGGTCCCTCTCACCAGGCACGATGCACGCGCGCCGGTGGTGCTGGCTGGAAGCTGGCTCGACGTCCTCGATGACACCGGCACCAGTCTGGACCTCCAGATCGAGGCCTTGTCCTGGCTGACCTTGTTCGGCGAGGCAGCCGACTTCGGGGATGAAGACGCTCACGTGTACGGGATCAGGCTCAGCGATGCCCATCTGCGCGACGATGGGAAGGCTTGGATTCTCGTCTTCTACAATCGCGACATCCCAGTCGGCTACGTGCCAGCTCAGGCCGGGGCCTGCGCATACTTCGAAGGCCAAGACGGCTGGGTAGGCGCGTTCTACTACCAGATGAATTCGCAGCAGGCCATTGGCGTGTATGCCGACAACGAGGACGCCATCTTCACCTGGTTCCACTCGATCCCGCTTTAGATTCTGTTCACTCCTGCCAAGGTGCGCGCCCGGCTGAGCCCATCTGGGGGGCCTGCCCGGGCGCGGACTCGTTCGCCGCTGTTGCAGGCGTGACGATCTGACCTGCTGACGGCTCGTCACGCGGCTGACGCCGACGATCGGCGTCTCGCGCTCTCACACCTCCGGAGGCGTCCGTGGCCGCGGCCTGCCTCGAGGCTGCGCAGCACTTCTGGGACTGGCCTATTCGGCGGCCACCGGCGTCCAGGCCAGCCCCGCCGTGCACGCTATCCTGGGCGGCCTGGGCACCCGATGCGATCCCTGGAGGCGCGCAGAGCTCTGCAGGGCACGGCATCGCTGGTGGTGTTGACCCCCCCCCCCCCGTCACACGCGTATCTGCACGATGATGCTCCTCCTCGTCGCACTCATCCCGTCCCTCGTCACACGTGCACGAGCGAGGAGTCCGCGCCCTTCCGTCTCGACGCAGACACAGCAGATTTGCCGCGTGCATGCTTGGACATCGGTCGACCGAATCGGACTGTGGGTTTGGCCAGCGAATGTGGAACAACCCACCTCGGATGAGCCTGGAGGTATGATCGACAGATGTCTGCGGCACGGCCCAAGCAGGGGCCCCCGAAGACCGCGGAGACACAAGACCCCGAGTCTGAGCTCAGCAAGGTGCGTTGTCTATGCGGGAAGTGGTGGGCCTACAGAAACGGTGACACGCTCATCTTACGCTGCAAGCTCTGTCGACGAGATGTTGTGATCACCGGTGAGAACATCAACATCGAGTATCGGTAGAGCGATGTAGACGGTTGAGTCTGAGCGCGACCTAGAGCCAGAGCGCCAAAGGTTAAGCCTGAGCCAAGGGGACGACGGCCCCTTGGCTCTCTCTTTGGCCCAGAGGGCCTGACAGGCCACAAGCAGATGCGTGCGAGCGGGACCAGACACACTGGGGATTCACGGACCGTCAGGCGACGCGTGAGGGCGCGCCTGTGGCGGCTGCTGTTGCCATTGCCGCTTGCGCTCTCGCTCGTTGCGCTGGCCGGCATTGCGGGACGGCGCTTCGCCCAGCCCCCATGGAAGCCGTCGCTGCGCGACAGACGGGCACCCGCCCCGGCCGCCCGGCCTGCCCCTCTGCCGCACCGGGACGCCCCAAGCAGCACGCCTGCCGCGGCCGAGGCGCCTCACAGTCGCACTGAGAATGCCATCCCCGAGGTTGGTCTCCCTCAAGGCCACACAGAGGACGCAGACTCACGCGCGGATGTGGATGTAGAGGCCCGTTCTCCTACACCGCCGCCGTCGTCAGGCCAGCGAACACCACCTGACCCCCAAAGCACTCATATTCGGCCGGCGCCGGAACCGGTCGCCCCCTCTAACGAGGCTGCGCTGCGAGCCAGCGAACCGCCGCCTGCTGTCGCAAGCGCGCCGAGGCTGGCGCCGGCCACTGTTGTTCCTATGGCCCCCGCACCCGAGCCGTCGTCGCCGCCCAAGATCTCTTCCCTGCAGACTGCTGAGCCAAGCGCAAGACCGCCGGCGATGCGACACGTCCGCGCGGTCAGGTTCGACGCAGGCTACTACTATGGACGCGGGCTATCCGCGAGACAACTCGCGGTCGAGCTCGCCGACTCCTGGGCCGAGCAAGGCGTCAATCTGGTCTACTACTATGCCTACAACCGAGTGTACGGCGCTCGCTACCGCACGTCGTATGACGGGAACATCATGGAGGACTACGGCCGCCAGGATCTGCTGCGGCACGTCCTCCGGGAGGCCCACCACCGGGACATCAAGATCATAGCGTGGGTCCAGGGCGTGCAGCACAAACAGATGTGGGAGAAGTACCCCGAGTGGCGCGAGAAGAACTCCGACGGCACTGACTACAAGCCGGACCCGGATAGCTTCCTCCTCTGTGTTCGGAACCCGGAAGTGGTTCAGTGGTGGCTCGGCCTGCTGGACGATCTGTTGACCGGCTATCCCGAGCTCGATGGCATCGACCTTGCTGAGTTCCAGCTGGATCTCTGGGGCGACAACGCGTGCCACTGTGAGCACTGCCGCAGGCAGTTTGCCCAGGCTCATCCAGCCGCAGTGGCGCCCAGCAAGGCATGGCGAGAGTTCCGCGCTCACGGGCTAACGCAACTGCTGTCGGCAAGCAGCAGACTTGCGCACGGCCACGGGAAAGAGGTCCACGTCACAACGGTGGCGACAGCACGAAGGGACGGGCGACTCATGTCGAGCGCACAGGTCCGCGACGCAATCGGCTTCGACCTGGAGGCTGTGCTGAGCAGCCCGGACCGGCCCGACGTCTTGCAGGCCGAGCTGATATGGCAGCAGTGGGCGGCCCTCTACGGCGATCCAGTCACCTTCACGCCAGAGTGGACCGAGGGCGCCGTACGCGAGGCAAGGGAGATGGTGCGCGGTCGCGCCAGGCTCATCGCGCATATCGAAGTGACCGACTTCGGCGCGGGTGCGCTGGATGGCCCTCAGCTCGGCCGCACAATCGCGTCAGCGGCCCAGGGAGGCCCGGCCGGAATCGACATCTACGACGCTCACTTGCTCGCAGAGACCGAGGCGGCTACTCCATACCTGAGGACCGCCTGGCTCGGCCTCGGTCAGTAGGGTCAAGCAAAGACTCACTGTGGTGGACAGCGCTCCTCCGGCCCCCAGGGTCAGGGAGCCGGAGGCAGGGGGCAGTGGCCCACACCAGCCGAGCGCCGAGGCCGCTCTCGCAGCGGGTCGGCGCTGCAGGCAGAGGCCCGGTCGGGTGTCCTCCGCGCCCGGCCGGGCCTTCTCTTCGCCCCGGACCCGCGGCCGCCTCGCGTGTGTGTAGGCTAACGTGGCATGGTACACTGGCATTGGCAGTGAGCGGAACAGCAACTCCCGCCTCGATGTGATGGCAACCATCCAACCAGCAATCAGGGGAAGAATCGCCCTCGCTGTACTCCTTCTGGCAGCATCGGTCACTGGCGGGGAGGCCGCTACCCAGAGCGTACTGCTCGTGCACGATGCCGGCCGCGACCCCGGGCCGGCAGAGCGCAGACTGATCTCATCCGCGGTGGACCTCCTGTTCCACTTCGACGTCGATGTCACTGTAGTTCCTGTTCAGGACTACACATCTCACTTGCTGGTCGAGTACAGCGCTACGATCTACCTTGGCCTGAGGGAGGGAGTCAACCTGCCCGACGCCTTCCTCGTCGACTGCTACGATCTCGACCGCACGGTCTGTTGGATCGGAGCCAACTTCGAGCAGCTTGCCGCACGTTACTCTCTGGGCCGCTACGGCTTCGAGATCGGCCCAACATCGCCGGAGCCCGCGCCCACGCGAGTCATCTACCAGGGGATGCCGTACTGGCGGGCCGAGCTGCCGCTGCCGCGTATCACCTGCACGAGGCCCGACGTGTGTGCCGTTCTTGCCACGGTACGCGGCGACACAGACCAGCGCCCCTACGCGGTGCGGAGCGGCCGTCTCTGGTACTTCCCGGAGGTGCTGCTGGACCACGCCCGCAGGGGCGGGACCTACTTGATCCTTGCCAACGAGATGCACGAGGTGCTCGCCCAGACTCACGGGGACCAGCGTCTCGCCTTGCTCGTCGTGACGGCGGTGGACCCGGACACGGACGCCGGGGGCCTCTCCGCTCTCATGCGCCAGCTCAACGGGGCCCGAACCCCCTTTGTCATAGAGGTCGCGGCCCTCACGCCGGGACCTGTGCCAGGAGAGCCCATCCGACTGAGCAGCAAGAGAGGATTGATTGGGGTCTTGCGCGGCGCCCAGCGGGAAGGCGCCAGCATCGTTGCATCACTGCCCGCCGAGGGTGAGCACACAGGCGGCGCGGCCCCTGCCTCGGGCGCTGCCGGCCCCTCGCTCCGAGCGGGCCTGGAGCAGGTGATCGGGGAGTTGGCGCGCTGCGGACTGTATCCGGTCGCGTTGGCGGCCCCGAGGGACGGGGACATAGGGCAGGAGCACCCAACACTGGCGCGGGCCTGCTCTACGGTCCTCGAGCGCCGCGTGGCTGTCGAGGGCCGCTATCTGCCCCCGGCCATGCCATTCCTGATCGAGGACAATGAGAACGACCTGCGCGTCATGCCCGACAATCTGTCCCCGCTCATTGAGGGCAGGGGAGAGGTGGAGACACTGCTCGAGGCGGCCCGACGCCAAGCCGCGGTCCCGGACCCGTGGATCACTGTCAGGATAGCCCCGGAGGCGCCGCTACAGTCGATCACGCTGCTCGTCACCGGGCTGCAGAGCATGGGATACGAGTTCGTGGACCTCCGCGACATGACGAACACGATCCAAGGCGACTCCCTCCGTGTTCGGACCTTCGATTCGGAACAGGTGTTGGCCGATGTGCTTCCCGACGGCTGGGATGCCACGGTGTTGGGGCCGGAGCCCGGGACGATGGACTCCTTCGGTCAGTCCGACGCGCGAGAGAAGGAGCAGACACTCGTATCTCCGGGCGCGCTCCTGTTGACATACAGACGCGGGTCGAAGCCGAAGACCGTGTTCGCCTTCGAGGGCGACCCACAGCAGATCACAGAGAGGGCAGTGCAACGGATTGCGCGTGTCGTCGTGCTGTTCGCGATTGGGGCTAGTGCGCTCTTGCTGCTCATCTACAGCTTGCACGTTGCTCAGCGTCGGGGCGCACGCGAGAGATGAGGTTGGCGCGACTGCTCCTCTGTTCTCTGCTGGTCTTCATCGGCGCCTCCTGTGACCGCGCTCCTCCGCCGGAGCTGCCGGCGCGGCCCGACCTCTCCTTCATTCCGGTCGACCACGCGGCACGCGTGTTGCTGATCACGGAGACCGAGGGCCCGCAGGGCGCGGCGGTGGCGGAGAGCGCCGAGGTGCTCGAAACTCTCGTCGCTCATTTCGAAGAGTATTGCGACATCGTGGCGGCCGAGCACTATGACGAAGGAACAGCGCTTGGGTACTACTCCGTGTTCTATCTAGCCGGGAAGCCCGATGAAGACGCGAGGGCGAGCTTCCTGGCGGATCTCGAGCGCTTCACGGGCATCGCCGCGTGGGTGGGGCCGGGAGTTGCGATCCTTGGCGGAGAGGCCTTGGCGAGACTCGGCCTCCGCAAGGGCGCGGCCGACGAAATGCTGCCCGAGGCAGTCGACTGGAGGATAACCTACCAAGCTGAGAAGCACGTTGAGCGACTGGCCGTCCCCGCTGTTGAGATCGAGGAGCCAACCGCGGTCCTAGTTGTAGCAGATCGGCAGTCCGAAACACGCCCGTTTGTCGCGGGGAGCAACCGGCTCTGGTACGCGGCTGCAGGCCCCTCTCTGAGGCGTGACCGCTTCTGGACCGCGTGCATCTGGGCGGACGTTCTGCACGAGATACTGGCGCGGCCTCACTCCGGCCGGCCGCAGAGACTCGTGCCGGTGCTCCGCGATGTTCCCATATGGGCGCGCACAACTCAGGTCCCACACGCAGTCGCTCCGATGCTGGAGTCCGGGACACCTGTTGCTGTCATGGCCTGGACGAACTGGCGGGACGTCCCACTGGCGGACCGACCGGACGCAGCGGAAGGCCTTCGCACAGCGGAGTCGATGGGGGCCACCGTCGCGCTCGTGGCGGACACGGGTCTGGACCCTCTCGAGCACTTCCGCCTGGCCTGGGAGGTGGGCCTGCACCCGCTCGCCTGGGCGGGCCCCACGACGTCCGAGAATCCATTCCGGCTGCGGATCGAGGGCCCGGATGAGTCCCCTCCCTACTGCGCGGGGGGAGCTATGCCTGCTCCAGTGGACATCAGCGACGCGGGCAATGTATCGGCGGCGGATGATGCTCGCCTGGACATGCTGTCGGTGGTTCGCGACGCCGTCGCACTGGTCTCCTTCGGTCTCTGGGCCCCGCCGAAACCATTCCAGAGCTTCCTGCGCGACAGAGAGGCCAAGGGGTGGCTCCTCGCCGATCTCCGCGACTTCGACGCGCTCGTGGAGGACAAACGGCGGACCCTTGTCTCCGGCCTGGCCGATCTCCGCGTCCCGGCTGGGACTCCAGTGAGACTGACCACACTCGGTCCGCGCTGGGATGTAGAACGTGAAGAGAGATGGGAGGTAGGCGAGTCTAGTCCCGGGCCACTTCGCGTGAAAGCACCCGAGCGGCGGGTGGTCGTTGTGGAGCTGGTGAGAGAGCAGGCTCCTCGTCCCTTCATCAAGGGTGTGACTCTCGACCCGTGGGCCTACAGCAGCACCGGATTGCCGAGCAGGGAACTGGCCGGAATGCTCGCGGAGCGCTATCAGCGAAACGGAGTGAATACGGTATTCTTCTATGCTTACAACGTGAGCGAGGGTGCCGCCTACCGAACGCGCCACCGCGGCGCGTCACTCAGCGACTGGGGCCGGCAAGACCTGCTGGCACACATGCTGGAGGCATGCCACGCACGCGGCATACGCGTGGTGGCATGGCTGTACAGCGGGCGCGACAAGAAGATGTGGAAGAACCATCCTGAGTGGCGCGAGCGCACACGAGACGGCCGAGCGCACAATCCGCTCCGATTGCACGTGGCCTACTTCCTGTGCCCGCGGAATCCCGAAGTCCGGGAGTGGTACTCGGGTCTTCTGAGGGACCTGGCTCGCCGGTATCCCACTCTGGACGGCATCGAGCTTTGTGAGCCGGTGGTCAACTGGTTTGGCAGTCAAGCGTGCTACTGCGACGCGTGCCGCGATGAGTTCGCGCGCGCGCATTCCGGCGAGCCGCTGGGCGGCGGAGTCTGGCGAGCATTCCGGGCAGAGGGGCTGACGGAGTTCCTGTCAGAGTGCATCAAGGCTGTGGCAGAGGAGGGAATCGACACCTACATTATGACCATCAGCGACGCGTGGAGCAACGGCGCCATTCTCAGCCCCCGCCGTCAGGCAGCCGAATCGGGGTTTGACCTGGAGGCCCTGCTCGAAGGGCCGTACCCGCCGGACTGGGTCAACTTCGAGATCATCTGGCAGCAGTGGGCCGCGATCTACGGCACTCAGGTGTTCAACTATGACTGGGCGGAAGAGACGGCACAGCGGCTGGTGCGGCGCACAGACGGGCGGGCGCGCGTGCTCCTTCACGTGGAGCTGACGGACTTCGGATCGCAGCAGATGACTCCTACCAAGATCGCGACAACCATCGACCGCCTTCGGCCCGTCGAGGCCCAGGGGATCGAGTGCTACCATTCGGCCGCCATCGATAGCAAGGCGGCCTGGCCCCTTCTCAAGCACGCATACGAGGGACTCCCGTGAGCGGCACAACGCTGGCCCTGCTGCGCGACCTCTTGCTGGCCCTGTGCCTGATCGGGCTCTGGTCTGTGCTTGGATTCTACATCGTGCTGACGGTGGCAGGCTTCCTCTACTCCCGAGAGGCCAGGCGCCGCGGCGCGCCCGACCCCGAGGAGTGGCCAGGCGTATCCATCCTCGTCCCCGCCTACAACGAAGAGATCGTAATGGTGGGGACCATAGAAAGCCTGCTGCACCTCGACTACCCGCGAGACCGGATGGAGGTCATCGTCATCGACGACTCATCCACCGACAGGACCCGACGGGTCGTCGAGCACATGATGGCCACGGACCGCAGGCTGAAGCTGGTCGC
Source organism: Candidatus Hebobacterum abditum (assembly GCA_029821875.1). GTDB lineage: Bacteria > Armatimonadota > Hebobacteria > Hebobacterales > Hebobacteraceae > Hebobacterum > Hebobacterum abditum. The sequence goes on along the minus strand of JALGXW010000002.1, from coordinate 170,644 downwards.
CATTCCACCGGGTCTGGGCGGGCGGGGGAAGTCACATGCCCTCAACCAGGGCGTGAAGCACGCTCGATATGAACTCATCGCCGTCTACGACGCAGACAACGCCCCGGAGCCCCACGCGCTGCGCGGGCTGGTGGCCGAACTCATGCAGGACGATCGGCTGGCGGCCGCTGTCGGCAAGGTGCGGACCCTGAATCGCACGACGAACCTGCTCACGCGCTGCATCAGTATAGAGTTCATCAGCTTCCAGTGGGCCGTGCAGGCAGGCCGATGGCGCCTCCTCGGTCTCTCCTCTCTGCCCGGGACCAACTACGTGATAAGGCGGGAGGTGCTCGAGCGGGCCGGCGGTTGGGATGTGGACGCCATCGCCGACGACGCCGAGTTGACGGTAAGGCTGGGGCAAGAGGGCTATCACGTGAAGTTCGTCCCCTACGCCGTGACGTGGGAGCCGGAGCCGCAGCACTGGGGCGTCTGGCTTCGCCAGCGTCTCCGTTGGGCGCGCGGCGGCACCTATGTCGTGCGGAAGTTCCTGCCGCGCCTGAGGAGACTGCGCCGCCGGGAGCTCGTGCTGGAGGTGCTCCACCTGCTGACCATCTACCACGTGTTCTTCCTCCTGGTGCTCCTTTCTGACCTGATCTTCCTCGCGGGTCTCATTGCCGGCATTGCGGTAGGGCCGATTCACAGCCCGCTCCTGATTCTATGGGTGCTCGCCTTCACCATCTTCGTTCTTCAGTTGGCGATAGGCCTGGCGATCGAAGGAGAGAACACGCCCCTCAATCTGTTGGTTGCGACGGCGATGTACTTCACGTACTGCCAGTTGTGGATCTACGTCTGCGCTAAAGCGCACTGGCTGGATGTGGTAAGACAAGAGAGACTCAGCTGGGAGAAGACTGTCAGAGTACCCTTGGCCGCTCGCCCATCGGGTCGCTGAGGACAGAGGAACGGTCTGTTCATGGGTGTTGAGTATGACGTGTTGAGAGGTCTCTCGCTGTTCCTCGCAGGCCTTGTGATGGCAGCGGTGGGCCTGCGGGTGATCCTACGATGGCGATACGCGAACGCCCTCGCGCGCGCCCGGCGGATCGCCGACCGGCTGAGAGAGCCGCCCTCCAGCCTGTCGGCCGTCGAGGACCGATCTGCCGCCACCGAGGAGCTGATCGAGTTCTCCGATGCCCGCGCCGCCGCCGCGGTTGCCCGCGAGCTCCTTTCGGAGGAAGACCACACCGCCCGCGCCGCTGCCATCGAGGTGCTGCGGCAGACGCGCGCGCTGGACCGATGGGGCCGCGATCTGCGCAGGGGCGCCTTCCAGGCGAAGCTCCGGGCCATCGAAGCCCTGGGTGAGGTCGGGGATGAGCGAGCTATAGACGAACTGCTCGAAGCGTTGGGCGACGACGACCCCGGCATTGCAGGCCCGGCCGCACGCGCAATGTCCGCGCGGGACGCCGACTACGCATGCACTCGCCTTGCGGATGCCCTCTCCTCCCCAAGCCGCCGTCTGGCAGAAACGGCGGCGGCCGCGTTGGTTCACATGGGAGAGGAGGCCGTTGACTACCTGGTCGGCCAACTCGCCAGTCTGAGCCCACAAGCGCGACGGCTCGCGGCCGAGTCCCTCGGAAACATAGGTGAGGAGCACCTGAAGGAAGCGCTCGTGCCGCTGCTGAGCTCCGACCCAGACCCTGGAGTGAGAGCTGCTGTCGCCAGCGCGCTCGCGCGCGTCGATGGCGACACCGCGACCGTCGAGTTGCGCCGACTCGCCCGCTTCGATCCCGATTGGTTCGTGAGGGCGCGTGCGTACTCGCTGCTCGCCGAGACTGACGTCGAAGGAGCCGTGCAGTATCTGCTCGACGGGCTGGCCTCCTTCGAGCCGGAGTTCGAAGGGTTCTCCGAGGACGGCCACAGCGTGGAGTCCTTTACCGAAGGCTCACGACGCGTCCGCCGAGCGATCATAGCCGGCCTCAGGATGCTGGGATTCACTGAGGACGAGGTGGCCGCGGCAGAGCACGGCGCCGTCGCGACCTCTCTGACCGGCGATGAGCTGGTAGAGGCATCGGCCGCCGTGGCGTTGCTGCGTAGCCCCGATCCGGCCCAGAGAGCGGAGGGCGCGCGGCGCTTGAGCGAGCTCGGCGGCCCGGCCGCAGAGCCGCTCGCGGCAGCGCTCTGTGACCCTGATGCTATGGTCAGGGCGGAGGTGGCGCGCTCGCTGGCGCACATCGGCTCGGTGGACTCTCTTGGCGCGCTGGCACGCTGCCTTCAGGACCCAGATCCGAACGTCAGGCTCGCGGCAACCACTGCGCTGCGCGCAGTGGTCACTCGCGAGGCCACGAAAGAGCTCACGGAGTAGGGCGGCGGGCCGCTCGCCCGTTCATCCCTTCTGCGGCTGCAGGAACTCATCCAACTCGGCGGCCGTAGGCAGCGAAGGAATCACCCCGCGGCGTGTGCACGCCAACGCTCCCGCGGCATTCCCGTACGCCATCACCTCCCGGAGCTGCTCCTCGGCCAGCCGGCGGTCCCTGGCGCCGTACATGAGTTGTGACAACATGCCGGCGACAAAGGCATCGCCGGCCCCGAGTGGGTCGAGAACCTCCACGCGGAACCCCGAGACCTCCCCTCGCACTTCGCCGTTGTCGAAGTAGCATCCCCGCGCCCCAAGGGTGACGACCACGAGTCGCGGCCCTGCGTCGAGTACCTTCCGGGCGCCCACTTCGAGATCTGGCGTGCCCGTGATGAACTCCCACTCTTCTTCCGCGCAGTGCACGATGTGGGCGAGCGCCATCGCCTCCCAGATGCGCCCCCGAGCCTCACGCGGATCGTCCCACAGCGTCGGCCGCCAGTTCGGGTCATAGGAGACAGTCAGGCCGGCACTGCGGGCCAAGAGCGCTGCGTGAACCGTGGCCTCTCGCGCGGGCGATCTGCTCAGACTCACCGAGCCGAAGTGCAGCAGGCGGGCCGACGTCACGTAGGTCGGTATTACCTCGTCGGCAGTCAGGAGCATGTCCGCGCCGGGATTGCGGTAGAAGCAGATGTCCTTCTGCTCGTCGCTGCGGGTGGCAACGAAGGCCAGCGTAGTGCGAGCGCCTTCGCTGATCCGAAGGAACTGCGTGTCAACACCCGCGTCGTCAAGCGTCCTGCGGAGGAACTCCCCGAACGGGTCCTTGCCGATCTTGCCGATGAAGCCCGCGGAGACACCAAGCCGGGCGAGCCCCACGGCCACGTTGGCGGGCGCGCCGCCCGCCGCTCCCGAGAAGTCCGGCAGGTCCGCAAGTGAGATGTCCTTCTCCATGGACACGAAGTCTACCAGCAGCTCACCTAGGGTAATGGCTTCGGGCACGTATGGTCCTCCGGGGCAAGCGGCGAGCCCACGACGTTGTCCGACATCTTTGACGCCGGCGCTCGCCCTTCCTCCCCTGCTCCAGAACAGGATCGCTCTTGCGGGAGCCGAACTCACCTATGCAGAGCTGACTCACGAGCACCAGGAGATGGCAGGCTGATGCGATTACCCCGCCTCGTCGAGATCGAGCAGAAGCTCTACGCGAAGCGCGTCGGCGACCTTGCCGCCGCCGTCCATCTGGCCTGGGATCGCTCCGGAGGCCAGAGACGCATCCGCAAGGGCGACCGAGTTGGCATTGCCGTGGGGAGCCGGGGGATCGACAGCATCGCGGCCATCGTCTCGCGGTTGGCCGAGCTCATCAGAGGGGCCGGCGCCAGGCCCTTCCTCCTCCCGGCAATGGGCAGCCACGGTGGAGCGACTCCGGCGGGGCAGACGGCCGTCCTGGCATCTCTGGGCATGACACCAGCCTCAGTCGGCGCCCCCGTCCGCGCCTCCATGGCCACCGTGCGCCTGGGGCAGACCCCGAACGGCCTTCCAGTCTACACCGCCCGGGAGGCCACCCGCTCAGATGGAATCATCGTCGTCAACCGCGTCAAGCAGCACACCGATTTCACCGGCCCCTACGAGAGCGGCCTCGTGAAGATGCTCGCTATCGGCCTCGGCAAGCGGGAGGGAGCTGCCGCCATGCACTCCCAGGGCTGCAGAAGCCTGAGGGAGGATGTGCCGGGCGCAGCTCGACTGGTTCTGCAACGAGTTCCGATCCTGGCGGGGATTGCCGTCCTGGAGAACGGCCACCACCAGATGGCCGAGTTGATCGGGCTCTCCCCCGACCGTATCCTGTCTGAGGAGAAGCTCCTCCTTCGGCGTGCGCGCAGGACGGCCGCGCGCCTCCCCTTCCCCTCGATCGACATCCTGCTGGTCGACTGGATCGGGAAGGACGTCAGCGGCGTAGGCTTCGACACACATGTGCTCGGCCGGAGAATGATCTGGGGCGAGCCCGAATTCCGGGGCAGCAACATCGGGATAGTCGCGGCGCTCGACCTCACTCCCGGCTCCCACGGCAACGCACTCGGAGTTGGACTTGCCGACCTCGCGACGAAGCGACTGGCGCGGAAGATCGACTGGTCCGTCGTGCGCACGAACGTTCTCCACACGGGCTTCCTCAACCGGGCCAAGCGCCCTCTCATATTGCCGAACGACCGCGAACTGATGAACGCAGCACTGACGGCCCTGGGTGATCCGGACCCGCGCGCCGTCCGCCTCGTCAGGATAGCGGACACACTGCGGCTTGGGCGGGTGTGGGTATCGGAGGGACTGCTGGAGGAGGCGCGTCGACACCCCCGGGTCACGGTAGTCGGCCGACTATCTCATCTGCGCTTCGATCGAAGCGGCAATCTCAAGCGGCTGGCGCGAGGCGACGGCGCCCTCGGCTAAGCAGCGGTGACGAGCCGCTCAAGCGCGTCGGCGACCGCACTCTCGTTATTCGTCAGAGGCGAGGCCCAGTCCGCAGCGGCAAGCGCTTCCTCATTAGCATTGGCGACGGCGACCCCACAGCCGGCCGCCTGGAGCATCGACACGTCGTTGAAGTTGTCCCCGAAGGCCATCGTCAGGGACTGGTCTATGCCGTAGTGTCGGGCGACGGCCAGCAGTGCGTTCCCCTTGCCTGCCTCGCGGTGGCAGAATTCGAGGTACTCGGGATTCGTCTTGTAGAGCATCACGCCCGGCTCCGCTCCCCAGCGCGCGTGCCAGAAGCCATAGAGCTCGTCGCGGTGTCGCGGGTCGGGCCGTGCGGGATCACTTGGGTCAGTGATGATGATGAGCTTCGTTGGCTCGCCGCCCCTGAAGTGTTCGAGGTCGGGCAGGAAGTGGTAGACGGCGCCAGTCTGCCGGGAGTAGAGCTTCGCAAAGCGCCGCAGATCGGGGTCGTCTCGTGCATACAGTTTCTCCCCGATGTAGTAGTTGAGGTGGAAACGCTCGCTCTCGGTATACTCGATGATCTCGTCGGCGTAGCGAGCAGGCACCGGCGTCTCCAGGACTACGCCACCGCCAGCCGCCTGTGAATCCCGGGCGAGCGCGCCGTTGTACGCGATCGTTGGCCCGTCGATGCGGATGACGTCGTAGAACGGACGGATGTTCGGCGTCATGCGGCCCGACGCCAGCACGACTATGCCGCCGGCGACGGAGAAGCCCTGAAGCGCCGCCGCGTCGGCGGGAGAGATGTTCCCTCCGTCGTCGAGCAGCGTGCCATCCAGGTCCAGAGCAACCAGGCGAAACCGTCTTCGTGGGGGCAATGATCTTGTCGCGGCCATGGGTTGTTCTCGTTTCGCTGGCCGTGTGTCAGCCCCTGCACTATACGGGGAGCCACATATGGTATATTGGACATGAGCGGGGCGAGAAAGGAGATCTCAGTGCACAGAGGCGAGCGAGCCATGAAGGTGTTCGGGGCGGTGATCCTCATCTGCGCCGCTACGGTGTTGCTGGGCTGGGGCATCACGCGCGGTGCGGCCGAGCAGGACGAACAAGAGCCAGTTGGGCGCTTCCAGGTTGCTGTGCCGGACCTGGTGCTAGATACAGCAACCGGCCGTCTGACAAATTCAAAGGGCCAGGTGCTCGAGCAGCCCCTGGACCCAACCGGAGAGGAGATCGGCCGCTATTCCGTGGACGGCTACGTGACTGCTGTGACGAGGGAAGCTGGGCTCAACGTCGTCGAGCAGCCAGTGGTCTGGCCCCAGCTCGTCAAGGGATATGTCGTGCTGGACACGCAGACCGGACAGATCGTCAGACAGAAGATATACTACAAGCAGCCTCTCCAAGCTAGCGATTTATAGATTAGCCAGAATCAGGCGTCAGTCGCGAAGCGCGGGCCCTTTGACGAGGGCCCGCGCTTGTTGTCTGTCTGGCGAAGATGGCGTTCGGGCGATGCACTGCACATGTAGAATGTTGCGGACAAGATCGTCCAACGGGATCCAAGTATGGATTGACAACCCCGCGGCGGCTGCTGTATCTTTAGACGTGGAATTGGCAGAGGCGGGCCGGTGATGAGCCGCCGACTGGGGGAAATCCATAGAGTAACCGATTCAGATGACGTCCGTGTACCCACCTGTGCTGATCCAACCATACCAGCCTCGGGCTAGGGGCTCAGGAGCAACGGTTGTGGCCAGAGTGCGTAGTGATGAAGTGGGTTGGTTTCCCGCACAGGGCTCCTACGAGGAATCGGTGCTGAGCTGGCACGAGCAGATCGACGAGTCGTTTCGGCGCCGGAACCTCGAGGCCCAACGGACGGGATCGGAGATGCGCTCCCGTCTTAGGACGGACGCGCAGACAACGGGGATCGTTGCGGACTGAATTGGGGCCGCCCTTGAGGCGGACGGGGGACTACTGCTAGGGGAAGAAGACCGGCGACAGTTTGCAGTGGGGAGGTGACTCACCTCCCATGATGAGGAGGGCGGAGTTCGCTCCGCCCTCTCGCTTGGCCGGGGGGGAAGACTGGAGAGGGTGCGACGGGCTAGCGTGGAACCTTTCCAGACAGTCTGCGCGGACCCGGATCGCGACGCTCCATGGCTCGATGCATACTCGCGGGCGTGATCGTCACCTACCTGCTGGCCGTATTCCAGGCCACGCTCGGCGCGCGCCTGTCTATCGCAGGTGTTCCGCCGGACCTGCTGTTCGTCTGGACGGTCTGTGTCGGCCTCCTGGGCGGCACTCGCGCCGGCGTAGTCGTCGGCTTTGCCTCGGGAATCCTCGAGGGATCACTGCGACAGTCAGCGATAGCGGCGCTGGCCATCAGCAAGGGGGTCAGCGGGCTCGGGGCCGGGCTACTGGCCACGAGGCTCTTCAGAGAGAACTGGGTTGTGCCCGCCCTTACGGGAGCATTGCTGACTCTGGCCAACGAGGCAGTGTTCCTCCTCTTGCCTGGAGGCGCCCGGCCCGACGCGGGGAAGCTGGTTCTGGGTCGCGTCCTATACCATGCAGTCCTGACACCCATCACCTTCTGGCTTGTCATGCGAGCTCGTCAAGCGCTGCTGGGTACACGCGTCGAGGTGAGCTGACCGATGGCGCAACGCCTTATCGCCTTCCGAGTCATCGTCGTGATAGTCTGCGCCCTCGTGCTGGGACGACTCGTGCAGCTGCAGATAGTAGAGGGCGCGCGGAACCGCGAGCTGGCAGACGAGAACAGGATACGCATCGTCAGGCGTCTGGCGCCACGCGGCAAGCTGTACGACCGACACGATCGCGTCTTAGCCACAAGTCGGCCTGCGTTCTCAGTCAGCGTCGTGCCCGAGGAACTCCACGTAGCCGGTGCCGATGACGCGGTTGCAGCACTGGCGAAGCTCGTCGACATGCCTGTGGATCAGGTCCAAGCCCGACTCACTCAGCGGGAGGCGGCGCCGCACGAGTCCGTCGTCCTCTGCCGGGATGCCTCCCCGGAACTCGTCGCGCGCCTCAAAGAGCATTCCCTGTACCTGTCGGGGGTGGAAGTGCTCGCGGACGCGGTACGTCTCTATCCCGGGAATGAACTGGCCGCCCATGTCCTTGGTTATGTGCGGGAGATCAGCAGCGAAGAGCTGCGCCACCCGGAGAACGTTGAGTACCGGCCTCTCGACCTGATAGGGAAGGCAGGGGTCGAGAAGGTAGCGGAGCATGTGCTCCGCGGCACCGACGGCGGGGAGCAGATCGAGGTGGATGCGCGCGGGCGCCCCGTCAGGACTCTCGGGACCGTCGATCCAGAGCCCGGCAGGGCACTCTGGTTGACGCTTGATTTCGACCTCCAGCGCGCGGCCGAGGAGGCTCTCGGCGATCGGCCCGGAGCCGTTGTGGTGATGGACCCTCGCAACGGGGAGATTCTGGCTCTGGCGAGCAGCCCCGCCTACGATCCGAATCTCTTTGTGGGGACACTCAGCCCCGAAGACTGGAGCAGGCTCAGTGGACCCGGCAATCCCCAGCACAATCGGGCAACCACGGCCCACTACCCCCCGGGGTCCCTGCTGAAGATCATCACCGCAGCGGCCGCTTTGGAAACTGGGAAGTGCACGACGAGAGACCGTTTTCGGTGTGATGGGGTCTACCGGATAGGCCCGTGGGGCCTGCGCTGCTGGAAGCGAAGCGGGCACGGCGAGCTGAGCTTCACGGAGGGGTTCGCTCAGTCCTGCAACACGATGTTCGCCACCCTCGGGCGCCGCGTCGGGCACGACTCTCTCGCGGACATGGCCCGCGACTTCGGCTTCGGCGCGCAGTCCGATATCGACCTCCCCGAGGAGTCAAAGGGTCTCGTCCCGACGCCTGAGTGGAAGCGCAGGACTCGGGACGAGACATGGTACCCTGGGGACACCTGTCAGATGGCCGTGGGGCAGGGAGACTGTCTCGCCACCCCGCTCCAGGTAGTGCGCGCGGTGGCCGCGGTGGCCAACGGGGGCAATCTGGTCCAGCCCCATGTGGCTCTTCGGGTGGAGGGAGAGCAGCCGAAGCACTACGGCGCGCTCAGACAGTCGATCGGTCTGCGGGCGGCCACGATCCAGGCCCTCCAGGCCGGGATGAATGCCGTCGTGTCACCGGGCGGAACCGCAGCCGGCATAGCTGGGGCCCGCTATGAGATCGCGGGCAAGACAGGCACTGCGCAGGCACCGGGGGGCGAGCCCCATGCTTGGTTCGGTGGCTATGCGCCGGCCGAGAACGCGACGCTCGCAGTCGTCGTGGTAGTGGAGCACGGCGGCGGCGGACCCGAGATCGCCGCCCCCATCGCCCGCCACATCTTCGACACAGCGCTCCTGCCCGCGCCCGAGCGGCCGGAGTGGGTGCCTCCGGGGAGCGACCCCGATTCCGGTAGAGCCCCAGAGGATTAGCCAGCATGGTCTCTCTTCTTGTGGTCCTCGTGTTGTCCACAGCAGCGCCACCGCTCGCCGGGGCTCGGGCTCCCTGGATGCTGCCACGGCCTCCGGACACCGGCGTTCTCCTCAGATATGACCCCCCCCTTGGACAGGTGGCCGAGTATCGCGTGACACTGGACGTGCGGGGCGAGCAGACCAGTCTCGGCGAGAGCCTACCTGTGCGATGGCGCGGAGGGCTTGAGGTGACCGAGGAGGTCATTGCGAAAGGCGTCGATGGGACGCTCTGGCTGAGAGTCCGAACAGATATCGTGGAGGCGAGGGACGCCACCGGCACACTCGCGGGCGCGATGCCGGCGCAGTACCCCGCCGTACACGTACGCATGAGCCCTCTCGGGGAGGTCATCGACGTCTCCGTGGCGACCGGCGAGAGGGCGTCCGGACCAAGGGAGCGGGCCTTCCTCTCGCTCGCGGCGCAGCCGGGATTGGCAGTGCTGCCGGCGGGACGCGTCGAGGCGGGAGACGAGTGGCGGGCCGATACAGGTGGCGGCCGTCAGATAAGCCAGCTGCTGTCGCTGAGCGAGTCGGGCTCAGGAACAGTCGCGCTCATATCCAGCCGCAGAGCCGGCGATCTGGAGCTGTCGGAGGGCAGCTCCGCTCTGGGACTCCAGACCAGTCTCAGCGGACGTATGACGCAGGAGTCCGAGCTGCGGCTGCTGGTGGACCAAGGATTGGTGTTGGCGCACAAGGGACAGACGGAAATGCACACGGACTCCGTTGCCTCCCTTGATCTGCCTGACGGCGCTGAGCAATTCGACATCCAAGCGGATCTGACAGTCGACTTCGATGTTCAACTCGTCGCCGTCGACGGGCAGCCCGTGGGACCGAGCTGACGACCTTGCACATGCCCTTCGGGGAAGCGTTCGTCATCGCGTTCAAGATCGTCGTCTGCGCGCTGATAGGCTTCGCAGGCGGCTTCTGGATTCTCTCAGCCCTGTTCGACCGCCGCATCTCAGCGCGCGAGGCAGTGATGTTGGGGGTCGGGCTGTTCTTCCTGATGTTCTTCTCGATCTCCCACATGCTCCACGGCGGACCGGGGCTGCTCATCCTCTGTGTCGGCGTGTTTGGCCCTGCGCTTCTTCTCCGCTCCTTGGGACGCTATGCGGACCGCAGGATCAGCAGCAAGCTCGACGATGCTGAGATCGCCAAGTACCGCACGGCTATCGAGGGCTACCCTGACAACCCCCATGCCCACTCGCTGCTGGCCGATGTGTATCGCCGGCTGGGGAAGCGTGAGCTAGCCGCGCAGGAGTACGAGGCGGCGCTGGAGCTCGACCCCAGCCTGAAGCAGGAGCGCTACTGGCTGGAGAAGATGAGAACGGAGATCGAGGACGCGGCGGCGAAGGAGATGACATGCCCGCGATGCGGCACACCGCGCCGCAACCGCTCTCTGGAGTGCGCAGAATGCGGCCGGCCGTACTCCAGCATCGAAACATGGCGGCACGGCCTAGAGGCAATGGACCCGTGGCGGAAGGCTCTGTGGCTCGGGTCGGCGGTCGGAGCCGCAGCGGCCGCAGCCGCGGTGCTGTCGTGGGCACCCGGTGCGATGAAGCTGATGAGCGTGGCCGTCCTACTTGCGTTGCCTGTGTTTGTCATGGTGCTCAGTGCTCGCATGCGGCGCCGCGGCAGCTGACCCATGGATCTCGTGTGGAGTGAAGAGAGAATGGCTAGTACTGACCCGTGGATGCTACTCGGCCTTATCGCAGTCTTCCTGCTGGCCGGCAACCCGGCCGGCGCCGAGACCGACGGCGTTCAGCAGCGGACCTTGCCAAACGGTCTCGAGGTGCTGGTGCAGGAGGATCATTCGGCTCCCCTGGTCTCGTCGTACATCTGGTACCGAGTTGGGATCAGGCACGAGCTGCCTGGCCAGGCTGGGATCAGCCACTTCCTGGAACACACGGCGTTCAAGGGAACGGAACGGCTGAGCGGCCGGGAGGCGAACCGCCTCGTCACCGCCCAGGGCGGCTATCTCAACGGCTTCACATCAATGGACTACACGGCCTACGTCGAGACACTCCCGGCCGACGCCCTCGACCTCGCGTTCGACATCGAGTCCGATCGTATGGCCGGCTGCGCGCTGTCGGCCGAGGATATCGAGGCTGAGAAGGGCGTCGTGCTGTCGGAATTCGAGGGAGCCGAGAACGACCCGACGTTCCTGCTTCGGCGCAAAGTGATGGCCGAGCAGTTTCCTGGCCAGCCGTATGGCAGAACGGTCATTGGCGAGAAGGACGACCTGCGCTCGCTCTCGCGAGAGGACGTGGTGTCCTACTACAAGAGCCACTATGCCCCCGGCAACGCCGTGCTCGTCGTCGTGGGCGACGTTGCGGCGGAGGATGTGTTCGAGAAGGCAGAGCAGTACTTCGGCGCGATCCCCTCGAGCGACACTCCTCCCCCCGCGCCCAACCCGGGGCGCGGGCCCGCCGGCGAAAGGCGCGTCACTCTGGAGGTGCCGGGCCGGACCGCCTACTTGCAGGCCGTCTACGAAGTTCCTCCGATTCACCATCCAGACCATGTGGCGCTCGAGGTCTTCCAGAACATCGTGAGCAGCGGCCGAACCAGCCGGCTCTACCGCGCGCTCGTTCACAGCGGGCTCGCCTCCACGGCAGGTGGGTGGCAGTACGAGAACCCCACGCCCACGGTCTTCTCGTTCGAGGTAGCCATTCGGCCCGGCGTGGACCACGAGAAGGTCGAGGCCGCTTTCGACGAGATCATGGAGGCCGTCAAGAACGAACCCGTTGACGAGCGCGAGCTGACGAAGGCCAAGAACAAGACGAAGGCCAACTTCGTCTACTCAGGGGATGGCGTCACCAAGCTCGCACGACAGATCGGCTACTATCACATCATCCACGATCACACCTACCTCGAGACATTCCCCGCAAAGGTCGACGAGGTGACGGCAGAGGACATCCGGCGCGTGGCCCGCCAGTATTTCGTCGAGGACAACCGCACGGTTGGCTGGCTCATCCCCACCGGCGAGGAGCCTGGCGGCGGCGAGGCCGCCCGTCCGCCCATCGACGTCCACTGGCGCCGCGATTCGCACGGACCATCGTGGCCCGGAGCAGATGATATGCTCGTGCCGCCGCCGGCCGGCCTGGGGAGTGTGGCGCCGATCCATCGAATCGAACTCGACAACGGCATGGTCGTGGTGATACAGGAGAACCATTCTGCCCCCTTCCTCGTGATGTACGGCAACGTCATGGCCGGCCCCGTGTTTGACCCGCAGGGGAAGTCTGGGCTGGCGGCGTTCTGCGCCGAGATGCTGTCTCGCGGCACGACGAAGCACTCCTGGCAGGAGATCCGGGGGGAGCTCGAGACGGCCGCAGCAGACCTCTCTCTCAGCACCGGAGTTCAGGTGGGAACCATCGCCGGCCGCTGCCTGAAGGGCGACCTCGGCCTCCTGCTCGAGGCGGCAGCCGAGCAACTGATGATGCCTGCGTTCCCCGAGGACGAGCTCGAGAACGTTCGCTCGGAGATCATCGCCGCCCAGCAGCGTCGCGACGAGGACACGTATGAAGTCGCTGAGAAGGAGCTGTTCGCCCGGCTCCATCCTGAAGGCCATCCCTTCCACTCGCCGCGGCTTGGGACAGCCGAGACAGTTGCCTCAATCACAAGAGACGACCTCGCGGCCTTCCACGCCCGCTACTACCGCCCGGAGAACACGTTCCTTGCCATCGTTGGCGACATCGAACCTGGGGAGGCCGCCGACATCGTGCAGAAGGCCTTCGCCGAATGGCAGCGGCGCGGCGAGCCGGCAGAGCCGCAGCTCACGCCGGTGAGTGTGCCCGCGCAGCCGGTCACCCACCTGGTGCCGGTACCGAACAAGACCCAAGTCGACATCGCGCTCGGCTTCCCCGGCATCAGCAGAAGAGACCCCGAGTACTACCGGGCCGATCTCATGAACTACGTCCTGGGACGAGGCTTCATGAGTCGCCTGAACATGCAGATACGGGAGGAGCTGGGGCTGGCCTACTACGTGTACAGCTACTACTATGCGTACTGGGGTCCGGGGCCGTGGGTCCTCCATATGGGCGTCAATCCCGAGAACGCCGACAAGGCGCTGCAGGCAGCGCTGGCGGAGCTTCGCCGCATCCAGCAGGAGGAGCCGTCCGCGGAGGAGCTGCAGCTCTGGAAGGACTACGTGAAGGGCACCGTCGCCCGCAGAATGGAGACATACGCCGGGATTGCGCGGGAGCTGGTCCTCGCCGCCTTCTACGACCTAGGGCTCTACCATGCCTACGAGTACCCGGGGATCCTAGGGGCCATCACGACGGGAGAGGTGCACAGCGCTGCTGGGAAGTTCCTGCACCCGGATGGATATGTCGCGGTACTGGCGGGCCCGGTAGAGGAATCTCCGACCTCAGCGGAATAGCCCTCAGCGCGCCGTCACAGCGCCTGCTTCTCCGCGCGTCGACGAGGCGCCCTGCGCGCCCTCGCCTGCCTCGCCTAGGCGCTATCCTCGACGGCGTCGTCCGGGCCCCTACCGCGCCCCGCCTTCGCCAGCATCAGCGCGATCCACGCCATCAACACAGCATACCATCCCAGACCGACCCATCCCACCGCGGGAGGCGAGTCCACCAGCATCTCCGAGCCAGGTCCCTTCAGCTGACAGGAGCATTCGTATTCCCCGTAGTGGGTGCCGAAGGCGAAGGCGACGAGAGTGATGAGAGTCACCATCAGCAACCAGTAGACGATCATCTTCTTCCAGCCCGCGACCTTGCTCACCAGCAGGAGCCCGGGCAGGCTGAGCCCCGGACCGCCCAGCAGCAGTGCGAGAGCCGGCCCGAGAGCGAAGTGGCGGAGCAGCAGCCCCTTGGCAAACGCCACCTCTGTCAGCATGGGGAAGTACATCAGTGTGCTGAATACAGAGGCGATGAAGACAGCGGGCAGCGAGTTTCCCTCGGGATGGCCAAACCGGATTCCGCCCGTGTCAGCGGCGGTCGGCATGATCCACTTCAGCTCGATCCGCTGGATAATGAAGGCGATCACGATCACGGAAACTGCGAAGATGGGGAGGATCATCCGCAGCAGCAGCCACGTCTGGCGTCCCCACTCCCTGGATTCCTCCCGCCCGAACCACTTCACTGCCAGCCTAGTGAGGACGCCGGCAGCGATGAGGACGCCGGCCAGCCTCACGTATTGGCCGAGCTTGCCGGGCAGATTCCCGTCGAGCGGCATCCACGCGCCGAAGATGAGCACGCCAATGAGGAGCCCTAGGAACAACTCGCCGCGTCTGGCTTGCTCGGCCGTCGCCGCAACCAGCGAGACAGCCCCCCCGCCTTGCACCTCGCACTGGCGGTCCTTCTCCTCCTTGCGGAAGATCGTCGCCATGATCGCCCCGAGCACAACGGCGATGATGGGGACGGTGAAGAAACGCCACAGCGCGAGGCGCGGGCCGATGACCTGGTACGTGAATGCCGTGTTGACGATGTGAATGGCGGGGGCCGCGAACACGAAGCAGAAGGCCGGCCCGATCCCTGCGCCTCGACGAAGAATGCCGGCGAAGATCGGCACGACATTGCATGAGCACACGGTGAGCACGTTGCCGGAGACCGCTGCCACCCCGTAGGAGATGATACGGCTGGCCCTTGCCCCGAGGTACTTCATCACCGAGTAGCTCGGGACGAATACAACGAGGGCGCCGGCGACGAGAAAGGCCGGCAGCACGATTGTGAAGGCGTTGAGGGTGAATATGCAGCACTTGAAGAGGTCTACTGCATCTCCCAGCTTCTCCACTGGGACCTCCAGTTCAGTTCGGGAGCAGACGGGCCAGCGTCGACGCGCTGGCCCGCTGTTGGGAGCTTACGTCTGGCCTGTGACATTCCTGTGAAGTAAGCAGGGCGCTTTGGCGTAGGGCTGTGCCTACTCGGAGGCCGTCGCCTGCTTCTCCGTCGTGGGGACGAGCAGACGGGGCACAAGCTTGTCGTCCTCTACATCGAGCACGACCGTGTCGCCCCCGCGGTACTCGCCCTGGAGAATGCCCCGCGCGACTGGGTTCTCGACCAGACGTTGGATCGTACGCCGGAGGGGTCGGGCGCCATAATCCGGGTCGAATCCCTCCTTCGCAAGGAGCAAGCGCGCGGGCTCCGTGACCTCGAGGCTGATGTCGCGCTCCGTGAGTTGCTCGCGCACGCGGTTGAGCATGAGGTCCACGATCTGCTCGATCTGCTCCCTGCTCAAGGGCTCGAAAACGACGATCTCGTCGATTCTGTTGAGCAACTCGGGCCGGAAGGTCTTCCTCAACTCCTCCAGCATCTGCTCTCGCGTGCGAGCGAAATCCTTGGCCGCGTCGCCGGCACCCAGTCCGAGGGAGCCGGACCGAGCATGCTGGCTTCCCAGGTTGCTCGTCATGATCAACGCGGTGTTCCTGAAGTCGACGACACGCCCGGCAGCATCGGTCAGGCGCCCGTCCTCCAGAATCTGCAGCAGCATGTTGAATACGTCGGGGTGGGCCTTCTCGATCTCGTCGAAGAGGACGACTCGGTAGGGCCGGCGCCGCACCGCTTCGGTGAGCTGGCCGCCCTCCTCGTAGCCGACGTAGCCAGGCGGAGCGCCGACCATGCGCGAGACGGCGAACCGCTCCATGTACTCCGACATGTCGAGGCGGATCATGGCGTCTTCGTCGTCGAACAGAAACTCCGCCAACGCGCGTGCGAGCTCCGTCTTGCCCACCCCGGTCGGCCCGAGGAAGACGAACGATCCGATGGGCCGCTTCGGGTCCTTGAGGCCGGCTCTTGCCCGCCGGATGCTCTCCGATATGGCGTGGACCGCCTCGTCCTGCCCAATGACGCGCTTGTGCAGCTCCTCCTCCATCCGCAGAAGCTTGTCGCTCTCCTCCTCGAACATGCGGGAGACCGGGATGCCTGTCCATGTGGCGACGATCTGCGCTATGTCCTCGGCCGTCACGCGAGAATCGGCCTCGCCTGTCTCCGACTCCCACTCCTTCTCCTTCTCATCGAGCTGTGAGCGCAGCACCTCGATCTCCTGCTTGATCTTCGCCGCCGTCTCGTAGTCCTGGCGAAGAGCGGCGGCCTCCCGTTGCTCCTCCAGCCGCGACACCTGAGTCTCCAGCTGGGCGATGTCCGGCGGGGACAGCACGACCTGCAGGTGCTTCTTCGATCCTGCCTCATCGATGAGGTCTATGGCCTTGTCTGGGAGGAATCGATCTGTGATGTACCGGGCCGACAGACGGGCCGCCGCCTCCAGCGCGTCCTCGTCGTAGGAGACACTGTGGTGCTCTTCGTAGCGCTCTCGGAGGCCCTTCAGGATGGCAATCGTATCCTCGACACTCGGCTCTTCCACGAAGACAGGGGCGAAGCGGCGCTCCAGCGCGGTGTCCTTCTCGATGTGCTTCCTGTACTCATCGAGCGTGGTCGCGCCGATGGCCTGCAGCTCCCCCCGCGCGAGCGCCGGCTTGAGCATGTTGGAGGCATCGATGGCGCCTTCGGCCGCGCCGGCTCCCACCACCGTATGCAGCTCGTCGATGAAGACCATTACCTTGCCTTCGGCCTCGCGGATCTCGTCCATCACGGCCTTCAGGCGCTCCTCGAACTCCCCGCGGAACTTCGACCCGGCCACCATCGCGCCCAGGTCGAGCGCGAGTATGCGCTTCTCCTTCAGCGTGCGCGGGATCTCTCCGGACACGATCTTCTGTGCGAGGCCTTCGGCCACCGCCGTCTTGCCAACGCCCGGATCTCCGATCAGCACAGGGTTGCTCTTGGTCCGGCGGCTCAGGATCTGGATGACTCGCTGGATCTCGGCATCCCGGCCGATCACGGGGTCGAGCTTTCCCTGGCGGGCCAGTTCGGTCAGATCGCGGCTGAAGCGCTCGAGCGCCTGGTAGCGCCCTTCCGCGCCCTGATCCGTCACGCGCTGGCCGCCCCTCACCTCGGCGACAGCGCGCTGCAGACCCTCCACCGTGACGCCATTGGAGCGAAGCATCCGCGCCGCGTCGGACCTCTCCTGCGTCACGATTGCCAGCAGAAGGTGCTCGATCGCGATCAGGTCGTCCTGCATTCGCTGAGCGTGCTCCCAGGCAGTACGCTCGAGGATCTCCAGCAGAGCAGGAGTGACGTAGACCTGGCCCGTGCCGCCGCCGGTGACCTCCGCCCTGGGACCGCGTGCGAGGGCGGACTCGACGTCGCGCTTCACGCCGGCCGGGTCACCGCCAGCCTTGGCGATGATTTCGCTGGCGAGGCCGTCGCTCGACTCAAGCAGAGCGAGCAGCAGGTGCTCGACATCGACCTGAGAATGCTGGTGGCGGCGCATCGCCTCCTGGCTCGCCATCAGCGCTTGCTTTGCTCTGTCGGTGAACTTGTTTATGTCCATGGTCCTGATGACTCCAACCTGCCGCGGCACGCGCCGGGCCGAATGCCCGTAGAATCGCGGGAACAGCGGCCGCGTCGGCGCTACCGCCTTGCCGTCGCCGCCTCCCGGCGAAGTCGCTGGATCTCCCGCGCCAGCTCCTCCTCCCGCCGCTCCATCTCCTCCTCGAGGTCGCGCCGCATGGTCTCCATCCTCTGCAGCAGCTCCAGCACCATCTCGACGCCAGCGAGGTTCAGGCCAACGCCCGTCAGACGCTGGATCTGCCGACAGCGGTCTATGTCCTCATCCGAGTAGAGCCGGATGTTGTTCTCCGTTCGCGCGGGCTTCACGAGCCCCAGCCGCTCGTACATGCGCAGCGTCTGTGGATGCATATCCACGAGCTTCGCCGCTACGCTTATCACATATAGTGGCTCAGAGGAGTCTCGTCTCATATGAATCGCCTTCCTCCCCTCGTCCACCGATCACGCGCGAAGATTGGCGCGCGGGTCGTCCCGCCGCAGGCCCTTCAGACGTCCGATGAGGTCCTTCTCCTCCCCGGACAGGTTCTTTGGCACGACTACGCGGATGCGCACATACAGGTCCCCGCTCCCTCCGCCCTTCATGCGAGGCATGCCGCGCCCCGCCAGACGGAGCTGCTGTCCCGACGACGCGCCGGCAGGCAGCTTCATCGTGACGCGGCCGTTCAGAGTCGGCACCTCAATCTCCGCCCCCAGTGCCGCCTCTACGAAGGAGACCGGCACCTCCATGTGCAGGTCGTCTCCCTGCCGCTTGAACAGCCGATGTGGCTGGACTTTCGGGATCAGGTACAGATCCCCCCGCTGCCCCGATGGTCCGACGACCCCCTGACCTGCGAGGCGAACGCGGGACCCTGTGCGCACGCCCGGCGGGATCTTGACCTGCAGCCTCTTCACCTGCTCTACCTGGCCGCCTCCCTTGCAGTTTGTGCAGACTGATCCCTGGCCAAAGATGCCCGCGCCGCTGCACGTTGGGCAGACTTCGGGGATGGGCAAGGTGACATCCCGAGACACACCTCGAAAGGCATCCTCCAGTGTAAGCTGAATCTCCGCTCGCACATCCTGGCCCCGCCGCGCGCGGGGCTGCGAGAACGGCGCGCCGCGAGCGCCGAGCAGATCCTCCAGGAGATCGTTCAGATTGCCGCCGAAGCCGCTGAAGTCGAAATCCGGGCCGGCTGCCGAAGGCCCGGCCCCGCCGCCGGGCGCTCCTGCCGCAGCTTGGCGCCAGGCATCGCCCAGATGGCCGAAGCGATCATACTGCGATCGCTTCTTGGGGTCGCGAAGGACTTCGTACGCCTCGCTGATCTCCTTGAAGTGTTGTTCGGCCTTCTTGTCGCCAGGGTTCACGTCGGGATGGTACTTGCGCGCCAAGCGGCGGAAGGCGCTCTTGACCGCCTTCTCGTCGGCATCTCGGCTAACGCCCAGTATCTCGTAGTAGTCGCGCGAACGCCTGGCAGGCACCTAGCTCCGCCTCACTTGACGTTGACACTCACGCGTGTCGGGCCGCGCGGTGCAGACCGTGGCAGACGAATGCGCAGGACGCCGTGCCGATATGTCGCCTGGACACTTGCCGGATCGACGGGCATACGCATTCGGAAGGAGCGACGAAAACGGCCCATCGGCCGTTCCAGGCGAATGCTGGCGCAGCCATCGGGGGCAGCCCTCTCGCCCTCCAGCGTCAGGCTGTCCTGGTGGATCGTCAGGTCTATGCCATCACGCGTGAGACCTGGCAGGTCCACCAGAAGGACGAGCGCCTCATCCTCCTCGTAGATGTCCACAGGCGGGACCCATACACCATCCTGATCGGTGGGATAGCGGCCGGGCCGGCCGGCTTCGGAGTGGCCATTCAGGCTTCTCCGAAGCCGCGTGAGATCACCGAAAACCTCCCAGTCTCCGAATGTCATCGCACTGCCCCTTCAGCCCCGGCGGCTACACCTACTCGCTTTCTCGGAACTCGGCATCAATCACGCCTTCATCGCCCCCCTCGGCTCCCGCTTCCTCGGCCTCGCCAGCGCCTTCAGTCGGGGTGCCAGCGGCCTCCTGCCCTGCACCGGCTTGCTCGTAGGCGGCCTGGGAGATCTCCGCGAAGAGCTGCTGAAGGCGATCGGCGGCGGCCCGGATGCGAGCTGCGTCCTGGCCCTGAAGCACCTCCCGGACCTCCTTGATCGCCTCCTCGGCCGCCTGCTTCTTGTCAGGAGGCACTTTGTCGCCGAGATCCTTGAGACTTCGCTCGGCGGTGTACATGAGCGTCTCCGCCTGATTGCGCGTATCCGCCTCGTCACGCGCCTGGCGGTCCTCCTCTGCATGGTGCTCGGCCTCTGTGACCATCCGCTCGACCTCGCCGCGCTCAAGCTGGCTGGAGCCTGAGATCGTGATCTCCTGCTTGTTGCCAGTCGCCATGTCCTTGGCAGCGACTTGGAGGATGCCGTTGGCGTCGATGTTGAACGACACCTCGACCTTCGGCACGCCCCGCGGCGCGGGAGGGATGCCGGTCAGGCGAAAGCGGCCCAGGCTTCGGTTGTCCTTGGACATGGGACGCTCGCCCTGACATACGTGCACCTCCACCTCGGTTTGGCTGTCAGCGGCGGTCGTGAACACCTCCGTCTTCTGCGTCGGGATCGTCGTGTTCCGCTCGATCAGCCTGGTCATGACACCGCCGAGGGTCTCAATGCCAAGCGAGAGAGGAGTTACGTCCAGCAGCAGCACATCGTGCACCTCGCGGACGATGATGCCCGCCTGTATCGCCGCCCCCATCGCTACCACTTCATCGGGGTTCACACCCTTGTGGGGCTCCCTCTCGGTCAGCCGGCGGATCAGTTCCTGAACCATAGGCATCCGCGTCGCGCCACCGACGAGGACCACCGCATCCAAATCCTGCGCCTTGATCTTGGCATCGCTTAACGCCTGCTCGAAAGGACCCACCATCCGCTCCAGAAGATCCTGGGTGAGCTCCTCGAACTTCGCTCGGGTGAGGTTCGTGTCCAGGTGCTTGGGACCCGTCTGATCGGCCGTGACGAACGGCAGGTTGATGCTTGTCTGGACCATGGACGAGAGCTCGACCTTCGCCTTCTCGGCCGCCTCTCGCAGGCGCTGCAACGCCTGCCGGTCCTGCCTGAGGTCGATGCCCTGTTCCTTCTGGAACTCATCGGCCACGTGGTTGACGATACGCTCGTCCCAGTCGTCGCCGCCGAGATGGGTGTCGCCGTTCGTGGCCTTGACCTCGCACACCGCCTCGCCCACCTCCAGCAGGGACACGTCGAAGGTGCCGCCGCCGAGGTCCCAGACGAGGATCTTCTGTTCGGTCGCGGAGTCGCCGCGCGCAAATCCGTAGGCCAGCGCCGCGGCCGTCGGCTCGTTGACAATGCGCAGCACTTCCAGTCCCGCGATCTCCCCCGCGTTCTTGGTGGCGGTGCGTTGCGCATCGTTGAAGTAGGCAGGAACCGTTACGACTGCCCGCGCTACCTTCTCGCCGAGGTAGGCCTCCGCGTCCTCCCGCAGCTTCCTGAGCACCATGGCCGAGACCTCCTCCGGGGTGTACCGCTTCTCCCCGATTTCGACCACGGCCATGTCGTTCTGGCCCTGCACCACTCGAAACGGCACCATGGCGCGTTCGCTCTCCACCTCCGAGAAGCGCCGACCCATGAACCGCTTTATCGAGTAGACTGTATTCTCTGCGTTGATGACGGCCTGCCGTTTCGCAGGCTGGCCCACGAGACGTTCTCCGCCCTTGGTGAAGCCCACCACCGACGGCGTCAGCCGACTTCCCTCCGCGTTGGGAATGACGACCGGCTCGCCCCCTTCGATCACGGCTACCACCGAGTTGGTCGTACCTAAGTCAATCCCGATCACTTTTGCCACGACAGTAGACCTCCGTTAGTGCCTATGAGGCGCCAGGCGCCCCAGACGGCCAGAATCGGAACGTACGGCACTTTCCCCCTGCACAGCTTCGCAGCAGGTATTAGCGTACCCAATTGTAATCGCTTGACAACATTGTTGTCAAGCGGGTGGCAAGCGAAGATGTGAGGCTCTGCGCCCATCTGGGGTAGATTCCAGAGACTACAGCAGATCTTCTTGCTCAGAGAGGAAGCCAAGACGTGGCTTGGGAGTGCTCTCAGAGGGTCGCCAGGCGCCTCAGCTGTTCTTCCAAGACCCAGCGCAGGTCAGGATCAGCCCTATCGGCCAGCTCCTGCAGCGGCGCAACGGCCCTCTGGTCCCCGATCTCGCCCAGGGCAACGGCACACCACGTGACGACATCGGGGTCCGAGTCGCGCAGAGCGACCGTGAGCTTGGGCACGGCCGGCCTGCCGATTGCGGCAAAGGCACGAGAGATCTGGTAGCGGACTGTGAGGTCCGAGCTCGGGTCCCGAAGCACATTCAGAAGCGGGTGTATGGCATGGAGGCCTATGTCACCGAGAGCAGTCACCGCCGCGTCCACGACCTGCCAGCTCGTGTCGGAAAGCGCCCCAACGAGAGCTGGAACGACACCGATGTTCCCCGGCCAGCCGAGGGCAAGCGCGGCCGAGGCGCGGACCTCGGCATCCGGGTCCCTCAGTGCTGTCGTGAGGGGTCCGTTGACCCTGGGCGACCGAGACCCGACGAGAGCGGCGGCCGCGCCGCGGCGCATGAGCACTTCGTCAGATCGGAGCTCTCTTGTCAGGGCAGGGAACCCACCCGGGCCCAGTCTGCGCAAGGCCAGGATGGCCGCGTTCCGGTAGCGCTTCTCGGTCTCCATGAGCGTGGCGACTATCGGCTCGACGGCCCGGGCGTCGCCGATTCGCCCAAGGGCCGTTGCGGCGGCCTCGCGGTTGTCCTTGTCCTCCAGGAAGGGAATGATCGCCGGAACGACGCTCGGGTCGCCGATCAGGCCCAGTGCCTTAATGGCGCCGCCCTTGCGGCTCTTGTCCAGCGGCTCAAGGTTATAGAGGGCCGGCTCGACGGCCGCCTCGATCCCCTCCTTCCCCAGATTGCCAAGGCCCCTGTCACGCATCTTGTCGTGATCGTTGTAGCATGCCCGCAGGAGCGCATCGATGCCCACTGCGCCAACGCGCGCACAGGCCTCAGCTGCGCCGGCGGCGGCTGAGCCGTCGGACAGGAAGAAACGGAGCTGCGCTGCGACCCGCTGAGGCCCGATGTCCTCAGCTATCTGCTCCAGCCCGTTGAGGGCCTCCTCCTGCGTACCGCCCCCTGCCGACAGCGCGGCGAAGAGCACCGGCATTGCCCTCATGCCCTGGGCCACGAGGGCATTGCGCGCCCATCTCCGCGGCGCCTCCTCCTGATCCTCAAGGATCTCGCCCAAGACGCCCAAAGCATCGTCATCACCGATCTCACCGAGTGCTCTGGCGGTCTTGCTCCGGACGATGATATGCTGGGCCGGCAGGGAGTCGGACAGCTTCTCCATCTCGATCAACCTGCGAGCCGCATCGATCCTGACCTGCATGTTGTTCGTGCCCAGATCCCTTATCAGCCCACGCTTCACCACGTACCGCTGCACCAGCCAGCCGATGAGCACGAGGGCGATCACAGCAACCACGATGTAGCCGGTCGGCCGACGACGACCTTCCATAGCCGGAACCCTCCGTACGCTGTTTGCAGTTCGCCTCTTCGGCGCAGGCCGCCCCAGTCCTCTTCGCTTCCCGCCGCCCTGCCGAATTGTGGAATAAGTCTGGTGCACGGGAGGCGGATGACGGACCCCGGACCCCAGATTGCCCTCGCGGGAGGCAGAACGTGTC
The DNA here is from genome assembly GCA_029821875.1 of Candidatus Hebobacterum abditum. GTDB lineage: Bacteria > Armatimonadota > Hebobacteria > Hebobacterales > Hebobacteraceae > Hebobacterum > Hebobacterum abditum. The sequence continues at coordinate 147,375 of JALGXW010000002.1, read as the reverse complement.
CGCCAAGCCACTTCAGATACTGGTTGTCGACGACGAGCAGAGCATCTGCATGCTCCTGCAGGACGTCCTCACACGCTTCGGACACAGTGTGACCACATGCCAGGACGGCGCCGCTGGGATCGAGCTGGCGGGCGAGAACACCTTCGACCTCGTGTTCCTCGACATCCGCATGCCCGGCATGAGCGGCCTGGAGGCGCTGAAGAAGCTGCGAGAGCTCCAGCCCGAAGCGACCTTCGTCATGATCACCGGCTTCGCCAAGGACGACATCATCGACGAGGCGCTGCAGAGCGGGGCCGCGGCCTGCCTCTGCAAGCCCTTCAGCCTGTCGCAGGTGACGAAGCTGCTCGAAGAGGTCACCTCCGGCGCGCGAGTCTCTGTCTAGCGCACCGCGCCCCGCCAAGCGTCATCTCAACCGTCCAACTCGTCGCGCCACGCTCTGGTCATCAGGGAGGCGACTGCATCCACAGGTTCCACGCCTTCGAACAACACCTGGTGCACCGCGGCCGCGATCGGCATCTCCACGCCGTGCGCCGCTGCCAGACGCAGTGCCGGCCCGGTCGTCTCGACACCCTCCACGATCTGAGGGGCCATTTCCCGGAGCACGTCTTCGAGACGCCGGCCCTGGGCTAGCTCGTAGCCGACCCTATAGTTCCGGCTCTTCCTTCCCGCGCATGTGACGACCAAGTCTCCCATCCCCGAGAGTCCGCCGAACGTCGCCGCCTGCGCTCCCAGAGCCACACCGAGGCGCGTCATCTCTGCCAGGCCCCGGGTCACGAGTGCCGCCTTCGTGTTGTCGCCGAAGCCGAGTCCGTCGCTGATGCCGGCGCCGATCGCAACGATGTTCTTCAGTACGCCCCCGAGCTCGACGCCGAGGACATCCGGGTTGGTGTAGACCCGAAAGCGAGCCGTACTCATGGCTGCCTGCACCTCGGTCGCGAACTGCCTGTCGCGCGAGGCGGCAACGCTGACGGTGGCGTGTCCTGCCGCCACCTCCGCAGCCAGGTTTGGCCCCGACAGCACCGCGATGCGGGCCTTGCTGTTCCCGCCCAAGCATTCGGCGATAACCTCGGACAGTCTCTGGCCCGTCTCCGGCTCGAGTCCCTTGGCGGCGCTCACCAGGCCCGGCCGCTCCCCCAGCCTGGTCGCCAATCGCTGGCAGACGGTCCGGACTCCCTGTGATGGGACCGCCAGCACGATCAAACTCGCGCCCCCGACGGCCTCACCCAAATCCGCCGTGGCTTGCAGGCTCTCGGGCAGCTGGAACTCAGAGAGGTATTCCGGGTTGCGCCCTCGGCGCCCCATGGCCTTGGCGAGCTCGGGCCGCCGCGCCCAGAGCGAGACGTTCCAGTTGGCACGGCCCAGGGCAATGCTGAGTGCCGTCCCCCAGCTTCCGGCGCCGACGACGGCAATTGTCCCGCGCTCTGCAGCCACTCCAGGATCCCTCTCCTGGTCGCCCTTCTGACAGAGATCGTGGCGCCTGCGCCACTGGCGACCCCAGAGAACTCGCTACAACTCCACTCTCTCGCCTATCTTCGACTCAGTGCCCTCGAGGAGCCTTCCCAGGTTGGGGATGTGCCGCGCGATGATAAGCGCCGCGACCGCAGTCCAGAAAGCGACCCATTCCCAGCGAACCGCGGTTGCGGCCAGGTAGATGGGGACCGTGGCCGAGGCCGTGATCGAGGCGACGGAGATGTACCGGCTAACGGCGACCACCAGCAGCCACACGGCGAGACCAAAGAGCGCCGCCTGCCACGCCATCGCGAGGAGGACCCCGAGCGTCGCGGCGACAGCCCTCCCCCCTCGGAAGGTCAGGAAGACGGAGAACGTATGGCCGAGAATCGCCGCCGCCCCGAAGGCGAGAACCCACAGATCGGCCTCGCCCAGCGACCACGTCCGCATGAGCCACCGGCCGAGGACAACGGGCAAAGCGCCCTTCATCGCGTCGGCCACGAGGACGAGCGATGCCGGACCCGGCCCGAGGACTCGCAGCACGTTCGAGGAGCCGATGTTACCACTGCCATATCTGCGGACGTCCACGCCGCGGAGCCGGCCCACGATCACACCAAAGGGGACGCCGCCCAAGAGGTAGGAGCCCATAATCAGCAGGACGATGCGCATCATCGCCTCCTCGCTCGGCTCTCCCGTCCGCGAGCTTTCCGGACGAGAAACCGAATCGGCGTGCCCTCCAAGGAGACACGCTTCCGGAGTTGGTTCTGCAGGTAAGCTCGATGCGAGAAATGCACAAGCCGCGGGTCGTTGACGTAGAGCGCAAGCGTCGGAGGCCGGACGCCGACCTGGGTCACGTAGTAGATCTTGAGTTGCTTGCCCTTCCGGGAGAGCGGCCGGTCCCAGGTTGCCTCCTCGAAGATACGATTGAGCTCCGCGGTCTGGAAGCGGTAGGCGTGCTGCTCCGCCACCTCAACCGCCGTATCCAGCAGAGCCTCGATCCCCGTGTGCTCCAGAGCGGAGGTGAAGGCGACCGGAGCGTAGCTGATCTCGGGGAGCCATGCCTGTATCTCGCGCCCGAAGTCGGCCATGAGCGTCCGGCCGGCCTGCTCGGCTACATCACTGGACGCTCGCAGATCCCACTTGCTCACGACGAAAACTTGAGCCTTTCCCTCCTCATGCGCGCGGCCCGCGATTCGCTTGTCCTGGTCGGTCAGCCCGGCCGACGCGTCGATCAGAGTGAGCGCCACATCACAACGCTCTATGGCGCCGAAGGCGCGGAGAACGCTGTAGTACTCGAACGATTCCCTCACGCGGCTCTTCCTCCTCACCCCGGCCGTGTCGATAAGGATGAGGGGCTGGCCGCGCCACTCGTAGTTCGTGTCGATGGAATCTCGCGTCGTGCCGGGACGAGAGTCGACGACGACCCTGTCCTCGCCCAGAATCGCGTTGAGCAGAGATGACTTCCCGACGTTCGGCCGGCCGACGATGGCGACCCTGACGACATCTTCATCCTCGGCGGCCGGCGCCGTCTCGGGCAGATGCTCGGCGACGATGTCCAGCAGCTCGTCCACGAGCAGGCCGTGGGCCGCGGAAATGCCGACAACGTTGCCGGTCGCGAGGCGGTAGAAGTCCGGCACGCCATCTTCGCGGCGCCTGCTGTCCACCTTGTTGACGGCGACCGCGATGGGCTTCCCCGTCTTGCGTAGACGCTCGGCGATTTCCTCGTCGAACGGGGCAATGCCGTCCTTTGCATCCACCACGAAGACAATGACATCCGCCTCTTCGATCGCGAACTCGATCTGCCGCCTCACCTGCGCATGCAAGTTGTCTTTCTCCGTGGCGAGGCCCCCCGTGTCGATCAACGTGAAGCGCTTCCCCATCCATTCGCAGTCGGCGTAGAGGCGATCCCGGGTGATCCCCGGCGTCTCCTCCTCGATGGAGATACGGCGACCGGCGATGCGGTTGAACAACGTCGACTTTCCGACGTTGGGCCGACCCACGATGGCGACAACGCCGCGGTCTCGGATGGCAGTCACCGCCGATGTCTCCTGCGGTCGAATCTTCGTATGGCGGCCGTTGCCTCGCCCGGCGTGCTCGCCGCTGCCACAGCCACCCCGGCCAACTGGGACACTTCGTCAAGCGTCACGTCGTCCAAGAAGAGCGTCTCGTCCTTGAGCGCGGTCCCGGGAACGATCACTAGATCGACGCGTGCGCCGCGTAGTGCCCGGGCCACATCGCGGCCGGCCAGCAGGCCCGCGGCAGTGACCGCCGGGCCGAGCAGCTCGTTCGCCACGACACAGACCTCCGGCCTGACGTCGCCAGCGCCAAGCGTCTCCGCCAGCCGCTGGACCAGCGGGGCCGCCATCTCGCCGGTGACCAGCGCCACTGCCGCCGGCCGCTGGAGTTTCGGTGGCCGTGTTCGGTGTAGGCTTTCGAGGAAGAGACGAGCATTCCCGATCCCGTTGCCCAATTGAGCGAAGCCCTCGTACTCAGAACGCTTCGGCAGTGGCAGGCCGGCCTGAAGATACAGCTCATCTGCGGCAAACACAAGTCGTGTGCCCAGCTCCCGTCGTAAACCGCTCTGCCACCCGTGGATCGCCTCGACCAACTTCCGCCGCATCGCTGCCGTGACTGGACGCATGGGAGGCCGCCCGCTTCTGTGTTTCGTCAAGCCGACTGGCACGACGCCGACCGATCGAACTGCGGGATGCAGAGCGGCCAGGTCGCGCACAGTTCTCTCCAGGTGGACACCGTTGTTGATGCCGGGGCAAACAACGATCTGGCAGTGAAACTCGATGCCCTCTGCGCCGAGCTGCTGCATCTCCGAGAGCACATCGGGTGTCGGCCCGCCGAAGATCTGCTCCCTCACGCTGGGCTCAGTCGCGTGGACTGAGACATAGAGTGGCGACAGGTGGAGCTCGGCGATGCGCGCCCTGTCGGCCGATGTCAGGTTCGTAAGCGTGATGAAGTTGCCGTGCAGGAAGGAGAGGCGATAGTCGTCATCGCGCACATAGAGACTCGGTCGAAGACCGCTTGGGAGCTGAGAGACAAAGCAGAAGGGACAGTGATTCGCACACGTGATCAGGCCGTCGAACACGTCCTGAGAGAAACGCAGACCGACGTCCTCGTCGACCTCCTTGCATATCATGACACGATGCCGTTGCCCGCTGCCGCCGACGAGCAAAAGCTCGACCTCTCTCTCAGCAGCCAGATAGCGGTAGTCTATGTAGTCGCGAGCGACCCTCCCATTCACGCGCAGAAGTCGTTCTCCCGGTCGGATGCCCGCTCGGCCAGCGGGACTGCCGCTCACGACCGATGCCACTGCCGCCTGGTCGGCCGTCTTCATACGGCGCCGACGCCTCCCTCTAGGTCTTGCAGTCTCTCGACGACTTCATCGACGATCCAATCGGGCGTCGACGCGCCGGCCGTTACGCCCGCCCCACCGACTCCTCTCACCCACGCGGCATTCACCTCATCGGCCGTTTCCACATGGTAGGTGGGGGTGCCGGTCGCGGCACAGATCTCGTGGAGGCGCCTTGTGTTCGCGCTGTTGCGTCCGCCGACCACGATCATCACATCGGTCGTCTCGGCCAGCTCTCTCGCGCTCTCCTGGCGCTTCATGGTGGCCTCGCAGATCGTGTTGAATACGCGCAGCTCGCGGCAGCGTTCCGCCAACACGCCTGCCACCTCGCGCAGGGCCGCCGGTCGCTGAGTCGTCTGCACCACCAGCCCGTATCGCCTCCGGAAGGGAAGCTGCTGAGCCTCATCGGCGGCCGTCACGATGTCGGCCTTGCCGCCTACTCGGGCGGCGAGACCCTCGACCTCACGGTGGCCGCGGTCGCCCAGAATCACCACCGCGTAGCCCTCCTCCGCGAGGGTCCGGATGTGGCCGTGGGCGCGTCTCACGAAGGGGCAGGTGGCGTCGATGATGGGCAGGCCCCGCTCCTGCGCGGCCTCCTCAACTCGCGGATCAACACCATGCGCGGAGAGCACTACCGCTCCCTCGCTGACTTCGTCCAGGGATCGGACCTGCCGCACGCCGCGCGCTTCGAGACGCGCGATCTCTTGAGGATTGTGGATGAGCGGGCCGAGCGTATGGACTCGGCGCGAGCGGTCGTCCGCTGCCCGTGCAACGAGTTCGAGGGCGCGCGTTACACCGAAGCAGAAGCCGGCGTTCTTGGCAACAATGATCTCCACGCGATCAGCCGTCAGCCGCTCACGCGACTCATGAAGGAGGCCATCCTCGACATGGCTTCCTCGATGAGCGACATAGATGTTGCGTACGAGCACCGCACAAAGCCCTCGCCGCCCGGGCCGAAGGCCGTGCCTGGCACGACCGCGACCTCCTCCTCTTCGAGGAGACGCTCTGCAAACTGCTCCGAGGTCAGGCCCGTTGCCGAGATGGCTGGAAAGGCATAGAAGGCGCCCTTCGGCTCGAAGCAGTCCAATCCCATCGCGTTGAGCCGGTTGACGATCACACGCCGCCGCTGGTTGTATTCGCGGCGCATGTGATCGACGTCTTCGTCGCAGGCCCTCAGGGCCTCGATCGCTGCTTCCTGAGCCGTTGTCGGCGAGCACATTACGGCATAGCTGTGCACCTTCACCATGGCTTCGATGATGTCCGCCGGCCCGGCCGCAAAGCCCAGCCGCCACCCCGTCATCGCCCAGGCCTTGGAGAACCCTCCGACGAGAATCGTGCGTTCCCGCGCGCCTGGCGCTGCCGCCGCGGAGCTGTGCGGGCCATTGTACGTGAGTTCAGCGTAGATTTCGTCCGAGATTACCAAGAGGTCGCGCGCCGCCGCGAACTCGACCAGGGCCTCCATCCCGGCCCGAGGCATCACTGCACCAGTGGGGTTCGACGGGTAGGAGATCAGCAGGACTCGCGTCGTCTCGTCACACGCTTCAGCGAGATTGTCGACTTGGACCTGGAAGTTGTGCTCGACAGAGGTGCTGACCGGCAGCGCCCTGCCGCCGCCCAGCGCGGCACACGGGACATAGGAGACGAAGCACGGCTGCGGGATCAGCACGCCGTCGCCGGGTTCGAGGACGGCGCGGAGAGCGATGTCGATGGCCTCGCTGCCGCCAACGGTGACCAGGAGCTCGCGCTCCGGGTCATAGCGCAGCCCAAACCGCCGCTCAAGATAGAGCGCAAGCTCCTGGAGGAGCGGCCGCATTCCACGGCTGGGCGTGTAGTGGGTGTGCCCCCGCTCGAGCGAGTATATGCCGGCCTCCCTGACCCGCCACGGGGTGACGAAGTCGGGCTCCCCGATGCCGAGCGAGATCGCATCCGGCATCTTCTCGACAAGCTCGAAGAACCGTCTGATGCCTGAGGGCGGCAGACCTTGTACCCGCTGTGAGATGCGTGGTTGCGTGCGCGCCAAGGGACGTCTCCGCTAAGGGGTGATGGGTAGGCGCTTCGCCTGAGCGCGGTCTATCATGATGTCTCCGTCGACCTTGTAGCGCTTGAGGACGAAGTGAGTTGCCGTGCCGACCACATGATCCAGCGGGGCCAGCTTCTCGGCCACGAAGTAGGCGATGTCCCGCATGTTGCCTCCCTGGACGACGACCAGGAAGTCGTAGGCGCCCGACATCAGGTAGAGCGAGTGCACCTCCGGGAATTCCATGATGCGCTCGGCCACCGCGTCGAAGCCCACGCCACGCTCCGGGGCGCACCTGACCTCGATGAAACCGAAGACGTGCTCGATCCCCGCCCTCTCCCAGTCGACCACGGTCTTGTAGCGGCGGATGACCTTGTCTTCCTCGAACTTGGCTACGGCGTTCGCAACTTCGTCCTCAGACTTGCCGGTGCGCTCGGCGATCTGAGCGGCCGTCAGGTGAGCATCCTCGCTGAGCAGTTGCAGTATCTCTTCCATTGCGTCTGTCTCCCTCTGCTCGGGCCGGCAGGCCGACCGCGTGCGGCCAATCTCAGAGCATCACTTTCGGCGGAACGGCGCCTACTTGTGTATCGCGATGCCGAGCGTATCCTCGGCTGCCTCCATGATCGGTTCCATCAGAGTGGGATGCGCGTGAACCATCTCTCCCACCTGTTCGGCCGTCGCGCCGACGTGTACGGCCAGGACGAGTTCATGTATCAAGTCCGTGGCGTGCGGCCCGCAGATCTGGCCGCCGATCACCTTCCCCGAGGCCGCGTCGGCCACGACCTTCACCAGGCCCTCGCGCGAGCCCTCGGCCGTCGCCTTGCCCGCGGCCCGGAAGAAGAAGGTGCCGACCTTCGCCGGCACTCCTCGCTCCTGTGCCTGTGCTTCCGTCAGCCCGACAGAGCCAATCTCCGGGTGGGTGTAGGTCACGGATGGGATCGCGGTGTAATCCATCTGAACGTACTTCCCGAGCGCGTTGGCGACGGCGACCTTTCCCTCGGCCGAGGCGACGTGGGCGAGCATGATGCCTCCGATGACATCGCCGCACGCGTACACGCCCGGCACGCTCGTCTCCATACGGCTGTTCACCTTGATGGCACGCCCATCCATCTCGACGCCAGCTTCCTGCAGGCCGATTCCCTCAGCATTCGGCCACCGGCCGACGGCCGAGAGAACGACGTCTGCCTCGACCTCCTGTTCCTTGTCATTCCTCGTGAAGCGGACGACCTTGGTGCCATCTCTGTCCGACACTTCACCTACGCGAGCGTTCGTATGCATCTGGATCCGACGCCGGCGGAAGGCGCGCGCCAGTTCGGCCGCAATGTCCGGGTCCTCGGTCGGGACTATCTGCGGCATCATCTCAATGATAGTTACCTTGGAACCGACGGCGTTGAATATGTCCGCGAACTCCACCCCTACGTAACCCGCGCCCATGATGACGAGTCGCTCTGGTATCTCGTCGATGTCCAGCATCTCAGTGCTCGACAGGACGCCCGGGCCGTCGCAGCCGGGCAGCGGCAGCCGAGCCGGAACGGAGCCTGTCGCCAAGAGGATGAAGTCGGCCGCGACTGTCTCCTCTCCGCCGCCGATGTCTACGGCAATGGTCTTCGGGTCCACAAGGCGTCCGCGGCCGTGCACCACATGGACGTCGTTCTTCTTCATCAGGAACTCGACGCCGCTTACCACCTGATCCACGACCTCGTTCTTCCGCTCGAGGACCCTCCCCCAGTCGACGCCCGTTACCTCTGCCTGGACGCCAAACTCGGACAGCCTGGCCGCCAGTTGCCTCAACTCGGATGATCGGAGAAATGCCTTGCTTGGTATGCAGCCGCGATTGAGACAGGTGCCGCCGAGCGCGTCCATCTCCACGAGCGTGACCTCGGCGCCGAGCTGCCGCGCGCGCACGGCAGCTACGTAGCCCCCCGGGCCTCCCCCCAGTATTGCCAGATGCGCCAACGCCGCCTCCTCAAACGCAGATGCGTGGCTGGAGAAGCGTGCAGACCGGCCCGCGCCACCAGCCTAGTCGTTCTCGCCCAGCTGCTTCTCCAGGCCGTCTATGTGTCGCTTGGCAATCGGGTCGTCTGGGAACCGCTCCAGCAGCGCTCGCCACTCCGCCAGCGCTTCCGCCACTCGGCCGCCGCGCTCCAGGGAGTTGGGGAGCATGTGCTGGTAGTACATCGGCGCCTCGGTCTCCACCGATTTCCTGAACTGCTCGGCGGCCTTGTCCCACTTGTGCCTATGGTAGTAGTACATCCCGAAGTCGTGGTAGATCTCGTATCTGTTCGGGTTGGCCGCCACGCCGGCCTCGTAGAGCTCGATCGCCTCTTCGTCCCGATCCATACTCCAGAGCATCCAGGCCGCGCCGTTGTACGCCTCCACGAACGTTGGATCGATCTGGACTATCTGGCGGGATAGGCGGATGGCCTCGTCCCATCGGCCGGTGTGCCAGTACTGCTCGGTGCCGTCCCAGAGCAACTCCACCAGGAAGTCGCGCGCCTCCAGAACCTGGCGCTCGGCCTCCGCAGGGGAGAGAGAAGCAGGGGCAGGTTGATCGGCTTCCTCGGCATACACCGCGCCAGTGCACAGGAGAAGAAGCGAAATCGCCACAATTCGCAGAGCCATGCTAGGATCACTCCTTGCGGCCGGGCTAGTTTGGGATTCTACTGGATTTCGGCTGGAGGAACAACCCAGGGGGCATTAGCCAAGGGGCAGCCAACGCCTCAGCCACGGCGCCGCGGCCGCGACGAGGAGGGCCTTGGCCGCGTCAACAGGCACGAACGGAAAGACAGACTGCGTCAGGACGACAGGAAGCGCCACGGCCCCGCCGATGGCGGCGGTCCAGATCGCGTACCAGGCCGCGCCGAAGATGTAGATGACCGCCACTCCGCTGAGACAGGCCGGAAACGCGAGCCAGCGCCGGGAGCCGACCCGACCGTACAGCGTGCCAACCACGGCGGCGGCCAGCGGAAAGCCGACCAGATAGCCGCCGGTGGGCCCGAGCAAAGCGGCAGGCCCGCCTCCGTGGGCGAACACGGGCAGGCCGGCCGCACCGGCAGCCAGGTACTGCACCTGGCTGATGAAGCCGAGCCGCCAGCCGAGCACCGTGCCGGCCAGAAGCACAGCAAAGACCTGGCCGGTGACCGGCACCGGTGTGAAGGGGAGCCGAACTTGCACTCGCGCGCCGAGAGCGGTCAGGGCAGCGAAGGCTGTGACCGCCGCCAGGTCAACCCCAAGGCGATGGCCGGTCCGGACTTGTGCTGCCGTCGTGCCGGTGTCATGCTTGTGCATAGTGGGGACAGTTCGGCAAGGAGAGGAGGGGGACCTGCGGCGAGAGTGCCTTGACAGCAGGCACCTATCCCCATACGATCATGCCGAACGACCGAGAACAGGCGCCTACCGTGCGCGACGAGCCCGGCATCGACGCCGACGAGTCATTCATCTCCGAGCCGATCAAGCCCGCGTCGGGGAGCTTCGCTTCGGCCGCCATGGCGCGAGGCGAGCCCGGACTGCCCGCTGCTTTCACCTGGCGCGACCGGGAGTACTCGGTGGCGCAGGTGCTGGAATCCTGGAAGTCGGCCGGCCCCGATAGGGACGGAGGCACGGAGCGATACGTACGCAAGCACTGGTATCGCATCCTGACGGCGACCGGAGAGGTCATGACGCTCTACTTCGACCGCCAGCCCCCGGCCGGCAGGAGTAGGTCCCGGCAGCGATGGACGCTCTTCTCTATGCGCGAGGGAGAGTGTTGACTGGGGGCCCCTCCCGCAGAGGAGAAGCTCGACCTCCCGTACGAGCCGAGGTGGCGCTCGGGCGCCGAGGCCATTCCAGCCGCCGCCCGCAGACGTCGACGGTGACGCGAGCGCGCTACTTCAGGAGCAGCTCGATCACCGGCACGGTGACGGGAGGTTTGCGGACCGGCAGCTGAAGCGTGAGGAGCTTGGATTGCCCCTTCTGCTCTACCGGACCTGCCAGGTGACTCGGCCCCGCCTCGATCATCTTGACCTCCGAGGCGTCGTTCAGGAGCTGTGCGTACTCGACCTTGCCCCCCATGCCCTCCAGGTGCAGATGGTGGATGGGCCAGGCGAACACGTGGACGTAGAGGCGCTTGGTCTCAGCGTTGTAGGTGAGCCGGCAGTCCCGCGGAGTCTCGAAGCCTTCGGCCGCGGGCCCGCAGCCGTAGATGGAGCGCTCGTGAGACCGCATCCATTCACCCATGCCCTGGAGCCGATCAATGGCGCGAGAGTCGAACTCCCCGCGCGCGGTGGGGCCGACATTGAGAAGCAGGTTGCCGGCCTTGCTGACATGGTCGATGAGGAGCTGGACGAGCTGCTCGACGCTCTTCCACGAGGCCTCGTCGCGATGGTACCCCCAGGAGCCGGAGAAGGTCTGACAGGCCTCCCAGGGAACGGGCTTGCCCTCCATGGTGACGCCGTCTTTGGGGACGTACTGCTCGGGCGTGCGATAGTCCCAACCGCCCTGGTCGATGAGGTCCAGCCGATCGTTGACGACGATGTGCGGCTGTAGCTCGCGCGTCATCTCCAGCAGCTTCTCGCTCTCCCACTCCTCGCGGCCCTTGCCCAGCCACGGTCGCGGGTTCCCGTCCTCATCCCGCTTCGGATAGCTGAAATCATAGAAGAGGACGTCTATCTTGCCGTAGTCGGTCAGCAACTCCCGCACCTGGCCGTGGAGGTACTGGGCATACTTCTTCGGGTCGCGTCCCTCGTTGAGTTTCTCGCGGTCGGGGTGGTTGCGGAGGGGGTGCATGTCGTCGATCAGGAAGTCCGGATGGTGCCAGTCTATCAGGGAATGGTAGAACCCCACCTTGAGACCGCGAGATCGGAGCGCGTCGAACATGGGCCGCAGCAGATCTCGGCCGGCGGGAGTGTTGGTGGCCTTGTAGTCGGTGAGCTTGGAATCCCAGAGACAGAACCCCTCGTGGTGCTTGCTGGTGATGACCATGTACGTCATGCCCGCCTCGGCGGCGCGGTCGGCCCATTCCTCGGGTCGAAAAAGATCGGGGTCGAAGTGCTGGAAGTAACGGTCATACCAATCGTCGTCGAGCTGCTCCTGCTGCTTGACCCACTCATGCCGCGCGGGCAGCGCATACAGGCCCCAGTGGATGAACATTCCAAAGCGATCATGCAGAAACCACTTCATGCGATCCATGAACCCAACTCCTCAAATCACAGACTGATCTTGGCCGGCTGGACGGACGTTACTTCGCAGCACACCGGGGATTCCCCTTCACCAACCCGAGGCAGAAGGACTGAGCGGCAAGGCAGAGTAGCCGTACTGTGGCCATGAGCCACGTCTGACTCGCCGAGGCAAACTCAGTGAAGATAACCAGCATAGATGTGAACACCCAGCGCCGCGAGCCCAGCGCCGACCCGATCCGCGATGCGATTCAGGTCCTGCCGGGCACAGGCACCGTAGAGGTCCGCGTTCATACCGACGAGGGCGTCTCCGGCCGGGGAGAGATCTACTTCGGCCGCATCCAGGGCGCGCCCGACGCACTATCAGCGCTGATCGAGCACGAACTGAAGCCGATCGTGCTCGGCACGGATCCCACCTTCGTCCGTGCGACCCATCAGGCGATGCTCCGGGAGACCGAATACCACGGCTCCTTCGGGCTCGCCATGTTCGGCATCGCGGCGATCGACACGGCTCTATGGGACTGCCTGGCGAAGGCCCACGGCGTGCCGTGCTGGCAACTGTGGGGGGCGCTGCATGACCGCATCCCGGCCTATGCGATGGTGGGATGGCTCAACTACGGCGATGACGAGGTGCAGCGCATCTGCGCCAAGGCCGTCGAGCAGGGCTTCCGCGCCGTCAAGATCAAGGTCGGCTTCCCGACGCTGGCGGAGGATGTGGCGCGGGTAAAGACAGTGCGGCAGGCCGTGGGCCATGACATCGGCATCATGGTGGACGCGAACCAGTCCCTTACGACCGCGGAGGCGGTTCGGCGCGGCCGGGCCTTCCAGGATCTCGGCTGCGTCTGGTGGGAGGAACCTATTCCGGCCGACGACATCGACGGGTACGCGGAGCTGGCCCGCGCTCTGGACATCCCAGTAGCAACGGGAGAGAACCTCTACACGCCGGCCGACTTCGCTCGGTTCCTGCGTCGGGAGGCGGTGGACATCGTGCAGCCCGACCTCCGCCGTGCAGGCGGGCCGACCGCTCTGCTGCAGATTGGGTTGATGGCGGCGGCCTTCCGGCGGCCCTACGCATCACACGGAGGCGAATGCGCGCACCTCAACGTGATGGCCTGTCTGCCGAACACGATGTATGTGGAAACAGGGCTGATCGGGCCGGACTCACCCATGGAGCTGGACGATGGGTGCGTCTCGCTGCCGCAGGGGCCGGGCTTCTCGTGGGATTGAGGGCGCGCTAGCCCCGCCGAGAGGCGAGTCGCGCCTCCAGCATGGGCGCGTCCTCGGGACGGTCGAGATCCATGGCGAGGTCAGTGTGCTCGGTGATCGCGCCACGCACTGGCGCGCCGAGGAGATCGGAGAAGAAGCGCTCACAGGCGTCGAGGCGAAGCAGGCCGAGCTTGAACTTGAGCACAAAGCCGAGGCCGAACCGAAGCGCCAGGCGAAGGGGGTGGCGGCGGAGGTCTTCCAGCGTGATGGCCAGATCGGGACGCCTGAGGAGAAGCTCCGAATCGATGATGAAGACATTGGTGGTGACGACTTCTCTGTCGCGGAGCTTGAGAAAGAGCCATTCGTGCTGCGGGAAGTCGCGCAGGGCGGCGGATTTCGTGACGAGAGGGTGGAAGAAGGCAGCGTCGGCCGGACAGCGCTCGATGACATCACCGTAGGTCTCTTTGGTGGCGAGGGGGATGTCGCACGTGGCCAGGAGGAGCCTGCGGCCGTCGTCAAAGGCCTTGGCCGCCGCCGTCAGCTTCTCGACGATGGTCACATCTTCTGGCAGAGGGACGTCGGCAAGCGCTGCGACGGGATGGTCGAGGACGGCCTGGGGCCCGGCCAGGGCGATCCGATCGAGGCCCGGGGCCCCGCGGAGCGCCTCGAGGACGTACTGGATCGAGGGGCGGCCACGCAGCTCGATGAGCCCTTTGCTGGGGCCGTTGTAGAGACCCTCAAGCCGAGGGTCTCTGCCCCCGCCTCCGAGCACGACTGCGTTCACCATGGGATGGCTTCCATTCCCTCCGGCGGTTGATTGGCGATGTATCCGCCCGATTCCTGTTGACCTCGACCGCTGGCTTTCCATCTCAGTTTCTGCTAGAACTGGTGGGTATGAAGGCCTTTCTGGTGGCCAACCCGAGCGCAGGCCGGATGCGCGGGAGCAGCCGCGCGACGGTGGAAGGTTCTTTACGGGAAAGCGCCCTCAAGGTGGTGCCGGTCGAGGCCGCGACGCAGGAGGGCGTGGCGGAGGCGCTGCGGGAGGCCCTGGCGCGGGAATCAGCGGATACCGCGAGGGTCGTGGTCGCGGGCGGAGATGGCACGATCCACGCGGCCTTGCCGGCGCTCGCCGACACCGGTGTGCCGCTGGCCATCCTGCCTGTCGGGTCAGTAAACGTCCTCGCACGCGACCTCGGCATTCCGACATCTCTCGACGCGGCGATACGAGTGGCGGGGCGCGGCCGGGAACGGCAGATAGACCTTGGCTATGCTAACGGACGCCCGTTCGCTCTGATGGCGGGGATTGGGTTTGACGCCGAGGTGGTGCGGAGCGTGGCGCCCGATCTGAAGAATCTTATCGGTTCCTTTGCCTACGTTGCGCGGGGCCTACAGGTGCTTGCGTCCTATCCGCAGACCCGCTTTCACATTGAGGCCGACGGCGAGGAGGTCGAGGCAGCGGGATGGCTTGCCGTTGTTGCCAATGCGAGCCGCTACACCTACCACTGGCGGCTCGCGCCCGACGCCCGGATAGATGATGGCTGGCTCGACCTGTGCTTCTTCGCCAGTGAGTCCGCCTTGCAGACCGCGGGCCAGGTCGTGGCCACACTCGGCGGACGGCACTCGGCCCACCCCGGCGTCCGACACCTGCGGGCGAAGCGCCTCCGCTTCCACTGCGAGCCGGATGTGGCCGTGCAGCTGGACGGCGACCCGGCGGGGAGCACGCCCGTCGAGGTGACCGTTGCCCCCGGCGCTCTCACCGTGATGGTGCCCTCAGAGTAGCCCGTTCGTGCCTGTGAGCAGCGCCAGATGCCCGTCACGCCGGAGCCCGACGGGGGGGCAGACGGGCTGCTCTGTTCTTCCTTGGCGGCCAGGTGTGGAAACTTCGTACATATGGGCACGATTTAACGCTGTCCGCGCGAGGAAGCCGCCAGGAGTGCCAGGAAACGCAATATAGGGAGTAGATCGCACCGGTGGCACACGAAGCGAGGACAGGCTGCTCACCCGCGTCGCCCAAGGGGCACCCCAGATGAAGGTAGCGGTCACCGGAGTCGGAGGGGGTGTCGGCCAGGCGATCATCCGCGCCCTTCGCCGGTCGAGGCTGCCGATCAATATCATGGGGCTCGACGCGGATCCCTGGGCCGTTGGCCTCTATCAATGCGACGATCACGCCGTCATCCCCACTGTGTCCGACGGTGAAGCATACGCGGCGGCCCTCGAGAAGGTGGTCCGCGAGCGCAACATCGACGTGCTCATCCCTGGGACCGACTTCGAGCTTCAGCCGGTCGCCGACGTGCGCGAGAGGCTGATCGAGGCCGGCTGTTGCCCGATCATCAGCGACCCCGACTTCGTCCGCACATCCCGGGACAAACTGCTCAGCTACGCGGCTCTCACAGAAGTCGGCATTCCCTTCGTCTGGACAACCTCGGTCGAGGAATTCGCCAAGTCGTCGTCGGACGCGTCCTTTCCAGTCATCGTCAAACCGAGAGGCGGCTCGGGATCGGTTGGCGCGAAGGTGTTTCACGAGCCTGAGGAGTTGGCGACGGCTCGGCTGGACGCGGAAGACATAGTGCAGGAGTACCTCGTGCCCAAGTCGTGGGGGCTCGGGAAGCCAGGGCCGGCCGACGTCCTGAAGGCGGGCAGACTCCGTCAAGAAGATGAGGTCTCCATTCAGGCGGCCATAGGTCCGGGCGGCGAGATCATCGGCATCTTCGCCAGCATCAACGAGTTGCGGGATGGAGTCCCCATACGCATCTGCCCAACGCTGGACCCCGATACACTCGCCTTTGCGCGGCGCGTCTTCGAGGTCTTTATTGGGATGGGACACGTGGGTCCGTGCAACATCCAGGGCCGCTTGACTGACTCGGGCCTGGTGCTCTATGAGGTGAACCCGCGGTTCACCGGCATCACCGCCGTGCGAGCCGCGCTGGGATGGAACGAGTGCGAGGCCGCGCTGCGGCTGTTCGTGCTGAAGGAGTCGCCGGAGAGCACAGGACGGAACCTGCGGTACGGCACGGACACCGTTTGCCTGCGCTACACGACTGAGCACTTTGTCGGCAGCTCTGACATCAAAGAGCCAGCGTAGCTTCGCCCGCCCCTCGACCTACCCCAGTCGCGCCCCGCGCTCGCAGCGCGCCAGGGGCGGAGCATCGGCCGCACCGCGCGAGCCCCCCTTGCCGCTAGTCGGCCGGTTGGTGGGAGTACCAGTAGGTCTCGTCCTGACGGATGCTGACGGGCATGTGTCCCCGGGAGGGCACCGCGATAGTCGTCTCTATGACGCGCTCAATCTTCTGCCCGTATGAAAGGAGCGTTCTCGGATCGACGATCCTGTGGCCGCGGCCAGACATGCGCGCTCCTCCCCGGAAGGACTTCTTGCCGGAGAGCAGAGACTCGTGCTCAGTGCCGAGAAAGCCCCGGAGCTCGACGGGATCGCTGGCGTACTTGAACTCGACACGCACACACTCCTTGCCGCCCACTATCTGCTCGCCCGTCACCTTGAGCGCGACGTGGAACTCCACCATGTCACTGGTTGGCAAAAGGTAGTGCTCGGTTGCCAGCCAAACCGATCCCGGTGTGGACGAGCGATCTTTGTAGTTCAGGACTTCGCCCTCCCAGTCCGCTCGCGCGGTTGCGATCATACTCTCCTCGGAGAACGCGTCACCTGCCGCCGCCAGCGCCTCGGGTGGCAACGTCTCTCGGAGTCGCCTCCCGACCTCCTCGATTCCTGAGACACCGACGAGCCTCCCGGCGTCGTCGATCTTGTACGTCAGCGACGCCCCCTTGAGCACCTCCACCATAAACTGCTTCCCCTCTGCCCCAGGTCCCTCAACGACGCCCCCTAACGCGCGGGAGGTAACCGAGTAGCCATCTGGCAGCTTGCGGAAGGAGTATCGAACGTTGAACTCAGACCGCGTGCTCGTCGTGCGCCCCTGGCCGAAGTCGAGCACCTGGGTCGTGTTGCTCGTCACCACATATCGTGTCCCGTCCGGTGGCTCAAACCGAAAGGTCGCGCCCTCCTCCTGAGCACCAGCTTGCGCCATCGCCGGCAGGCATAGCAATGCCAGGGAGGCACTGCCAAAGCATCGACCGAACGCGGGTCGGGAGCCAGACTGCTGGCGCATCATCGCTGCCCCTCCTCTCTGCCATCGGCTGTTCGCTTCCGCGCGCGGGCGGCTCTGTCAGCCGCCCCGCGCCTCGCCGAAGTCCAGCGCCCTCCTTCGGCTAGCGGGCCGCCATCGCTACCTGTGGCGAAGAGCCTCCCACAGAGTCATCCACACGAGCCGCGGCAGGGCCCACAGGCGGGGGAGGCGTTTCGGCTGCTGGAGAACACGATACAGCCACTCCAGGCCCGTCCTCTGCATCCACGGCGGCGCGCGCCCGACGCGGCCCGCCAAGACATCGAGGCTGCCGCCCACTCCGAGTGCAACCGGCACGCGCAGCTCGGACATGTGACGACGTATCCACTTCTCCTGCCTCGGCGCGCCCAGCGCCACGAACAGGATATCCGGCTTCGCCTCCGCAATCGCTCGCACCACCTCGGGCTCCTCTTCGGGGGTGAAGTAGCCGTGGTGCGTTCCCACGACTCTCAAGCCCGGGCAGCGTGACCGGAGTGTCTGTGCGGCCTCCTCGGCCACCCCGGGGGGAGAGCCGAGCAGATACACCGCGTACCCTTTCTCCTCCGCCCGTTCGCAGATCTTCTCCATGAGGTCCACGCCGGACACCCGCTCGCTCACGGGCAGGCCGAGCACCCGTGCCATCCAGACGACGCCCCTTCCGTCCGCGGTGACCATGTCGGCATCTCGCACGATCTCCTGGTACTCAGCATCGTCTTGGGCGCGGACAATGCTGGGAGTATCCGAGGTGATGACCATGTGTGGGGACCGCTCCTCGACGAACTGGTCTACCCGCGCCAGTGCCTCGTCCATGTCGATTCGAGCTAGCGGCACGCCCAGCATGTCCACGCTATCTTCCGCGGTGCCAGACGGCTCCGACCAGATCCGGGCCAACATGAAGAAGAGCGCGAAGCCAACAAGCAGCGAGACGAGCAGGAGGGCCGACTTCACGAGGAACGACACCTGGATTACCAGCACGAGGGCCAGGGCAACGGCACACAAGTAGAACGTGGCCAGGTGGAAGAGAAGGACCGTGCGTCGCGGGTCCAGCCCGGTACGGATGAGCGTCTCGTGGAGCAGCTCCCAGCGCTGGCCAAGGGCGAGCCGCTGCCGACCTCTGCCGACCCGGTAGATCACAGCATAGGTGGTCTCGCCCACAGGCACGCCCAGCGCAAGCAGCGGGACGCCCAAGACGAGAAAGGCCGTGTTCTTGAGCATGCCGATTACCGTGATGCCCGCCAGCGCGAAGCCTATGGCCCAGTGCGCCGAGCTGCCCAGCGCGGGATAGTCACGCCGGACAGCGCCGATCGCCCCGCCTGCCATGACCAAGCCCATGGCCCCGGCGGCGGCGGCCGAACCAGAGGGTCCGACAGACAGCGCCGCGACCGCGAACGTCGCCGAGACCATCGCGACGACGCCGGCCGTAAGCCGAGGGAGCCGCCGCAGCAAGATGACCGCGTAGGCCACCGCGAGCACCCACAGCATCGTGGCGGGAATCGCCCACCCGCCGAGCTGGATCATCTGAGCCGTGAACGGCGGCTTGACCTCGCTGATGACAACGCCCAGGGACACCCCCGCAGCCGCGATCGCGAATGCCATGGTCAGCAGGACGATCCGCGACAGTGCCAGGATGTCATTCAGCAGGCCGGCCGTGCCACCCATCACGGCGAGCGCGACTACCGCACCGGCCTCGGGCGAGCCGCGTGCAAGCAGCAGGAACGGCAGCGCAATGGACAGGGTAATGCTCATGCCAGAGATGGCCCACTGACGACGCGGCCGCACGCCGGTCGCCAGCTCCTCCCGGGCCTGCCGACGCAGTCGAGGCCCGACCAAGTAGGGCGTAAGGAAGGAGATCAGGAAAGCGAGGACGACAGCAATATAGGGCCTGGCCATCGCCTCCATAGGCTAGCCCCCGTGAAGCGTCCGGCTAGGTGCCGGTCTGGTAATCGGCCAGATACTTCTCTTGCTCGGGCGTCAGCGTGTCTATCTCGATGCCCATGGATGCAAGCTTCAGGCGCGCCACTTCCTCGTCTATCTCTCGTGGAACGGTGTAGACGCGGTTCTGCAGCGACTTGCCGTTCTCGGCCAGGTAGGCGGCAGTGAGGGCCTGGTTGGCGAAGCTCATGTCCATGACGCTTGCTGGATGCCCCTCCGCGGCTGCGAGGTTCACCAGCCGTCCCTCGCCCAAGAGGTAGATTCGCCGGCCATCCTGCAGCGTGAACTCATCGACCATGGGGCGAACGCGGCGGACCGACTGGGACATCTCGCGCAGCGTCGGGATGTCGATCTCTATGTCGAAGTGGCCGGCGTTCGCCACCACGGCGCCGTCCTTCATCACCTCGAAGTGCTCCCGGCGCAGAACGGAGCAATCGCCGGTCAGGGTAACGAACACCTCGCCCCACTTCGCGGCCTCCCCGATCGGCATGATGAGATTGCCATCCATGGCGGCCTCGAGGGCGCGCAGCGGATCGACCTCACATATTGTCACGATCGCGCCCATGCCTCTGGCGCGCATCGCAACACCGCGTCCGCACCAGCCGTAGCCGCAGACGACCACGCGCCGCCCGGCAAGCAGGATATTGGTCGCTCGGACGATGCCATCTATCGTGCTTTGGCCGGTGCCATACCGGTTGTCAAAGAGGTGCTTCGTGTTCGCGTCGTTGACTGCGATGACAGGATAGCCCAGCGCGCCCTGCTTCTCCATTGCCCGGAGGCGAATCACGCCGGTGGTAGTTTCCTCTGATCCGCCGAGCATGTCCGCGAGCTGGTCCGAGTGACCCGCGTGGAGAGTGCACACCAGGTCGCAGCCGTCGTCCATCGATATGTGCGGCTTCGTGGCGATGACCGACTCTAGGTGGTCGTAGTAGGTATCGCCGTCTTCTCCCTTGATCGCGAACACCGGGATGCCGAGCTCGACGGCGAGCCAGGCCGCGACATCGTCTTGTGTGCTAAGAGGATTTGAGGCGCACAACGCGACTTCGGCGCCGCCAGCCTTCAGGGTCTCCATGAGACTGGCCGTCTCCGTAGTCACGTGGAGGCAGGCGCCCAGCCGGACTCCTTCGAGGGGCCGCTCCTTGCCGAATTCCTCCGCTATCCCGCGCAGCACGGGCATGTGCTGAGCTGCGTACTCGACTCTGAGGCCGCCCGCCTCCGCCAGGGATACGTCCTTTACGTCAAAGCTCGTGCCCAACCGCTTCCTCCGCCTCGACTTCCGCTCCGCCCCCCGTGAACTCCAGTATGACCTCCGCCACCCGGTCGACCTGCTCGTGCGTCAACTCAGGGTAGAGGGGTATAGACAAGCATTCCCTCGAAAGGCGCTCGGCCCACGGCAAGTCGCCTTCCTGATAGCCCAGGCCTCGGTATGCCTCCTGAAGGTGCAGCGGCAATGGGTAGTACAGCTCGAAGCCCACGCCGCAGGCTCGCAGCCACTTCTGCAGCTCGTCACGCCGCTCGCACCGAATGGTGTAGAGGCAGTAGACGTGCGAACCATTGCGATTTGCCGCTGGCAGCGTGATCCCGGAATCTCTCAGATGACAGCGGTAGCGCTCTGCGTGCTCCTGTCGAAGGCGATTCCACGCGTCGAGGTGCGGCAGCTTCACACGGAGGACTGCGGCCTGCACCTCGTCAAGCCGGCTGTTGTACCCAACCGCCGGATGTGTGTATTTCTGTCCGCCAATAACGGAGGCATCAGCCTGCTGCCTCAGCAGACGGACGCGGTCCGCCACCTCGTCGTCGTTGGTCGTTATCATCCCTGCGTCGCCGCAGGCGGCGAGGTTCTTCGTCGGATAGAAGCTGAAGCACCCCGTGTGGCCGATCGATCCAAGTCGGCGACCGTCCCAGTATCCCCCAACCGCCTGCGCAACATCCTCCACGACGAACAGGTCGTGCGCCCCGGCCAAGGCCATGATCTCCGCCATTGGCGCGGCCTCGCCATAGAGGTGGACCGGAATGATGGCCCGGGTCCTGGGGGTGATCCGGCGAGCCGCGTCTTCTGGGTCCAGGTTGAACCCGCCCGGAAGCGAGTCAACGAAGACCGGCGTCGCGCCGTGGTGGCTGACGGCGGCCGCCGTGGCCGCGTAGGTGAACGACGGCACGAGCACTTCATCGCCCGGCTTGATGCCGAGGGCGTCGAGAGACAGGATCAGGGCATCCGTACCAGAGGCCACGCCGACGGCATGCCTGACCTCCAGGAAGCACGCCATCTCCTCTTCGAAGGCCCGTACGTTGGGTCCGTTGACAAATGCGGTGCTGTCGAATACCTGGCGCAGCGCCGCGTATATCTTGTGCTGGAGATCGCGGTGCTGCTGCCGCAAGTCGATCCGGGGGATCTCCACCGCCCGGGCGCTGCCGTACCCCGCCTTCATCTTGTCCATACCGCGCCTGTCCTCCCAGTAGACAATGTCACGGCGCGCCGGGTCATCGAGCGACCTTCCTCCCTCATCCTGCCCTGTACGGCAGCATGCTAGACTGGCCAGAACAGCCGGCGGTCGGATTCGAACCGACGACCTGCGGTTTACGAAACCGCTGCTCTACCACTGAGCCACGCCGGCCCACGCCCGACGATATCACACGAGTTGCGTTGGTGTCAACGCGTGCAGAAGAGGGCGTGCGCACGAGGGGAAAGCGCCCGGCGTGCGTCGTATCTCTAGTGCAAATCAGTGCCGCAACCATGCTCCGATCATGCCAGACGAACGGCCGAAACTGAGACCTCTCGACATGCTCCCGGTGCAGACGCCCGCGGGTCAGCGCGTCGTGCTGCGCGACCCGCTGCGCCTCTCCGAGAGCGAGATCGCGGTCCCGATGGACATCGCGTTCCTCATCGCTCAGTTCGATGGGGCCCACACTGTCCGGGAGGCCCAGGTCAGCTATGTGCGCCGCTTCGGCTCGCTGATCACCACCGACAGGATCAACGAGCTCGTGCAGCAGCTCGACGATGCTCTCTTCTTAGACACCGACCGGTTCCGAAAGTTCGTGGCAGAAATCGAGGCCGAATTCCGCTCCGGGTCCACCCGCGCCCCAGCACACGCCGGGCGATCGTACGACGAAGGCGCCGGCGCCTTCGTGGCGGCGTGGGAGCCGACGCTGCAGGCGGCGAGCCCTCCCAACGACTTTGCGCTGGACGAGCGGCGGCCGACGCTCATTGCACCACACTACGACATGAACAACGCCGCCGACGCGTACGCCCTCGCCTACAGGCTCCTCCGGGAGACGCCCCGGCCGGACGTCGCGGTGATCCTGGGCACCGCACACAACAGCCGCGAGTCACCCTTCATTCTCACGCGCAAGCCCTTCGAGACTCCCTTCGGTGCGTTGGAGACCGACGAGGAGATCATCGCGCGGCTCGCCAACGCCGCGAGTTTCGATGTCTTCGCCGACGAATTCATCCATCGCGACGAGCATTCGGTCGAGTTCCAGGCCGTGCTGCTCCACTTCCTGTATCACGCGGAGGAGGAGCCGCCGAAGATCGTGCCCATCCTCTGCGGCGGCTACCATCGGCGCAATGGTGAATTCGTCAACCCAGCAGATGAGGGATCCGTCAACGGCTTTCTCGAAGCACTGCGCGACACTCTCGCAGGCGATGACCGCCGCATAGCCCTCATCGCCTCGGCCGACCTGAGCCACATCGGGGCGCGGTTCGGCCAGCCCCCTCCCCTCACCCAGGCCCATCTCGATCTGGCGCGCAGGCACGACATGGCGGTTCTGGACAGGGCTCAGCGCGGCGACACAGAGAACCTGTACTTCACCGTTGCCGAAGTGCAAGACCGCTACAACGTCTGCGGCTTCCCCTGCATCTACGCCCTCCTACGGTCGCTC
Source organism: Candidatus Hebobacterum abditum (assembly GCA_029821875.1). Classification (GTDB taxonomy): domain Bacteria; phylum Armatimonadota; class Hebobacteria; order Hebobacterales; family Hebobacteraceae; genus Hebobacterum; species Hebobacterum abditum. The sequence continues at coordinate 124,266 of JALGXW010000002.1, read as the reverse complement.
CCCGTAAAGGAAGGCCGCCTGCTCTCCTACAAGCAGGCGACCGAACCGCAGACGCAATCGTGCGTGAGCTTCGCGAGCGTAGGGCTGAGGCCCGCAGGCTAGTCCGTCTCGGGGTACTCGTACGGCTCGAGGACGATGTCGCCGACGTCATACGTCTTCTCTCCCGGGCCGATCTCAAACCGCTCACTCTCCGCCCGGTACTCCGGCCATGGGCCCCCTTCGCTCTCACGCGGTGATCCAGGCAGGTAGACCGTCACGGATAGAGGCAGATCCGCGATGCCTCGCCTCATGGCAAAACGTCCCTGCTCATCGGCGATGGCGGCTATGACACATCCCATGCCGACAGCGGCGCCAACTGCAGGAGTGCCATCGGGCATCACGACGCGGCCTGCGACGGTGGCCGTCGGGCTCAGGCGGATGGTGACCTGGGTCGGCATTCCGAGTTCCGGCGTGAAGCGCGCCGCGCCACCAAGACCGCCTTCCTCATCCACTACCATGAGCACGACCGGCACGCCAGCGTAGAAGTACCTTGCGGAGAAGGTGCCGTCTCGCTCCACGCGGCTCCCCAGTGGAGGATAACTCGTGCTAGTCACGACCTCTCGGTCGAGGTCCGCATGCACGTAGCCTCCTCGCTCAAAGCTCTTGGGCTGCCAAGGGCGGCCGTCCGGTCCGAGCACCACGCCCGTGACTTCGGCCTCTCGCGTAACGAAGAGGTCCAGGCCGCTGAGGGCCTCGCCTGGCTCTACCGTGAGGACCCGATGGCTTGGCTTGGCCGGGTCCTCGGTGACTTCGACCTGGCGTCTGCCGTCGCGCGTTTCCTTCTTCACTGCGTGATTCCACGTATAGCCTTTGGGCGGACCGCTATATGACAGCACGTCCCTTCCCGGGGGACCGCCAACCTCAAAGCTGCCGTTCGGTCCTGTTGTTGCTCCTGTTTCCGTCGTCAGCGGGCCGGCTGGCGCCGATAGCTCGGTTGAGCGGCATCTCACGTGGACGTTCGGCACCGGCGCCCCTGTTGCCGCATCGAGAACGCGGCCCCGGATGATCACACTTTTCTGCAAGACCGTCGTCGGAAGGGTGACCTGCTCTCCGAGGTCCACCTTCAACTCCCTGGCCAACACACCTGAGAACCTCGTGTCGGCGACCGAGATCGTCCAGGTCCCGGCTACCGAGAGTGCGAATCGGTAGTGGCCCTCCTCGTCGGTGAACGCATTGTGCCCGAAGGTCGAGTGGGGTTCGCCTTTGATCGCGCCGTTGAGTTCCACCTCCACGCCAGCCGCCGGCTCTCCCTCGGGTGTCAGCAGCACGCCACTGATCACGGGCTGTTGGACGAGCTGGATGTCCAACTCGCCGCTCTGCTCGGCCAGCTTGATCTCGCCGAGATCAGGCCCCATCTGGTCAGCGCGGTAGCCTTCGCCCGCGCCGCATGTCGAAACGCCCAGCTTCACGGTGGCGTCCGCGGGTAGATCATCCAGCACGAATCGCCCCCCGTCGTTCGTGCGCGTCTCCAGCCAGGGCGGAAGCGTGGCCACGCCCTCGAACAGAAGCGACTTGCCAGCCACTTCGATCTCTTCCACCTGCACGAGCACGTTCGGGAGGAGCGCGTCGTCCTTGTCCCTGACAGTCCCGCGCAGGCCGTCGGCGGGAGCCAGGGAGATCCTGAGGCCCGTAATCGCTGAATCCCCTTCCGCCTCTGCCCAGCCAAAGCCCTGACCAAGCTTGTGTGCAATGACCTGGCAGATCCACGGATCCATCCACCCGCCGCCCCAGCCGCTGCTGCCAACGGGCATCCGCGGGATCTCAGCCCTGAACTTCCCTTCTGCATTGGTCGTGCCGATCTCCCGGCTCAGGAACGCCAAGCCCACACCATGAGACGCGTGGAAGCCATACGCCCACAGACTCGCGCCCGCAACGGGGCGCCCCTGGCGGTCAACTACACGCCCGGAGAAGGAGACGGTGTTGCTCGCCAGTGCCCCCTTGCCCAACACCACCTTCTTCTCTGTCCGCTGGCCGGAGAAGTAGACCGTCACGACCCTCTCCAGACTTCCATCCGCGCTCCTCACATGGAAGTGGGCCTCGCTTGTCTTCGGGCCCTCGATCACTCCCCTGCAGCGGCCGCTCTCATCGGTCCTTTGCACCCCCTCCGGGCGATCTCCCAGCATCCGGACGTGCGCGCCGGCCATCGGCGCGCGGTTGTCATCGACAACTATGAAGTCAATGATCCGCCTCGAACGTTCGTCCCTGTTCTTGTCTCGGTAGTCAACCCGGCCGTTCACGGAGACCAATACCCGTGTCGTCGGATGGTCGTCGGCGATGGCGAATGGCGTCTCAGATGGGTTCTCGATAGCGCTCACGTTGACGCCCGGCGGCATCACGTACCGCAGTTCTCGCGCGAAGACGGCCTGGCTCTCCATATATGGCCCGAGTATCCGCTGGATCTCACCGATGTCATCTGTCGGAGGGAGGGCGCCTTTCGAAGCCTGCAGGTACATCAGCATCGCGAGGCCGAGCCCCCTCATCTCCTGCTCGAGCTGCCCCAGGTCGACCTCCCCAGCCTCGGCTGGTATCCCTCCCTCGCGCGCCGACGAGCCCGCCACCTGTACGGTTGCGAAGACGATGAGGGCCCTGTCATGCCGATTCGCGATCCCGGAGGGATCATCGTCGGGCGAGAAACCGGTGATGTTCCCTTCGCTTGCCACATACACGTAGATTGGAGTTGCCTTGCCGGGTGCGAGTCGGGTGTCCGCCAGCATCCCAGATGATGTTCCTTCGCATCCCTCCAGGAAGGAGTCGAGGACATGACCTGCAGAAGATCCGTCGGCCGCGAAGGTCAGGCCGAGAGCGTCTTCCTTCCTTTGAGCGACCAACAGGATGGCTTGCTCCCCACCGCGCAGATGGATCTCGACCTTGTTGCTCCCACCTCTCTTCCTCCCACCCACGTACTCCTCAGTGTAGAAGACCAGGCTGTGGTCCTGCGGGAACTCATATCCGAATCTCTCGATGGCCACGCCTTCAGCGCCAAACACCGCCCTCAGCTGGTCGGGTGCGAGGGCCCGATCCACCGGTAGAATGCGGACCGGTATCACATCGTCAACGCCAGCCCTTGTTTCGCCTGGCGCCAGGCGCGCGGCCGCGAGGCCGACGACCGCGGTAGCAAGGACTACAGCAGCAGCTACGATGACGACTCGGCCCAGCCGCCTGGGACTGTCGCCCCGAACAATCGCCTCCACCCGCCGGAGAAGTGTTGACCTGCCTTCCGCCACTCCCACGGACGCCACGCTCAGACGTGTCTGCGCCCGCTCGGCGGCTGCGGCAAGCGAGCGTGCATAGCTGCCCGCGTCGACCCCGTTCGTCAGCGCCCAGGCATCGGCGAGTTCCTCTCTCGCCAACGCGATCCGGTGACCTGCCAGCCATGCGCCCGGATGGAAGAACAGCGGGATCTCGACCACACGCTGAAGCAATTGCGCGACGAAGTCCCGGCGCTTGATGTGTGCCACCTCGTGCGCCAGCAGGGCTCGGAGGTCCTCCGGCGACAGCGACTCCACCCAGCCTTCCGGCAGCAGGATCCTCGGTGGGCGCAGCCCGTACAGCACGGGCGCGCCAACGGACGCGCTCGTGCGCAGACAGACTTCGCCACTAACGCTGGCCTGCGCCAGCAAGGCCGCCAGCACGGTCGGGGCGCCCTGCTCCGCCACTGGTTGGCTGGCCGCGATCATCCTGCGGACGCGAAGGTGGCCCACGAGGAGCCGAAGCGCAAGCGAAACACAGCCAAGGACCCAGGCCGCGGCGAGCGCATATGTGAGCAGAGGTCCGTCCCACCACGAGGCGGCGGGCCGTGCCGACTCCCTCGCCACCGGACCGGTGTCGACGAGGGGCGGCGCGGCCCTCGGACGCTCAATCCCTAGCGGCTCCAACCTGACCACTCGGACCACCGCCTCCGGAGCGGCCACCCGCACGACCGCGTCCCTCCGCTCCAGCATCATCCGCCCCGGCGCGAGCAGCAGTGGGGCCACGAGCACGAACCACCACAGCGACTGCCTTGCCCGCGCGTGGCGTAGCCGGAACAGTGTCTCACACAGCCACGCCACCACCGCAAGGGCAGCTAGCTGCCAGGTAACGGCCACTGCTAGTGCACCCCACGACTCAACCATTCCCCCCAGCTCGCCCATGGCTAGCCTCCTCGCTCCTTCTCGTCGATGAGCCTCTTGATGCGGGCCAGCTCTCTCTCAGACAGCGCCTCATCCTGGAGCAGTCCCACGACCGCCGCCTCGGACGACCCGCGAAATGCGGTCCCCACAAGCTGCCGGAGCAGGCTTCGCTTCGTGGGTCCCTCCCGCAGTTTGGCCTGATACACATGGGCGCGCCCCTGTCGCCAACGGTCGAGGTATCCCTTCTCGTGCATCAGCCGCATCATCGTGAGCACGGTGGTGTAGGCCGGCCTCGGCCTCGCCGAGAGCGCTTCCAGCACACCCCTCACTGTCGAAGGTCCACGCTCCCACAGCACGTTGAGAATCTGAAGCTCCAGGTCTCCGAACTTCCGTGACGAGCCCCTCCGCATGCTTGCCGCTCCCCGTCTATCTACTAATTCATTGTTAGTAGCATACACGGCTGAGGACATCCTGTCAAGGGCCTGGCAGAACACGGTGGGGGGGTCCGAGTAGGCGGGCGGGGAGCGCTCAGAGCGCTCCTCGCCCGATCAGCTCAATTGCGCCTCGTTCATTGGGCGGGCTGTTCGATCAACTCAAGCCTGTAGGCCACCCCGGTTGGGTTGTAGAAGTCACGCCTCATGCTCGGGATATTGCGCACGGTGAAGCGGAGTTCGTTCTCCCCCGCACGGATGAGCTCCGACGGCACCACCATGCTCACCGTGCGCATGAAGTGATTCGTCTGGCCGACCCATTGGCCATTGAGCCGCACGGCCGCGTAGTCGTCTGCGCCGATTGTCAGATAGCCCACTATCTTCGTCTCGCTCGGCGGAACCGTGAACAGCTTGCGGAACTCAACCGTAGCGCCATATCGCTCCGCCGCGGGATCGGGCCGTCCCGCCCGCCATATCCAGATGGCAGCCTCAGGCGCTGGGGCCCAGTTGCGATTCGGATCATGGGTCTCCACGGCCGGCTGCCATTCCCGGCTGTGTAGGTCAAACCACTCGTCATCGCAACCGCTGTCGATGGCGTCTGCCACCTCACCTTGCGGGCGTTCCGGCTCGCGCTCCTCCCCCTCCGGCAGCAATATGCCGACGTCGTACCAACCGTCCCATCCCACTATCCTGAACGGACTGCTGCGCCACGTGCGACCGGGGCTCGGCGCCACCTCCTCAGATGCGCTCACCGTGTAGTAGGCCCCGGCGACGAGGCCCCCGATCTCGAAGCGTCCCATCTCGTTCGTGACAGAGCGGCCCGGCGGCTCCGGCTCGCGGAGCCACTCCCACCCGGACAGGTCGACGGTTACGCCTGAAGCCGGCCTGCCCATCTCATCGAGAAGCTCACCCCTGACCACCCCCGGGGGGTACAACCTGAGGCTCGTGCGCTCCGTTCCCTCCGGGACGACAAGAACGGGCATGAACGCCTTCTCCCTGCTATCGACGCTTGCGGCCAGGAAGAAGGCGGGCGTGCCCGGGCCGAGCCCGTCGATCTTCACTCTCCCGAGATCGTCTGCGGTCGCGAGGGGGAGCTCCGCCTCGTCTCCCATCACCCGCACTACGGCATTCGCCGCCGGCCTGCCGTTTGACCGCAGCAGGAAGATCTCGTAGGTGGAGGTCTCTCCCTGCTCCTGGGCGGTGGCCGGCAGCGACGAGCACCAGGCTGCCGCGGCAGCGGCCATGACGAGTAGAGTGAGAGTCGGCGAGCACCTGCCGCGCCGCCGAGAGCCAGGGGAAAACGGGATCGCTCTGTCCATGATGCAGGCCCCTCTCTCAGCCGTTATCGCGCTTCACATAGCCTGCCTACTAATCCGCCCAAACGCCGCGAATCCCTGCTTCGCCGAGCCACATGGCCCCGCACCTAGAGCCCGGCCGCCGACCTGCTGGCGCCCGCTCGAGGAAGAGGACGTTTCTGTCCCGTGCAGAACGGCTGCATCCGCTGCTGTTGAACTGCATAGGCGTGCGGGCCCGGCAGGCACCCGCTCACTCCCTCGAGATTCGACAGGAGGATACCTCAATGTCGAAAGCCCCAAACCTGGGGGCCGCGATTGCGCGATTTGTCGAACAGGCGCACGGCACTTACGAGAGCGAAGCCCCGCCCGATCCGCTTCTGTTTGGTCGGATGCGGCTCTTCTGCTCGCAGAACGTCGACCAGATCATCGCGCACGGCGGCACGTTCTCCATCATCCACCCGATGAGCTTCACCCATGGGGATCCCTTCCGCCTCGAACGGTCGGAGTTCGACGAGAGACTGAAGCGCCTTCAGGACTACACGCGCAGGGCCTGCGAGAGCGGCATCACGGTCATCGCTTATGTCAGCCAGAATGTCTCGACATCGCGGGAGGCCGACCCCACCGGGTGGATCATGTCCGACGTGTGGGGGGATAAGGACTGGTGGGACCGATACGCGGACTTCTACGGGACGCGCCCCGAGGAAGAGCCGTCGGAATGGCTGCAGCGAGGTGCCGACGGCGTGTACGGCGGCCATGTGTGGATCCCGCCGGAGGCTCCTGAGGAGCGGCACTATGAGGTGCGCGGCTGCCCGCACAGCCCCGCCTTCCGCCAGTACATGGCGGGCATAGTCAACATCCTGCTGGAGGCCGGCATACGCGGCATCTACCTGGATCACTCTGAGTTGACGCAGGCGCACTCGACAGCCTCGATCAGATGCTTCCGAGACTTCCTGGAGGCGCGCTACACGCCCGACGAGCTGAAGCAGATGTTCGGAATCGACCGCCTTTCCCAGGCGGGTCCTGCGGCCGATGCTGACGACCCGCTCTGGCCAGAGACCATCCTCTTCCAGGGGGCGAGCGAGGCCGAATTCCATCGCTATCTGCGGGACCACGGCCGAGAGCGAGATGCCGACTTCATCATAGCCGGCAACCTGTGGGGCGGGTTCGGGTTCCAGAGCGCCGCCCTGAGCGGCAGCGACATCCAGCTCGCGGGCATGGTGGACACGTTCCTGTACAGCGAGCTGGCAACGGGCACCGAGAGTCCGGAGCGAGGCCAGCGGAACACGCCCGGTACCCGTGGTGGGGTCCGGACCTCCATGGCGCCGCTCATACGCGTCCTCGCGGCATCCAGCCGGACGCATGCCGCAACGAGCTACACCTACTACCCTCAGACGCCGAACCCGATCCCAACTGAAGGGGCCTTGTTTAACATCCAGCGGCTGGCAATGGCGGAGGCGTTCGCAAACCACACAGCCTTCCGCCGCGTGGAGGCCAGGCACCCCGAGCCCGTGCACCGTGCCGCCAAGACGGTCTACGAACTCCTGCAGCGTGTCGAGCCCGACATTCTCGGCGCCGAGATGGCGAGTGACGTTGCCGTCGTGGCCTCACTGCAGCCCTGCTACTACGGCCGCTACAGCTATCACCTGGAGGTGTCGCGCGCGCTGGCCGATGCTGGCATTGCCCACCAGATGCTGGCTCCCCGCGACCTGCACCGCGACAAGCTGACCCACTATCACGCCATCGTGCTGCCAAACACCGCCGTGCTCGGCGAGGAAGCCTATGCGGCCCTGGCAGCCTACGAGCAGGCGGGCGGCAACGTGATCTCCTTCGGCGAGGTGGGTGTGCTAGACCCCAGGGGCCGGCCGGGGCCGGCGCAGCGGCAGGCGGGGGCCGTTCGGTTCAGGCAGGTACCGATCGATGCCGAGAGGCTGGCGAGCGACAACGCCACTGTACGCCGCGAGCCAGATGACGCGCGGCACGCCGCCTGGGCACAGGGGCAGTGGCCGGAGCCGTTAGGGGAGACTATGGGGAGAGTCGTCGCGGCCGTGGAGGAGGCGGCCGGAGAGGCGATGACCGCCCGGAGGCACGGTGATTCGAGCGTCGAGATAAGCGCCATGCGTCGACCGGATAGCGGGGACCTCATAGTCCAGGCCGTCAACTACAGCGTGGACCTCTCCGGCGAGGTCGTCCCGGCCAGGGATGTTCGCATTTCTGTGGCCCTCGATGGGAAGCGCATCGAGGAGGTGCGGTGGCACGCGCTCGACGGAGTGACCGAGGGCCTCGACGTGGAGCGGGTCGGCCCTCGCGCCGAGTTCGCGATACCCGAGGTCGAGATCTATGGAATCGCCCTCGTGCGCTTTGGCGGAGCCTAGGTGACGGGCCGGGGCCTCGGCGTGCGGGCGCCGACACACAGGCCGAAGCGCGGCCCCTACTGCAGGGCTACCGGTTGATCGGCAGAGGGAGACGCAGGGAAGGCGCGGGACCCAGACTCCGCGTCCGCGGGGCACGCAATGCGCCCAGCAAATGTCCGAGTTCCGGCCCCGAAGAGCAAACTGACCGTGGGAGATAAGGTACAAGCCTACAACCGGGGCCGGAACTCGCCGCCGTAATGGAGGAGGTTACGGCATTCTAGCAGTGTCCGCCACTGCAAGCTGCTGGTACTTATGGGTTTGTCCGTGGCTGCCTTTTCGTGACCTCTCGCCTCTGAGAACTCCCGGGCTGCAGCCCAATTCGCTGGCGAGAATACCTGAACTGCGATCTCAGGTCATTGCATAACTGGACTAGACTCTTGTAGAATTAGCCTGCAGATGCGGGCCCGCAGACGCCAACCAAGGACCGACGCCGACTGGGTGCTGCGTGCCACGTGGCACGAGTACCCCCTCAGCCCGGACACGCCAGTGTACCCGACCGTGAGGACCCATCCTCGCCCAAGTCAACTTCGGGTCGACCTTCACGAGGGTATTGAGGTCGGGGTGGTCCTCCGGGGGAAGCAGGAAAGACACTACCCGGGATGGGCCCTCGATCTGACACCGGGAGACGTGTGGCTGCAGCCAATGTGGGAGCCGCACGCCTGGCGAGCAGCGGTGCCCGACACTGAGAACGTCGTGCTGGTCTTCCTGCCCGAGTTCCTGGGGGAGGAGAGGCTGGGTGAGTTCTCCTGGCTGAGCCCCTTCGCCGCCCCGCCTCAGTACCGGCCGTGGATCAAGGACAGTGCTCTCAGAGCGGAGGCGCTGGCCCTCGGCCGCGAGCTGACCAGGGAGATCTCGGGACAGGATCGAGGGTGGCTGACGGCGCTGCGACTCGGCGTAATCCGTCTGCTGTTCCTCGTGAGCAGGAACTGGTCGCCTCCCACCGAGTCAGTCGATGCCTCACGAGTGAGCGCGACGGACCTCAGTCGCATCATGCCTGCCATCGCGCTCATACAGGAGCGAAGACCGGGAAGCGTCCGGGTCGAGGAGGCCGCTGAGGCCTGTGGTCTGAGCCGGTCACGATTTGGCGCCCTATTCCGGCAGACTATGGGAACAAGCTTCGGCCAGTTCTCGCTCCGCGCACGCCTCGGGTATGCTGCCCACCGTCTGCTGACCTCGGATCTGCCCATCGAGGCAATCGCCCAGAAGGCCGGCTTCGTGGACGCCAGCCACTTCCATCGGACCTTCGTCAAGCACTACAGCTGCACGCCACGCACCTACCGGGCGCGCGCTCACTAGCTGCACGACGCAAGCATTGCTGCGTTAGCCCGGTTCTCCCCAAGGAAGTCGCCCCTGCAAGAGGAAGACGAAGTGTCAGTCGCAGATGCGCGTTCCTCGTCAGAAGGAGGACCCAATGGATATCGGCAGCCTGGCCAACCTTCATATCATTGATTGCCACTCCCACTTCGGGGGAGAGGACCTGGACGCCATCGACGGCATGGTCGAGGCCCAGAGAGCCGGCGGCATCGACGAGACGTGCGTCCTCATCAGTAGCTTCCCAGGCCGCGTCAACGCCAACCCCGAGGGCCTCTACGCCAAGGCGAAGCACCCGAACACCGTCTACCTGTTCCCGGGGCTGGACTACTCGGCCGCCGCCCGAGACGTCGACCACAGGCTCACCTACTCACTCGCCGACCAGATTGACCGGCTGGCCGCTATCGGTTGCGACGGCATCAAGATGCTCAATGGGAAGCCGAACTACCGGAAGGCCTCCGGCCTCGCTCTCGACTCCGTCATATACGATGACTACTTCGCGCGGCTGGAGGAACGGCAGTTCCCGGTGCTATGGCATGTGAACGATCCCGAGGAGTTCTGGGATCCGCAGCAGGCCCCGGAATGGGCGAAGGGCCCGGGCTGGCTGTACGACGACACCTTCCCGACGAAGGAGTCCATATACGGGGAGTGCGAACGGGTGCTAGAGAAGCACCCGAAGCTCAGTATCATCCTCGCCCATTTCTACTTCCTCTCGGACGACTTGCCCCGCGCAGCGGCCTTCCTGGAGCGGTATCCGAACGTGTGCTTCGATCTCGCGCCAGGGATAGAAATGCTGCACAACTTCACGAAGCGTCCAGACGAGGCGCACGACTTCTTCCTGAGGTACCAGGACCGAATCATCTTCGGGACGGACTTCGGCCCAGGGGGCCTGCCCTCTCGCATCTGGGTGGTTCGGAACTTCCTGGAGACTGACGAGGAATCCCACGTGCCCACTGACGAGCGCCTCTTTTGGCCGGACCACCGCACGATGATACGCGGCATCGCCCTGCCAAAGGAGGTCCTGGACAAGATCTACGCGGGCAACTTCCGTCGGATTGTAGGGCCCGAGCCCCGCAAGCTCGATCCTGGAGGCGTGATCGAGGAGCTGGATCGACTGACGGCTCTCCAAGACGCTCTGGGGGCGTCGCGGAACACGGCGCGGCGGGTGGCGACACAGCTCTGCGACGAGAGCGCGGAGGGCGGGTGGACGACGCCGTACGTCGGCCGGACGCTGTGAGGCGCGAGCAGACTGATCGTTACACCAAAGAAGAGCTCCGGCCCAGAGAATCGTGCTGAGTGGGCGAATCCGGTTGCACGCGGCAACTGGGCCGGAACTCGTCGACGCCTCGCCCAGGCCTACCTGCCCCGAAAGGGACACCTAGACGCTCCCCCCTGAGCGGGAGGCCGATCCGGACTAGCGTCTGCAGTGCTGCTTCTGTCCTGAGATAGTGTACCAGAAACTCAGCTCGTGTCCCTTGCATCGTCTTGCTGTCGATATGTGTTTCCCGCCCCTCTTCCCCGCGCGCTCGCCCGTGCGGACGAAGAAGCTTCGCCTCCGGCGAGAGCCAGAGGAGGCACGCGAGCCCGGAGTATGAGCGAACCCATCTCAGATACTGGGACCCTTGCCATCCTCGCTCCGTGCACCCTCGGTCTGGTCGAACGAGCTCGCCATGCCGCTTCTGCACCGCGCCACGCGATAGCAGATCGATCTCACGAGCGACCGAACCTCCGCGCCAGATCCTCCCGGGAGAGCCCTCGCAGTTGCAGCGCAAGAAGCAGCAGGCCCACGCAGATGAGCAGGGCGGCAAGCGCCTGCCGAGCGGACGAGCTCAGCAATGGCTTCTCTGCGGGAGACAGGATCTGCGCACCGGGCGACGGAAGCGCGCCCGGCGCCGACTTCAACTCAGCCAGCAGCCGGTTGCGCTCCTCCCAGGTGTCGGCGAAGAGGAGGTAGCTGGCTTCGCCTTCCCAGCCGCCTGCAGAGAGAGCTGCCTGCGCCGCCGGCGACCAATTCATCACGAGGGATTCATCGAACAGCGGCGTCAACCGCTGAAGTATGGCGGGAATCGAGACCGGATGGCCAGCAAGCGAGATGCTGCCGCGCTCGAGCCCACTCTCGGACCCTGCGAGCGCACTCCATAGGCCGTCTTCGGGCAGGATGCCGAGCGCGCAGTCTTCATTCCGCAGCCTCCCCCACAGCCTGGGGACGAGCAGTACTTGCCTCGGCAGGTCGGGCGTTGGGCTCCGCATTGTCAGCGCTCGCACCGCGCGCATGCTCTCCAGGGCGGGCGTGATCTCGCCTTCTCCCACGGGGCGCTCGTCTACCACCTGGACCATGTACTCGAACCGGCCCGGCGCGCTCGGCAGGAGGAGCAGGGCGATTGCTCCCACGGCCAGCCCGACCAGCGTGAATACGAGCGGAAGGTGTCGATTCATAGGGGCCGAACTCCTACGGCCAGCAATCTCTGCTGTATCGCGCGCATAGCTTCCCAGGTGCTGGGCGGCAGCTCGATGCCAGCCTCCTGGGCCTCTACCAGAGCCATCCTTGTCGCCTCATACGAGTGTGGCAGGCGGGTGTCGCCCGGGTGTGTACCCGAGATGACGGCCACTGCCGCCTCGATGTGACGCCTGGCCTCCTGGTGGTCGCCCAAGCGAATCTTCACCCGAGCCAGCATGGCCAGACCGAAGACATTCCTCGGCTGGTGCTCGAGGGCCGTGCCCAGCAGGACATCCACCTCGTCGAGCGGCCATCCCTGATCCAGGTGCAGACTGGCCACCCGAACGGCCGTCATTGCGAAATCCGGGGCCAGCTGGAGCGCCCGCTTCAGGTTTCTCGCTGCGGCCTCGGGCTCTCCGGTTACGACCTCCATCTGTCCGAGCAGAGCGTAGGCATCTGCGTCCTCCGGATCTTGCTGGGCCGCCCACTTGAAGGCTTCCTTCGCCTTTCCATGCTCCCCGGCCAGCACGTAGGACTGCCCCAGGTAGTACTCATCCCGGTTCGCGCCTCGATTCCGGCGCACGCCGTAGGCGTCCGAGGTGACGAACATGGCGAAGGCTGCGACCAGCGCAAGCGAGGCGATCGTCCGCCCAAGCCGGCGTCCTCTCAGCATACGCAGCATTTCCACGAGAGTGAAGGCCGCGAACACACTCAACGCCGGCAACGCGAACATCCTGTACCGGCCCGCGACGAAGAAGACGGCGACGGCCAGCACCTGTGTAAGCGCGAACAGGGCGAGGAACCACGCGTCCCGGCTCCGCCATCCCCCGAGGAGAATCCCGGCCAGGCCCAGAGGGCCGATGACGGCGAAGGTGAGAGGCATCGCTCGCAGCAGGGAGGAATGCTCACGGCCCCATTGATAGCTCAGGTTGTTCGGGATCTCGTAGGCGTTCCAGTAGAGGTAGATCTTCTTGCCCATGAGCCGGAGCGCGGCGCGGGGCTGTTCTCTGAGGAACTGGATCGCTCGCCCGCGCCAGTAGGCGTCCTGCGAAGCGGAGCTCATTCGGCCCTGAGACATCGCCTCATGCCATGTTCGCTCCCAGGCGATACCGGACGGAATCGGCGAGTAGCCGTCCGACCTCGGGTTGTTCCCCGTGTAGAGGTTGATCCCGCCCGTAGTGGAGATTGGGGCAAAGCGCCGCACTATCAAGTAGTTCCTCGCCGTAACGGGCACGATGGGTAGCACGATGCCGGCCGCAAACACTGCGATGGCGGCCCACGCGCTGCGCCGCCCCAGCTCTCTCGGAAGCCAGATCAGCATCATCACGACTGTCGTCGCCGCCAGGAGCAATAGGTTCGGCCTGGCCAGGCCGAGCAGCCCAAGCACGAGGCCGGCGGCGAACCAGATGCCGCGCTCTTGCGGACTGCGAAACGCGCGCAGGGCAAGGAGAAGGAAGCCTGTCGCCAGCAGCGTCGCGAGAGCCGTGTCGAGCAGCTGGCCGTCCCTGTAGATTCCGGGGCTGTAGATCGCGAGCAGCAGTCCGGCGATGAGCCCGACGGCCGCTCCGTACACCCGCCGGCCGACCAGGTAGGTGAGTCCGCACGTCAGCGCGCCCATAAGGAGCTGGAGCAGGTACGCCGAGTAGAGACTCGCCTCGCGAGACTCCAGGGTCCACTGGTTGAGCGCCAGGAAGTAGGTATACAGTGGGGCCTTCGCCAGGACCTCGGGGTTGCCGATCAGACTCGTCTGGAGAAGGATGCCGGCCCACTTCCACTGGGTTCTCGAGTCCAGGATCGGGTAGTAGAAGAAGGGCCAGTCCTGGATCTGATGGAGGTAGACCAGCCGCGGCACAGCCGCGACAGCGACGACGGCACAGAGCTGAAGCCGCCAGTCCGAAACCCACCCCCGCAATCTCTGAAACCTGCTGCTAAGCACGCAGATACCTCACGAGTCGAGCAGTTCCGTCTCGCGGCATCGCAGCACCGGTGGCGTGAGAGCCGGCGCAGCTAGCACGGTCAGACACGACGATGCAGTCGGCGGCCGCGCCACAGCACCACATCAAGGGGGACCGCCCCCGATGTATCCGAGGGCGCGGAGCTGCTGGCGAACAGCGTCGTTGATGTCCACTTTTGGCGGCGGGGAGACTGCCGACCGCTCGCGCCAGTTTCTCTGCTCCAGCATCCAGCGCGCTATCAGAATCTCGTCGTAGGCCGCGCGGACAGGGAACTCCTCCACCAAGTCTTCCTCTTCCTTCGGGTCTGTTCGGGTGTCCCAGAGCCCCAGAGACTTCTTCGTCGCCGTCTCCCTTGGAGGCACGGAGACGTCCACCACACGCTTGTAGCCGTCTTCGTCTATCACACACACGAGGTCCAGGTCATTGCTGTCCCACCGGGACACCTCACCATAGATGCGACGGCTGGCCTCGGGCGCCGACAGCTGAGCCAACTGCGCCAGACTGCGGCCCGGAAGTTCGTACGGTAGCTCAGGCCTCAGTCCGACCTCGGACAGAACTGTCGGCGCGACATCGACCAGACTCGCCCGCTCAGCGACCCGCGTTCGCCCATGCCGATTCTGCGGGAAGCGTACCACGAACAGTATGTGCATGTCTTCCTGGTTGAGTTCCCAGGCGTGGCCGAGCGTGTCGTGCTCTGTGAAGGCCTCGCCGTGATCGGACACTAGGATGATCAGCGAATCCTCATAGCGCCCGGCGTCGCGAAGCACATCGAGAAATCCTGCGAAGCCTCGGTCGGCCTCATAGACCTCGGCGTCGTACCGATCGACCAGGTGCTGCACATCTACCTCTGAGAGGTCAGGGTAAAGCACATCCAGGCTGTCGAGCGCCTCTTGGGAGCCGTCGCACCGTCCCTTGGACCCTCTGTCGAACTTCCGCAAGTTCTCGGGTCGGGGAGTATACGGGCCGTGCGGCTCCACCGTGTGCAGGTACATGAACACCGGCCTGTCGGGGTCTTCTTGTGCCAAGGCCCGCTGGGCCATCGCGTTGACCCAGCTTGCGGTAGACTGGAGGTAGGTGAGCTCGTCCCAGCCCTGATCGAACCCCATGGCCGCGGTCACGTTCGCATTCGTGACGTATGCCCACGTGCTGTAGCCGACCTCTCGCAGAATCTCCGGCAACAGAACCGGCCACTCCGCCAGACCGTCAGAGTAGTGCATGGCCCCGTGAACGCTGGCGTACAGACCGCTGAGGACCGTCGCCACCGCCGGCCGCGTCCACGTCGTGGGCGTATGCGCATCTTCGAACAGCGTGGCCTCGGCGGCGAAGGCATCGATGGCAGGTGACGTGTCTCGATGGTAGCCATAGCATCCCAGATGATCGGCTCGCAGCGCGTCGATCACGTAGACGAACACGTCGGGGGGCCGCTCGGGCGTCCGCACCGGCACAGGGAGCGATGCGCCCTCGGCTGCGAGCTCAGCGGGAACATAAGGTCTGACCCGCTCCTCGAGACTGAGGGCCGGCACTGGCCTGAGACGCAGGCGGAGCCGCGCGCCGGTCGGCACGCGGAGGGCGTGCCAGAGCGTGCCTTTCCTGGCGAAAGCGAATCGGCCGGCGTCTGGGCCCTCGAGCCGGCAGGAGAGCGGCCCCACGGGGCCGCAGTGGAAGGTCGCATCACCTGCTGCCTGCCATCCGACGAACTCAATCGGGGTGATGCCATCTGGTTCCACCAGGTCGGCCTCGCAGGCAACGAAGCCCGTGGAGCTGTCGGGCATCTCGCGCCGACTCGTCTTGCCATCGACATCCAAGCGAACAAGCTGCCCCTCCCATTTGCCCAGGTCTATCTCGGCGCGATAGACGGGAAGCCTCTTGCTGGTCTCGCTGAACAGCCTGGTGGCCGAGTAGGCGAGGGCAGTCGGCGCGTCGTCGGCCGTCACGGTCACTCTGACGAACATGACCGAGCGCGCCCAGGGCTTCGCCCACATGAGCACCCCGGCGATTCCGCCCACGACGAGGACGGCGAGTATGATGAACGAGACTCCCTTTCTTCGCACGGCCTCAGTCTCTGCGCGGCCCACCACGCCAAGCACGCGGCGTGCCCAGCCTTCCCCCCTCTGCTACCTCTACTTCACTCTGCGCTGCCCTCGTCCCTGTGAGCAGCGGCGAGCAGAATCCCTCGGCGCGCGGGGTGGCGACCGCGCGGCGTTGCGCTCGGAGGCAGACCGGTGTGCGTGAGCGACGCAGGGGGACGCGGTTTGTCCGACGAACTGCGTTCGCTGTGGACTTGTATCTCGACTACAGGACGGCCGTGCACAGGCTTGATCCACGGGTCAAGCTGTTCGGGCTCCTGGGGGCCTTCCTGCTGCTGCTCGCCTTCAACCATCCGGCCTATGTGGGTGGCACGGCCGCGCTGGTCCTCGGACTGGCGCTCCTCAGTCGGTCAATGGTCAACCTGTGGCGTCTGCGCGCTCTCCTTCTCGTGCTTTTCCTGTTCAGCTCGGCCCTCTGGCCCTTGATGGTAAGGGGGCCCACGGAGCTCGCACGCATCGGCCCGCTCGTCCTTTCGCGGGAATCTGTCCTCTACGGGCTGGCAGTCGGGGTCCGCCTCGACGCAATGGTGGCCTCGGGGCTGATCTTCCTCTCTACAACTCGGGTGGAGGAGTTCACGGCCGCCCTGCGCCGACTCGGACTGCCTTTCGCCGTGAGCTTCGCCTTCTCGCTGGCCTTCCGCTTTGTGCCGACATTCGTCGACTCCGCCCACACGATCATCCAAGCGCAGAAGTCGCGGGGGCTGGACCTCGAGTCCGGCGGCATCTTCACCCGCTTGCGCCGTCACGTCCCGCTGATGATCCCGGCCATCGTCGGCGCCGTTCGCACGACGGACTTGCTCGCGATGGCGCTGGAGTCGCGAGGCTTCGGCGGCTCCCGCACCCGGACCGAGTATCTCGAGCTGCGGGCCCGCTGGGCTGACTTCGCAGTGCTGGCAGGTCTTCTGGCCGCTCTGGCAGCCGCCCTCTGTTGGCGGCTCACGGGCCACGGAGCGGTCCTGCCGCGAGTGTGAGGGGCGTGTGCCCACCTCCTGCGGAACAATACCTGTGGAGGGTGTTTTCGCCTGATGTCAAGCGAGTCATCGCGATGATCGGGGTCACGGGGGGAACTGGCTTCGTCGGCCGTCACATTGTGGCACGTCTGCAAGAGATGGGCCAGGACGTGCGAGTGCTGGCTCGTAGGCCGCGGGACTTGCCGGGGGCAGAGATCATCGAAGGAGACATCACCGATCCCACCGCAGTCGCGCGCGCTGTGACGGGGTGTAGTGCCGTGATCCACCTGGTCGGCATCATTCGCGAGCTAGGCCCGAGTACGTTCAAGCGCGTGCACGTCCAGGCCGCGAGAAACGTCATCGAGGCATGCCGAGAACACGGCGTCCGGCGTCTCCTGCATATGAGTGCACTCGGGACCCGCGAAAACGCTCGAAGCCGCTATCATCGGTCCAAGTGGCGGAGTGAGGAGCTCGTCCGAGAATCCGGGCTGGAGGCCACTGTCTTCCGACCTTCCGTGATCTTCGGCAAAGGGAGCGCCCTCATTTCGCAGCTGCGAGATCTGGTGGTGCGGTGGCCGGCGGTCCCCGTCATCGGCGACGGCATGAGCCTGACACAGCCGGTGTGGGTCGAGGATGTCGCTTCGTGCTTCGTCGGGGCCCTGGACAGCGGGGATACGGTTGGGCAGACCTATGAGCTTGGCGGACCGGAGACCCTCGGACTCGAGCAACTGCTTGACCTCGTCGCCGAGGCCGAGGGACTGGGGACGAGCAAGGTTCATCTCCCGATCTGGCTTGTGAAGCCAGCGACTGCCGTTCTGAGCCGGCTCTCCTCGCGGTTTCCGCTCACGCCAGACTTGCTTGCCATGCTGGCCGAAGATAATGTGTGCGACATAGAGCCCATGCGCCAGACATTCGGCGTCGAGCCCGCTCGCTTGGGCGAACATCTGTCGGACTGACCGACCGCACATGGCGATGACCCTCTCCATCTGGACCGGCATCGTGTACGGCGAGCCCTTGGCCGAAGGCTTGCGCTTTCTCAAGTCATGTGGCTGGAATTGCTTTGAGCTCTCCACCGAGCACCTCGAGGAGATCGACGAAGACGGCGATCCAGCCGCCAGAACTGCCGAGTTGCGGAACACGCTGTCAGAGCTGTCACTCACCATGCCGCAGGCACACGCCTACCTTCGCGCAGATGTAGCCCACCCGGATGAGGGCCGGCGCCGGGCAGACATCGAGACGCTCATCAGGCACATGAGCCACTGCGCCGCGCTTGGGATACGGGACGCCGTGATACACCCGGGCGGACGGCACGCTGAAGCGGGGGAGACTCAGCACGTCTTCAACCTCAACGTCGAGAGCTTCCGCCGCCTCAGCGAGCAGGCCGCTTCTCTCAGTCTCCGGATCGGCATCGAGAACATGCCGGGCAGGCAGGCATCCCCGCGCTTCGGCGCGCGTCCCCGCGACCTGCTCGACCTCATCGAGGCCGTTGGCAGCCCAGCCCTCGGGATTACCTTCGACACATCTCACGCCCACGTCGCGGGACTGGATCTCGCCGCGGCCATCCGAGAGTGTGGCGATGCGCTCTGGGCCACCCACATCTCCGACACCGATGGCTCCGCCGATCAGCACCTGACGCCAGGCAACGGCACCATCGACTGGCCCGTGGTGATGCAGGCCCTCCACGAAGTGGGCTCCGCGAGCGCGCTGAATTTCGAGATTCCCGGCGAGCGCGCCCCGACTCGAGACCTTCTGGTTCTGAAGCTACGATACGCACGGAGAGTCGCCGACTGGCTGATGAGCCGCCCTTAGCGGCCCGCCGTGGCGGACTACGTGAGCTCCTGGGAGTGCCTTCGCCTCAACTCGGGGATGGCGTACTCGCGCCCGGTTGCCTTGAGCCGCTCGCAGTAGTGCCGGAGCATCCCGCGGGTATGCTCCGGGCCGCCCTCCCTCATGACGGTCCACAGCGGGTCCACCGCGTATGGCATAGACTTCATCATCGAGTCATGCCATTCGCTCAGGTAGGAGGCCGCCTGACGGCAGATGTCGGGATGCTCTGCCGCGACATCATGTTGCTCGTGGGGGTCCTGCTCGACGTCGAACAGCATCTCGTCTGGAAACAGCCGGAACCCATCGTGATGGGTCCGCATGTAGAGCCAGGGACCAGACCGCACCGATCGCTGGCATACGTGGGCGCACTGGCTGAGCACGAGATACTCCCGGCCGCATTCCTCTCCCCGAAGCACGGCCGGCGCGTAGCTGCGACCATCCCAGGCGGGGAGGGGCTCTCGCTCGAACAGCTCGGCAAGTGTCGGTGCGAGGTCGAGATTGTAGTGGAGGCCGGCGTCCCTCCTGCCCCCTTGCCCGCCGGGCCAGCGGATGATCATCGGTATCCGGCAGGTAGCGTGGTCCGCAGTCGCGTGCTCGCCGTAGATGCCGAATTCCCCCATGTTCTCCGCGTGGTCTGAGCTGATGATGACCGCGAGGTCGTCGAGCACACCCTGGCGATCCAGCGCCCCGAGCAGCTGACCGATGTGGTCGTCCATGTACCGGATGCCGCAGTCATAGCCGTCGATCATCCTGCGGAGATCGCCCATATCTCTGATCTCACCCGGATACCGCGGGTACTTCGGATCGGTGGTGGCGTCCCACATGGCGACATCTCTGGCTGTGTGGGGGCCGACGGCCTGTTGGTGCTCGGCAAGCGCCTCCTCGGTTATCCAATCGGGCAGGGGTCCGCCCTCAAACGGATTGCCGAACTCCGGTGGCGCTCGGTAGGGGGTGTGCGGGTCCCAGTAGTTGACGTGGAGGAACCAGTTGTCCTCCTGCGCGTTGCGTTCGATCCAGTCCAGTACGGTAGGGGTCACGTGCTCGGCCGACTCCATGCCACCCATGCCAGTGTTGTACATCTCTGAGAACCCGGCGTAGAACCACCAGGCCCCGTGGCGCTCGGCAAAGGGGCTGATGGTCGCCGTTCTGAAGCCGACAGACCGCAGAAGGGCAGGCAGGCTTTCCGAGGCGAGGCGGTCACGGAACCCCCGCCTCCATCCCTCCAGACGCATGTCGGCCGCCGTGCCGCCGTGGCCCACAACTCCCGTGTGGATGCCGAAACGCCCAGTCATCAACCCCGCGCGCGACGGCAGGCAGGGAGCATCTGAGCAGTAGTAGTTATCGAAGGCCAGCCCCTCGGCGGCCAGCCGGTCGATGTTGGGGGACGTCTGTCGGTGGTAGCCGTAGCAGCCAAGATGATCCGGTCGCAGTGTATCCAGGTCGAGAAACAGAATCCGCATGTTGGACCCTCACAGAGAATGACCTGGGAGTCTGCTTTCGGTTCCGGCTTGCGAGCCCCCTGCTTCGGCGGTCGGCGTCTCGCTCCCCCGTTATTGCGCGGCGGCAATGCGCAGCGGCAGCTCCAACGCCAGCTGCTCGGGTGCGAGACAACTCTTGTCGTCGCAGGCCTGGAACCTGAGCGTGAACGTGAGCGGGCCCTCTCCCGGCACCGAGTCCGCGGCAACCTTGGCAGGAATCGAGAATCTGACAACTCCATCGTATACGGAGAGCGATTCCCCTGCCAGATCGATATCGTGGCCCGCCGGGTAGGCGATCTCGCCGAGCGTCACGGGCGCCTCATCCGTGGTATCCAGCGATGTCGGGACGAGGAAGCCCTGCCGCGGGCTGTGCGAGTTGATGTGCCAGCCCTCGGCGACTTCGAGCTCGATCGCTATCTCGAATTCATCCCCCTGCCCAACGATCGCCTTCGACGCCGCCGCCGTGAGCTTCACCGGATGCTTCTCGACGGTCACGGCCTCGGGCTCTGCAGAGGGCGCAGTCAGAGGCTCTCGACGTGCGCGCCGCTCCGCCCGGTCCAGGTAGATTGCCGTGGCGAGATGAAGAGTCTCAGTGCCATACGGCGCGCGCTCCATCCAGGGCACGAGCAAGTGCAGAGTCTTCCCTGCGTACTCGGCATAGGATTCGTTCCCCGTCAGGTTCGCCAGCCTGAGCAGCAGCAACGCTGCCGTTCCGTTGCCCGAGGGTAGCGGGCGGTCGAGGGCGTCCTTCCGGCGGCCGAGCAACTGCTCGGCGTGCGCGCCGGTGTAGAAGAAACCGCCCTCTGACTGGTCCCAGAAGTCGGCGATGGCTGCATCCATCAGCTTCGTGGACCACTCCAACCACTTGCGGTCACCCGTTGCCTCATACAGCTCCACTAGGCCGTAGGCCGCAAAGACGTAGTCTTCTAGATAGCCCTGGAACCTCGCCTCCCCGTCTCTCCACCGGCGGAGCAGCCGATCCTCCACCCACAGGTTCGCGAGTAGGAAGTCGGCCGCCCGCACCCCGGCCTCAGTGTACCGGGGCTCTGACAGCTCCCGACCCGCGTAGGCGAGGCTGCCGATCATCAGGCCGTTCCACGAGGCAAGTACCTTGTCGTCTCGGCGCGGGCGGGGGCGGCCACTGCGCACCTCCAGCAGCTTCCCCCGGGCCGCCGCGACTCGACTCCTCAACTCAACGGGCGCCATACCGCGGTCTGCTGCCAGATCCAGCGGACGGCGCTCGAGGAAGGGGATGTTCTCGCCGCTCGCCCGCCCGGTCGCCTCCTCGGCGTAGTTGCCCTCTTCCTCAATGCCGTATATGTCGGCGAAGAACTCGGCGTCCGCGTCGCCAAGCACTTCCGCAATCTCGCTGCTCGTCCAGACATAGAACTTCCCCTCGACCCCCTCGCTCTCCGCGTCCAGCGCCGAGTAGAAGGCTCCCTCTGGGCTCGTCATCTCCCGCTCGACCCAGCCGTAGATGCTTTCAGCCACCTCGCGATAGAAGGGATCATGCGTGACCGCGTAGGCCTCGATATACCTGCGGGATAGCAGGGCATTGTCATACAGCATCTTCTCGAAGTGAGGTACGAGCCATCGCTCGTCGGTCGAGTAGCGATGAAAGCCGCCGCCGATGTGGTCGTGGATCCCACCGAGGGCCATGCTGTCCAAGGTATGCTTGGCCATCTCCAGCAGGCCCTCGCCCCGGCCGCTCCCGTACTCGCGCAGCAGCAGGGCGAGCGCGGTGTGCGGCGGGAACTTGGGCGCGGTCCCGAATCCGCCGTTCTCCGCGTCGAAGTTCCTGTGGAGCGCCTCGAGAGCCCGGCGGATCAGATGGCGGCCGAGACGGGAGCCTGCCTCGCGCTCGGGGACTCCCGCCAGTCCCTCGACCGCACGGGCGATCTCATCGGCCGCCTGCGCCACCATCTCGCGGTCCTCTCGGAACATCCTGGCGACTTCGGTCAGAATCCGTGCAAACTGCTCGCGCGGGAAGTAGGTTCCCCCGTGAAACGGCCTGCCGTCAGGTAGGAGAAACGCCGACATCGGCCATCCGCCGCGGCCGGTGATCACCTGCACCGCGTCCATGTAGGTCTGATCGATGTCGGGCCTCTCCTCCCGGTCGACCTTGATCGAGACGAAGTTCTCGTTGAGCAGCCGGGCGATCTCCTCGTTCTCGAAGCTCTCCCGCTCCATCACGTGGCACCAGTAGCAGGTCGAGTAGCCGACGGATAGGAAGATCGCCTTGTTCTCCCGCCTCGCCTTCTCGAAGGCCTCCTCACCCCATGGATACCAGTCGACCGGGTTGTGAGCATGCTGTTGCAGGTAAGGGCTCTTCTCGTCTACCAGCCGGTTGGTGTGTGTCATTGACTTCCCTCGATCGGCGCGATGAATCGGCTCTGTCTTCCGAAGCTGCAGAGCCAGCAGGCCCACCAGTGCAGCGGCCGCCACGATTGCCGCCGCCAGAGCTACCCTTGCGCGCCACGAATCCAGCACTCGCCGCACCCCGATATGCGATACAGTGGTTGCTGGCCAGGGATTCGGGGTGTGCGAAGGCAGTCCTGTGACGGTCCGGGCCTTCGCAGGCACCCTAGACGGCAAGGCGAGGCGCTCGCTTCTGCCGCGTCAGCGAGGCCCGGGGGGACGCCAAGCAGTCAACCAGCCAGTTCTCTCTAGCGTTCCCGCTGCAGGCGTTCGATAGCGGCCGCCAGCTTGGCGCGGTGGGCGCGGATCGGCTCCGGCGTTGTCGTGAAGTCTGTCAGGCTGGCGCACACCTCGGCCGGTACCGCGAGCAGCAGCTTCGCGTCTTCGTACACTGACTGATCGACGCCGGCCTGCGTGAGGCGGTCGGCCTGCTGCTTCAGCAGCCACAAGTACTCATAATCCTCAATGCCATCCCGCAGTAGCTCCCACCGAATGGAAGGAATTGGCCCCTCCAGGTACTTGGTGTCGTCCACACCCGGGTCGCGATTCGGCGGGTACAAGAATCTGCCATCACCGTTCCCCCACGGACGGCGCTCGCCCGGCTCCAGTCCGTACCCGGAGGTCCAGCTCATCGCGTCCTGCCACGGGTTCTGCACTTGATCGCCGGGATAGGCATTCCCCGATGTCCAGTACATGGTCTGCCAGACCAGGAGGCCGTCGAGCCCGTACTTCCAGGTCGCCCACGACCACAGGCGCATCTCAGTGCCGTAGTGATCCAGGAACAGCGTGAAGTACGGCGCCTTCGGGCCGGTGCAAAGGTACCACCAGAACTCATCGTCCGCGACCTGGTGGCTTCGCGTCGTCGCTGGGGCGAGCATGTAGGTGGGCAGGCACCACAGGTCCACCGCCTCATGCAGGCGCGGATCGGGGTGCTCTGTGAGCATGCGGGTAAGCTTGGGGGCCGCGCGGTGGATCAGCTCCATCCCCTCGCGAACGAACTGGTAGTCCTTCTCCTGCGGCTCATCGAACCAGTACACGTAGGCCTCGTCGAGCCATCCCCGATGCTCGAGGTACTCCTGCACGGCCCAAGCGTAGCGGCGGAAGCTCCTCTCGTGGTCAGGGGTGCCCTGTTCGAGGTCCAGGATGCGGCCGAGCCGCCGCGACTGGTACGTGCCGTCGCCGAGCCCTTCCAGGTCCAGTCGGAAGCTGTTGAAGCCAAGCTCCTCCAGCGCAAACCGCGCGTCTTCATCGAACTCAGAGAAGTCGAACTTCGGATCGACGTAGCCGTGCGCGCCCCTCTCCCATTCCACATGGATCGGGCGGCCGAAGGTGTACGGCGCGACGCGATGCTCCGCGAAGTCGCGGAGGTAGAGCCGGTGCACCTGCCGCAGCTCCTCCTCCGATGTGAGATTGTGGTAGCGCCGGAGGAGCCAGTGCGACAGGCCGAATCCGCTGCGCAAGTGCGTCGTGTTCGGCAGCTCGAAGTCCCAGACATGCACCACCATTGGGACTTCGTAGGAGGCGCCATCGGCGCGCAGGGCCAGATGCCCGCGGTAGTCCCCCGCGGGCGTGCCGGGCACCACGTGCACGCTCACCCAGAATGGCTGATTCCTTGCGGCGGCCAGGTCGACGGGTGCATCGTGGAGCGGCAAAGGGTCGGGCCATTCATCGACAGCCCCCAATTCGTCTGTGGGATGCTCAACTGGAACGTATTCGACCGTACGGATCTCCACCTCATCCGCGCAGATGCGCGCACCGGACTCGGAGACGAGGTCGCCTGCCGTCAGTCTGCAGCCCGCGAGCGGCTCGCGGGGTGTCAGCACGAGCTGGGCGGCCTCATACTCGTTGGCCGCGGCCTCGATCCTCAGAGCGCTGGCGCCGGCCCCGGGGATCGGGCGGCCGCGGCTGACCTTTCTCTCCGGTTCACACCACCAGATCGCGAGAGCAGAGTCCTTGTGAAGCAGCGCGCCGCCCCGGGAGTCATAGAGCGGGGATATGCTCACCGTCGATTCGGCGGCCCACAGCAGCTCTTCAGAGGGGAGCTCTGTGCACTCCATCCGGAGGAGGTAGGTGCCCGCGGCGTCCAGGAGCAGCGGAAGGACAGCCCGGCGCCTCCCGCCTGGGGAGAGCGAGAATCTGGCGATCGCCTCGTCCGCCACCGCACTGCCTGTCTCCGCGCCGAGCCTGAGCCTGAGTGAGCGGCGAGGGCCGAGGTTCTCGACGATCAACTCGGCCGCGCCATCCGCGCCCGGGCGCAGATCGCCGAGATGTGCCACTTCCACAGCCAGATCATCGCTGCCGTGCAGCAGCCCGATATACGATGTGGTGCCCACCATGCGGCCGATCGACTCGGCCTCGCGCAGCATGCACCGATAGGTGTAGCGGTTCACCTGCAGCTCAGCTCCGGGCGTGGCGGTGAGACGCACCCACATCTCGCGGGTCGGAAGGATCTCGCTCGGCACAGGAAACGCAGCAGTCTTCACCGAGTCCACCTCGCCGAGTTTGACCCACGTCTCCCCGTCGGCACTCGCATGGACCACGAGGGAGCCCCTGACGTGCCAGTTGACAGCGACCTCGACCTCGGGCTCGGCGTGCCTCAGGCGGCCCACCGCATGCCTATACGTGACGTGCTGCGGCCCGTTGAAGACCCATCGGTTGCTGTTGAAGCCAGCGGTGAAGCGGTCCAGACAGCGGAACTCCGTCGACCCGAGGCCCGAGAGCACGTGTGAGGCCTCGTAGCTTCCTTGGGCTATGCTCTCCCCCTCGCCGAGCTCAATGTCCATCTCGCCAGGCCCAAGCACGACGGACACTGCGGGCGTCACAATCACGTTGTCGAAGAAGACCTTTCCTGTGAGGTGCCACTGTCCCAGCCTGAAGAGGTCACTCGACACAACCGTGTCGGGCGTGCGGAAGTAGAATCCCTTCCTCGTCCAGTCGGTGCCGACGGAAGCGTCTCTGTTGACCGACTCCAGGCCGGCTATGACTGTGCCGCCAGTTGACTGCGGGCCTCGCCTTGCCCAATACGAGAGGTGGTAGACTCGGTTCGGCTCGAAAGCGATGAGGCCCTTCGGGGCCCACCACGAGCTATCGCGGCCGAGCCCTGTCACGCTGACGCAGCGCTCGCCATCAAGGCCCTGGTACTCCAAGGCGTACCCTCCGAGAGAGAAGGCGGTCCAGCCCGCGGGATCGGTTGTGCCCACCTCGAATGACGGGTTCGGCAGGAGGTTGGTCGAGACGGTGTTGCCCAGTGCCAGCCCGGCTGACAGCAGAACGGCTACACCCGTCGCAATCGCAGCTGTTGGTACTCGCATGTGGGACGCTCCTCTCGCCGGCGTCTTGCCCAAGACACGCCAGCTTGTGCCTTCCGGAAGCTCCGCCGGGACGGCCCGGCCACAGCGCCCCGGCTTCTTCTGCCTTCCCGCCGCATCGCCCTTCCGCCAGCCCGCGCGGGCTCAAACCGACTTCGTGGGCGATAGTCGATCTCCAGGTTCCCCGTTACCGCGCCGATCTCCCCTCGGAGAGGACGATGAGCCTTGCCGCCCATGTGGCTACGTGCATTGACGTCCCTCCGAGCCGATCAGTTCTCGGAACAACACTCACAGCCAACGACCAGGCAGGAGTTGATGGCCTCGCGGGCCAAAACAACGGTGATGGGCAAGCCGGATCGGCCTGCCCCGATCTCCTCCCAGGAGCTGCCCACGTGAGCGACAATAAGTCCGCCCCGGCCGATCCGAAGACCTATGGGCGCGATCTGTCGGGCAACGACCTCGACGAACTGATCGTGAATACGATACGCGCGCTGGCTATGGACGGCGTCGAGAAGGCGAAGTCCGGCCATCCCGGCATGCCCATGGGCATGGCGGACGCGGCATACGTGCTGTGGTCCCGCTTCCTGAAGCACAGCCCCGCCAATCCCGAGTGGCCGGACCGCGACCGGTTCGTGCTCTCGGCTGGGCATGGATCGATGCTGCTGTATTCGCTGCTGCATCTCTTCGGCTATGACATGCAGATGGATGACCTCATGCAGTTCCGCCAGTGGGAGAGCCGGACACCGGGCCACCCCGAGTATGGCTGCGCGCCGGGCGTGGAGACCACGACAGGGCCGCTGGGTCAGGGATCCGCGAATGGCGTCGGCCTCGCCCTAGCGGAGCGGATGCTCGCGGCCCAGTTCAACCGTGATGGCGAGCCGATCGTAGATCACTACACGTACGCCATCTGCAGCGATGGCGACATCATGGAGGGAGTTTCCCACGAGGCGGCGGCCATCGCCGGCCATCTCGGTCTGGGGAAGATCATCTATCTCTACGACGACAATCACATTACGATAGAAGGCGACACCGACCTCGCCATGAGCGAAGATGTTGGTCGCCGATTCGAGGGCTACAACTGGCACGTCCAGCGCATCGACGGCCACGATCGGGCGGCCGTCGCGCGGGCAATCGAGGCGGCGCAGGCAGAGCAGCAGAAGCCGAGCCTCATCATCTGCCGCACCCACATCGCAAAGGGCAGCCCGAACATGCAGGACGACGCCGAGGCGCATGGGGCCCCCCTCGGCGAGGACGAACTGAGGCTCACCAAGGAGAACCTCGGGTATCCAGCCGAGCCGCCGTTCTTCGTCGCCGACATCGTCCGGGAGACGCTGGCAACGCGAGGCGAGGAGCTGGACGCGCAGGCAGATGCCTGGAAGAAGAGGTCCGCTGCCTGGCGGGAGGCCAATCCAGACCTCGCAGTTCTCTGGGACGCTCGGATGTCTGGTGCAATCCCGGACGGCCTCGCGGATCGGCTGCCGAGGTTCGAGGCGGGCAAGGGCGTCGCCACGCGCAATGCCTCGGGAGAAGTCCTGCAGGTGCTGAGTGCGGAGTTGCCCGGGCTGGCCGGTGGCTCGGCCGATCTTCACCCCTCCACGAAGACCTACATCAAGCAGGAGGATGCCGTTCGAGAGGACGCATACGCGGGCAGGAACCTCCACTTCGGGGTACGGGAGCACGGGATGGGAGGCATCCTCAACGGGATGGCCCTGCACGGCGGGTTCATTCCCTACGGCGGGACGTTCCTCGTGTTCTCCGACTACATGAGGCCGTCGGTGAGGCTCGCAGCCTTGTCTGGGCTACGGGTCATCTACGTCTTTACCCACGACAGCGTCTTCCTCGGAGAGGACGGCCCGACCCACGAACCCATCGAGCACTTCGCCGCTCTTCGCACCATGCCGAATCTCCATGTGATACGGCCCGCCGACGCCGCCGAGACCGCCGTCGCATGGATGATGGCCCTCGAGCGGAGGGATGGTCCGACGGCGCTCATCCTTACTCGCCAGAACATCCCCGTGCTGGACCGGGAGAACCTTGCCCCGGCCGAGATGCTCCGAAAGGGCGGCTACGTCCTGCTCGACTCCGAAGACCCCGAGATCATTCTCATCGGCACGGGCTCCGAGGTCCACGTGGCGGTCGAGGCCGCTGGGCTCCTCGCAGAGGAGGGCCGGCGCGTTCGCGTGGTCAATCTCGGCTGCTGGGAGGTCTTCGACGCCCAGCCTGCGGAGTACCGGGAGCAGGTCCTGCCCAGATCAGTGACGCGACGGCTTGCGATCGAAGCCGCGACCTCGTTCGGGTGGGAGAAGTACGTCCCCCCGAATGGTGCCGTGCTCGGGATCGACCGATACGGCTTCTCGGCTCCCTGGAAGGTGATAGCAGAGAAGCTCGGGTTCACGCCGAAAGGCGCCGCGGACCTGGCGCGTCGACTGCTGTCACAGAGCTAGCGTTCGGAGGCTGACAGATGGTGCTGCCACTGCTATGGGTGTTGCTGGCAGCGCTGGCTCTCGTGCTCGCCCGGGCCACGGGCACGGCCGCTTTCGCCTGGGTCGGCTACCTCATGCTCGCGGTCTGGGCAGCAGGGGCTCTCGCCGTTCGTCTCGCCGCGCGCGGGTTGACTGCCGCGCGCCAGGTGTCGGTTGACCTCATCCCCTATCAGGGACTAGCCACAGTCGAAGTCACAGTGAGAAACGGCTCCCGCCTCCCGTTGATCTGGTTGGTCGCGGCGGAATCGCTGCCTGCGGGTCTACCGATGACCGGCCTGCGCGGCCGCGTTGGCCCGCTTCGAGGCGGCGGCGCATTCAGCTTCCGTTATACGCTGCACGGGGCGCGGCGCGGCTACTACGAACTGGGACCGGTACTTCTGCGGTCGGGCGATCTCTTTGGGCTCACACACGTCGAGCGGCGCCCCGCGGCTGGACATGCGATCACGGTCTTCCCGCGGGTGGTGCCGATCACCCATGTGAGGCTTCCCTCGCGGCGGCCTGCCGGCCAGGTGCGAGCGCGCCAGCGCGTGCTGGAGGACCCCGCGCAGGTCATCGGCGTCCGCCCCTATCAGCACGGCGACGGGCTCAGACGCGTCCACTGGCGGGCAACAGCCCACACGGGGCGGCTCCAGTCGAAGCTGTTCGAGGTATCGGCCCAAGTGGACAACATCCTGGTCCTCAACTTGCGTCGCGCCGACTACCCTGGCAGCCCGATGGAGGCGGAAGAAACCGCGGAGCTAGCGATCACGGCCGCGGCGTCGGTGGCTCGGCACACGCTAGATAAGCACCAGCGTATAGGCGTCCTGGCACTTGGGAAGGACCCGGCCCAGCCGGCTGCCACGGCGCCCATCCGAGTCGACCCAGGGCGCGACCGGACCCAGCTGACGGCTGTTCTCTCCGCCTTGGGCCGGGTTGAGCTTGGGCCGGCTGAGGACCTCGCCTCGGTGCTAGAGCGGGAAAAGGAGAGCCTGAACTGGGGAGCCATGGTCGTCCTCATCACGCCGGTGCTGACCTCAGAGGCCGTCAGGACTGCTCTCGGCCTTCGGAGCTCGGGGTTCGATGTGAAGTTGGCGCTCGTCGGGGGTGGCACACCAGCGGGCAGCGGGGCCGCCGAAATGTCCGTGTTCGGGGTGCCAACAGTGCTCATCAAGTCGGAGGCTGACATCAGTGGGCTCGGCATCTGAAGGCCAGGCGGCAAGGCAACGGCTCCGGCTCGAGTTGTGGTCGTGGTCGGCCTGGCTCATCCTCGGCGTCATCTCATATCCGGCGGTGCTCGCAATCTGGCTGGCGCCCCGGGCTGGAGTGCTGGCGGGCCTGATCGTCGGCCTGCTGGTGGCCTACGCGGCCAGCCTCGGGTATGCCGGCAGGCGTGAGTTGGACCGGTGGCTGCGCGTGGCACTCGTGTCCGCTGTAGCCGCGCTGGCGGCCGGCCTCATGGCCCGTCTGGCGGACCGCGTAGATCCAAGCACGGCCGTGCTGATCGGTCTGCTGGTGGCCGGCGAGATCGTCTTCGTGTGGCACTTCCTGCCATGGTTGGTGAGGGAGGCCGACACCCCTGAAGCCCCGTCGTCGATGAACCTCCAGCTGCTTGCACGCAAAGGGCGGAGGAGGGAGCCGATCCGCCCAGCGATGGGGCTCATGCTTGTCGTCTCCTTGCTTTTCCTCGGGCTCGGCGCGGTGTGGTCGAGGGGAGAGTCTGGGCTCCCCAACCCAACGGGTTGGGTCGTCGCCCTCGGTATCCTGGCGCTTGCGTTCATGTTTCTAGAGCGACTCACGTTCCTGGAGCGATCCGCCCGGGAGGGCAATCTGCTGATGGCATCAGGGGCCTACCGCAAGTGGGTGGCAGGGGCGTTGCTCCTACTCCTGGCTACAGGTGCGCTTGCCGCCATTGTCCCTCTGCGGCGGGCGAGTGAGCGGGCCGACGCTGCAAGAACCGGAACGGCCGGCGTCTCGGCCCCGGCCGGGTCCTCTATGACGCGGGACCTGGAGCGCGCAGCCGAGCCGGCGCGCTCCGCGATGAGCCGATTGGCGGCAGGGCTCGGAGCGTTCCCGAGATCGCTCTTCCCTCTGCTGCTCCTTCTTCTGTTGCTCCTCTTGGCAGTGATCCTTCTGTGGGGCTTTCGCCGCAGCCGCGTGGCGCGCTGGCTGCTGCACATCGCGGCCCGACTCCTCGCGCTGGCAGCGCGCCTGTGGGAACGCCTCAGTTTGTGGCTGAGCGCCATCTTCGCGGCGCCCCGCGAGGGCACGTCCTCGAGCGAGGAACCGGGCGGCCCTCGCGATCCCCTCGCGGATCACTTTGAGAATCCCGAACTCCTGGCTGGGCTGACGGCCCGGGAGGTCGTCATCCGGACCTATCATCTCGTGTTGAGCTTCGCGGAGATGCTGGGGCACGGCAGGCGTCGAGGACAGACGCCCTTCGAGTATGTGCGAGTGCTGTCGGCGGCGGCGCCAAGGGCCGCCGAGTCCGCAATGGCGCTCACATGGGCCTATGCGGGGGCCATGTACGGCGGCGAGGGCGTGGCCGTGCCCGATCCAAGCTCAGTGCGCGACTGCTGGAATCGCATAAGCTCGGCCCTCGCCGCGAGCCTGACCGAGGAGGAGCTGGCGCTTCGCCGACGCGCCTATGCAGCGGCCCGCAAGTTGGAGCTGAGCCGGTAGGCGCACGTCGAGTTCGGGCGCTGCTGCTACAGCCGCCCTCGCTCGTCCCGCTCGTCGATCCGCGGGATTCGCCGCCCCCTAGCCATCGGCGACGAGGCGGTGCGGCAAGGACTGGCGGCGGCGCGCGTCGAAGCCCGTGTTTGGTGGGGGGGATGTGCACAGACGGTATCCCGTGTGTGGCCAATATCAGGAGGAGGCCGTGCGTGAGCTGACAGACCGAGACCGGGAGATGTACAAGCGCCAGATTCAGATGCCAGGCTTCGGCGAGGAGGCTCAGCTCAAGCTCAAGGAGTCCTCCGCCCTCGTCACCCGTGTCGGCGGCCTCGGAGGGCCGGTGGCGCTGTACCTGGCGATGGCGGGGGTGGGCAAGATCGTGATCGCTCATTCAGGTAAGCTCACGTGGTCGAACCTGAACCGGCAGATACTGATGCGGCACGATTACGTTGGCAGGCCCCGCGTCGACTGCGCCGCCGAGCTGTTCGAGCGACTTCACCCCGAGTGCGACGTAGTGGCCATCGGGGAAGACGCGAACGACGAGACTGCCAGGGAGTGGGTATCCCAAGTGGACATCGTCTGCGACTGTCCACCCAGCTTCGAGGAGCGATACGCGCTCAATAGGGCGTGCGTCGAGCTCCGAAAGCCGATGATTGAGGCCGCCATGTATGGCATGGAGGGCAACCTCACGACGGTCGTTCCCGGCGAGACACCTTGCCTCGCCTGCCTCGTGCCGGAGAAGCCCGTGTGGTGGGAGACCTACGGCTTCCCGGTGCTGGGTGCCGTTTCCGCCGCTCTCGGCTGCCTTGCGGCCGTCGAGGTGATAAAGATCCTGACCGGCTTCGGTGAGAACCTGAAGGGCCAGATGCTCGCCTACGACGCAGACGCGATGGACTTCCTGAAGTTCCCCGTCCGGCGGCGTCCCGACTGCCCGGTCTGCGGACACCTGTGAAGCGCTCTGCATGAGAGCGAAGAAAGCCTCTAAGAAGCCCACGAGGCGAGCCGTGAAGAGGGGCTCCGCGGCCGCGACAGGCAAGTCTGGAGCGAAGGCCAAGACCGCTGGCCGAAAGTCCCCTAAGAAGGACGACCAGGCTCCGGGGCAGAGCGCGCGCGGCACGCCACCGGTCCTGCGGCCGCTGCCTGTGTACGAGTTCGCCAGTGGCGGTCTGATGGGGTACGTTCGACTGGCCGACCCAGACCGGGGATTCGAGTTCTGCCGCTCCCTCACGGGACGCGCGCTGCCTGCGACATGTAGAGAGGTACTCTCGCTGCGGCACTACCTCTCCCGCGGTGCGGGCGGCCTACTGGCGCCCCGCGAGATGTCGAAATGCGACGGCCGGCTGGACAAGGACAGCATTACCTTCCGCTATGGGAAGGCTGACAAGTGGCCGGTAGAGGTGACGGCCCGCTACGACTTACTCGACAACGGCGGACTCGATGCGACCTTCGCATTCAGGTTCAGCAAGGACCTGAAGGGCTTCGAAGCCGGCGTCGAGACCATCGTGCCTCGTGCCTGCTCCGGCATTCACGTCCACGCCGGCGGCCGATGGACCTCTGCCAGCCCAGGCCCCAAGGCGAAGCGCTTCTATCCCAGGAACGTCGGAGCGGCGGAGTTCATCGCGGACGGTCGCTGGAACGGATTGCGGATGGCCGGCACGGGGCTGTCTGTGGAGTCGCGGGGCTACGACTACCCAATGCTGGTTGTCTGGGAGCCCGGCGATGAGTGGGCCCTTGCCTACATGGGACTCACCGAGGAGTGCAGCTCGGTGTGGGTCAACGGCGCCGAGCCCGCCCTCGGCATGGCCCTTGTGGGCGCAAACGTGCGAGCCAGATCGGCCGTGACATGTCGCCTGCGCGCTCTGCTCTGCCAGATCGATCAGCTCGACGACGTGCTGCCCTACTACCGGGACTTCGTCCAGGAGGCGCGCACAAGCCGGAAGCATTGAGCTTCGGATGCGTGCCCACCGCGGCCCGGGCTGTCCAGCTCGCCTACCTCTGGGCTCCCTCCGCCAGGAAGATACTGGGGCGCTCCTCGCCCAGGTACACCAGGTGAGTTGCGCAGCTGCAGTCACTCGCCCCGAATCCGCGCACGACGACGCGCGCCCCAGCCATTGCGAGCACTCGCCGGTTCAGAGCGCACTCCACCCGCCGCCGCGTCGGCACGTCGACCACCTCCACGATCTCGGCTCGCCTCAGGAGGTAGTCGATGTGCCACCATAGCTTCTTGCGCCGACGACGATGGCGGTCCAGGCGGGCCCGCAGTCCGCGCATGGCGCTGCCGGTGTAGACGTAGTATCCCGCGGGAAACGTGAACACTCCCAGCTTGCCGACCCGCAGAGCCATCGACCTGGGCACGTGTAGGACAAGGTGATAGACCCCAGGATCATCTGCCGCCTTCACGGGAACCTCACCTGGAGCTGTGCTGAGACCGTCTCGCCCGCTCGAGGTCTGAAACCAGCCAGCGTGTGGCGTAACGCAACAAGCACGCCGCTTGCGGACACGGCTGCCTCCGGATGAATGCTGCCGACCGGCTGGAGGCGGAGGTGCGCCTTCGCAGCGCGATGCCAGGTTTCGAAGGTGTGGCCCTCAGACGGCCTCAGCGTTCGGAAGAGGAAGTTGGCGGGAACGAAGCTCTTGAATGTGCAGTGACGCCGGAAGAGAATGGCATCCACACAGTCGAATCCATCTCCCCTGAAGCGAAAGGTCCGAACGTGCCGCAGCAGGCGTGATTCGCCTATCAAGTCGTGGCCTTGAATGCGGTACCTCAGCTGGTCGCGCGGGGAGTACACTTGCCCTCCCTCGAGCACTCCGTAGGGAAGAGGAACGGCCTCGGGGGGGGCCTCGTCCCCTTCCGCGCCGTAACAGGGGAAGATGCACTCGCCGCCCAGGCAGACATAGGGGAACGGGAGGTCGTTGGTCGGCGCTCCTCCTGGGAGCGCCACCACCGCCGTATAGGCGCTGCCTTCGTGCACCAGGAAGTGCGGAGACTGAGCCGGTGGCTCGGCGCTTTCGACTGGGGACAGCTCGGCCTCGGCCGCCTTCAGCAACATGCATCCCAGGAACGGGAGGTAGTCGGCATAGCGGTTGTAGCTGTACCAGCCGGGCCGCGACGCGTCCGGCAGCCACGGCTCCGCTTCCTCCCCCTCCCTGAGCACAAGTGGAAGGGAGCCGTCCCGGCGCTGGAAGCGCAAGACACGTCGGCTCACCCGTTCCGCAAGCTCCTCAAACGAGCGCTCGCCTGTCAGCTGCGCCCCCGCTTCGAGAAGGTAAAGCAGCGCTCCATAGCCGAAGATCTGTTCCTGCCCGCGCCCGACGTAGAGCGCGTCACCGTTCGGGAGCACGAAGGGGGCCACGAAGCGCGCGGCCTGGACGGCTGCCTTCCCTGTCCACGGCGCGCGGCATTCCCGCCATAGGTCAGCCAAGAGCGCTCCACAGAAAGCATGATAGGCGAATGACCTCACGTTCGGGCGGTCATGGATCAGCCCGCGGCGAGCATACCTCAGTAGTACGGCACGCGCCTCGGCCCGCGAACGGCCCGGCGCCAGGAAGGGCCCTTGGCGCGCGCGGCAGACGGACCGTAGCAGCATCCAGTTGGCGGAGTGGCGCCGGCCAAAGCGGAGCCGCCGCAGCAGTGCGTCCACCGGCCTGGCTCCGAGCCGCTCCCGGCAGTGCAGGAGAGCGTAGACGTTGAACTCACCGTGGCTCTCCGGGGGATCGGCCTTCAGCCGCTGCCAGGCCCGGTCCAACTGCCGAGCGAACTCAACGCCGAAGTACGACCACAGCCAGAGCGAGCACGCGATCCCGTAGCCATCGGGGCCGGGGAAGCCACCATCCTGGCGCTGCCGCTCCGCCAGGTACCGCGCAATCGCCCGCGCCGCCGCCCGGTACCGCTCCCGCCGTAGCATACCGCGGCTGACTACGCCGGTACCGCGACAATCCCTGCCGCGGCGGGGGACGTTGGAGGAGTCGCTGCCCGCGGGGCGGAAGATACCGCCGGCACGTCCGCAGACAAGTGCTCCGTGGAGAGGCGGCCATGTCGGCAGAGCAGTGGTTCGAACGCTGCGACGGGATTCTCGCGAAGATACGGACGACGCAGATGGAGCCGATCCGTCGGGCGGCTGATCTGATCGCCGACGCGGGGGGGCGGGGCGCGGGGTTCCACTTCTATGACACCGGCCATTGCTCTCGGGAGGCCATCCATCGCGCCGGTGGCCTGTGCATGCTGAAGCACCTCCAGTTCTCGCTCAACGTGGACAGCTCGGCCGCGCCAAAGCGAACCAAGGAGGTATCGCAGCGACATTCAGAATCCTGCCCCAGCCTGGATGAGGAGCTCGCCAGGATCGCCGTCCAGCGAAGCGGCCTTGCGGCGGGGGACGTTCTGCTGATCAGCAGCGTGTCGGGCAAGGCCGCCATCGTCGTCGAGGTGGCGCGTGCCGCGCAGAGCCTCGGCGCGAAGGTCGTGGCAATCACGAACGTCACCTACAGCTCCGCGGTCCACAGCCTCCACTCGACTGGGAAGCGCCTCTGCGATGTCGCCGATGTCGTGATAGATAACTGCGGGGTCGTTGGCGATGCTGTCCTGAATGTGGAAGGAGTTGATACGGGAGTTGCGCCGACCTCAGGCGTTGCGTTCTGCTACATCATCTGGGCCGTCGTGGCGGAGGCGGTCGCACGAATGCGTGCGCGGGGCCTGCATCCCCACGTCTATCGATCGGTGAATCTCCCTGATGGCGAGCAGTTCAACGCGCGCGCCGAGGCCGAGTACCGCGAGACAGGCGTCTAGG
The DNA here is from genome assembly GCA_029821875.1 of Candidatus Hebobacterum abditum. Taxonomy (GTDB): domain Bacteria; phylum Armatimonadota; class Hebobacteria; order Hebobacterales; family Hebobacteraceae; genus Hebobacterum; species Hebobacterum abditum. Next base: position 88,291 of record JALGXW010000002.1, on the reverse strand, counting down.
GGACAAACGTGTCGGCAGAGCGCTTTCTAGACATCTTGAGTGAGAAGCTGGCGGTTGTGCGCTCGCAGGAAAGCGAGGCCATCGCCAAGGCGGCGGAGGCGCTCGCCGACAGGGTGTCCGGCGGCGGACTGATCTACGTCTTCGGATGCGGCCACAGCGCGGCCCTCAGCATGGACCTGTTCTATCGTGCGGGCGGGTTGATGCTCGTCCACCCCATCTTCGACGACCGAGTGGTCCTCACTCACCGGCCCGTCACCGAGACCACGGAATGGGAGCAGAAGGAAGGCTGGGCCGGGGAACTCCTGGAGCAGGCCGGAGCGCGGGCAGGCGACGCACTGGTGGTCTTCTCCACGAGCGGCCGCAACGGAGCTCCCATTGACGTGGCGCTGGGCGGCAAGAATGCCGGACTGACGGTGATCGCAGTTACGTCTAGGGCCTACGCAGGTTCGCTGCCATCCCGGCATTCCAGCGGGAAAAGGCTGCATGAGGTGGCCGACTTCGTGCTCGACAATCACGTCGATCCGGGAGACGCCGCCGTCTCACTTGCGGGAATCGAACAGAAGGTCGGGCCCACCTCGACGGCGCTGAGTTCGGCTGTGGCTCAGGCCCTCATGGTCGAGGTGGTGGCGAGGCTACTGGCGCGCGGCGAAGTGCCCCCAGTGTACGTGAGCGCGAACATACCGGGCGGGATGGATCAAAACCAAACGGTGCTTTCACGATATCGCGACCGCATTCGTTTCCTGTAGGATTCCTCGGCGGTGGAGAGCAACATGGCGAAGGAACGCGCGGCAATCCACCTGGCGCCTCACTTCCACTACGATCCCGTGTGGATCGAGGATCAACGCACCTACACCAGGCAAGCGTTCGAGCTGGTCCGGCAGTACCTCGAGGCGTGTCGGCAGGACGAAGCATACCACTTTCTGCTCTCTGAGCTCGACTACCTGCGCCCCTTTCTGGCCACGTTCGGCGACGAGCGCCAGTTCCTGACAGAGCTGATAGCGACGGGACGAGTAGGGACGAGTGGCTCATACAGCCAGCCGAATGAGATGACAGTCCAGGGGGAGCCCCTTATCAGGAACCTCGTATACGGCCGGCTCTATCACCGAGACGTCCTCGGAGTCGCGCCCAAGGCCTACCTTCCGCTGGACGTCTTCGGTCACTGCGTGCAACTCCCCCAGATCGCCGCGAAGGCCGGCTTCCAGGCAATCGTGTGGTCGAAGGACATCGCGGGCGCCCCCCCCATCTGCCATGCGATCGCGCCGGACGGCACTTCCCTGCTCCAGAAGCACGAGCGCTACTGGTACTACCCGGAGACGGCGGAACAGCTGTTGGACACCGTGGCCGACGGCCTCGAACACCAGGCGTCGTTCGGCCTCAATCACGACCTCAGGTTTCTCGGACATGACATGGCCGCGCCCCGGCCGTGGCTGGTTGGCAGATCAGCCGAGCTGGCCGAGGGGGACCCCGCAGTGCGGTTCAGCACGCCCGACAAGTACCTCACGGCAGTCGGGCCCGAGGTGCGCGCGCGGAGGGCCACTCTGCCCATCAGCGGCCGCGACTTCTCCTGGTATCATCTGGGCACGGCGGTCACCCGCGCAGACTTGAAGATCGCAAACCGACTCGCCGAGAACCGCGTGCTAAGCGCAGAGAAGTGGGCGACCCTCGCCGGCCTACTGGGAGCTGTGTATCCCGATGCCGCACTCGACAGGGCCTGGCGTCAGGTGCTGTTCGGCCAGCATCACGACGCTGTGACCGGCGTCAGTTCGGACATCCCGTTCCTCGACCTCCTCGCTGGCTACAGAGAGGCGCTCGAACTGGCATCCGAAGTGGAAGAGAGGGCCCTTGCCTACATCGCCGGCCGCGCCGACACGGCCTCGGGGCGCCGCGCTCCTCGGGACGGCATCGCCCTGGTCGTGTTCAACAGCCTGAACTGGACCCGAACAGACGTCTGTCGCGCGCGCGTATCCCTGCAGGGCACGCTGGCGGAGGGGTTCAGGATCACGGCCGACAACGGCCGGACGGTGCCGTGCCAGATCACCGCGCGTTCCGCAGAGGGCGAGCCCTCCTGGGCCGATGTCGTGTTCATCGCGGCGGGAGTACCGTCGCTCGGCTACAGGACTTTCTACGTCGGGCCCGATCGGAAGATGCCTGAGGAGACGTCCTCGTCGGACGCCGCGGGGGCCGCGATCGAGAACGAGTTCCTGCGAATCGCCGCCGATCCTATCAAGGGGGGCGGCCTGACGAGCATCTACTCGAAGCGGCTCCGGAGAGAGTTCGTCGATTTGGACCGGGGCCCCGCCAACGAACTCGTGGCGCTGAGCGAGAAGGCGGACAGAGAGATGGCGCCGTGGGAGCTGTGGACGACCGGCGATGTCGCCCGCTGCAGCGAGGGACCGGCCAAGGTAGAGATCCTGACGGGGCCCGTCTTCAGCCAGTTACGCGTGACAACCACGATGGCCGACAGATGCAGTGTCGTCCAGGAGGTCACGCTCTACCATGGGGTGGACAGGCTCGACCTGCGGACCACTGTGCGGGGATATGAAGGCGAACACGAGCTCCTTGTTCTCACCTTCCCACTCGATCTTCCCGAAGCTGTTCCTATCTTCGAGGATCGGTTTGCCGTGGTCGCGCGGCGGCGCAGCCAGGGCCGCCTCGACTTCCGCACACACGAGGGGAAGAACGTCTCCCGGTGTGGCTTGGGGGCCGTTCAGAACTGGATCGAACTCGGCCCAGGACCGTCGCTTGCAATCATGTCCGGAAGGCGATGTGTCGGCTCGGCGCCGCTGAGCCCGTGCGTCATAGTGAGTTCGGGGGATGCGAAGGCGCGAGCAGCCGCCCGCGTGGTGTTGGCGGCCCTCCAGAGCAAAGGCGTCACGTGCACACATCGCCTCGACACAGAGGATCCGGAGGGCGACTTGCCAGCGTCCGCCTTCCGCATCTCCCTTGGGCGCAACAACGAGTACTCCGCGAAGCTGCTCGAGCTCGTACCTGAGGCCGGGTCACGGATGGCCGGGCTCGCCGAGAAGCTCCCGTGGGTCGGAGTCCTGGTCAACCGGCCGGACCCGGCCGGTGAGTGGCCTGATGTGCCAGTGCTGGTAGCCGACACCGACGACGAGGGGGGCATGGGCCGGCTGGCGGAGCTGCTGGCAGAGGCGGTCCGGTCCGATGAGCTGCAGTTGCCAGACTCGCAAGATTTCTCGGAGCTTGGCCGGCCGCCCCTCGGATGCGGCGCGGCTCTGATAAACCGGGGGACGCTGGCCGCCAGCGTGGAAAGCGATGGGACGCTGGTCGCTCCACTGTTCCACACATCGTCGTGGAGCACACACGCGTGGGGCGAAGGACGTCTGTCCCGCTTCTTCGTTCCAGAACACAAGTCACATGTGTTCGAGCACACGCTCTATCCGCACGACGGCGATTGGCGGAAGGGAGGGGTCGTTCGAGTCGGACACGAGGTCAATAACCCGCTGCGAGTCAGCCAAACGGAGGTTGCGTCAGGGGTACTGCCCACTGCCTTCAGGCTCGTGTCAACCGACTCGCCGAACCTCGTGCTCGCAGCTTTGAAGCCGCTTGGCAATCCGCTCGCCGAGCACAGGGTAGCAGACAACTCCCGCCCTCAGAAGGGGATCTTGCTCCGCCTCTGTGAGTCCGATGGACGGGCGGCCGAGGCAGCAGTGAGTTTCCCGGCGGCTGTGGAGGATGCTTGGCTCACCGATCTGACCGAAGAGAGGACCGGGGAAGTGGAGGGTGTTGGGCAGGGTCGGCGCCGCGAAAGGGAGGTCCGCGCCTCCGTGGCGGCGTGCGAAGTGGTCTCGCTGGCCGCCCGGCTCGCGCCCCTCGCCGAGGCCGGCCCGGCAGAGGAGTTGGGCCCCACGTCTGAGCCGCAGGCGCCCCTTCATGCGCGCTACTGGGACCACAACCTCGGGCCCGCGCCACTCGGCAACCAACTGGCGACGGTGTGGATGCGCGGCCCCGTTCTGATCGGAGAGACCACGCGTTTCGCGGTGGGGTTGACCAACGACGCTCTCGACCGGGAGATGGCCGGCGCGGTGACCATGATCGCGCCTGAGGAGTGGACCATGATTCCGCGGCAGCTGCCCTATCGCATCCCGCCGAACACGCCGACCGTGTACGAGGTGATGGTGGTGGTCCCCCCTGACGCGCGCCCGTGCTTCATCCGCGCGGTCATGGAGCAGGGAGACCAGATAGTCCAGGATGTCATGCCGGTGGGAGACATCGTCCCTCTGGAGGTGTCCCTGCATCGCGGCGGAGACGGCTTCGTCGTGAATCTGCAGAATCCGAACGACGACTATGTCGAGGGACAGGTGACCCTCGTGACACCGGTGGAATCCTGGGGAGGGCTCGTCGACACTCTCGCCCTGAGCAGCGTGACGCCGCACTCACACTTCTTCCGGCTTGACGGAGGTCGAGAGCAGAGCTTCGGATTCCAGCTGAGCGGCACGGCCGAGGGCCTGTGGGCCGTCGCGAAGGTGGCCTGGTACGGCAACGTTCAGTATGCCCAGGAATCGCAGCCGGACTAGCCGCTGCCCTCCCCGAGTCGCTCTTCGAGTTCCGCCACTCTCTTGCGCAACGCCCGCAGCTCGCGCAGCACCTCCGGCAGCCGCGCGGCCGCGGCATCTATCCTCATTTGCTGCCTGATGGGCCTCGCTGGACGACCGAGCACTACCTCGCCCGGGGGGACATCTCTGATAATGTCTGCGCCGGCCGCGCCTACCGCGCGCGCACCCATTCTGATGTGATCGCTCACCCCTGCCTGGCCGGCAAGCACGACCCCATCCTCGAGCGTCACGCTGCCAGATATCCCGACCTGACCTGCCAGCAGGCATTTCTCGCCGATGACTGTGTTGTGGGCGATCTGCACGAGATTGTCTATCTTCGTGCCCTTCCCGATTCTCGTCGCGCCGGTCGTCCCGCGATCGATGGCCGCGTTCGCGCCGATCTCGACATCGTCCTCGATCACGACCGTACCGACGTGGGGCATCCAGACATGCCGCTCGCCGTCCCACACATAGCCGAAGCCGGCGCTGCCGACGATGGCTCCCGCGTGTATTACGACCCGCGCTCCCACCTCGACGCCGTTGTACAGGGCAACATGGGGGAAGATCACACAGTCATCCCCGATCCTGACGCTCCGGCCGACCGATGCAAGGCTGTGGATCTGCGTGCCTCGGCCGACCCGCGCGCCCTCGCCGACGATCGCGTAGGGGCCGATTGCCACCTCGTCGCCAAGTTCGGCCCCTTCCCCGATCAGCGCGGTCTGATGGACGCCGGGGGCCAATCGGGGCGGCGGGTGCATGACCCCAATCGCGCGGGCGAACGCGAGCCGCGGGTTCGCGACAACCAGCAGCGGCTTGCCCGACTCTCGGAGCTCCGGCCCCACTATGACGGCCAGAGCCGGCCCCGACTCAGCCAGATTGAGATGGCGCGCGTTCTCGGCGAATACCACACACCCCGGCACCGCGCCATCGAGACCGGAGACGCCGTGCACCTGCTCGTGCCCCGCCGCTCCGACTAGCTCTGCATTGAGAGTGTCCGCCAGCTCCCGCAGGGTCATTCGCTCGCACCCCGGCAAGCGCTCGTGGCGCCGCCCGCGCCCCGCCGCGCTAGGTCATCCACTCACTCCGATGGGCTGCTCTCAGCTTCGGCGTTGAGGTCCTTGAGCACAGCGTCCGTGATATCGAGGCCCCCATAGAGAACCGAGTCCTTCACCAGGACCAACACCAGCTTGCTCTCTTCGGCGGCCTCCTTGACGGCCTCTTCCAGGTTCCTCTGCAACCGCGCGGACAACTCCTCCAACTTCGCGTTACTGGCAGCTTGGAACTCCGCCTGGAGAGCGGCCAGCTCGCGCATCCGTCGCTCGTAGCGCGGGTTGAGCTCGTCGAGCTCCGCTGTCTCTTCCGGGGTCCGCTCTTCCTTCTGCCGCAGCTCGAAGAGCCGCCGCTCCCGCTCGTTGGACAACTCCTCGAGCTCCTTGAGTCGTTCGGACCGAGTCGCGGTCGGCGCGGCCATCGCCGACAGATCGCCATACTCCTGACGCTCCGTGTCTGTCAGCATCCGCGTTTTGTGTCTCTCCTGGAGCTGGCGGTCCTGCTCCCACTGGAACTGCTGGAACTCCTGGTTGAGCTCCCGCATCTGTCGGTACTCGGCCCTCACCCTCACCATGTCGAGGACGCCCCACTTGGGGGCTTCATCTTCCGGCCAGGCAGTCCCCACCGCGAGGAGTGTGATGGACAGTGCCGCGGACGCCAGAGCATGCAGGCTTCTCGCTGCCATACGCGATTTCTCCTGTGGCCCCCACTCAGGGCCTAGAATGACTGTCTGACTCCGAAGTGCGTCTCCGTCCCCTCTTCGCTGAACCCGAGGTCGAGGCGGAGGGGCCCGATCGGCGTCCGCACTCGCACGCCGACACCGTAGCCAACATTAGCCTTGAACGACTCGTGGACAGCGTCGCCAGTACCCGAGTCGATCTCGAGAGCGCGGCCCCAGGCATCGCCCACGTCAACGAAGAGGACCCCCAGCAGATTCTCCCCCATAGGGAGCCGATACTCAGTGTTGAGGATCGCCATATTCGTCCCGACGAAACGGTCATTCCGGTAGCCCCGCAGAGTCTCCCCCCCGCCGACCAGGAACTGCTCAAGATACGGAGGCTCGCCGGTCGTCGTCCCCAGCAACAGACGCGCCGCCACCGTGCTTTTCCCTCCTATCGGGTAGAACCGCCTCACGTCGAGCACGTATTTGTTGAACTCGGTGCCACCGAAGATCACGCCTGCGAACTCCGCCGACAGACGCTGATACGTGCCTCCCCTTGGGTTGTAAGTCTCTCGGCGCGTATCGCTCACGGCTGCGAACGTAATGCTGCGCACCTTCCTGGGATCGAAGGCCGGACCGGTGAGATGCTCTTCCTCTTCCTCCGACACCCCAGATACCGACACATCGTCGGACCTGAAGCCGAGAAAGACCCTCGTTCTGTCGGACAGAGGCCGGCCGAACGTGATGCTGCCCCCGGTGCGCCGTTCGTCATACAGTATGCTGAGCTGCTCGTCCTCCGGCGTGGTCACGAAGGCCTCGCGGAGTATCAGCCGGTCGTACACGCCAAGGTTGAGCGTCGTCTCGGGGGTCGCGATCCAGGGATGGTGATACCCGAACTCATAGCTGGTACGGCCGCCGAACTCCCCCCTTATGCTGACGGCCTGCCCGTTCCCGCCGAGATTGCCCTTCGTCAGGTCGATGAAACCCACGAGGCCCTGCACAGAGCTATAGCCGCCGCCGACGGAGACCATCCCGGTGCGACGTTTCTCGACGACCGTGATGACGACGATGACTCGGCCCGGCTCGGTTCCGACCTCGGCAGCTCTCCTGACTGTCTCAAACCAGCCGAGCGCAGTCAGCCTGGCGACGTCCCGAGCAACTTTCCCATCGTTGTAGGCCTCGCCAGGTCGCGTTCGCATATAGCGCCGGATGGCATACGTCTTGCTGTGCGTGTTCCCGGTTATCCTGATATCTTCGATCTCGCCCTCTGCAATGAGGAGAGTCAAGACGCCGTCTAGGCTCATGCTCGGCTCGAGGACCATAGCCAGGATATAGCCTTCTTCCCGATACAGTCGCTCAATCTCATGTGCGTCCTCGAGGAGGCGGGGGGCGTTGTAGACTTGCCCCGCCTGGGTGTTCATAACTCCCAGCAAGTCGTCGGGGGCCAGCACCTTCACACCCTCGAACTGCACATCACTGACAACGGGATTCTCGGTCACACGGAATACCAGGCGAATGCCGTCCTCAACGCTCTCGCGCTCGACCGAGACCGTCTCGAACCACCCCAGGGCGAGCACCGTCTGCCGGTCACGAGCCACCTGCCCCTCAGAGAAGGGTCCGCCCACTTCGCTCCCGATGCCCTGCCAGATCTCGTCCTCCGGCACGAGTTCGTTGCCCACGACCTCGATGCTCACGATGGGAGCCGGCACCTGCACGGGGGCCTCCAACTCCTCCCCCTCCGCCGGCCCGACATCCGCCTCCCCAAGACCCGTCCCTTCGTCCGGCGTTGGCGGCCGCCACTCGCTCTCCTCGTCTGCCTCCGGAGGTTCTGTCTCGCCTGCAGTCGCATCCTCCATCGCCAGCGGTTCGGCCTCTTCTGTCGTCGGCTCCTCCACTGTCGCGACTTCGGCCTCTCCCGGCGCCGGCTCATCCCCCTCGAAGTGGGCCTCAGGCTCCTCTGCAGCCTGAGGCTCGACCTCGACTACCTCCGCCTCCACGGCCGGCGGATCGGCCTGAGCAGCGCAGACACCCGCGGAGGCTATGGCCGACAGCATGGCGACGGCAGAGAAGAGCACAAAGGGGCACGCGCGACGCATCATTTCCTCCAGAAACCAAGCGTGTTACTGCTCTGTGCCGTTTCCGGTCTCGACCCGGCCACTCCGGCTACTCGGCGAGGTACGGCTCGAGCAACTCCCTGAGCTTGCTGCGAGCGCGAAACAGACGCGACTTTACGGACTTCTCGGGGCAACCAAGTATTCCCCCTATCTCGCGATAGGAAAGGCCCTGTACGTCCCGGAGCACGATGAGAGTTCTGAAGTCGGGCCGCAGCTTCAGCAGACAGCGGTGAACCTGGCTCTCGAGCTCCCTGGCCTCGACGCGCTGCTGCGGCTCTTGCGCTTCGTCTTCGATCTCGCGCGCGCTGGACCTCTCCTCGCCGTCTATGGGAGCATCCAAGGAAAACGAGTGCACGCGGCTGCGGTGCTGCTGTTGCCGGAAGTAGTTCTTGCATAGATTGACTGCGATGCGATACAGCCACGTATAGGGATGAGCATCTCCCCGGAACCTATCGTACGCCCGCAGGGCGCGCACGAAGGTATCGGACGTCAAGTCGGCGGCATCCTCATAGTTTCCCACGAGCCGGTACACGAGGTTGAAGATCTTCTGCTCATAGGCATCGAAAAGCTCATCAAACGCCTCGGTTACCGGACGGCCGCCGTGTTCGTCGCCGCGGACTGGACGATCGTCCACTGAGGGACACCTGCTTGGCAAACTAAGAACTCGCCCGCTCCGTCCAGTTCCCCAGCCACCGCATTTGCCGGGTTCGACACGCAAGCAGGCAAGAAGTTCGTGGGTGAGTCTATCACATTTGACTTCGCCAGACAAGCTGCGCCCTTGCCGTCAGAACGGGATGAAGGCCTGCACCTCCCAGCGGCCCTGCTCGAACTCATCCACGGCCCGTCCGATGGACCATAGATGCGTTATCTGGTAGATGAACCGCAGAGTGTGCGACTCTCTGGCCCCCGTTAGGGAGCTAACATATGAGATCACAAATCGATCTGACAGTTCCTGCGCGAGCCGCAGCCGCACTTGCCCTGAGACCCCGACGTCGACCCCCACCTGGGAACTGGAGGTCGACCAGGGAGCCGGCACCATGACTCCCTCTACCTGGCCGCCTTGGCCCTGCGCCCGCGTCGGATCCCCGAGGAGCCCCGCGAGGTCGGACTGAGACTCGGGTGTCGGCGCCACAACCGTCCCACCCAGAAGCGCCAACACGAAGCCCTCCTCCAAAGGTGGGATCGAGGTCGCGCTCAGCTGCAGGGGGCGCGCCTCCCCAAAGTCCGGCTCGGGCTTGTATGGAAAGACCTGCCCAGTCGCCCGCAGGGACACGTAGTAATCGCCGACACGGCCAACTGCCGTTGCGTCGACGATGACAACGGGCAACTCCCCAGCAGCCCGAGTCACGTCCGCCGTTGCCCGTAGGAGCGTCAGCGTACCGTTGGGGAAAGCAAGCTCGCCCTCTCTGCTCTCGAACTTGCCGTCGGTGAGTTCGACGCCTTCCCCAGTGGCCGTGCCGCCCACATGCAGATGCCCCGTCGACTCCGCCACGTCCAGCAGGGGTCCAGGCTCTATCTCCACCTCGGCGCGCCGCAGTATTATCTCGTGACCATCCTCGTAGTGGAACTCGACGTTCTCACCCACGACGATGTCGACATCGAGCTGTGGCGCGAAGACCACCTCCGCGCTTGGCTCATCGGACTCGCCCCCCAGCACTTCGAACACGGCATCCGAGACGACAAGCGGGCCGTCCCCCAGCTCGTCGGGCGCTCGTGTTGCCAGCAGCACCTCCCCACTGTCAGGACCCCCGGTCAACCAGAGGGAGCCGTTGAGTGTCCCACTGGTCAGGTACGGAATCGCCAGAGGATAGACTCGCTGAAGGTCCAGGTCTTTCAGCACGAACTTGACCTCACTGCTCCCGTCCGCGGACACGCTCGCGGTCCCCGCTATGTGCGCGATCTCATCGCTGGCCGACACGTCCAGGTCCGCTCCTTCGAGAACCGCGCCATCGGGCCCTCGTGCCCTCGGCGGGCCTTCAATATCCTCCATGTCTCTGCCATCCAAGTCGAAGTCGTGAAGGCTGAAGGAGGCGTCGTCGATCTGGGGCTTCTCGATGGAACCCGAACCCCGGACCTCGGCTGTTAAGGAGCCCGTCGGGAGGCCACCGAGGCGGTCCACTACTCTGTCATACCCTTCGACGAACGGGGAGCGCGGGCGGCTTTCAGGAGCCTCAGCCAATCGGTCCACCGCACGATCGGCGATCCTCGCAAGCACGCCGATGTCGACCTCCGTTAGGTCCAACGCCGCCGCCTCGATTGCCCCGTCGTCGGCTCTCACCGCGCCGGAGAGCGAAATCGTGCTCTCTCCTTGCGCCAGCTCGAAGGAGTCGATCTGGAGCGTCGAGTCCTGGAACCCACCACGTATCGCCAGCTTGTCGAACTCCTCCTGGTTCAGGCCGAGGGGCTGAGCGTCGAGGGAAAACGACACCTTTGGTTCTGTCAGCGGGCCTGTCACGTCGGCCTTGGCGGTGAGCGTGCCGGTGAGCGCGAGGCCCAGCTGGCTGCCCCAACTCGCTGGCAGGCCATCCAGCTCGATGTCCTCGCCGTCCAGTTCCAGCGAGAGGCCCGTCTCCGGCGCGTAGCCTCCAGAAAAGGACAGATCCGCTCCGGCGATGCCGACGTGTCCTTCCTTCACCACCAACCCGCCGTCCTCGTAGCGAGCCTCGATTCCTCCCCCATCGAGGGGCTGCCCAGCGATGCTGAGTGATTCGACGGTCAGGTCTACGTCAACGACGGGATCGGCCAGCGTACCCGCCACGTCAACAGAGCCACTCACCGTGCCACTGGGCGAGATCGCTCTCAACTCGGGGGGCACCCACTCGCTCAGGCCGACACCAGTCAGGCCTAAGTGGCCGGATAGGTCCACTCCTGCGCGGGGCCCCCTCCAGTCATCGACGATGATCTTGCCGGCACAATTCCCGTCGCCGACCTGCAGGTCGAGATCGGCGACTCTGACTTGCCTCGGCGACACCGCAAGGTCGCCGCTGAAGCTTCTGAAGGACCTCCCCTGGAACTCGCCGGGGCCCAGCTCGACGTGTCCGTTGAAGCTCTGGTCGCCAACGTGTCCCTTGGCCTCTCTCACCTGCGCACAGTGCCGTCCCGGGACCACCTCAAGTGCCGCCGGAAGTCCAACGGCCGACAAGTCCAACTCGGTGAATCTCGCGTCGATGATCTTGTAGTCGCCCGTGAGGTACAGCTCGGCCTCGACGGAGCCCGTGGCAACGGGACCAGAGACGCGCAGCTCCGGGAGCAGAATCATCTCCTTAGTGTACTCGAACTCGCCCCCTAGCTTGGCGAGAGCAGTGCCCTCGACGTACTCGTAGGTAACGTGCACCGTCCCCGAGAACGCGCCGTCGCTGCTGACTTCGGCGCTCACTGTAGCCCCCACAGTACCCCTGAAATCGCCCTGAATGCCGGCCATCTCGGCGAGGGTTGAAAGTGGCACGTCCGTGAGATGGAACTCTCCGCTGTCCAGGGCCGGCTCCAGGAGGTCTAGCTCCACCTCTGCGTCGAAGCGGCGCGCACTCCCGTGGGCGGAGGGACGGACCGTCAGCTGCCCATCGTCGTAGTCGAATTCGATCACCAGTTCATGCCAGGGCACCTCGCCGAACTCGATGACATCCACGGACGCCCTGCCGACTACGGCCACATTGGGTGGGGGACCGCTCACAGTGGCGCTCACCTCCAGCGGATCGGGGGGCACGAGCCATGCAGGGAGGGGCGGAAGCTCCGGCAACAGCTCACGGACCTGTGTGTAGGCGACGCTTCGCGACTCAATAACTAGATCCAAGTAGGGAGCAGAGAAGTCCCTGACGGCTCCGTTCACGGTCACGGAGGTGTCGGCAACCGTGCCGGCAACCTTGCGGAATATCACAGCCCCGTCTGCAACCTGCATCTCCCCCTTGACCTGCTGCAGGGGCCGGCGCAGCCACGGGAAGATCACCTCGACGTCGTTCAACTGCATCGTCACATCATACCTGAGCGCCGCTTCTTCGCCGGCGCCGAAGCTGATCTCGCCTGTCAGCAGATCCGCCGTTCCCGAGGAGATCTCGCCAAAACCCAGTTCCGGGATTCGCGCGAGGACATATGGGATGACGACGCCGTCCGCGGTGCGGAAGTCCACGCTGGTCGCACCCGTCTCGGTGTTGATCTCGCCCTCGAGTTGGAGCAAGTCGAAGATTCCTGCGTTCTCCCCTACCTCGACTTCAAAGACGGCCTTGTCGGGGCGAGGGTACTCGAACGAGGTCCGCACACCGGTGAGAGATGTCGTCAGCCCGTCATTGGCCTCGTCGACGAAGGTGATCTTGCCTCCCACCATTTCCACCGAGCCGCGGAAACGAGGTGGGGCCTCCCGCGGCCGCTCCAGCAGATCGCTCACGGTCAGCTTGCCGTCAGGCCGACGAGCGAGCGTGAGTTCGGGTTCCACGAGTCGCACCGAGCGGATATCAGCGGAGCCGGAAAGCAGCGAGAGAAGGCCTCCTTCTGCCGCCACTTGAACCGACACGTGGGGCGCCTTCAGAAGCGCGCTCCCGTCGTCGTTGCGGACCAAGACGTCGTGCAACGCCACGCGTCCCGATGATGTGAAACCCGCGCTGCCTATGCTCACGTCGCGGTCGAGCGCCTTGGCGAGCTCGCTGGCTATCACAGCGCGAATATGGTCGGCCAGGGGCCCAGTTCTCAGAAGCACCAGGGCTGCGATGGTAAGGAGGAGCAGTATTGCGATGAATGGCAGCAGTCGTGCTAGTCTACGCATCGGCGGGGGCCTATCTACCTCCCATCGCGGCCGCTGTGCGGCTCATCGGCGGCGCCCCTGGTCGCTGCGCCGCAGGCCGCTTCGGCCAGGTCGCCAGCATGGTAGGAGCTGCGGACCAACGGGCCGCTGAGCACGCGCGCGAACCCGATCTCGCGAGCTGCGCATTCGTACCGAGAGAACTCCTCTGGTTTGACGTACCTGTCAACTAGTAAGTGCCTCGTGGTCGGTTGCAGGTATTGTCCGATCGTCACCGAGTCCACCCCCACTTCACACAGATCTCGCAGCAGGGCCAATACCTCGTCCTCGTGCTCCCGCAGGCCCACCATGAAGCCGCTCTTCAGCATCCCCGAGGGAGCCATCCGCTTGGCCTGTGCGAGGAGACGGAGTGAGCGAACGTAATCGGCCTGGGGCCGTACCGACCGATAGAGCCGAGGTACAGTCTCTACGTTGTGGTTGAGGACGTCCGGGCGCGCAGCCATCACGACCTCGAGCGCCTCCCGGCTGCCGCCGAAGTCCGGCACCAGTACTTCGACCCCGGCCTTCGGCAGAAGTTCCCGCACTGCTCGGATGGTCGCCGCGAAGTGGTGTGCCCCGCCGTCGGCGAGATCGTCCCGCGTCACGGAGGTGATGACCACGTGATCCAGCTCAAGCATCGCGGCCGCGGCGGCCGCTCTCTGCGGCTCCGCGGGATCAACTGGACCAGGTCTCCCGTGCCCCACCGCGCAGAAGCGGCAGTCCCGCGTGCACACGTCACCAAGGATCATGAAGGTGGCATTGCCGCGGCCGAAGCACTCGCCTAGATTGGGACACTTCGCGCTCTGGCAGACGGTGTGCAACCCCATTCCCTCCAGCTTGCGCCCCAACCGCGCCAGCTCGGGCATCTTGGGCCGGGGAGGGATGAGCCAAGCCGGAATGCGTCCGCTCACGGTTCGGCCCTCGCCAGCCCACGCCTCGCAACGGCGCACCTGAGCAGGGCTGTCCACACCAGCGGGTTGCACGGGAACAGCTCCATGGACTCCTTCAACTCAGCGATTGCTGTATCTATCTTGCCTTCCCCAGCAAGTAGTCTACCCAGTCGACCGTGTGCCCAGGCCAGTCGCCGGCGGGCTACGTCTCGCACCGACCCCGGGGCGAGACGCCCCAGAGCGCGCCGCACGACCGCCGCCTCTTGCCGTCGCATCTCGACTTTGTCGGCACTCCTCTGTCTATCGTGGCGGCGATACACGACCAGCCGAGCGGGGAGAATAGCTATCTCCGCAGTCTCGACCATCCGAAGCCACAGGTCCCAGTCTTGGGCCAGCGGCAGCGACTCGTTGAAGCCGCCGAGACGCGCTACACAGTCGCGCCGCGCCACGACACTGGAGGTCGCCAGGCGGTTCGCTCGAACGAGCTTCCCGAGGGACACGGCACGAAGACGCTGTGGCGCCCTGCGGCGCCCGAGCCCGAGTCCTGCCCGAGCCGCCTCCATCCACAACGTCCCGAGAGCACCCAGTCCTCGTCGCAGGAGGAACCACTCGACCTGCCATGCTAGCTTCTGCGGCAGCCACCAGTCGTCGTCGTCCAAGAAAGCGACAAGCTCTCCGGTGGCTGTTTCCAGCCCCGTGTTCCGGGCCGCTGCCGGCCCCCGGCCCGGCCCCGCGACCACCCGCACGGGCACATCGGCGCAGGTGCGAAGTCCGCCAAGAGCGGCCTCCGCGTCGGACCTCGGCGAAGCATCGTCGACGACGATCAGCTCAACCGGCTGAAGATACTGCGAGAGAACGCTCTGGACGGCTTGGGCGAGCAAGCGCGGCCGACGACGCGTGGGGATGATGACGCTGACACTTGGGAGGTCCGTCACGGCGAATCTCCGGCCGGATATGGGCTGCCTCGGGGGCGGCCAGAGTATAGAGAAGGCGCGCAGGCGGTGTCAATGGCGCCCAGTGCCCTCGCCCGATGGCCTCGGTGCGAACTGCGCCCATCCGCCAGACCTTCCCTCAGGGGTGCTCAGGGCGCACAGAAGACGTTCTGGAGTCAGCCGCCTGACCTCCCCCACTGTGGAATAACCTATAGTGGAGGTTATCGCCAATGGACAGACGAGAACTCCTGTTCGCCGCGGCTTTGCTCCTGACCGCCGTGCTCGTCTCCGGCGGCCTGGCCTACGCTGTCGCCCTGCCGTTCGAGGAAGGGTTCGAGGGCACAGACCATGGGCTTTACCCCAGTGGGGATACCTGGACCAACCTCTCCTGGGGAATGGGCGCCTACGTAACCGAGTACAACTTCCTCAGCGGCAGCAAGTCCTTCCGTCTCAACAGCTGGCCGTTCGCCGCGCAGATGGACTACGTCGTCCTCGACGAACTCCCGGCCCACCTGAGCTACGAGGCCGCCGTGTGCCTCGATGCGACATCAGGCTGGGAGGCGCTGATCGGCTTCATGGACAGGTACAACAGCACGTACCCCATGTGGAACTTCTTCTGCGTCGACGGCGCGGCCAGCTCTGTCAGCTTCTGTGGCGAAGAGCAGGTGGAGCTCGGATCCTACACGCGCGGTAACTGGTGCACGGTCCGAGCCGACCTCAACTACGAGTCACTGACCGCGAAGCTCTGGGTTGACGGCGAACTCGTCGGGCAAGGCGTCGAGATCACGCCTCGCGAGTTCTACTACGCGCCTATGGGCGATGTCGTGACCGACCAGTGGGGCGTAGCGTCGGAGGCCACCTTCGCGTGGTCGAATATCGTGTACTTCGACGACCTGCATCTCTGGGAGTCGAGCACACTCCTCACAGTGAACATTGACGTTAAGCCCGGGTCCACGACCAACCCCATCAACCTCGGGGCAGAGGGCGTGCTGCCCGTCTGCGTCTTCTCTTCGGAGAGCTTCGACGCGACTCAGATCGACCCGTTCACCTGTGAGCTCGCGGGCGCTCCCGTCGCGCTCAGAGGAGACGCGCCGATGGCTCACCTGGAAGACGTCGACGGCAACGGGCTGCTAGACGTGATGCTTCAGTTCGAGATCCAGGAGCTCGACCCGGTGCAGCTGTCCGGCGGTTGGGCCGTATTGGTCGGGTCATTGATGGCCGAAGATATGACTTACGCGAGTTCTGCACAGGGCGAAGAGTTCGTAGGCATGGATCAGGTTGCCCTGGCGATGCACGGAGTCCGGACGCGCGGGCGCAGCCGTCGGTAGTCACAAGGAACCTCCTCGCGTCCTGCCTTCCTGCCCACAGGACCGACAAGCAGCTCACCGACTCTTCAGTCGGTGAGCTGCATGTCTTCCCACCATTCACAGCAGCGGGGAGCCTCAGGTAACGGCAGAGCACATCGGGACGCGGCCGACAGCCCAGGCCATTCCGCCTGACTCAGGCCACAGGCGCTTACACTCGTTGACGAATCCGCTTCGGCCCGCTACATTCATCTCGCTCTTGGTCGCGCGCCAAGCCATACTGCGATGCCAGTTCGAATCAGCTTTGTGCCTGCTATGCTCTCAGTGGCCATCCTCTGTGGCTGCGGCGACCGCGCAGCCGTAGGGGGCAAGCGCGCCGAGGACCTCTCGGCCTGGCTGAAGAGCCAGCAGTACTCCACCTATGAGACGTTCAGGCACGCCGACAAACAGCCGACCCATCCGCCAAGTCCGGACGGTCTGACCCTGGGCAGCCCAAACGTGTTCGCCGCGATCGGCTGTCAGCCGGACGACCTGAGCGCCGTCAACGTGTTCTGGTGCGACAGGCGAACCCATAGGCCCCTCGCCAAGCCGCTCACGGTGCGTCTCAGGGTCCGCGGCCGAGGCATTCCCCCTGCCGAGGCGCCACAGCCGATGCCCCTGAGTACGTTCCCCGAGCAGAGACTCCGGCGAATCCGGCACACCGCGGTTGCCGTGTCAGAGAGCAGCCGCGAGGATCTGACCGTCACGTGCGTTGACTTCGCTCCCATGGCAGAGGAACACAACTTCCTCGTCCGCTGGTTCCTCGTCGAGAACGCCGGGGAGGCGAAGCGATTCATCAGAATTCTGCTCGACGTGGTGGGGCCAGGCGAGTGGACAGCGCTCAGCCCGAATTCCTACCAGCTGGGCGATGCGTTCGCGGTCGTCTCCGACGGTGAGCTTCGGATCCGTCACGAGCAGGCAGAGCTGGACCTGGGGGGCCTCGGTCCTGGCCAGCAAGCTTCGGCCGCGGTTCTTCTCACCGGAAGCGACGACCCGGTTCGCCTGCCAGGCCAGGCAGCCCACGCCGAAGCGGCCCTGCCGGAGCTTCTCGACCTGCTCGAGCAGACCAAGCGCGACTGGGAGAGTTGGTGCCTCGCACGCCCACTTCAGACGGGCGACGAGCGCACCGACGATCTGCTGGATTCTCTTCTCTGCCTGGTCCGGGCCCACATCGGGCCAGAGGCTGTTCACACCGGGTCGCTGCGGTACCCGCACAACCGCGCCTGGCTGCGGGACAGCTACTGGGTCCAGCGGGCTCTACTGGAGCTGGGCCGGACCGAGGAGGCGAGGCTGAGCCTGGACTTCTTCCATCGAGCCTGGCGCGAGTCAGGAATCGCCTCCTACTACGAGATCCCGGGCCGAAGCTCCTCGGCCTACGGCTATCATGGCGTCGAGCTGCCGCACTATCTCGTGCTCATGGTCCGCGACGCGGAGCAGAAGGCCGGCCTGGACGGTGCCGGCTACTGGGACATGGTGCAGGGCTGTCTGGACGCGGCGACCGTACCTCCCAGCGGTCTTCAGCCCATGAACGGTGACGAGACGTGGCTGCTGGCCGCGCCTGTGCGCGAGTTGGACTACCTGCTCGACAACTCGTGGTTGCTGGTCGCCGCCGCCGACTACGGCGCTGCACTGGCCGCTCGGGTGGGAGACACAGAGCGGGCGGCTCTCTACCAGAGCATGTCATCCCGCGCACGGAGAGCGATCGACGACTTCATCCCGCCAGCGGCGAGGATCACCTGGTTCGCGGTCGGTCGCGGGGCGGACAGGTCGCTGGACTGCTCGCTGTGCCCAGGCGTGCTCGCCCGTGGAGCGATACTCGGGGTGCTGCCAAGTACGGACCCGCACCTGTCGGCCGGGCTGATAGCGGCCTGGGACGCGCTGAGCTACGATCGCGGCATGCGAACACATCCGCGGAGCGCGACCATAAGCGGCGGCACACCGGGCTACGTGTTGTGGGCGGGAGCCGACTGTCCCGGCTGCGGGTTCATCACGGCGCTGGCACAGCGCATGCTGCAGTTCAGTTCTGCGACGGGGTGCGTGTGGGAGTTCCACGATATGTATGACCCCTCATGGGGTGGCGAGAAGCGCCGCCTGTGGGACTCGGCAGTGCTCTTGGCGGGACTTGTCCGCGTCCTCTTCGAGGTCCAGCAATCGGACGACGGTCTCCGGTTCCTCCCTCGAGCACCTCTGGCGACAGCGCCTCCGGGAGAGAGGCAGTTCGGGCAGCCCCCAGGGCCGGCCGAGGCACGGTTCCTCGGTGCAGAGCTTCTGAGCCGCGCCGGGACGGCCCTCGTTCTACACCGAGGTTCGGCGGAGCACGCCTCCCACATCGCCCGGCAGCTCACGCGACAGTGCAATCTTCAGGTAGGCCTCGGGGCCTACGAGGGAGAGCCTCCCGCAGACGAGTCCGCAATCACCGTGTCTCGCCGCCACCCGCCAAGTGGCTGGACGGAATCCGGCGGCTACTGGGTGCGAGACTGGGATGGTCCTCCGCAGCTGTGGGTGCAGAACAAGGGCCATGTGTTCCGCGATACGGAGCGCGTGCTCACCGACTTGCTCCTGCGCGTCTCCCCCCAGCGGGAGCGGCCCGCGCCGTTTCCGGACGCCAACTACGAGCTTGCCGCGCGCTTCGGCGAACTGGCGAGCGGAGAGGTCGCCGTCTCTGCCTCCTCTCGGTCTAGACGCGGCACAGGTCGCCTCACGCTACCGGAAGGTGAAGTCGCCCTCAGGGCCGGCGCCAGCCAGTTCTCCGTTCGGGCTCAGCCAGACCCCCGCCGCGCAGGCATAGTCGCCCTCAGGGTCAGCGCGGCCGCACCGCGACCGGACCCAGCTGAACTGAGCGTGACGCTGCCTCCTGGCTGGTGGCTGGTCTACGCGAGAGACATGACCGGCAGATGGGATCGCGTGCGCGATCCGGTCGGCCTAGTTGGCCTGGCCGACGGCCGGAGGCGGCTCTCCTATGAGTTCTCCGCTGGAGAGGAGCCGATCCATCTCAGCTTCGACCTCGCCCGGCTCGAGGTACCATCCCTCTGAAGTCCGTCGCCCTAGGTGTAGGCGCCCCGTTCGCGCACAAGCTCCAGCACTCGGCCGTATCTTGCGAACGTGACCTGTGGCGGTATCGAGTGGTCTGAGTGGAAGACGTAGCCGCCCGGGTTCGACATGCCGATGTCGAGTTTGGCCCTCACCTCGCGCTCCATGATCGACTCGTCCTCCGCGAAGAGACAACGTACGTCCACCCCGCCCATGAAGCAGACGTGCCGGCCGTACTCTCTGACAAGGAGACCCAGGTCGACGCCGGCCTTGACCTCCAAAGCCTGCAGGCAGTCGAATCCGGCCTCGAGGAGACCAGGCACAAGACTCGTGATGTTGCCACAGGAGTGGAGAGTAACCGGCCAATCCTGCGCGTGGCAGAAGTCGACGACGCGACGGTGGCTGGGGAGCAGTTGCTCCCGGTAGGCGCGGGGAGAGAAGAGCGGGCCGTTCTTGTAGGCCAGATCATCCCAAAGCCATGCGCCGTCGAAGTCGACTCCGTGGTCGACATAGAGCTGCGCCATGCCGACGATCATCTCGGCGTCGCGCTCATACATGTCGATCACCCACGCGGGGTCCTCGGCGATGGCTGTGAGTAAGGCCTCCGGCCCGATCTTCCGCCAGGTGGCTTCATATCCTGGGATCGCGGCCAGGCAGATGAACTTACCCCGCTCCCGCCAGCGCGCGCACTCTTGCCGCACGCCCTCCCAGTCCACGCGCGCTGGGTCCGGCCTGAGTCGGTCCTTCACCTCGTCCCACTCGGCCTTCGATGACACGGGGAAGCCGAGCAGCTCCGGCGTGGAGCGATGGTCCAGCCAATCCCGCTTGAGAACGCCCCACTCATCGCGGACGACGACGCAGTCCGCCGTCCGCTCGACCTCTTCCGGCGCGAAGCCGAAGGAGTTGTCGAGCCCGATGAGTCGGATTTCCGTCTCGAAGTAGTCGTCGGGCGACACATCTTCCGGCAGGCCCTGTTCGTGCCAGCTGTTCGAGGTGGCCTCCCAGAATGCCTCATAGATTGGGACTCGGTCCGGCTTTTCATGCCGGAGTGCCTTTGCGACGCGTTCACGTGACGTCATCCTCTGACCTCATATCAGGGCTACTCGCTCAGATTCGGGGCGATGTAGGTGTTTGCCTCCGGCCTTCAGCAGGACTCGGAGCCTCACCTGGGAAGACGAGACACGAGCTCGTCGCGCCGGTACCCGTATCACGAGCGGGAGATGTTGATGGCGAAGATCCTCGTACTGTACGACACGCAGTCAGGGAATACGAAGGCGATGGCTGAGGCAGTCGCTGAGGGGGCCCGGTCTCAGCCGGGCGCCGATGTGACGGTAAGGCACGTAGACGAGGCCAGCTCCTCAGATCTGTTTGAGCACGACGGCATCGCCGTGGGATCGCCGACCTGGTGTGGCGGCCTGAGCTGGAAGCTGAAGAAGTTCTTCGACGAGTCCACGTGCGTGTGGGGCAAGGTGGAGGACAAGGTGGGGTGCGCCTTCAGCACCTCGGGCGGCCTCGGCGGCGGCAGCGAGATGACATGCCTGTCGATACTCTCGATTCTGATGAACTACGGGATGCTCGTGTTCGGTGTGACCGACTACAGCGCACCGGGAGTGACCGCCCACTACGGCGCAGTCGCCGTCCAGAAGCCCAGCGAGGAAGAGCTGGCAGCCTGCCGCATCCTGGGCGCGAAACTTGTGACGCACGTGAAGCGAATCCAGGGAGGGTAGTCTCAGCACGCCAAGCGGCCTCTTCAGCAGGCCAGACAGACCAGGGGGAGACAGGAATGGGCAGGGGCAGACGCCCCTGCCCACACAGCTGTGCTGGGCCGCCACCGTACGGCTACTCGATGCCGAGCCACCGCAGAGCATTGCTGTGGAGGACACGCTCGACGGTCTCGTCGGAGGCGCCGGCCTCTCGAAGCATCTCTGTGTCCTCACGCAGGCGGCGAGCGGCGTATTCGGCGCCGCCGGGGAGACTGGAGTCGCTTCCATAGATGATATGTGTGTCGCCGAGGTAGGCGAGGGCCTTCCTCAGAGCATCCACCTTCCAGATGCGGGGCGCGCCGCTCGTGATGTCGATGTAGCTGGTCGGCTCCCCCTCTTGGTTGGACCTGAACTTGCCGTTGACGGCCAGGCATTCATCGGTCCACGGCCAGCTGATGTGGGCCATGGCGAAGCGTATGCGCGGATAGTGAAACATGATCTCGAAGAAGGCCGGTCGACAGTACTGTGATGTATCGCTGGTCCCCCACAGTATGCCCGTGTGGAAGAGCATGGGCTTCCCGTGCTCGTCGATCTTCTGGTAGCAGGCCTGGGCCCTCTCATCCGCGGGATACCACTTGTTCGGAATCATCTTGACGCCGGCCAGCTTCTTCTCTCCCAGGGCGTAGTCGACGCCGTCGAGCGCGTCGGACAGCGTCGGTTCGATCCACGCGAGGCCGATGAGCCGCTTCGGATCGGGCGCCACGAGCGCAGCCAGCTGATCTGCAGATCGCTTGTGAGCGTCCGCGGGCGGCGCCTCTCCTTCCGGGAGTCCCCGGTGCGGCGGCACCCCGAAGAGCACGACTCGGTCGAGGCCGATCTCGTCCATAGCCTTCAGGATCTCTTCGCCCTTCTCACCGCCTCGTGTGTGCAGATGCACGTCGATTGCCATATCTCCTCCTCCTTGCCCGGGTGGGATGCCTCAGTAACGGGTCCCTTGGGCCGCCCTCGCGTAGTCGGGCCATCTGATGATGAGGTGCAGCCCGTGAATCGCGCACAGCATGTAGAAGACTGCGCCCCAGGTCGGTGTGCCCAGCAGGCTGAGCACGAGACCGTACACCGCGAGGCTGACGCCGAGCGCACTCACGATCAGCGCTGCCGGCACCACAGAACTGGCGGCCTGGGCCCCTCCCGCTCGAGCTCTCGCAAGAAGCTTCCTCTCGAGGAACAGGGAGAGACCGTAGTCTATGATCCCCACTGCCAGCAGCGCATAGACAAGCACCGTCATCGTAGTGGCGTCCAGCTCGACCGGGACACCGACGAGGCGGCCCACCAACTGAAAGACCACCAGCGCCCCAACATACATCAGCGTCGCGATCCAGCGAGCGGCAGCCAGCGCCTGTGCTCCTGCCTGCATCCGCGGTCTCCTGCCCTCCCCTACTTGGTCGCCCGACCGTCTTCCGTGAGCTCGGGGATGAGCCCTTCCACGAGAACGTACCGACCCAAGAGACGCACCTCGACCTCCTCCGGGAAGCTGCGATGGAAGAGCCGATTCTCGCACATCCCCCCCGACAGACAAAACTGCTTCGGCTCGCCGATGAACCGATACGCGTTCATGGCAATGCCCCGCGCGAATCGCGCCACCGCTTCCTCGACCGGTACTCCCTCGGAGACCAACTCGAAGAGCTGTTCCATCCCCAGCACGCCGCATGTGACGGGCACGGACTTGGTGGAGGGCTCGACAGCCGCGTAATCGATCCCGTAGTAGTTGCCGAGCAGCTCCAGCGTGAAGCCTGTCAACGCGCCACAGGTGGCCGTCCAGTCCATGCCCAGGAGCTCCCCGTCGCGAAGATGGATGTACTTCACGTCGCGCGAGCCAACGTCCAGCACGAGCAATTCCGGCTCTTCGATCAGGCGCTGTCCCCCCTGCGCGAGGGCGATCAACTCGTTGACATGCCGCGGTGCCCGGCGGCGCGCGTTGTGGCCGGTCGCGATGTCCGCGCGCTGCCCGTGTGCGGCGGCATCGCGCGTCGCGATGACGCGGCGTTCACCTGTGTCGGTGTCCAGCAACTTCGTCCATGTTGTGCCGAAGTCGCCCAGTATCGCCATCAGTCCCACACGCGCTTGAAACGTAGGAAGGCCTCGATCTTCGCCCGCACGGGTTGGGAGAGCACACCATCGACGTCCACGTGCAGCCCGTCGTGCCGCCGGGCTAGGTGCTGCGCCACAACGTTCTTGGGACAGAACGTCTGGGCGAAGAACACGGTTGGCACGCCGACGGGAACGTACATCTCGAGCTCCCACTCGGCCGGGGTCCGGTTCTCGAGGCAACGGGTCCATCCCAACACCTGGGTGCCGTCGGGGAAGGGCTCGTAGATCGAGAAGTCGGCTGCCGGCACTCCCCACATGGCCGCCCGTGGCTTGGGCTGGGCCGTCAGCTCGACCTCCTGCGGATTCACAAAGCCGTCGAGGATGAGTTCGACCTTGCGCAGCAGCGGCAGAGCTGAGTCTGAGATGGGGGTGCCAGCGCTCTGACGGTTGTCGTTCTGGGTGCGGATGACGGGAACATCGAGGAGGTCCTCGAGAAGTTCGGCCAGGCCGCGCGCGGCGTCGCACTTGCCGTAGCCCTCATCCACTATGATCTCATCCAGTTCGACGGAGAGAGCGTTGTCGAGGATGCGGCGGATGATCCGGCAGGTTGTTCGCGGCAGCAGGGACTCGCCGCGGGGCCGCGCGCCCTCAATCACGTTGTCCAGATCGACGAGCTCGGCCACCCCCTGTGCCTTCAGCACGTCCTCCGGCGGACAGCCCACAAAGCCCACGCGGCGCCGCTTCTCACCCACTACCTTCTCTGCTCCTGCTGATGTGAACCCAAAGCGCCACGCATTGCTCCTCGGCCATGATCCCCCGGATGTCGCCCGCCGCCGCGGCTGCGAAGTCGCCGGCCGATGCGCTGAACGTCTCCCGCCCGATCGTCAGAGCGGCCGTGCCGCGCACGAGGTAGCATATCATCTCCTCGGAGTCTTGCCGCGGAGATAGACCTTGGCCCGCCTCCAGGCACAGCAGGAAAGCACGCGCCGTCGGCGATCCGTAGACCAGTTTCGGCAGAAACTTGCCTGCCCGGAACTGGAACTGGTCTTCCAGGCGAGAAGGCTTCATCCCCGGCCCCCGGGTGAAGCAGGCTCAGAGATTGAAGTTTCGCCAGGCCCCAGGGGCCGCCCTCTCCCACGCAAGCGCTGCCCCACCCGCGTTGGAAGGATGTACCCCCCAGACCGCCGAAGGATTCCCAGTGAGGGAGTGCTACGGTGGGGATGATCGACCCGAACGAGCTGATGGACCTCGAAGCGGTCGCGGTCAGCGTTTGGTGGCTCGGCAACTCGGGCTTTGCCATCAACGCAGCTGGCTCAGTGATCCTGATCGACCCTGTGATCGAACTCCAGGATGATGCCGATCCAGTAACTTCGGAGATCGGGCTGCCGCTGCTCGTGCCGCTCCCCATTCGGGCCCGCAACATAGACCGTGCGGACCTGGTGCTGGTTACCCACGACCACGGCGACCACGCCGGACATCGCACAATCCCGGAGCTGGCCGAGCGCACGCACGCGCTCTTCGTCGGAACCGAGAGGACCGCCTTCAAGCTGCGCCAGTTCGGGATTCCCGAGGCCCGCCTTCGCAGGGCTCGGTACGATCAGCCGATGCGCGTGGGCGGCACGACTGTCACCCCGACAGTGGCGAAGCACGAGGAAGACGCCATTCACACGCAGCGGGGGGACTGCTGCGGCTTCCTTGTGAGCGTCTCAGGCGTCACCATCTGGCACCCCGGCGACACGGAGTTGCTGGACGAACACCTTGGCGTCAGAGACGTGGATGTTCTGATGCTGCCGATCGCTCCCCATACGCTCGACACGGGGGATGCCGCACGGCTGGCCAACGCCACGCGTGCGCGCCACATCGTCCCGTGCCACTACGGCACCTTCGATTCGGACCTCTACTGGTGCATGGGTGATCCAGCCGAACTAGTATCTCACATCGAAGATGGCACCCGACGGTATAACGTCATGGCCATCGGCGATAAGCTGGTGATCCCGGCGCGTTGAGCCTGCCCTCCGACGGTCAGACTGTCAGGGCAACATCAGAGGAATCCCGGACTCCCACGCGAGCATCGCAAAGGTCGCCGGCGCGCGCCGCGGCGGGCGCGGAAGAACTCCCTGCTCCATCAGGAAGCGAAGAGCTTCTCCCATGATGTCGCCGGCGAGCCACCGCAGCCACTGTGGATACTGCTCCTGCCGATGCCCGTAGCCCATCTTGTCGAGCGCTTCGGGCACGAGTGCGAGCGCGGGCTCAGCAACTTCACCCGTAATGGGCGCTACGACCGACTTCACCTCATCTGTCAGGACATCGCTTTCTTGCTGTGTGAAGATTGGTATTCCGGCTCTGATCTCGCCGTTCACGCGCCTGAGCACGCCATCCTTGATGAGGTGCGCGAGTATCCCCTGCCAGTGCTCGGCGTCGCCGCCGAGCCGTCCAAGTACCTCTGCCTCGGTCAGCGGCCCTTGGCGGAAGGCCGCCAGTGCCGTGTAGGCGTCGTCCCCGGCCGAAAACGCCGTCGGGTGTTCCCTCTCGAGTCCCCAACTCCACCAGTGGCCGACCTCGAGGCCCTCGAGCTTCCCGAAGCTGCTGTTGAGCCCTGTGCCCCAGAGAGTCGGCAGGTCTTCAGCTTCTTCACAGCCCCCGAGCCAATACCGTCCGCCGTCAGGGCGCTTGGGCGCGGACGAGCGATAGGAATCGGGCTGGGTGTGAGAGACGCCCATGTTGGCCGCGAGGACCGCGTATATGACCCATGCGACTTCGTTCCATTCCCAGCCGGCGGCGGCAAGCTGAGTCTTCTCAAAAGCGCCCCGCAGCCGATCCTCTGCCGCCGCCAGTCGTTTGGCGGCCTCACCCGCAGGCTCCGGCACGAACTTCGTCAAGCGTCGCCAGTCCTCTCCATCAAGGGCGATGAAGTTCGCTAGGTACCTGCGTTTGCCCGGCGACTCCAGCACGTCGATCTCGGCCAAGTCCTGAACGGTGTCCGCGACGTAGTCGGCGTGTGCCCCAACTTGCTCCGAGATCTGCTTCACTGTCTTCGGCCGCTTATTGACCGAAAGGCACACTGCTTGCGCGAGTCGATGCTTCAGACGATAGAAGACGTTTGCGCGCTGGGGCACGACGCTGCCAGCTATCCAGTGCCGCAGCCGACGTATCCTTGGCTCCCCACCGGTCTCAGACATGGCTTCATACTCCTCTCTGACTTTGTTGCGCGAGTCGTGGAGGATTCGCTTGACCCCGCCCTGCGATAGGCCCATGATCGATGCAATCTCGTCACACGTCCGGCCTTCGAGGTAGTGCAGAACCATGACCTGGCGATCGCGGCGTTTGAGGACCTCCAGCGCCTCTCGTATGCTTTCGAGCAGCTCCGGCGAAGCGACCTCCGGGCGGTCCCACACCGCTGCCGGTGCGCCACGCAGGACTAGATCGCCCACTGGCTCGGGCCGCCGGTCTCGCTCTCGCCGCCAGCGCACCACCTGTCGCCGGACAATGGTGTTGAGCCACTTGCCGAAGCTGTTGCCGTCCCGCAGGCAGCTCAGAGAGGTGAGGGCGCTGACGAGAGCCTCCTGGACGATGTCCTGGGCCGCGTCTGCGCTTCCGGTCATGTGCCGCGCAATACCGAAGAGACGGCCGCGGTGGCGGGCGATCAGCTGGTCGAGAGCGGCCGCGTCTCCCTCCCGCGCCCGCGCGACGAGGTGTGCATCCGTGCCCTCTCGCAGGGCCATGCCAGGCGGTCCTCCTAACAGTCCAGTGCGCGCAAGCCAGAGAAAGGTTCGCGCGATCGCTGCCAAGATTCGGGAGGCGGCCTTCGCACCCTACGAATAGCCAACTGGGGCTCGGAGATGGGCGAAACCCGACCGCCAAGCGGGCGAGCGTGGCGCCAAACGCATCATCCCCTGGTGCGGGCGATGAGAGCGCTCACGAACTCGTAGGCATTCTTCGCCTCGGCGTTGATCTCGGCCAGGGTGCTGCCGCCGACGCATTCGACCCAGCACGGCCCTGAGAAGCCGGCGCCATCTAGGATCGAGAAGATGCGTTCGAAGTCGACGAGCCCCGTCCCGGGCGTGATCATCACCTCGCCGTGCCTGCCGCCAGTCTCGTCCTTTATGCACATGGCTCGCACCTGCTCCGCCACCTTGGGGAGGTCATCTTCAGGCTTCTGTCCGGTGTAGTAGTATATGTTGCCGGGATCGTAGCAGATCCCGAACGCGGGGTGCGGCAGCCTCGAAGCGGCGCGCAGCAGGTCTTCGGCCAGAGAGCTGAGGCCGCCATGGGGCTTGAGCAGGAGCGTGATCTCGCGTTCGGCAGCAATGTCGAGACAGCGTTCAGTGGCATCGAACCACGCGTCGTACTTGTCAGGATCTTCGGTGCCAAGAAGCACTAGGTAGTCGATCCCGATCTGCTTGCACCAGCCGAGCTGTCGGCCGAACCTCGAGGCGGCCTCGCCGCCGGCAAGCGACAGGTCCGGATTGCCGAAGGTGACCTGCGCGCGCAAGCCGCTCTCACCTACGAACTGGGCGAGGCCCGCATTGCTCCCATCGCTCCACTCGTCTGAGAACAAGGGAGTGTCTGCCATCGATGTCAATCCCACGCTGCTGTAGCCGGCCGCTGCGATGCCGGCCAGGGCCTCCTCCAGGGTGTGCTGGCCCCAGGGCCGGGTAAAACAGCCGAGCTCGATCCTCATATCCACCGCTCCGTGTGAGATCGACATCGCCCCGTCGGCCGAACGTGGATCATCAACTGGTTCCGTCCGGCCGTGGCTGGACCTGCCGTGGAGCAGTGAGCCAGGACCATGATGCCATCGAGCGCGCTGCGCTCAGCAGTCCCTTGAAGGCACCTTGGCTGAAGTCCGCGCAGGACCGGCCTCGGCACCGGCGAACCCCTCCGGCCGTAGGGGAAGAGGCGAGGCGGTGTCCGCATGTCTGCGTGCGCTGACGGGCAAATCCCAGATCTCCGCCGCCACCTGCTGACGGAGGTCCTGCCGTTCTGGGAACGGCACAGCATCGACCGCGACCACGGCGGGTTCATCACACACCTGGCGAGAGACGGCGCTGTCACAGACTCCTCAGAGAAGTTCCTCGTCATGCAGACGCGGATGATATACAGCTTCGCCGCCGGCTTCGACCTGGGCGGGCCCGTTGAGTGGCTGAATCTGGCCGGACAGGGCGTCGACTTCCTTCTGCGGCACTTCCGGGACGCCACCCACGACGGCTGGTTCTGGTCCACGTCTCGCGAGGGGGAGCCTCGGCAGGTCGGCAAGCGGACATACGGTCATGCCTTCGCGGCGTTCGCGCTGGCCGAGTATGCCCGCGTCTCCCGAGACAGGCGCGCCCTTGCGGCGGCAGTCCATACGTGGAGCCTTGCCTCTCGGCACCTGTGGGACGAAGAGAATGGCGGAGTCATAGAAGGGTGTGACCGCGGCTGGCGACCGTCAGACGAGAACCATAGGATGGGCACTCATCTTCACGTCCTCGAGGCTCTGCTTTCGCTGCACGAGGCGACCGGCGAAGCTCGCTATCTGCCGCCCGTGCTGGACATCTGCGATCTCTTCGTTACGCGCATGGCCGAGGCAGATCACCGATCCGGCCTGGAGTACTTCTTGCCGGACTGGAGGCATGACGCCGAGCGCAGCCGGGATCTCGTCGACTACGGACATAACCTCGAGGCGGCGTGGCTCTTGCTCCGCGTTCACGGCAGAGAAGGTGTGCCTGCCTATCGGGACACGGCCCGGCAGTTCCTGGACTACTGCCTGCAGTTCGGCGCAGATCGCGTTCACGGCGGCGTGTTCTCGCACGGCCCACTGGGGCAGACCGCCAGCGTACGCGAGAAGATCTGGTGGGTCCAATGCGAGGCGATGGCCGCGTTCCTGCTTGGCTATGTCGTCTTTGAGGATCGAAGGTACTGGGACGCCTTCCGACAGGTCGTGAGCTTCTGTATGGCCTACCTCCATGACGCGCAGCATGGCGAATGGTTTCCATCGGTGGCAGAGGATGGCACTCCGCGGCGGACAGATAAGGGGTCCGAGTGGAAGGCAGCCTACCACGTGACACAGGCCTGCTGCTACGCTCAGCAGTACCTGTCGGAGATCCAACGGCCGAACTGAAGCCGCCTACCTTCCTCCGTCCGTGGAGGCCTGGCCTACCAATCGTTTCTGCCGGGACGCGGCACTCGTTCGGGCCCGGCGGCCCCGCCCCCCGTTCGGCGTGGCACGAGGCTCCGCGCCGGCTCCCGCTTCACCGATCCGTCTTCATAGAGGGCCATGACCCAACGGCGCTCGTCGTCTTCCTCGTCATCATGGTGTCTGCAGACGAGTAGTAGGCCCGGCCTCGCCTCCGTGCCCGGCCCCCTCGGCGCTGCGGCGGGCGCCGAGGGCGCTCTACGACCGGCGAGTGGCGGCGCCGACCTCGGTTCGGCGGCGAGGTAGACATAGCTGCCGACGTAGGCGGCCACAGCCGACTCGGCAGGCCTGCTCTCGGCCACGGACGCAGCGACGGGATCGCGAGGGCACAGGAAGACGTCCGAGTCCTCCGCGTAGGGCCGCAGAGCCTGCTGCCATGTGACCCTCTCACCTAGCTCGCCGTCCTCGGCCCGGACCTCGTAGGAGCTGAGTGGGTAGTCGCCGCACTCGTCCTTGTACATCACGAGGGCGCTTGCGAGCTGGCGCAGGTGGCTGGTGCACGTTGCCCGCTGGGCCGCGCCTCGAGCAGTCCACACGGCGACCACGAACAGCGCAGCCAGCAGGCCGACCAGCAGCGCCGTTACCAGCGTCGCTGCGAGCGTAAGCCCTCGCTGCCCTCTGCGTCCAACGCCCAGGAGTCTGCGGTTTGCGGTGGGCGCTACCATCACGGTGTGACGATTCGCAGGCACGGAAGGGTATCCTGCCGCGACAGGCGGACATCGACACCTGTCCTCACTATGGCCATTCATTTAGACGCTCGAGAGCGCACAGAAGTTCGTCGCCCGTCTGGCTGGCCCATGGACCGGATGCGAGCCGCCTTGACACCGCGACCACGGCCTTGCTAGAATGCTGATCGTCTTTCCAAGCAGGAGTGATCCCCTATGCCAGTGGACGTGAAGAAGCTGCGTGAGCTCTCGCCGAATGTAGAGAAGTTCCTGGAATTCGAGCGTGAGATCGAGCTGAGCATTCGGCAGGAGGACGAAGAGCGCCGACGCGAGACGGAGGAGGAGAAGCGGGCACGGGAGAAGAAGGCACGCCGAAAGCGGCTCAAGAAGATGCGTCAGACTCAGAGCCAGTAGTCTTCTCTCTCAGCCAGGCCAGGACGGAGGCCAGCGGAAGAGCTCCACTCGACGGTGGGGCTCTTTTCACAATCGCACCCATGGACCAAGAGGCTTTCGAAAATGTGCAGGCGTTCGTGCGCCTCTTTCGCAGGGAGGGGCTGCGCGAACTGGTCGTCGAGGAGGGCCAGTTCAAGCTGCGGCTCCGGCGGGCAGCAGCCAGCGGTGGTCGCCGCGTTGCCGATCCCCCAACCAGGGGGGCCACCCCGCCAGCGCCCGTGGGCCAGGGCCGAGGAGCTCGCACGGTGGCTGTGCGCTCTCCCCTGATCGGCGTCTTCTACCGGGCGCCGACCCCTGACGCGGCGCCCTTCGTGGAGATCGGCGACGTGGTTTCCGAAGGCCAGACCGTTTGCATAGTCGAGGCGATGAAGGTATTCAATGAGATAGGGGCCGAGTGGCGCGGCCGAGTGGTGGCCATTCCGGCCGAGAACGGGGCGCTGGTTCAGGCCGGCGAGCCCCTCGTCGTGCTCGAGTTCGTCAGTGCCGAAACAGCAGAGGAACGGTGATGGCGGAGCGACCGATACTCGTCGGAATAATCGGCTACGGGAAGATCGGGACCGGAACCTACAAGACTCTGCTGGACAACCAAGACAGCATAGACCGCCAGGTCGGCCGTCCGGTGCGGGTCAAGCGGCTTGTGGATGTGGATTGGAGTTCGCCCCGTCCCGTGCCCATCGACATACCGTCTGAGATGAAGGCGACGGATGCGGATGAAGTGCTGACGGACCCTGAGATTGCCATTGTAGTCGAGTGTATTGGAGGCACCGAACCCGCTCTCGACTTCGTGCTCAAGGCGTTGCGTTCTGGCAAGAGTGTGGTCACGTCGAACAAAGAGCTGATCGCCCGCCACGGCAAGGAGCTGTTCGACGCAGCTGCGGAGCGCAGCCTGGACCTCATGTTCGAGGGAAGCGTCGGCGGCGGAATCCCCATCGTCCGGCCGCTCAAGAGCTGCCTGGCCGGCAATCGCATCAGTCGCATCATGGGGATCGTCAACGGCACGACCAACTTCATCTTGACCCGGATGTCGCAGCAGCACGTCGAGTTCCAGGAGGCACTGGCCGAGGCGACGCGGCTCGGGTACGCAGAGCCAGACCCGACCAACGATGTTGAGGGCCTCGACCCGGCGTTCAAGCTCGCCATCCTCGCCTCCATCGCCTTCGAGACCCGCGTGCAGGTAGACAGCATCTATCGGGAAGGCATCACCGGCTTGGGCGCGCGGGACATGGAGTACGCCGGCCAGCTCGGCTACGCCATCAAGCTGCTGGCCATTGGCACGGAGATCGACGAGGCGCTGGAGCTGCGGGTCCACCCCACCTTGCTTCCCGCCGACCATCCGTTGGCCGCTGTCAGCGGGCCCTTCAACGCCATCTTCGTTCGCGGCAGCTCGGTCGGCGAGGTGATGTTCTACGGGCAGGGCGCAGGAACGATGCCCACGGGTTCCGCCGTGGTCGGGGACATCATCGACGTAGCCCGCAACATCCGCTCGGGCGCGACCGGTCGTGTGGCATGTACGTGTTTCGAAGGGAAGCACATCTTGCCGATCGAGGAGTTGGAGACGCGCTATTACCTCCGCCTGCGGGTCGCTGACAGGCCAGGCGTTCTGGCGGCGATCGCCACGGTGTTCGGAGAGGAAGGGGTCAGTCTTGCCTCAGTCCTTCAGATGGATGCGTCCGGCGAGAGCGCAGAGATAGTGTGGCTGACACACACGACCAAGGAGCGTCAGATGCAGCGATCTCTGAAGCGCATTTCAGAGCTGCCCGACGTGCATGAGATCAGCGGCTGCATCCGTGCCGAGGCGGAGGAGTGACAGGACCACCATGAGCGCCGAGGCGAGCTGGCCCGGCATAATAGAAGCCTATCGCGGGTTCATGCCCGTGGGCGAGCGCACTCCCATCATTACGCTGCGCGAGGGCAACACTCCGCTGCTGGCCGCGCCGGCCCTGCAGGAGCGCATCGGGCTGCCCATTCCTCTCTATCTGAAGTGCGAGGGGGCGAACCCGACGGGGTCCTTCAAAGACCGCGGGATGACGGTGGCCGTCTCGAAGGCGCTCGAAGAGAGGCAGCAGGCGGTCATGTGTGCCTCCACCGGCAACACGGCGGCCTCGGCAGCAGCCTACGCGGCGCGAGCGGGCATAGATTGCATCGTCGTGCTGCCTATCAGGTACATAGCGATGGGCAAGCTCGCGCAGTCGGTGATGCACGGCGCGAAGGTCATCGCGATCGAAGGCAACTTCGACGACGCCTTCCGCATCGTCGTCGAGATCACGAGCAAGTACCCAGTGCAACTTGTCAACTCCATCAACCCCCACCGCATCGAAGGCCAGAAGAGCGGCGCCTTCGAGATCTGCGACCGCGTCGGCAACGCTCCTGCCTACCACGCAATCCCGGTGGGAAACGCCGGCAACATCACGGCCTACTGGAAAGGATACCGGGAGTACCATGAGGCCGGGCGAAGCCGCCGGCTGCCGAAGGTGCTCGGCTTCCAGGCGGAGCGAGCGGCCCCGATAGTACGGGGCGAGCCAGTCGCGGACCCACAGACGATAGCCACAGCCATAAAGATCGGCAATCCCGCGAGCTGGAAGGGCGCCGTTGCCGCGCGGGATGAGTCGGGGGGCCTCATCGAGACGGTGACCGACGAAGAGATCCTAGAGGCCTACAAGATGCTCGCGAGCATCGAGGGCCTCTTCGTCGAGCCCGCCTCGGCCGCTTGCGTTGCAGGTGTGGCCAAGCTCGTGAGGGAGGGCTACTTCGTTCGCGAGCTTCAGGCCGGCGTCCCCGAGGACGCGTGTGTCGCCTGCATCCTGACAGGACACGGCCTCAAGGACCCCGACTGCGCCATCCAGGCGGCCCAGGAGCCTGTGAGCGTGGAGGCGAGCGCAGAAGCCGTGGTCGATCTCCTGAGACTGAAAGAGCCGGTGAGCTCGCGGGCATAGCACATTGCCCGCTCGGGGGCGGCACGCTGAGGGGAGGTGGCCGAACCGTGGCCAAGCAGAGGCCGTACCGAATCATCCACGTGATCCTCCTTATGGCGCTGTGCGGAGGCGCTCTTCCCGCAACAGCTCTGAGCGCTGGCGGGCCGCCTGACGGAAGCGCGCACAGCAAGATCGCAGATCTCCTGGCCGAAGTGCGCCGGGCGGTCGTGACAGTGCTCGCCGCTGACGCAGAGGGCGGGATCTCCCAGGGGAGCGGGGTCATCGTGAGGAGCGATGGCGCGGTAGTAACGGCCTTCCATGTCGTGGAGAACGCGGTCGAAGCTGGAGTCGTGTTCGCCTCGGGGGAAGCGACAGACGTCCTGGGATTCCTCTGCTGGGATGCCGAGCAGGACTTCGCCGTCGTCAAAGTGGCGGGACAAGACCTCGCGGTCGCGCGCATGGGCGATTCGGACAAGGTCCGGCAGGGCGACCGCATCCTCACGCTGACAAGCGCGGAGGGCCTGGAACATACGGCCTCGGAAGGAATCGTGAGCGCCGTAAGGGACTGGGAGGACTTCGGCCGGTGGCTACAGATAACCGCGCCCATTTCACATGGCAGCAGCGGGGGGCCCGTGTTCAGCTTAGCAGGCGAGGTCATCGGGATCGCCTGCCTAGTCCACAGGGAGGGGCAGAACCTGAACTTCGCGGTCCCCATCAACGAGGTAACACGGCAACTCGCAGGGGCAGCCAGAGTCGTTCCCTTGGAGCAGGTGGTCCGGGAGGATGCGGAGAGGCGAGCACGGGAGGCATATACCGCCGGAGTGACGGCCATGTCTCGCGCTGAGGATGCGCCCGAACGGCTGACACCCCTTCAGGAGGCCATTGAGTTCTTCGAAGAGGCGATCCGGTGCCGCCCCGACTACGCGGACGCGCACTTCATGCGGGCGGAGTGCCTTAGCGACCTGATGCTGTGGGAAGACGCGATCCCGTCGTACAAGGAGGCCATCCGCCTCGATCCCGACATGTGTGCCGCTTACTCGGGCCTGGGAGACTGCTTCCGCGATCTCGAGCAGTGGGAGGACGCACTGGCGGCCTACGCGACTGCTGTCTCGCTCTGCCCCGAGGACCCCGAAATCCGAGCCAAGATGGGCGTATGCTTGACTATCCTGGGGCGAGACGAGGAGGCGGCAACGGCCTATCGTGAGGCGCTGCGAGTGGCTCCTGATGACTGGCGATCTCTGATGGGATTGGGATATTCCCTGAGAAGACTGGGCCGGAACCAGGAGTCCAGGGAGGTGTTGAGCCGAGCGATCAGCATTGCGCCGGAAGAGGCTGAACTGCATGCGACGCTGGCGGCGTTACTAACCGCGGATAACCAACGTGAGGAAGCCGCCGCTGAATGGCGCGAAGCTGTTCGGCTCGCGCCCGACAGCCCGCGCTACCGCGTCGAGCTCGGCAAGTGCCTCCTGGCCCTGCAACGGTATCAAGAAGCTGAGGGAGCGTTCCGGGCCGCCTTCGACATGGAGTTCCGCTACTCCGACACATACTACGGGCTCGGTCGTTCGCTGGCTGCGCTCGGCCGTCCCGAAGATGCCCTGGAGGTCTACCGGGAATGGGCGACCAGTATGCCCGAGAGCTCTGTCGCGCACTACGCCGCCGGCGCCTGCTTGCTCGATCTCGAACGTTGGGAGGAGGCAGCTGAGTGCTTCCGGGAAGCGATACGGATCTACCCGGATCACTGGAGCGCCAACATCGATTTGGGCCACTGCTTGATAGTCCTCGGCCAGTACGAGGATGCTCTCCCGCCCTTGCGCAAGTCCGTCGAGATAGAGGCAGATGCCGGGAACCTCTATCTGCTGGGACGCAGCTTGAGTGCGCTCAACAGACACGAGGAGGCGGCCTCCTACTACAAGCAGGCGATTCACCACGACCCCCAGTTCGCGCGTGCCCATGTCTCTCTTGGCCTAGCGCTCGTCTGGCTGGGCCGCCACTCAGAGGCCGAGTCGGCCTTCCGGGAACGCGTACGCGTCGACCCGGATGATGCCTGGGCCCTCTGTCACCTCGGTCAGTGCTTGCTCGAACTCGAGCAGCACGATCAAGCCCTATCCGCGTTCGACCGCGCGATTCGACTCGGCCTGGCGGAAGGGGGCCCCTACGAGGGGCGCGGCAATGCGCTTCTGGGTTTGGGCCGAGCAGAGGAGGCAGTGGCGTCCTTCCAGGAGGCGACGGGCCGCGACCCGGAGTGCGGACCGGCCCTCCAGGGCCTCGGAACGGCCATGGCGGACTTGGGCAACTACGACGAGGCCATCGCTGTGCTCCGGGAAGCGGCCGACCTCGATCCCACGAGCGCTGACGCCCACGCGGAGTTGGGCGCCATGCTGGCAGATCTGGATCGCCACGAGGAGGCCGCGGCCGAGTTCGAGCAGGCGGTGCGCCTGGCTCCAGAGGACCCGGAATCTCAGCAAGCCTTGGGAAGGTGCCTGGTAGAGCTCGAGCAGCTCGAACAAGCCGAGGAGGCGTTCCGGACGGCCGCTGAACTGGAGCCCGGAGACGTGACCGCCCACATCGGCCTCGCCTACGCTCTCTACCTGCTCGAACGAGTGGAGGAGGCGGCGGCGGTGTGTCGGCAGGTGACGCGGGTCGAGCCCGATAACGCGATCGCTCAGCTTGGAGTTGCGCTCGGGCTGGATCAGCCTGCGAAGCAGGTCGCAGTCCTCCGGCAGGTCCTCGACATGGAGCCAGAGCTCTCGCTCGCCCACTACTGCCTGGGATCGGCCCTGAGGAAGCTTGAGCGGTACGAGGAGGCAGCTCTCTCGTGCCAGGAAGCCGTCACCTCCGAGCCGGCAAACGACCACCAGGTGTTTGCGCGGTACGGCGTTGCCTACGGGGATCTCGGAGACCGAGAGCACCAAGTCGCTGCCTACAGGCCCCGCGCGCTCGTCGGCAGTTACTTCCTGATGGGGGTGGCCTACGCCAGACTGGCGCGCCATGGGGACGCCGTCGAGGCCTTCCAGAGCCTTCTCGCGTTGAACCCCGCTGACGCAGTGGCCTATCACTGGCTCGGCAACTCGCTGTACGCGCTCCGGCGTTTTGGGGAGGCCGCGGCGGCCTTCGAGCGCGCCATTGAGATCAGGCCAGAGGACGCCGATGTCGCCTACAAGAAGTTGGGCACTGTCTACGGAGCGATGGGCCGCCCACGAGGGGGCATCGCAGCCTTCCATCGCTCGCTCGACCTGAAACCTGACCAGGCTGATGTGTATGTCGGTCTGGCGGACGCGCATCTGGGACTGGGCAGACAAGAGGAGGCCGTGAGCGCCCTGAAGCAGGCCCGACTCATCGACCCAGATTGTGCACAGGCCTACAGCCGCCTCGGCCAGATCTACATGGGCATGGAGCGGCACGAGGACGCAATCGCCGAGTACGACAAGGCGATAGAGACAGACCCCGAGTGCGTGGAAGCCTACGCCGGCCTCAGTGCCGTGTACGTCCTCCTCAGTCGCTACGAGGAGGCCATCCCGCAGTTGGAGGAGGCCACTCGCATTCAGCCGGACGCTGAGGCCCTTCACCGAGCACTCGGCGCGGCCTACTTCGAGGTGGGCCGGCACGAGGAGGCCGTCGCCGCCTTCCGCGAGGCTGTGGCGAGGGCGCCGGAGTCCCTGGAGACGCAGTTCGCGCTGGGGCTGGCCTGTGCGAGGCTCGGCCGTCTCTCCGAGGCAGTGGGACCGTTCTCCGAGTCAGTCCGCCTCGCTCCCGACTCCGCGGAATCCCGGTTCCGCCTGGGCGTGTGCCTGTGCGGACTGCTACGCTATGAGGAGGCGCTGCCACACCTTCAGGAGTGCGTGCGCCTGCAGCCAGACCACCCGGGCGCTCATTCTTGGTTGGGCCTAACCTTCGGGGCTCTCGCTCGTCACCGCGAGTCGCTTGCCGCCTGGCAGGAGGCCGTCCGCCTGGATCCA
Organism: Candidatus Hebobacterum abditum; assembly: GCA_029821875.1. Lineage (GTDB taxonomy): Bacteria > Armatimonadota > Hebobacteria > Hebobacterales > Hebobacteraceae > Hebobacterum > Hebobacterum abditum. The sequence goes on along the minus strand of JALGXW010000002.1, from coordinate 50,995 downwards.
GAGCATATGGGGACCCGCTCCGGTCTCGGCGACGCCCTCTTCGCACTGGCACGCTATCGAGAGGCGGCCCAGGAGTACGAGCGCGCGATCTCCCTGGACCCAAGTGCGTCCTACCCCCATTACACCCTCGCACTAACCTACGGTGAGCTCGGACGCCGTGACGACAAGAAGCGGAAGCTCAGGGAGGCGATCTCTCTGGAACCAGGCTTCTCAGAGGCCCACTTCGAGCTCGGCAAGCTCCTTCTCGGGGACGGTGACTCGGAGGGCGCGATTGAGCAGTATAGGGCCCTGAAGGATCTGGATCAGAGCTTGGCGGATAAGCTGTTCAACATGATCTACGACTGAGCCCGGGCGCAGACGTCGCTGGGGCTCGCGGGAAGAAGGAACCTGCCGCCGCTTGAGCGTACCGGGATAGGGTGATGACTGAGCCACTGATCGAGACCAATCTGGCGGACGTCCCGCTGCTGGCGCGGGGCAAGGTTCGCGACATCTACGACCTCGGGAGCCAGCTCCTGATCGTGGCGACCGACCGCATCTCGGCCTTCGATGTCGTCATGCCGAACGGCATCCCCGACAAGGGCCGCGTGCTCACCCAGATGTCGCTGTTCTGGTTCGACCTCACTGAGGATCTCGTCGAGAACCACCTCAACACCGCCGACCCGACCGAGTACCCCTCCTGCATCGGCCAGTACCTGGAGACCCTTGCCGGCCGCAGCATGCTCGTCCGTCGCGCCGAGGTCGTGCCCATCGAGTGCGTCGTTCGCGGCTACCTCGCAGGATCGGGATGGAGGGAATACCGGCACTCCGGCACCGTCTGCGACATCGAGCTCCCCGAGGGACTCCGCGAGGCCGACAGGCTCCCCGAGCCCGTCTTCACCCCGGCCACCAAGGCCGAATCGGGCCACGACGAGAACATCTCCCCCCAGCAGGCCACAGACATCGTCGGCGTCGATGTCTACCGCGAGATCGAAGGCCTCAGCCTCTCCGTCTACTCGAAGGCCGCCGACCACGCTCGCGAGCACGGCATCATTCTCGCCGACACCAAGTTCGAGTTCGGCTTCGCCGGCGGCAAGCTCATCCTCATTGACGAAGTCCTCACCCCGGACTCATCCCGCTTCTGGCCCCTGGACGATTACGAGCCCGGCCGCTCCCAGAAGAGCTTCGACAAGCAGCCCGTCCGCGACTACCTCGACTCCGTCGGCTGGGACAGGGAGCCTCCGCCTCCTCCGCTACCTCAGGATGTTGTTGAGAGTACCAGCGCGCGCTATCGGGAGGCGCTCCGGCTGCTAACGGGCTATAGCTTGGACTAGACAGGGCGCGACAGCCTACCGACAGAATCCGGCGGGGAGGGTCACAGACCCTCCCCGCCAAGTGCAGAGTCGTCCGGTCGTTCCCTCCACTTTGACTAACTTTGCTCTCCGTCCCCCCGGCGGTCGGCGCGTCGCCACGCGCCCCGCCGCCTTCTCCTGTCCACCTGCAGGACGCGGTCGAGCTGTTCAGTCATCTGGGCATACCGCAGCGCGGCCTCCTCCATCTCCCGCGCCAGCACGTCGGCTGCCACAGCATCGCCTACCTCAATGTCCCCTGCTCGCTCTTTCACGCCATTCATGGCGCACCCCCACGGCCTCTTCCACAACTATTAGACGCGAGAAGTGGGCAAAAGGTTTCGCCGAAGGTGCAACAACGCGGGGACTGCAGCGGCACTCGCTAGCGCGCAAGGAAGCGAAGGGTGCCGTACTCCAGCGCGGTCGCGCGGATGACGTAGACGTTCATGGCGAGCAGGGCAAGCACGGCCACGGCAAGCGCCAGCCTGGCCCACCGACCATCCCCGACGAGCGCGCTCAACCCTCCCGCAGCAGCCGGCATCAGCATGGGGAACACCGTCACCATATACCGGCCTCCGGTCAAGCCCATCCGCCAGTCGAGCACCAGAGCATTCCTCACGAGGCCGGCCAACACTACGGCAGCCGTCAACAGCCACAGCGCCAGCGACTGTACCTCGAAGCGGGGAAGGGCTTGACTTTTCCTCCGCACAAGCACGAGGGCGAGTCCACCGGCCGAGAGCACCATCAGGCAGCCGAAGGCAAGAGCCACTAGGCCGAGGCTCACATGGGCCTGCACCACATCCGCAGGGACGAAGCTGAACAGGAAGATCGCCCCTGGAAGCGCGGTCAGCACGGCCGTGCGCTGGGCTTCGGGGAGCTCGGTCAAGGGCGTATAGTAGGCATAGGAGAACGGATGTCCGTAGATCAGCCATTTCCGCAGATACCACCAGGCCGGCAGGGCAAGCGCCAGCCCCATCATTCCCCCGATGCGAGCGATCCGCTGTCGCCGCGACGCGGCCCCTGGCTCCAACGCCAGCACTAGGGCCGAGAGCGGCACCAGAGCCAGTGCGGTCTCCTTCACATTGACCGCCGCGGCCAGCAGAACGCCGAGGATGACGACATCCTGCCGGCTCGCACCGAGCCGGAGGGCCCTCGCCCACTGCCAGGCCGTGGCCGCGAAGAAGCAGTGGAGCAGCGGATCGTTGTTGATGACACCGGTCACATACGTGAACATCGGAGTGAAGGCCAGCAGGCCGACGGCCCCCAGCCAGATGGCCGGGCGGTCCGGGAAGACGGTGCGTGCACAGGCCCATGTCAACAGGAGCGTCATCGCCCCCAGCAGCACCGAGAATAGCCGCACCGGCCGCACGGCGCCCGGGACCGTGAAGCTCACGAGCTCGCCCGGCGAGCCGCCCACATAGCTCACCGATCGGTCAGGCAGCCCTGCGAAGAGGCGCCACACGGTCGCTGCCAGCGCGTAGTAGGCCGGTGGGTGATGGGCCTCGTGAGTGCGTGCCGCGTCGGGGAGGTATGTGTCGTCTGTCTCGTCGCGACTGATGGCGGGTAAGCGCCCATCGAGGGCCAGCGACTGAACATAGATGATGTGGCCCGGCTCGTCGGGCCCCCACTGCAGCCGCGTGGCGAAAGACTGCACTGTGGCGAGTGCGCAGTACGCCGCCAGAATCGCCGCAAGCCCGAGCTTGGCAGGCAGCGCCCGCGATCCGGCCGCGCTCTCTGCCGATGGAGTCCCCATGCAGCCCCCAATTTGGCCTCCGTCGGCCGATTCCTGCGTGCCGCCGGGGCCCTCGCAGGGCTCAGAGGCCCGACCTCGAATCCTGTTGCCGACCTCGCCGCACAAACGGTGTCGAGCCATACCGATGCCTCTGATTCGCGTCTTCGATCTGGGCAACGTGCTGCTCTTCGTGGACGAGGACCTCTTCTTCGAGAGGCTCCGTGCTCGCTGCTGCGCCCCGGGCGACTGCAGAGCCGTGTTCGTGGAGCAATATGACCGTGCCAGGGTAGACCGTGGCGGGGACTTCGCCGCCGTCTACAGGAGACTCCTGAACGACATTGGGCTCCAAATGGACTTCGATGAGTTCACGCATTCCTGGAACGACATCTTCACGCCCAATCCCCCCATGCTCGACGTCGTCCGGAAAAGCCCGCGGCCGCGCTATCTGCTCTCAAATACGAACGAGCCGCATGTGACGTGGATACGGGAGCAGTACCCCGACATCTTCCCGCTCTTCGACGCCTGTGTCCTGTCAAACGAGGTGGGCGTCCGCAAGCCGGACCCCGCCATCTACCGGCACGTCGAGTCGCTGAGCGGGGCCCCGCCGGGCCAGCATGTCTTCATAGACGACGTGTCGGACTACGCGGAGGGCGCGCGCGCCGTCGGATGGCACGCGATCCAATTCCGGGGCGTTGACGACTGTCTGGAGCGCCTCGCAGCGCTTGAGGCCGAAGCGTAACGAGGCGGCAGTTGTCGCCTCATCTTGACCCTGCTCTTCGCGAGCAGGTATAATCGCGTGGGATCGCGGGGATAGCTCAGTTGGTAGAGCGTCAGCCTTCCAAGCTGAATGTCGCGGGTTCGAACCCCGTTCCCCGCTCCACAGCCGGAAGAGCAACGGGACCGGTCGTCGGCACGCTTGTAGCCGACGCGCCGCATCTTAGGGGCGATGGATCGCCCGAGGAGGCATGTGTTCATGTCGTCTGTAGAGAAGAAGGTCGCCCTCGCACTGGTGGTCGTTCTTGCAGTGATGGTCGTTGCCTACGTTGCCACGGGCAAGTCCGAGGCGCCCGCGGGAGGTCCGCATGATCATCAGGTCGCGGCGGCAGCCGGCGGAGACGCGGGATGCGCGCCAGTGCCCGGGGGTGGCGGAACCGCAGCGACCCAGGAGTATGGCGAGCCGGGAGCCAAGCTCGACATCATCGCCGTGCTTCCGGTCATGAAGGGGTGCCACGCGCAGACTGAAGCCGAACTCAAGAAGGCCTACGAAGCACATCCGGATGACATCCATCTGAGGATAGTCGAGTTGATGGGCGCGGAGGCCGCCAAGTACCAGGCCGAGGTCAAAGTCAACTGGACCGTGGTCTCCATCAACGGCAGGTCATCGTTCGAGCTGGACGGGCGACAGGTTGTCTTGCAGAAGCAGGAGAACGGCAGCTACAGGCCGTCGGATGTGGCGCCGATCATCGAGGCCGAGCTGGCCCAGGCCGGTTAGCGACTCCCCCGCTTAACCAACCGCCACCAACATGGTATGATACGGGCGAGCGCGCCCGTAGCTCAGTTGGATAGAGCGGCTGCCTTCTAAGCAGCGGGTCGCAGGTTCGAATCCTGCCGGGCGTGCCACAACCTCAACTTCCCAGCGCGGTGACCGTAGCTCAAGGGTAGAGCACCGGACTGTGGATCCGGTGGTTGGGGGTTCAAATCCCCTCGGTCACCCCATAGCTGCTCTCATGGCCCCAGGGTCACTCCTCAAGCGGCACCGGCTCCTCCGGCGCGTTCATGACGGCGATGACGCTGCTGGCGTGTGTGGCCCGCGAGATCGTCCTGTGGGGTCGATCCTTACTCGGCCGCGCCTGCATCACGCGCTCGAAGGGCGCTTGGAGTGAGACCAGCCCGAACTCCTCTTTCCGTGCCCGAGCAATCGCTCGACGTGCGCCCTCCCGGATCATCCGGCGCGCCTTGGCGGGATGAACGTGGATCGCCGAGGAGGTGAACCGCTCGTACTCCTCCTCCGTCAGGTCATCGCCCGTGCCCGGCTTGACCCCCCTCTTCACGGCCACTGTTTCGATGCCCGGCACGAGCGCCTCCGCCTCCGTCGCGAGGGCTGCGTCGCCTGACCCGAAGATCGTCCGCACTCCCAGTTCGCTGGCGCACATCGCGAGCTGTCCGAACTCGCCGATGGAGACGCCGTTGACGGTGAGGTCGAGACACCCGAGCCACTGGGTGTGCGCCAGGTGGCCGTATTCGGTTCCCGCCTTTGCGTGCTGCCCGACGAACGCCAGCGCGTCAAACGACTCGTCGAGACAGAGCGGCCACGGCCCCTCTCCCCATCCGCGCAGCAGCTCGACTCGCGGGTCTAGCAGGCGAACGTCCATGGCACCCGGGCCGTGCCCGTCGCAGACGAGGATCTCCGTCGCGCCCCCCTCGAAGAGCCCATCGACGGCGGCGTTGACCTCCTCGGTGAGGAACTCCTTCGCAACGTCGTAACACCGCTTGCCGGGCCCCGTCCAATGTTCGAAGTTGAGGACGCCGGCCACTCCCTCCAGATCGGTCATCAGGTACAGCTTCATCCAGCGACTCCTCGGCTAGCCACCCTCTAGGCCAGATGTGCCTCGACCGCCTTCAGATACTCGATCCCCTCCTTTAGCTTCTCTTCGCGTGGGATGGGCCGGAAATCCTCGACGCTGATGAAGCCCTGGTAGTTGATCGCCATCAGCTTCCTCAACAATCGCTGGTGATCGTAGAGGCCGTCCCCGAGGGCGCAGCCCTGCCAGTCCCACTGGGCGCTGCCGACATCGTCTCTGCCCTTGTCCAGCGGCCGGTGGCCGCCAACATGCACGTGCCCCAGGTAAGACCCGAGAAGTTCGAGAGCGATCTCGGTTGTCTCGAACCCATCGCGCACCATGTTGTTCGCGTCGAATATCACGCAGACCTGCGACGAGTCCCAATTGGACACGATCCGGTGGGCAAGCGAGGCGCTGGGGTGGATCGTGTGTCCATGGATCTCGAGTGCCGCCTTGACGCCGAAGCGGGAGACAGCGTCGACAGCCGTGCCGTAAGCCGCCACTGCCTCTTCGTACAGCTCGTTGTAGTTCTGGGAGCCATCATAGCCCTGCGGGCAGCCGACGCGGATGAACGGCGCGCCGCATGCCTGGGCTCCCTCAGCGAGGAGCCTCACCTGCTCCAGGTCCGTGGCAGCTGGGTTGCTCGCGATCCCCGCGATCGCGAGTCCATGGCCGGCCGCAATATCTTTTATCCGCTGCGCGTTGTCGAGGAAGTTCTCGGGGGTGAGGTCATTCTTATGCGCCCCCCATTCGCTGTACCCCCTGCTACGCTGTTCCTCCGACACGCGTCTCACGCGCCACTCGATTCCGTCGAAGCCAAGGCGCTGGAGAAGCGCCGCCTGCTCCTCCAGAGTCAGTTCGGGCATCATGACTGAGGTCGCACAGTATCTCACTCTCATCTCCCTTCCGTAGCCCACGTGGTTCCGCCCCGCGCGTTCAGGTCCTGCCGAGGTCAGAGGGGACGCTCGAAGGCAGCGCCATAATGGTCCAGTGCATCCTCGAGCCAGGGGAGTGATATGGCGGAGCATCGGCGCGGTCCGTACCTGTGCAGGTAAAGGGGCCCGGGTTCCGAAGATGATGTTGAGGGCCCCCGCGGCCGTGTTGGGACGGCGCGGGCGCCACGATGGGGCTGGAGGGACCGCCATGTCAGCGCTACGTCTTCTCGCATTGACGGGACTGGCTTTCGCCTTCGTCTCCTGCGGCTGCGGTCGGAAGACAAGCTACTCGACCTCCGAGGGAGAGGTGACCGTGGAGACGAAGGGGGGCGAAGTGGAGATCACGGCCGAAACCGAACAGGGCCGCTTGCGGGCGAAAGGCGACGAGTCATCCGTGACGGTCACGAGCGAGGAGGGCACCGCCCGGTTCGGGGCGGGGCAGGAGATCGACCCGCGGGAGATCGGCATCCTTGTCTACCCGGGCGCTGAGGTCGCGGCAAGCATGCGCTGGACGGACTCAGAAGCCCCCGAAGGGGACCTGACCCAGGTGCATCTAACCACTCCCGACTCGTTTGCGGAGGTCGAGGCGTTCTACCAGAAGGAACTACCCGAGGCAGAAGTCAGCGCCCAGATATCGACAGCAGAGATAAAGATGCTGCAGTTGCAGTGGGAGGAGGACGGTCTCCGCAAGGCCGTGGTTGTGACGCGCGACGCGGCCGACGAGCAGACACGGATCATCCTGCAGAAGAACCTGGCAGACGAGTAGATGTGCGCGGGGTGAGGTTGGGCCATGAGAGGCGAGTTGTGATCGTGCTAGACGGGGAGCTAGCGGTGCCCTGTACCCGCAATCCGCTATAGCGGGGTCGAACTCCCGCCCGAGGCCGAGCCGCTTCGGGTCTGGGGGGCGCAAGCGGCGTTGAAGGCCGGGCCCTGCGCAGCGGGCCTCTTGCGAACCCCGTCAGGTCCGGAAGGAAGCAGCGGTAAGCAAGTTGGACCGAGTGCCGCAGATCGTCTGACCTGAGCTGGCTGCGCCCATGCCGCCGGGGCGACTCGTTCGACGGTGGGTGCACGATCACATGAGGTGCGCGGCCGGGCCCTCGAGGGCCCGGCCGCGACGCGTCCCGGCCGCCGCCCGGCATTCGTGATGATCGGGGTCACTTGCTCCCGCGGGGAGCAGGCCGGCTGCGCCCACTGAGCGAGAGGACTCCCTCCAGCGCCGCCGAACCAGCCATGTATCGGGGGCAGCAGCATGCCGTACCTCTCCCTCTACCGCAAATATCGGCCGCGGAACTTCGCGGAGATCGTCGGACAGCGACACGTCACTCAGACGCTGGCCAACGCTGTCAAGGCGAACAGGATCGCCCACGCCTACCTGTTCTGCGGCCCGCGCGGAACGGGGAAGACGAGCACCGCGCGTGTGCTGGCCATGGCGCTGAACTGCGAGCAGGGCCCGACAGCCGAGCCATGCGGGGACTGCGAGGAGTGTCAGCGCATCGCCGCGGGCAACGCCCTGGACGTGATCGAGATAGACGCCGCCTCCAACCGCGGGATCGATGAGATACGTGAGCTTCGGGAGCGCGTGGGCCTTGCGCCGGCCGGGGCTCGAATGAAGGTGTACATCATCGACGAGGTCCACATGCTAACCGGTGAGGCCTTCAACGCCTTCCTCAAGACGCTGGAGGAGCCGCCGGCACACGTGGTGTTCGTGCTGGCGACCACTGAGCCCCACCGGGTGCTCCCGACCATTCTCTCTCGCTGCCAGCGTTTCGACTTCCACCGCATCGGGCTGGGGGACCTCCAGTCGGCGATCGTCAGCATAGCGAGCAAGGAGGATCTCGACATCGACGAGAAGGCCGTCGCGATGCTCGCCAACGCGGCCGACGGCTCCTTCCGTGACGCCCTGACGCTGCTCGACCAGGCAATCGCATACGCCGAGGAGAAGATCACGCCGGAGACAGTCACCGAGATCCTGGGCGGGATTGACTTCGATCTGCTCGCCGACTTCGCCGACGTCCTCATCCGAGACGATGTCTCAGATGCGCTCCTGTTCGTGGAGCGCGTGGTCGCCGAGGGGAAGGACCTGCGCCAGCTCATAGCAGGGCTGACCGCTCACTACCGCAACCTGCTCCTTCTCAGCCTCGGCCGGCGCGGACAGGAGGCCGTCGCCCTCCCGCAGGAGTCCACCGAACGCGCGATGCAGCAGGCGAAGGTGCTCTCACAGTCCGAGACCCTCCGCACTCTGGATCTCCTCGCCGAGACCGACCGAGAGCTCCGCTTCACGAGCCAGCCGCGGCTGCTCGTAGAGCTTGCTGCGGTCAGGATCTGCCGCGCTTCGGCACCGGCTCCTGCCGGGGCGCCCGCCGAGCGGCCGGCGCGTCGAGCCGCGCGCCAGTCGGGGAGGAGGGAGAGGGCTGCCGTTCCCGACACTCCCTCCGACGATACTGAGGGTGGCCCAGTGGCTGCAGAGCCCGAGGCGGTAGCGGAGCCGTCCGGATCCTCGGGACTCGCCGATATCAGGCGTCGCTGGGATGATCTCATCGCCGACCTGCGCAAATCGCGCAAGAGCGCCGAGGCCGCGTTTCTGCGGGATGCCGTGCCCGCCGAGCTGCAGAACGGCGGCCTCGTGCTCGAGTTTCGCCATCAGTTCCACCACGACCAGATGACCGATCGTAGGCGCCAGCTGGTGGCCGAAGCGATCGGGCGCGTCTTCGGCCTCGAGGTGACGGTCAGGTGTCGCATGGGGCCTCAGGGAGCCGATTCCGTCGGTGCGCAGGAGGACGCTGCAGGCGCGCCCGAGGACCAGCTCGACGACCTGCTGTCGATGTTCCCCGGCAGCGAGGTCGAGGACTAGCCGCGGCTGCCGTCATCGCCCGGCAAGAGGAGGTAGGCCAACAATGAACATCCCCGGCGGCGGGGCATTCGGACGACAGATGCTTCGCCAGATGGAGAAGCTGCAGCGAGAGATGAAGACTGTGCAGGATGAGCTCGCCCAGATGCGCGTCGAGGCCAGCTCCGGGGGCGGAGCCGTCACCGCCGTCGCCAATGCTCAAGGTGAACTCCTCGAGCTGAGGATCTCCCCGGAGGCCGTGGATCCGGCCGAGATCGATATGCTTCAAGACCTGGTTGTTGCCGCCGTGCGGGAGGCGCTGGAGAAGGGGCGCAAGGTTCAGGAAGAGAAGATGAGGGAGATCACCGGCGGACTGGGGATCCCCGGCCTTTAGGCGGGGAGATCGATTCCAGCGACGATCGATTCTATCAGCAATGCGCGCCTATCCCCGTTCACTCGCACGCCTTATAGAAGAACTCGAGAAGCTGCCCGGCGTCGGCCCAAAGACGGCGCAGAGGCTGGCCCTCCATCTGCTGCATGCCGGGGCTGACGACGCGGGGGCACTCGCGGAGTCGATTCAGGATGTGAAGCAGGGCATCCGCGAATGTCCGGTCTGCTTCAACTACACCGACGCCGATCTGTGCGCGGTGTGCAACGACGCGGACCGAGACGACGCAACGCTCTGTGTTGTCGGAGAGGCCCGGGATCTGCTCGCGATGGAGCGCGCCGGGGGCCTCCGGGGACGCTACCACGTGCTTGGCGGCCTCATCTCGCCCATGGATGGGATCGGCCCCGAGTCGCTCAGGGTATCAGAGCTCCTCGCCCGCGTGCAGGAGGGGAAGATCCGCGAGGTCATTCTGGCGACCAATCCGACGGTCGAGGGCGACGCGACGGCGATGTATCTCGCGGCACAGCTGCGACCGCTCGGGGTCCGGGTGACCCGGATCGCCCTCGGCCTGCCCGTGGGCGGCGACCTCGACTACGCCGATGACGTCACCATCACGCGGGCACTGGAAGGGCGAACGGAGATGTAGAATGCCGCGTCGCCTGCAGGCGGCATCGGCGCGCGGGCCAGCCTGCACTCACCTTTCCCGCGACGTTTTCGGTACGAGACGCGTCTAAGGCATAGGGGTGCCGTGCCCTATACCCACAGGTTTCCCCAGTCTGTGTACGGATCGGAGGCGAGCATGGTCAAGACTTCGCTGTGGCAGACAATCCTGCTCCTCGTACTTCTGCTGATCTCGGTTGCGCTCTGCGCGACGGCGTCGCCAGCGCTGGCGAATCCAGCGAGCGGCGATGAGGCCGCGGAGGGAGAGGGCACAGAGCAGGAATCCGAGGGCGACGAAGAGGAGGGCAAGGCCGAGGCGCCGGAGCCCGACATCACCGTCTACCCCAGCGGAGTAACGGTGCACGCGGTCAACGTGCACGCTCATCGTTTCTTCACACGGCTGGCAGAGAAGACCGACCTACAGCTCATCGTCGATGACGCGATTAAGGACCGGAAGGTCACGGTCCACTTGGCCGACATGTCGCCCGAGGAGGTAATCAGCTACGTAGTCTCGGCCTATGGCTTCTCGTGCAAGTGCGTCGACGGCATCCACATGATCTCCGAAGGCATCCCGCGCAAGCCCTCCTCCTATTTGCTGAGCGACATCAAATCGATACCGACGCAGTATGTCCAGGCGAACAACGCCAAGGGGCTGCTGCCTGTCTTCCTCCAGGACCACGTGAAGGTGAACTACGGGCAGAACGCGGTCGTCCTCTCTGCTCCCACTGATGTGCTCGAGAAGTTCGAGGAGGATATCCGGCAGTTCGACACGCCGGCCGCGCAGATCATGCTCGAAATCCTCGTCGTCGAGTTCACCGACTGGTATTCCGCAGAGCGCAATCTCGCCATCCGGTGGCACAATGCCGGTCGAGGGGCAGAGTGGGGCACGCTGGATCTGGCGCCTGCCGATTCGGCGCTCCCTGCGCGCACGATGGGAGAGCTCATCCTTCGGGGAGTAGCGGACTTGCCAACGGAGTTCCGTGTAAGGCTGGAGGCTCTCGTCGCCTCCCGCCAAGCGAACGTGCGCGCGGCGCCGAGGATCGCAACCGTCAGCGGCCGCTACGCCAGCTTCTTCGTAGGGACTCAACGATACCTCCGCCAGCCGGTCGAAGTGCAGGAGTATATGACGCAGAACTTCATCGACGCTGGCGTCCGGCTTGTCGTGCGCCCGTGGACGGGGGACGGCAAGGAGATCATCTGCAGTATCACCCCGGAGGTGTCCACCCTGACGGCCCTGGACCCGGTGACCGGCCTTCCGGACAAGATCACTCGAACGGCAGACACCATGGTCCGGGTGCGAAACGGTCAGACGATTGTGATCGGAGGCCTTCGCGAGGAAGAGCAGCGGAAGATCCGCACCAAGGTTCCGGTCCTCGGAGACATCCCGATAATCGGAAACCTGTTCCGCTCCAGCTCCGAGTTGACCATCCATACGGACCTCGTGATATTCATCACTCCGCGTGTGATCTTAAATGAAGGGCAGCCCCTCGGCGACGAGGATCAAGAGCTGGGCGAGCGCTTCCTGGAGGACAGCTGAGGCATGCGCCACGCCCTTCCCCTGCTGATTCTGGCATCGATGGCGGCCGGAGCTGGGCCTGCGTGGGCGCAGCGCGGGACCGTCTACTGCAACGTCACTGCGGTAACGTCAGAGCAGCTCAGCAACGGCGTGCGGGTGACCATAGAGGCCGACGGGGAGCTGCATTGGGGATGGGACTTCGAGCGGCTGATTGAGGAAGGAGCACTCCGCGAATACGAGGGAGGCGGCTTGCGTATCACCGAGAAGTTCCGCCGACTTTCGCTTCGGCTCCACAACGCGCGCTCCAAGCTCGGCTCGGCTTTCATCCCGATCAACAAGTACCCGGTGAGCCACGTTGAGATCAGGATCCCCGAATGGGCCGAGGAGGGTGTGGGCCTGGGGGTCGATGTCGTCAATTACCTCGGGTTGATAACAGGTGAAGGGCGGTTCGAGCGCTGGCGCGGCGACTGGTGGCTGATGTCCAGCGAGGATCGCAGCAGCATTGTCATTCTGTGGGAGTCCGATCGCTTCCCGCCTGCGCCATCCCCGGAGACGCCCGCAGACCTGCCGACGGAGCTGGAGGTCAAGGAGCGCGACGGCTTGCTGACGATTCGAGCAGTCAATGTCAGGCTGCACGATCTGGCGAACGCTATCGGCCGCGAGGCGGGGCTCAGTGTCACCTCGCCCGCCGAGGATGACATTCGGGTCAGTCTCTGCCTGCGGGACGTCTCGCCGGCGACGGCACTGGATGCCATCGCGACCGGCTGTGGGCTCTGCACTCAGAGCCTGCCGGGCGGGAGATGGGTCATAGCGGCCCCAACCGGCTCTGCCGGCGCCTATGGCGCGGGCGAGTCGCGACGCGTGCAGCTGAAGTATCTGCGAGCGGTGGATGCGCTAGATCTCCTGCCGAACTTCTTGATGCAGTACCTACGTCCGGACGAGGGCTCGAATTCCATCGTCGTCACGGGCCCTGGTCCTCTCGCCGATCGGGTGGCCGAAGACCTGGCGAAGCTCGACGTGCCCTCACCAGAGGTGTTGGTGGAAGTTGTCACGGTGGAGTACACCTCTGGTCACGACCTGGCGCGTGCCCTGCAGCTCGAGCGCTACCTCGGCGACTTCGGTGCCGCGCTCGATTCCCTGACGGGTGACTTGGGTTTCCTCTGGTTGGAGGGGCTGCCGCAGGGCTGGGCGGCCGTGCTGAACAACGTGGAGACCGACACATCCACCAAGCTCATAAGCCGCGCCTCCGCTCGCGTCCTCAACGGTCACAACGCGTTCATCGGCGCCGGCGAGGAGTACTTCGTCATCTTCGAGTACGTGGAGGAGTCGTTCGTGGAGGCCTATCTCGGATCGGCCTGGACGACCAGCTTCATCTCGGTGCAGCCCCTGGTGGGGAGGGGGGACGAGGTCATTCTCGGCCTGGGCGTGGTCGCACGGACGCTGCGCGGGAGAGATCCCAGAACCGACCTTCCCATAGTGGGTCTGCGCAGAGCGGGCGCGACCGTGCGCATTAGGGATGGCCAGACCATCGTGCTCGGTGGAATCGTGAGCGAGTCGGAGGACGAGCAGGAGCGCTCGATACCGATTCTCGGAGACCTGCCGATCATCGGGGGACTGTTCCGGTCGGTCGATCGTACTCGCTCGCACACCCGGCTTGCGTTCTTCGTGACGTCCCACATAATCCGCCCCGACGCCGACGATTCAGGAGGTAGTGTCCATGGCTAGCACAGCCTGCCGTCTGCTTCGCTGTATCGCCGCCGCAGTCATGGCTATGCTGCTGGCAGCGATGCCGGCGCAAGCGCGCGTGTACTGCAACATCACTGAGATAGACGTCAAGCAGCTCCGCAACGGGGTGCAGATCACGGTCAAGGCAGACGGCATCTTGAACCTTGGCTATAGAGAACACGAGGAGGATGGACACCGCTACAAACTGGACTTCTACAACGCGCGCAACGCGACCGGACAGAACTTCATCGATGTCAGCAAGTTCCCGGTGAGCCACATCGAGCTCACGACTCCCCAGGATGCAGAGGAGGGAGTAGGCGTCGAGATGGTTATCGTCATGGTGGAGCCATCGAGCGTCCGCGCGAACTCCAGCACGGACCGCCAGAGCTACATCATCACGGTGAGGAGCAGCCGCACGCTGGAGGGTGTCGAGGAGGAGGAAGCCGGCGAGGAGGAGGAGGCCGAGAAGAAGGAGACAGAGCTTTCGGTGTCCTACGCTGACGGTCTCGTCTCTGTCCTGGCCGTGAAGGCAGACCTCCAGGAAGTGCTGGGGGAGATTGCGGCCGAGAGCGGCACCAATCTCGCCGTCGATGACGCGGTGAAGGCGGAGGCCAACCTCCACCTGGAAGACATGACGGTCGACGGCATGCTGAGGGCCATCGCCAGCGCTTACGGGCTGGCGCTCAGCGAAGTGGAGGGGGTCTACATGTTTAGCCGCGGCGTCCCGCAGGATCTCGCCGCCTACCGGCTCAGCGGGACGACGTCCTTCCCGATGCGATACACCCGCGCCAAGGATGCCTCGGGCCTCCTGCCGACTTTCCTGTACAGCTACCTGCACGTGAACGAGGAGCAGAATGCGGTCGTCGTGACGGCACCACAGCAGATGCTGGACAAGATCGAGGCAGACCTGCGCGCGGTCGACGTGGCCCCTCCTCAGATCCTCATCGAGGTCATGGCCGTTGAGTTCGCAGACACAGAGGACCTCGACGTGGTGACCCAGCTGTTTCGGGGAGACCTGACCGGCGAGACCAACGAGGAAGGTGAACCCGAGTTCTCCGCGACAAGCGATTCCCGCGCGGGCCAGGTCTCCTACTCGAACATAGGCGAACTGCCCGATGACTTCGAGGCCCGCATCCGCGCACTGGAGACAGAGCAGCGCGCTCAGATACGCGCCGCGCCCCGAATGGCCGTCATGAACGGCCACCCCGCGGACGTATTCATCGGTGTACGGCGCTTTATTATAGTTGAGTACATCACCTACGGTCAGCCCGTCGAGAAGATACAGGGAGTGGATGTGGGCGTGAAGTTGCGGGTGACTCCGCTGACCGGCGGCGGCGGCGAGATCACGCTCAACATCGACCCGGACAGCACGGAGGTAAGCAACATCTCGGAGGTCGATCCCGAGACGGGGCTGCCGGTCTTGAGGACGCGCCAGGCGGGCACGACGGTGCGACTCAAAGACGGCGAGACTCTGATGATCGGCGGGTTGAGTCAGCAGCAGACTGAAGATAGAAGGACGAAGATCCCGGTCCTGGGCGACATACCGTTGATCGGTGGCTTGTTCCGGAGTCGCAGTCGGTCGGTCGTCAACTCCGAGCTGGTCATCTTCGTCACGCCTCACATCCTCACGCCCGAGGGCCGCCTTCCAGACGCCGAGGAGGAGCAGCGGATCCGCGAGCGCTTCCTGACCCCGGTTGAGGCGACCCATTGAAAGAGCAGCAAGCGGAAGAACGCTTGCTGCTCAAATCTTACGGCTAACCCTGTCCCCGCGGCTAGCTGCCTCCGCGCTGCGCCCGCTTCGCCTGCTGCACGAGCTGTCGCACTCGCTGGCCCCCCTTGCGGCCGATACGCTCGTAGAACTTGGGGCCGTGCCTCTTCTTGGTGGTCTCGCCACCCTTGCGGCCGATGGCTTCGTAGAACTCCGGGCCGTGCCGGGCCTTTGTTGCGCGCCCGCCCTTCCGGCCGGCCTCGCGGACGGTCATTGCTCCCTTATCTGGCATTCGCTACTCACCTCCCGCTAGCGTCTGTTCGTGAATCAGGAACTTCTTTGATCGCCGGCCCGGGCCTGACCCCCTCGTGCGGCGGGGCAGGCGATTCCGAGCTCCCGGATTCGCCACCGGACCATTATACCCACTCCTAAGGCATCAAGCAATCTTGTGCAAGCCCTTTTTGTGGGAGAATTGTCTTCGAATCAACTCACCCGCGGAAGATTCCGCCGGCGGTCGCCACAGCGCCTTGCAGCTTCGCGCGGGGGGGCACCGGCACTCCCGGCCAGACTACGCTCTCCCACACCTCGGCCTCTTCGCCGACATCCGCGTCGGCTCCGACGCACGTCCCGCCGCCCAGCCTGGCCTTCGCCCCGACCCGACAGCCGTCGCCCAGGAGCACCGACGCCAGGAGTTCGGCGGAATCGTCTATGTCGCAGCCGTCTCCCATCCAGACCCCTGGAGTCAACTGCCGGCCGCCGATCGACGCCGGCAGCCTGCCTTCGAGCACATCTCTCTGCGCCGCGAGGTAGTCCTGGATGGTCCCTATGTCGCGCCAGTACCCGTCGAGAGAGAAGCCGTAGAAGGGCACGCCTGCCTCGACCATGGCGGGGAAAGCATGGAACCCGAAGTCATAGAAGCGGTCGGGGGGTATGAACTCGAAGACGTCCGGCTCGAAGAGGTATATCTGCGTGTTCGCGGTCCGGCTCGGGGCCTCACCCTTGGGCTTCTCGACGAAACGGTCGATCCGGCCCGCGTTGTCGGTCACCACGATTCCGTATTCCGATGTCTCCTCGACCTCCACCAGTGCTATGCTGGCCATGGCCCCGACGTCTCGATGCGCGGCCAGCAGTGCCGTCAGATCCATCGAGGTGAGGTCGTCCGCACCCGTGACAAGGAAGGTCTCGCCGCCAAGGAAGTCTTTGCAGTGGCGGACCCCGCCAGCAGGCCCCAACAGCTCTTCCTCGTAGCTGTACGTCAGGCTGACCCCGTACTCGCCGCCAGAGCCAAAGTGATCGACGATCTCCTCAGGACGATAGTGGAGATTGGCGATGACTTCGGTGAAGCCGTGCCGACCCAGGTGTTCGAGAACATACCCCATAGCGGGCCGGTTGGCAATCGGCAGCAGTGGCTTGGGCACATGATCGGTGAGCGGCCGCATTCGCTCGCCTATGCCCGCGGCCAGCACCATGGCCCTCATGCCGGCCATTGGCCTACCGCCCCTCGGGACCGGGGGGAGGGCCGCCGGCGGCCTTCTCGGCCCTCAGCTGGGCGATCACCTGAGCAAGCTGCTCCTCCAGCACAGGCTTGGTCAACACCATCCGCGCGCCCGCAGCCAACGCTCGCTGAACTCGTTCGTCTTCATAGGCCGTCACGATGATGACGGTCGTGTCGACCTGCCCCACGATGTCCCTCGTCGCCTCGATGCCGTCCCGGCCCGGCAGGCCGATATCCATCACCACCAAGTCCGGGCGCAACTCGTGCGCCATCTCTACGCCGGGGTCGGCCCGACGGGCTACGCCCACGACCTCACAGCCGAGCGCCTCCAGATGAAGTCGCAGCGTCGTGGCGACGACGAACTCGTCCTCCACAACCAGGACGCGCAGCGGCTTCTCGTCTGACCTCTCACTATTGGTGGGCTCTGTGGTCGCCATTTCCGCCCTCACTCTCGCCCGGCCCGTCCTGCCCCGGGGCCCGTCAACCGCGACAGCAGGCGCAGCAGCTGGCTGCCAAGGTCCGCTTGCTCCACGATCACCTTCGCCGAGGCGTCCAGCCGCACAGGCGTCAGATTGAGCACGGCCTCTATCCCGGCCTCCGCGAGTCCTCGCAGCACTTCCGGTTCCGTCGCTGCTTCGTTTGCGAGGATGGCTACGGTTGCGGTGTTCGCCGCGGCCGCCACCTCTGCCAACGGCCGCACGGCGATACCGGCCACCTGCTGAGCTTCGCTGTCATCATCGAAGATCCCTACCAGAATGCAGTTGACGATCTCCAGCGCTTCGGCCACATGTTTGTCGCCGGCCTGCCGAGCTCCACCCAGCCAGATGGCAGAGCGGCGCGGGCCAAGACTCAGGCTCTCCCGCAACGCCGCGCCTACGGCCGACACGGAGTAGCCACGTCCCGGCGTGCCAAGGTGCCCGAGCTCCGACAAATCGCGCCGCGCCAGACTCGCCCTCACGCCAACACATCGGGCCAGGTGGTGAGACGACATAGTCGCAACGTTGCGGCGCGCGAAGTCGTGCACCACCTGCAGGTACTCGCGCAGTCGCAGCGTTCTCGGCTCAGAGCGGTCTATGCCGAGACCACGCCCGGTGGCGACGCCCTTCGTCACTTCCAGCTGCCGGTGGAACGCCTCGCCGAGCTCCTCTCCGCCAAAGCGCTCGCGCAGGGGGCACCCTGTCGGGGGCCAACTCCCCAGCTTGCACAGGGACAGCTCGCACTCGAAGCAGCCCGCGATGTCCTGCTCCCGAACACACCCGTAGACTAGACACTCCTCGCCGCCATCGCGGGACAAACGGAGATTGCCGGAGGCGCACCCAGGACACCGGTCTGCCAGATAGAGACCACACCCGCTGCAATCGTAGACACCGCAGCGGGAGCGGCTCGCGCGCTTGTTCCCCATAGCTGCTGCTAACGCTCCACGGGCCCGACATACACTCTTCGGCAGAGGTGGCCGCCATTCCTAGCTCACGCCGTGTTCCCACGGTGCGGTGTCAACGCGATGGTGGGCGGCAGTTCCTTGGGAGGCTGGCCGACCTCGTCCCGCCACGTCCTATCTGCGAGAAGCTCGAGACATCCGTGGTTGGGAACAACATACGATCTGAGTGTCACCCTTGGCCCCTTGCCGTCACTGGTGCCCGGGCCACCGCTGGCTTCCCATAGGCCGACGAGCTCGCATGGAGTCACCAGCACCGACCGTATGAGAGCCACTGCCACTACCGCAGGATGCACCGAGGTCAGAGGCTTCGTCTGCATGAGGTCCGCCGCGGCGCGCGATCGCTGAGAAGCTTACACCAGCAGTCGCCAGTCGGCAACATCGTGGAGGGGGCCGCGTTTGCCGGCCGTGTCAGCAGCCATGAGCGTCGTCACCTGAGACGAATTTTGGTGCACAAAAGCCTTGACGACGCCTATGGGAGGCTGTATGATGTTGGGGCGAGGGTGCACATATGCATAAGTGGGGGCCGCCGTGCGCGAGGCCCTGAGCGATCTCCACCCGATGGCCGACCTACTGGCAAGCTGCCCGGGTATGACCAAGGAGCATGTCTACTACCTGGAGCAGCGCGGCTACATTCGCCCTATCAAGCAACGTCACGGCAAGGTTGAGCGGAATCTCTACACGACAGGGCAGCTCGAGCTCGTTAAGGCCATCTGGACCTATCGCCAGGGGGGCCTTCCCCCAAGGGAGGCTCATCAGCGCGCTCTCCGCGAGCAGTCGCGGGGCCAGCTCACTATGTGGCCCGAAGACGGCGCGGAGGGCTAGCTGTGCGGGCGCAGGCGAATCAGGCCGGACCGGGGCTAGACCGGGAGCTACGCATGCCGGTTTCCTTGGAGGCGGCCGGTCCGGCCAGCCCCCGCTTGATCATGGAGGAGGTGACTTTTCGCCTGGATTCAGACGGGATCCGGGCAAGCGTGAGGCTCGCACGTGGCCGGCAGCGGTTCGAGGGCACGGCCGCAGGGCGAGCCGAGCGAGGGAACACGTGGAAGCTAGCGGCGGCGGCGTCTGTGGCAGCCATGCAGCAGTGTTTGCAGCAAGTCAACTCGGGCCCAGCCACTCCTCAGGTTCAGTTGCTTGATGTCGCAGCACATACAACAGGAATCGGCCAAGAGTATATCGCTGCAACAGTGAGAGTAACCTTCTTCGGGAAGCAGACTGACCTGCTTGGGTCCGCGCTGGTGCGAAACGATCGGTCCCGCACCGCAGTCGCCGCCGCCCTTCATGCCACTCATCGGTTCTTTGGCCGCGCCGGCGGCCGCTCCTCATGCGATTCCGCTGCCGACTGGGCCGAGGAGGACGTCGCAGACGCCGTGCAGGCGGAAGCGACGACACACACAGCCGAGGCCCCCGCCAGCGGCACACCTGGCCAGATAGAGCCGACCGGGGCGCCGCTTGTCGAGAGCCGCGCCGCGATTCGCTCACCGCAGGGCGCGACCAACGTTGTGCCCCCCGGCTATCCCGCCCTTGGAGTTGCTATCACTGCGAGGTCAGTCCAAGCGTCTGTCGTGAATTCAGACGGCGCGATTCTGGCGAACACGCGGCGAGATCTTGACGCGCCGACCACCCGCCAGGCCGCCTTGGCTCTGGCCGCCGAGGCCGCTCGTGAGGTCTTCGACGACGTCATGCAACTCCACGAGGTCACGAGCTTGGGGCTGGCCCTCGACGGCTGCCCGGATGGAAGAGGCGAGATAGCTCACCCGCCGTCCGGGGTCAGCGCATGGGGGGCTCTTGAACCGCTCGATCGCCTGGCCCAGGACCTCGCCCTACCGACCGCCGCTATCACTGCCTCTGATGCGGCCGCGTTCGGGGAGTTCTCGTTCGGCGCGGCCGGCGGAGTCTCGGACACGCTGCACGTGCGCGTCGGCGACGACATCGAGCTTGCGCTGTTGGCTCGCGGTTCTCCCCTGGCAACCGCTCAGGGCTTACCCATCAATGCCTCGCACGTTGTGATAGACAGAGATGGGCCGCAGTGCACTTGTGGGGAATCCGGATGCTGGCAGGCACTCGCCAGCGCCGGGGCGCTTGTAGCACGCGCAGTCAATGCACTCCGCGGCGGGGCTGCCAGCGCGATCTCGTCCGCTGCAGACGGGCAGCTTGGGGATGTAACGCCCTCGCTCGTGGTACGAATGGCCGCTGCGGGAGATCCTGTTGCGCGCCGCGCTCTCCAGGATACCGCACGTTACTTCGCGCTGGGCCTCGTAAACATGATTGCTCTTTTCGGCCCCCAGGCCGTTGTCATCGACAGCCGGCCGCCCGCTGTTGGGGCCGCTCTCTTGCGCGCGGCAGAGGGAGCGCTGAAGTCGAGCCCGCGCGCGGGGCTCCTGTCGCATTGTGTCTTGCTGACATCCGAGCTCGGCGAATCTGCGTCCGTGCTCGGTGCCGCCGCTTGGGCGGCGCGTTGCGCCTCCTGACAGGACTCTTACGTACTAAGAGGCGGTAGGGCGCGGGGCTTTGCCTCGCGCCCTACACTTTCTCCGGCCCATCTTACGGCGAAACGCGCGTCCGATCGCGAGGGAAGAGGTTTGCCTCCCGCACGTTGCGCAACTCGAGCAGCCGCGCCGTTAGGCGCTCGAGCCCGGCGCCGAGGCCCCCGTGCGGCGGCATTCCGTACCTGAACGTCGACAGATAGAAGTCGTAGCCGTCTTGGTCCACTCCGATCGCCCGCAGCTTCGCCTCGTAGTCCTCGATGCGGTGGAGCCGCTGTCCGCCGGTCGTGATCTCCCAGCCCCGGAACAGTAGATCGAAGCTCCGAGTAAGGTGCGGGGCGCTTGGGTCGGGCATCGTGTAGAACGGTCGCTTTTCCACTCCGTAGTGGGTGACGAACAGCCATTCACAGCCAAACTCGTCGTGCGCCCAGGCTGACGCGAGCCGCTCCCCTTCCGGGTCGAGGTCTGGCTGTCCCTCACACCGCGCTATCGCATTCTGTGCTTCCGACAGCCGCACCCGCGGGATTCGCTCTTGCACTTCGGGCAGGCGAGCGCCGAGCACCCCGAACTCCTCCTCGCACCGCTCCCGCAGCGTCTCCGCCAGATGACACAGCCAGGCATTCTCGACGTCCATCACGTCCTCGTGGCTCTCGATGAAGCCCATCTCCAGATCCAGGCTCGTGAACTCGTTGGTGTGCCGCGCCGTGTCGTGTTTCTCGGCACGATAGGCCGGAGCGATCTCGAACACTCGCTCGTGGACGCCAACCAGCATCTGCTTGTAGAGCTGTGGGCTCTGTGCCAGATAGACGGGCCGGCCGAAGTAGTCGACTTCGAAGACATCGGCGCCGCCCTCGGCTGCCGCGGGGACGAGCTTGGGAGTGTGGATGCGCACGAATCCCTGCCCGGCGAGGAACTCCGCGAACGACATCGCGACCTCGTGCTGGACGCGGAAGATGGCCCTCGCTCGTGGAGAGCGAAGGCTCACCGCGCGGTGACTCAACTGAGTTTCCAGACCGGCCGAGATCGAGGCCTTGTTGATCTGCACGGGAAGCGCGTCTTCGACCCGCGAGATCACCTCAATCCTCCCGATCCGGACTTCCACGCCGCCAGGCGCCCGGGGCTCACGAGCGACCCGGCCGGAGATCGACACCACGGACTCCGAGCCGAGGCCGCGCAGCAAGTCGGCGTCAGCGGCATCCTCCGTGACCGTCTGCGCGAGCCCTGTCCGGTCCCGCACTAGGGCGAACACAACTCCGCCGAGCGACCGTACGTTGTGGAGCCAGCCCTTGATGGTCACCGACTCGCCGATGCATTCTGCGACCTCTCTGCTTAGAGTACGCGGCATCGTCGCACCTCCTTTCGCATGCTTCGGCATGCCGCTACACCCAAAAGGAAAAGCCCTTCGTCCCACATGGGGACGAAGGGCCTTCATGCCTTTCGCGGTGCCACCCCAATTGGAGCGTCACAGCGCTCCCTGCTCTCCGCGGCACAGAGCTCTCACCCGATGCCGCCCCCTGTAACGGTGGGGCTCCGGCAAGGCTTACTTCCCGATCCCGGCGATGCGGCCTTCAGCCTGCGGCTCCAGGGCGTCTTTCAGCGCACGTGGGCGCTGGACTCTCAGCACTTCGCCCGGCTCTCTGTGCCCCAGCGGCGCGCCTACTCCTCCCCTTCTCTGCCTTTGGTCCGTGTTCCGTTGGCTACATTAGGCCAGAGGCGAAGCGTCATGTCAAGGCCGCGATCAGTCTCCGGTCACCAGAATCCGCCCGTCGCCGGGCGAAACCGAGAACGTCGTTCCGCTCTCTCCGCTGAGCGAATCCCGCGCGGTCTTGGCCAGGCTGAGCGTGTAGTCTGCGTTGGCTCCGGGGAGGTTGACGACAACGACCGCCTTCTCGTATTCCCTCTGCCAAACGTGAGGGCCCAGGCGCTCGCCCTCCTTCACAGGCGCGCCTATCTTCACGTCATACTCCGGGTACCAGTCGTGTCCGTGGTACGTGTTGTCGGAGAAGAGATAGTAGTAGTCGCCGATGATGAGCGAGTAGCAGATGCTCCACCTGCGGGTGGCCGGGTCGCGCCGCGCGGGCCTGCGGCGCCTGGGAAGGGGGCCGTCCGAACGTCCTTCGATGTCCTCGAACCGCTCGATGCAGCTGATGGTCGGGGGGCAAAGCAGACTTGCCGTTTTCCGCATCTTCTCGATCGTCTCGTCCCACTCGGTGCGGCGGTGGCTGAACCCTGATTCATACATGATGCCATTGAGGTAGGGAGCGGCGAAGTCGTAGTCGTCGATAGCGTAGCCGTAGTTCGCGAGGATGAGGAAGTTGTCGGGCGTCTGCCGGCGGACCTCCTTGAGCAGCGCAACCCAGGGCTCCGGCTCGTCGCGGAGGTTGTCGTAGTAGGCGCCGTCGACGCCCACTTCCTGGAGCGCGAGCGTTTGCCTCAGGACATGGGTCCGGTACTCCGTGTTGTACCAGTCCATGCGGTGAGTGCCGGGCCAGAACTGCTCCCGCTCACCGTCGACGCGCAGCCACCACTCGTGGTCCTCCGGGAGCCAGTCGTCGTGGTACTCGTAGAAGTTGACCTCGCAGAGCAAGACGATGTCGGGGTTCACCTCTCGCACCGCGGCGACCTTGCGTCGGGCGGCCGCGATCGATTCCTCTGTGAAGCCGTCGGCGAGGCCGTGGGGCTCGCGATCGAACTCCAGGCCAAGCCACCCAGCAGACGTGACGACAAGGTCGTGTCGGGTCACACCCGACAGGGAACGATCGCCCCGGACCGGCGTCCAGAACATCGCGATCCTGGGGAATGGTGTGCTCTCAATCATCTCTCTCTTCCTTCTGGCCGCGTCGCTGGCCTGGGGGCTTGGGTCGGAGTCGTTGCAGGCGGTGAGTGCCATGGCACACAGAACGCTCAGGAGGAGACACGCCGGCCTGAGGCGCTGTCTCGGCGGGTCAACTGTCATTCCGCTCGCCGAACCGCGTCTCAGCCTTCGCACCCGCCGCCATGTCACGGCGATGCCTGACGGTCCCTCAACCACTTCAGCTTGATCACCCCTCCGCTGTCCTGTGCGATGTAGAGGGACCCCTCCCCGTCCATCGCTATGCCTTCCTGGTTGTCGCCGGGAAAGGCCCAGCTGCGCGTCAGGGCACCGACGAGTGTCATCTCGAAGAGCGCATTGGCGGAGTCGCTAACTACAAGGAGACGATGTGCCCGCCGGTCATAGTGGAGAGCCGCCATATCCACGATCCCGGGCGCAAAGACACGCCGAATGGTGGCCGACCCCTCGCCGGACCTGAGAGGGACAACCACTTCGAGCAGTACCGACGGGTCCTTCGCCGGCGGAAGCGTCCAACTCTGATTCGCGACATAGAAGGTGCCGCCCTCGGGGTGATTCGCATCCGGCACGAAGGCGATAGCTTCGATGCCATCTGCCTCAGGATCGAGATAGGTTGTGCCGTCGAACTCGCGCGTGATATCGAACTCGCGCAGTATCTGGAAAGTGTTCGGGTGGACCTCGAGGATCTGGTCGGCTCCTTCTACCGCGATGTAGACGAGACCGCTCACCGGGTCATAGGTGACGCCTTCGAAGTCTGAGCGTGGCCATTCGGATCGGAGGCGCTCTTTCCTGATCGGCGTGCCATCCGTTCTGATCTCACACAGATCGCCTTCATCCCCGACTGCAAACAGTGTCCCACGCCCTGCGTGATAGACTATCCCCGAAGGCTCCTCTAGCTCGACCTGGCCGATGTTGCCTTCCCAGGTGTAGGGGAAGAGAATGTCAGTTGGCTCAAGGGCGTCGGCCGAGCCGAGGCAGACAGCGAGCACGACGATCACAAGCAGGTGAGGCAAGAGGCTTCTAGTCATTGTGCTCTCCTGTTTCCAGCTCCCATACTCGCTCCCTCACCTCAATCAGCTTCTTCACAGACAGCCACCCCCGCAGGAGATAGCCGCTCTCCCGCAGATTCTCCGGCGTTGGCTCGGATTCCGGCGTCACCCCGGCGCGGCTGGCAGTCGGGTGGGGATCATCCTTGTTGAGGATCGTGCCGTTCCAGCTTCCGTCCTGCCGCCGGCCGATGATCTCGCCGGGGTAGTCGATGACGGGCAGCTTGTGATGCTCGGCGAGCTTCCACAGTTCGGCATTGTACTGGTCGCCGAGTTCGCGAGCGGGGATCATCGGCGGGATAGTGCTGAGGACAGGGACAGTGCCGTTGTCGAGCAGGCGACGTATGATACGGTTCATATCGCCGGCGAACTCGTTGGCCGGGCGCCCTTGCCAGGAATCGTTCGACCCCAGCATGACGATGGCGATCTGGGGATTATACCTGCCGATGACGTCGTCGAGCGAGGCCATGCCCGCATAGCCGCCGGCGAGGTACTGGTCGGCGCGAATCCCGCTCGCCGCCGTGTAGCTCCAGAAGTCGCCGACCTCGTGGCTGGCGAGATACCAGCCGTCGAGCTCGTTGCGCTCGCCGCAATGGCTCCACTCGAGAATAGCTTCGTCCTCTGGCGTCTTGCCTTTCCCCTCGCGCGCCCACGCGGTGTAGGGCGCCGCATAGGTGATCGAATCGCCGATGTGGATGACGACGCCCTTGGTGCCCGTGAACTTGGCGGCCACGCTTCTCATTGCGGGCCCGTAGTCCCACGCCTCCGGACGACCCAGCAAGGATCCTGCGTCACTCGCCTCGGCTCCGGGACTCGCCCCCAACGTAAGACCCACCGCCAGTCCTAGCAATACCAGACTCTCGGCCATGAGCATCTCCAAGGTCAAGTGAGGCGTAGCTGCTGCAACCAGATTCTGAGCGCGTCCGCGACCACCTTCGCACCGATGGCCTCACCCATCCCGCGGGCCCGGTCAGTGATGAGAGAAGGCCCGCTCCCCAGTGAAGAGCATCGAGACGCCGAGCTCATTGCAGGCGGCGATCACATCGTAGTCCTTCAGCCCGCCGCCGGGCTGGGCAATGGCCGTGATGCCGGCGCGCGCCGCGGCCTCCACGGAGTCCCGGAACGGCAGGTAGCCGTCGCTGGCCAGCACGGCTCGGTCGAGCGCTTCTGTCCCCCGGTACTTGAACTGGTGCTTCTCAATTGCCTGCTGGAGCGCGCCGATCCGGTCTTGCTCACCAGTTCCCACTGCCAGCGTGGCCCGGCCCTTCACGATCACCATCGCGTTCGACCGGACATTCATCGCGAGGTGCCAGGCGAAGACGAGGTCGCGCCCCTCCCGATCCGTGGGTGTGCGCTCGCAGGTGATCCGACCGCGGGCGCGATGCTCGGCCACGGCCTGGTGCAGGTCGGTGGTTCCTCGGACGCTGGTCAGCGGAGGCATTGCCAGGACCAACGAGCCGTCGTCGAGCACGCGGACGTCGAGCCCCCCGTCCGAGTTACCGTGGAGGAAACGAGGCAGGGCTTCGAGATTGTCTACTGCCGCGACGCGCAGGTCGCGGTTTCGTCTTCGCTCGCCGCCACTGCCGAGAACGGCCAACGCCTCCGCGGTGCAGCCGGGGGCAACAACACACTCGACAACGGTGGACATGATCTCCTCGGCCGTCTCGACGTCGACGGGGCGATTGAAGCCAACCGTGGAGCCGAAGGCCGCCTGCGGGTCGCAATCGCGGGCTCGCCGGTAGACATCCCTCAGCGCGTCGCCCTCCTCCCCCATCGCCGCCCCACTCGGGTTCAGGTGCTTCATCACGGCAACACCGGGGCCTTCGCAGTACTTCACGATCCGCAAGGCGCGGTCCATGTCCTCCAGGTTCGTCTGTGAGAGGCCGCTCTTCCCTGACTTCAGGAGTCGGTACGCGCCGAGGACGAGGCACCGCCCTCGCGGCGCGTAGAAAGCGGCCGCCTGGTGTGGGTTCGAGCCGTATCGCAGGTCCTCGACCTTCTCGTACTCTGTGCCGAGGAGATCGAAGCGCTCCGGAAAGGCCCCCTCTCGTCGCTCGGAGTACATCCTCCGGGACACACCTGACATCTTCGCACCTCCCGTGTTCGTGCGTCGCCAGGTCGCCCCGGACAAGACGAAACGCCTGGGCGCACGTTGTGTGTGGCCCAGGCGTTCGGCCGAATCACGACCTCCTCGCTTCCCGGTGGTGCTCCACCTAAGCGCCAGTTACGAGGAGATCCTCTCTTCTGTCCCGATAGTATCCAGAATCGACTCGACTGTCAATCCTGGCCAGACTGCCCGGGACGCGTGCTACGCATGACGCACGCGGCATAGCACCGCCCACAGGCGCAACGCTTGTAGATGCCGAACACCCCTTGGTCGCCGCCCCGGTACGTGCAGCAGGTCGTCTGTGGGAAGGCCGCCGGCTTCCCCTTACCTGCCTTCAGCATGGCTCGGTGGCTGATCGTCATGGCTCCGGATGGGCAAGCGTCGATGCAGTCCCGGCACCCCTCCGCCCACAGGCACAGGCGGTCAGGATGGGAGGTCTTGCCCTCGGCGAGCTCACGGAGCCACTCGATTCGTTCCCCGTCGATGCTCGCCACCCCGTCTTCGGCCGCGGGCTGCGCACCGTCGTCGAAGATGACGAAGTTCCGCAGGGGGCCGCTCCACAACTCGCCGTCCCGCTGGGCGATGATGGCTCTGTGGCGGCCGAACTGCATGCCGAATCCCTCATCCGCCGCCCTGGCGCCTGCGAGAAACGCCCAGCTCTTCCGCGACCAGAAGCCGCCGGCACCGTTCTCGCTTCGCGCGACTCGCCCAAGCGCGCCTTCGATGAGCGCATTGAGATTGCCATCGGTCAGCGGCAGCACTGCACCGTGCCCTGCCTCGAAGAGGCGCAAAGCCAGATCGGCGACTAGTGAGTCGGCTATCTGCTCTGCGATCCCGGAACGGTAGTTCCACTCGGTCCCGGTGAGGAAGTCCGTCAGCGCCCCCTCCAGCATGCTGCGGCTGTGTGGCAGCATCACCGTGCCGACCAGCACGGTTCTCGCGCGGCTCGGAGGTGGCACCACCAGACGCGGCTCATAGCGAGTCCGGTAGCGCCACCACTCCAGAATCTGATCGAACGTCAGATGGGAGTTGCCCACCCCGCCCTGCTTGCGGCGCAGGTCGCTGAGCGGGTCAACGTCGTAGCGCAGACTCCCGAGTGCCACGATCGGCTCGGCCACAAGATCCGAGAGCGCAACGTCGCGCAGGCCAGCCTTCTCCAGCTCCAGGGGCCCAACGTCCTTCAAGCTTTCGATTGATTGTCGTTCGACGCTCGCTGTGGTCAGCATGATCTTCTCATCGCTCATCGCCAGTACTCCTCAACACGACCCACTCAGTAGACTCCGTGGTCGTCGATCGCATCCATGATGGCTCGCATGCCGTCTTTGAAAGCACGTTCGCTCTCGTCGTCGGTGATCCCGTAGGACCCCATCTCCGTCATCCCGATCACGAGGCGTCCGCTGTCCTTGTCCTGCTTCAGCAACTCGACCGTGTAGTCATATGTCTGCTGCCGGCCAAGCCAGAAGATCGTCTCTGGGAAGTTTACCCAGATGACGACATCGGGTCCCCACGCGGCCCGCGCATCTGCAAGCGAGAAATCGCCAACCGGCGGCGGCGTGAAGGCCTCGACCACCGGCACGCCCGTCCGTTTCACGAGGTCCACGAAGCTCGTGAGGTTGGAGTTGTGCGCGTGAAGGGCCGGCATCTTGCCGGCTGCCTTGAGCTCCGGCACCCATCGCTCGTAGAAGGGGAGCGCGTACTGCTCGTACTGGCGCGGCCCGTAGATGCCGCTAAGGGATCCCATCGACACGAACTCGGCTGAGGCCGCCAACACCAGCGGCATCATTCGATCGAGGCGCCCCTCGACCGCCTCCAGCAGCCGCGCAAAGTGATCGGGCCAATCATGCTGGGCCTGCGCCCACTCCTCAAACGAGAAGTAACCCGCGGTCGAGTCATAGGGTGGCCCTGGGCCCTCGAAGCGGACGATACCGTCGGTGCCGACGTCGCGAATGTGGGCCTGGAAGCCGGCGTAGTCGGCGTGGTAGATGGTGTTCGCCACCATGAACACAACCGGCTCGAAATCGGCCACCTCCTTGATCACCCACTCCGCTTCGATCGCCTCGCCATCGCTGATGCGGCCGACATGGGTGCGCCAGGCGCTCCGCACGCTCCCCTTGGGGGTCCGGTATGTCGTGTACGCGATGTCGCCTTCGGTCTCGTGCTCGACATCGACATCTCGCGTCTCCGACCATATGCCGGACCGACGGAGACACAATCCCATGCCGCGGTTTCGTAGCTCACGCTCGAAGTCCCCGCGGGGAACGAGGTTGTCGTAGGGGGCATAGGGCACGCGGTCCGGCTTGTCGCCGTGCAGAACCGCCTCGACCTGCTCTCGAAAGCTCAACTGGGGTCCACCTCCGGTAGATTCTCGACCGCAAGCCTAGTCGACGAGCTTCCTCATGTACCTCGCGGCAAGCTCGACCTGCTGTGTCACCTCATCCAGGCCGAGCAGCTCCCTATTCTCTCCGAGGCAGGGATGGCAGAACTCATAGCAGAGATAGCCCGTGTATCCGATTTCTCTGAGCGCCCGCACGAAGACTGGATAGTTGATCAGGTCTCTGGTCGTGTGCAGTATCTGACGCTGAACGGCCTCGCCGTCCCTCTCTTCGAACTCGCCGCCGAAGTGCGAATGCACCTGAAGATCGCCCGTGTCGCGCACGGCCTGTGCCACGTAGTCGTCCTCCTGTGAGGGAAGGAGCGGGCAGTCGAGGCACGCCTTCAGCGCTGGCGAGTCCACGGCCCGGACGAGGTCCAACACATCGGTGTACCGGCGGATCACAGGCTCGTGGTTCTGCAGCGCCAGCGTCACTCCCATCTCTCCCGCGAACTGAGCGACCTCCTTGAGACAATCGGCCACCCAGTGCCACCGTTCGAGAGACGTCACATCGGGATGGCCGTTTTCCCAGTACCGGCGCGTCATCTCGTATGTCCCGTGCCCGTCCCGAAGTGTGATTCCCCGCCAGGCCGCGAAGAGCCGGAGCACCGGCGCGCCGAGGTCATGCGCGAGCCGTATCTGCTCCCGCACCATGAGCAGTTCGTTCTCACGCTGCTCCAGGATGGGACTGGCGAAGTTGTTGTAGCTGGCGATGGCCGGCATCTCGAGACCAGTCTTGTCCAGCTGTTCCCGGATAGCCGCGCGCGCCTTCGGGTCGAGGTCCATCGGGCTCGCGTGCGGTCGTCGCGCGCCGATCTCCACGCCATCGAAGCCCATGTCCTTCGCTCGTCGGAATATGTCCGGGAGCGGAAGCGCCGCCCCCT
This sequence comes from Candidatus Hebobacterum abditum, assembly GCA_029821875.1. Classification (GTDB taxonomy): domain Bacteria; phylum Armatimonadota; class Hebobacteria; order Hebobacterales; family Hebobacteraceae; genus Hebobacterum; species Hebobacterum abditum. Next base: position 20,964 of record JALGXW010000002.1, on the reverse strand, counting down.
CGTACCAGACGCCGGCAAAGCTTATGGTGTAGAGTCCAACCTTCATCTGTCTCACCTCCCGCAAGTGCCACTGTCAGTGCCATTTCCGGCTTGCCGGCGCGCTTCCTCCAGCCGACCTGCCGGTCGCGGCCAATGCCACGGCCTCTATGCGTGCCAGCAGACGACGCGGGCAGGACACTGTAGGTTGGGAATGCGTTCTCGTCGAAGCCGTCCGCGGCTGAGGAATTCGTCGCGGCCGAATGACAGGAGCACCCGGACAGAGGGATGGCTGAGACGGACCACGACGACACAATAGACCGTCAGCCCAGGCCCACGCCCACGTGCTGCGCCTGCATCGTGCGGGACGGTCGGATTCTCTTGATAGAGCGTGCGCAGGAGCCCAATGAGGGCTACTGGAGCTTCCCTGGCGGGCGAATCGAGTTTGGGGAAACGGTCTTCGAGGCCGTGAGGCGCGAGGTGCACGAGGAGACAGGACTCACCATCGAGCCCGAGCGCGTCTTCCAGGTCTACGACTGGATCACGCGTGACGACGGCGGCAGCGTCCGCTTCCACTACCTCGTGAACTACGTCCTGTGCCGGTATGTCTCAGGCGAGCCGACGGCGAGGTCAGACGCGGCAGATGTAGGGTGGTTCTCGGAGGTAGACATTCCGGGCTTGACGATGCACCCGTTCGCTCGGCAGACCGCTTTGAGCCTGTTGAGAGGGGAACGGCCCTAGCGTGCCGCCGCCACCGCCGACCTCTGGTCCCGCCTCACAAACTCCATGAGGCTCTGGCCGGAGAGCGCCATGGCTATGGGGATCCACTCGTACCAGACGCGTGTCTCGACCAAGCGCGCCACGACGAGCATTATCACGAAGAAGCCAGGCAGGATCCAGCAGGCGCGCCTGAGGAACACGCTCTTCTTCGACCAGTACCACGGGGCAAGGAGCCAGAGGAACCCGAGGCCGCCCAGCAGACGGAACCAGTGCTCGAAGGGACCTATGCCGTGCCCGCTCACAAGGTAGATCAGATTCGCCACGAGGTGCAACTCGACAGCATCGCCAGCTCTTGGGTGCATGAACATCCGAAGGGCGGCGAAGAGTGCTAGCCAAATGGCCATCTGCGCTCCCACCCAGCGGAGCGTACGCGCCCTACCCATGGTCTCCCACTGCGTGGCAGCGAAGATGAATGCGAGGAAGAAGGCCGTCTCGCGGTTAAGGACCCCGAAGATGAAGCAAAGCAGATAGAGGTAGTAGCGCCGCTCCACGAGGCAGACGAGGCACGCCGTCCAGAGCAGAATGCCGGAGAAGTCGTAGGGCCAGTAGAAGAGGAACGACCACGGGAGGATCACGCCCAGCAGCAGGGGCATGAGGTCCGCCAACAGCGGGTGGACGAAGTGCTGCAGCCAGCGACGCAGCAGTATCATGGTCCCAAACAGGATGCAGATGCGAAGCGGGATGTCGGCGAACTGCATGTTGCCGAAGCCGTTCAGCTCGGCGGTGACGCCGATGATGTAGGGCATGAGGACACGGTATGCGAACGGCTTGTTGGCGACGCCAGCAACGAACTTGTCCAGCGTGGCGGTGTCGAGCTGCTCGACCGTCTGCCAGTAGACGCTCGTGATGAGGACGGCACTGCCGAGATAGAGTCCATGGAGCGCCCAGCGGCCACCGGCGAGCCATGCCCAGGCGCGCTGGAGCGGTGCGGCCGCCGCGCCGATGGGGACGGAGATGAGCGACTTCTCTTCCGGTGTTGCCGTTTCCATAGCTGACGGATGCGCGATTGCCGGTCGCCCCGACCTGGCCGGGACGGTCGCGCTGAGTCCGTCTCCTTAGTTCCACAAAAGACGAGGGGCATGAGATCGCGACTGGGCGTTCTCGGCACAGGGCGCCGTCAGGACGTGTCGCTGGCGATCTGAGCGCAGGGAAGGGTCTCCGGACGGGTCAGATCCGACCGGCTTCGCGAAGTGAGACGTACCGGCCCCCGCCCACGACGATGTGATCGAGCACGGGCACGCCCATCAGCTCCCCCGCCTGTACGAGCCGGGCAGTGAGGGCCACGTCATCCTTGCTGGGGGTGGGATCGCCGCTGGGGTGATTGTGGCAGATGATCAGGCTGGCGCACCCTTGGGCGAGGGCCTCCCGGAATACCTCGCGAGGATGCGCGGGACTGCCGGTCAAGGTTCCTACCATGAGGACCCGGGTGCAGATGACCTGGTTCCGCGTGTCGAGGAATACCGCGGCCAGGCACTCCTGCTCCCTGTGTCTGAGCTCCTCCATCACGAGAGCAGCCGCGTCCGCTGCTCCACGAACAGCCGGGCGAGGCCCGTCCACAGATGCCGCGAGCCGCTTCCCCAGCTCGAAGCTCGCCTTCACCTGTGCCGCCTTCGCCAGCCCGATCCCCGGCAAAGACGCAAGCTGGCGGACCCGCGCGCGGGCGACTCCGCCGAGCCCCCTGAACTCACTCAGGAGACGTTCAGCCAGACGGACGGCCGACTCCCCGCGCGCTCCGACTCGGAGTACGATCGCCAGCAACTCCGCAGTCGACAAGGACTCAGGTCCGTACTGCTCCAGCCGCTCGCGCGGCCTTTCGCTTGCCGGCAGGTCCCTGATGATCAGTCCGCGCTCACCCATCGCTCGGCCCCCCCACCGAACTTCTCCTCCCGGCAAGCGTCCACCTGCCGAACCGCGCACGGAGGGAGGGCGACGCATGGAGGCCACGGATAGTTTGCCCTTGCGGAGCTGGGCGTGCTAGAATGCAGCCCAAGAGGGATCCGCCGGTGTTCGAGCTTGCCGTGGAAGTGTCGTTCTCAGCTGCACACTGCATCAAGGGACACCCTGGCCGGTGTGCCGAGCTGCACGGCCACAACTACCGAGTGATCGTCACGGTCGCCGGAGATGAGCTCGACGAGCAAGGGATGATCATTGACTTCGGAACGCTGAAGGAGATGTGTCGCCTAGTCATCGACCCGCTGGATCACACCTTCCTGAACGAAGCACCCGCGTTTGCGGAGGCAAATCCCACCGCGGAGAACCTCGCTCGGCACATATACCGGGGCGTAGAGGGGAAGCTGGCCGGGACGGGGGGCAGGCGCGTGCGAATCGACAGCGTCGCCGTGTACGAGTCTGACCGGTCGTTCGCAACCTATCGGGGGTAATCCATATGGCCGCGGTTATCCTGCTCAGCGGCGGACTGGATTCGGCCGTCAACCTGAAGCGGGCCTTGGACGATACCGGGGTAGCGCTCGCGCTCACCTTCGACTACGGCCAGAGGGCGGCTGCAAGGGAGGTCGCGGCGGCAGCGCTCATGTGCCGCCAACTCGGCCTCGCCCACAGGCTTGTGGATTTGCCCTGGCTGGCCGAGATATCTTCCACCGCGCTTGTGAGGAGGGAGAAGGAGCTTCCCCGCCTCGGTCCCCATCAACTCGATGAGGCTCGGGTCACGACCGGCCAGACAGCAGAGGCGGTCTGGATCCCGAACCGCAACGGCATCTTCGTCAACGTCGCGGCCGCGTTCGCCGAGAGCATGGCGGCCTCGCCGATCATCGCAGGCTTCAACGCGGAGGAGGCCGCGACGTTTCCAGACAACAGTCGGGACTTCGTGTCAGCCGTGAACGTAGCGCTTTCACTTTCAACGCGCGGGCCGGTCCGTCTGGTGTCATACACCCAGGGCCTGAGGAAGGCGGAGATAGTCCGCATGGGACGGACGATAGGAGCTCCGCTGCCATCCATCTGGAGCTGCTACGAGGGCGGCAGCGAGCAGTGCTGGGAGTGCGAGTCCTGCGCGCGCCTGGAGCGCGCCCTCCGAGAGGCCGACGCCTGGGAGTGGTTCCAGACCAATCGAATCGCCCCGTAGTTCGAGCCGACCACGTGCTCAGGACAGTGAAGGGCCCTGGCCTCGGTGCCCAACGCTCGGATGGAGGCACCCACTCACCACGATTCCCGAGGCCCAGGCCCTTGATAGAGACTGCCGCGCAGCTCGGTTCATCACGCGCAGCGATGGACCGGAGAGCGCACCATCTCGAACCATGATACCATATCTGGACGGCGGCGCATAGCCTGCCAAGGGCAATGTGTTTCACTGTGCGATGCAAGAGATGCGGCGTGGGCCGCAGGCGCGTCGGCCGCCCCAGCGGCCTGCCCCTCGGGGCGCGTTCAGCCTCGGGCCCAGTTCTGTGAACTCAGACAAGTCGATACGGCTTGCGCTCGGCTCCGCGTGACTGACGGCCGCTGGTGTCTGGCTCTTCCCTCCCCCACTTGCGCGCACGCGCGTTCTCGTCTTCCCAATACGCATCACCAGGGCCGACCGCATAGACAACTTGGGTGACCCTCTTCGCCGAGCCCGCCAGGAGCTGTGCCCAGCGCATGACGTTGTCCTGGGTCGCCGCCTCCGCTGGCACGCACACCTGAAGCGCGGCTGCGATGTTCCCCCCATCGTCTCTCACTGGGACTCCGACTCCGGCTGTTCGCGGTATGCACTCCTCTCTCGTCACTGCATAGCCGCGCTCCCGAGCTTCAGCTATGTCTGCCAGGAGACGGTCGGAGGAGGTGATCGTGTGCTCAGTGAGGGTCGAAAGGCCGCTGCTTGCCCAGCGCCTGAGATCAGCATCCGACAGGCGCGTCAGATATGCCTTCCCGGCCGCCGTGCAGTGCATCGGAGGTATGCGATGGGGCCCAGGGTCGACCCGAATGGCCTTGTCCGGCACCGACCGCGCGGTAATGCCCATGTTCCGGCCCGATGGGTCGGGATACCCGAGCAGGGCTGTCTCGCCCGCGGCCGCGGCCAGCTCGTCCAGGATACCCTGAACGGCCTCCACGGGCGAAACGAGGCCCCTGATGCTATTGAGCATGGTCACCCATGTCAGCGGCTCCCATACGTAGCACTCGGTTCGCTCGTCTTTTCGCAGGAGGTTGAGGCCCTGCAGGGTCCGGAGAAGACGTACCACCGTGCTCTTGTGGAGGCCGATCTCGCGGCTCAACTCGCTGACGCGCATCCCGCGCGGGGCCGCCGCCAGCAGAGCCTGCATTATCCTCGCGGCCCTTTCCACAGACCGCACTGTCCTTGTCTCTGCGCCCCCGTTGCTCGACAGGCCTTCCTGGGTCTCAGCGGAGGATCTAGCCATGGTCCCCTAAGCGTCCTGCCCTTGAGGATGAGATATTCTCCGACTCCGCCTCTTCTTCCCTTGTCACGGGTTCCTTCCCCGCGTGTCCGCCTTTCGCCTGCAGAAGGTCGGGGCGCGGGCGGCACCCCGCCTCCGCGGAGGGCGCGCGCAGGCCACACTCGTCGTCCGGCGCGGGCAGCGCGGCTTGACCGCCATCACGCCTCGCGGCTATGATGCGAACTGATCCACACGGGCAGAGGATAACCCATGGCACGGTACCGATGCATGTCATTGATGTTGGCCGTCCTTGCAGCCCCGGCCCCCCGGACCTCGGCCGGCGTGGTCCGCCCGGCCGTCTACGTCGTCGATGTCCGAGAGGCCGAGCCGGCCGAACGCCTGCTCTGCGCGAGTATCCAGGGGATCGCGAACCGTAAGGCTGAAGGGCCGCTCGTCTTCCTGCTCACCAAGGAGACTGATGAGGGATGGCTTGACTACTCGCTGCGCATCACCTCCGCCCAGACGACCCAGTTGACGCCGGAGGAGCTACTCGAAGCCTTTCGCCCCCATGTCCGAGGACAGGTTCTCTACGATCCGCTCAAGCCGTACACCGTGGACCTCGCAACAACCATCGCTGGCCTTCAGGACGTCGTCATCACACCCACCGACGTGGGCCTGCCCACAGTGTTCGATTTCCGTGAACGCTGGCGCTCTGTCTCGGCGGCCTACGGGTGGGCGATTACGTCACTTCTGCCGGAATGCAATCCGTCGAAGGCGGCCCTTCTCCCGGCCGAGTCAACTGGCCTACGCGACTACGCGATCCAGCAGCGCATGTTCGTGCTCTCGCCGCCTGCAACTCCCGAAGACGATAGCTTCCAGAGACTGCTCTTCCAGCTCGCGCCCGGGGCGGCGGTCTACGGCGAGGCGCCTCCGGGCGTCACAGCGCAACTCAGTCGCGGCTCGCACTTCCTCGTGCGTGCCGCCGAGACGGCGAACCTCTCGTTCCTGTCGAAGGTTGAGCCCGAGCGCACCTGCCACCAGTACATCGGCTACCTGGAGGCACGCGCGCCACGCTACCTCACCCTCATCCTCGACTGCTCGGACCTCGACCTCGCGGTCGGGGACATGCCTGCGCTTTGGGAGAGTCCCGCCAGTGGCAGCCTGCCACTGGGGTGGGCCATCCCGGCCGCCCTTGCCGAGGCCGCTCCTCCCGTCGCCCGGCGCTATTACAGCGATGCCTACTGGTCGGGAACAGATCAGTTCGTCCTCGGGCGCAGCGGCGCCGGCCAGATCGACCTCTCGCAGGCGTCCTCGCCCTATCGATTCCTCGATGCCACGGCACGAGCACGCGCCCGTCTGGATGCCCCCGCCGCCCTCTGCAGCGTGGCCAGCCCTGTCACCGACGTCCCCGACCTCCTCCTCCAGTTCGCGCGCGAGACTGGCCTCCGCGCTCTCTTTGTAGTCGCTCCCGAGGACTTCCCACCAGCATCTCACAAGGGGGTAGTTGCGGTCTGCGCGCCGCGATTCCGGAGCATCGAAGCGGCCGTAGCCTATCTCAACCGCATCCCCCTCGATCGACGGTTCGCGACACTGGTGTTGGACGCCGAATACATGGGTCCCGAGGATGCCGCCCACATCGCCGCGCACGTCGCGAGTCGGTATGTGACGGTGCCGCCGGCTGAGTTCGTCGAGATCATGCACGCGGTCAGCCTGCCTGTCCAGCCCGGCCAGGCCCAGGTCCGCGTCGCCTCCGTCGACTACGGCGATCCCGCGTCGCCAAGCGCGCCCATCCCAGTGAGCGCGCGCATAGAGCCCAGCGAGAACGTCTCCGCCGCGAGCGTTGTCTACAAGCCGGCCGAACACGCGCTGTCGTTCATCGAGCCCATGAGCCGATCTGCAAACGGCGCGTACGAAGCTCTCGTGCCCCCTCTGCCCCAGGGCGGGGAGGTCGTCCTGCGCGTGCGAGCCCAGGACCGCGCCGGGCGCGAGACGTGGTCCCCGATGTGGACGCTCGCGATTCCCCGGGGCGACGCCGACTCGGATGGCCTCTCAGACGCCGAGGAGGCCTACCTGCTGAGCGACCCACATGCTCCGGACACCGATGCCGACGGCCTGGCAGACGGGGCCGATCCGGTTCCTCTCCGGTTCGACCGGTTCGCTGTTCGGTACGCCGGACCGATAGAGCCGCCGAGCGATCTTCCCTACGTCATAGATGCTGGCGAGTCACACTCTGACGTCCAGGGAAGGCACCTCCTCCCCGGCGAGAGCTGCACCTACTCGCTGCCCACGTCGCTGCTGCCGGAGGGGGCGCCGGCCGTGATCGAGATCGAGGCAGTCGGCGTCCTGGAGATCGTAGTGAGACCCGACCTCGCGAACCCGACCCAGCGCTTTGAGGGCGAGCTAGACTGGATGTGGCACAGCGCCCCTCTCACACGCGAGAGCGGTGAGGCGAACATACTTCTCCAGATGGAGTGCCCGGAGGCGGCCGGCTCCGCTGCCGTGGTTCGCTCCGTCTCGCTCGTGTCGCCCCCGGAGGCTCCGTCCATCGCCAAGCCATCGACCCATCCTGGCCATCCTGGCCCGGGGCAGCCAATCCGGGTGTCTGCGGTGGCCTTTTCGCCCAGAGGAGTCCCTGGGGTCAGCCTGACATACCGTGTGAACGGCGGCGGCACGGTGACGGTCCCGATGGCCGCCACAGGCAGATCGCAGAGATACGAGGCGCGAATCCCGGCACTGGAGAATCGCGACCTGCTCGAGTTCTGGATCGAAGCCAGCACGGCCGAAGGTGAGAAGAGCGTGACTGCACCGGCCCAACTGTCCATCGGCAGTTGGCCGCGCGAGCTCGTGTCGCTGCTGGCCAGACGGGACTTCCTTGGTGAATGGCTGGCGGATCCGGGCTGGGGGGATGCCGCCCGCCGCGCGCCCCAGCCCCATCTCCAGGACACGGCCCGCGTTCATCTCCGCGGCGGCACCTACACTGTCTGGGTCCTGGCCGGCCCCCGCGGCCAGGGCATCGACGTCTACGTCCGAGACAAGAAGGTCGGCTCAGTTGACCCAGCGCGGCCGGACGGCTGGCAGCGAGTCGGCCGTGTGGCCCTCGAGGCCGGACGACACGAGGTGCGGCTGGTGTCTCGAGGGGAGCCCGAGGCCCCCGCGGGGTCATCTCCCAGATACGCTGCGGTCGTTCTGTCAGCATCCTCGAGCTTCGCGCCTCCCGTCAACCGCGTGGTCGACGTGTACGACGCGATCTCGGTCCTCTTTCCCCCGCCCGGTCACACCCTCTCCGGCCGAGTCGAGTTGAGAGCGACTGGGGCCGGCAACATCACCGGCGCCGAGTGGTCTCTTGACGGCCAGGTACTGCGCCGAGCATCGGGGCCTCCGTTCCGGCTATCACTTGACACGGGTCGTCTGGCACCCGGTCCGCACGTTGTCAGCGTAGAGGCTCTCGACCGCGCCGGCCCCACCGGCCTCGTGGTCGACGTCCCCGTCACTATCGCCGAATAGGGGCTGATGGCTGCTGCGCGGCCCGCCCAAATAGGCGACCCCCACGCCATCTTGCCACCTGCGACAGGCTATGCCACCCACAGTAAGAGCCAGGCTCCGGGTCACCCGTGGGTTTGTGGAATAACACATCAGTCCCACTCAACCAGGGATCACTGCGCGGGAGGAGCCAAGCTGTCAACTGGGCCAAGCACGATAAACCCTTGCCTGGCTAACCGCGCGCGGGGAGTCGTCCTTTTCCTGGCTGCACTCACCGCAGGCCTCAGTCTGACGGCCGAGGGGAACTTCGCAGCCGGGGTGATGACGGCCCTGGCCGGCTCCCTCTATGTCTTGCTCACAGCTCTGTCGGGGACCCTCGAGGAGGGAGGGCCGCCCTGCCAGATTGCGGTAACCGTCGGCGATGTCCTGCTCATCACAGCCATCATCTGGATTACGGGCGGGGTCCAGAGCGAGTACTACCTTCTGTATTACCTGCCGATCGTGGTCGCCGCGGTGCGCCTCGATGTGCGAGCCGGCGCAGCGGCCTGTCTCCTTGCGGGGAGTCTTTACGCACTCGCGGCATTCAGCGCGCCCACCGCCGCGCCCGTGCTCTCCTTCGCGCTCTTCCGTGTCCTCACCGTCTGCATCTCGGCCGTTGTTCTCCTCGTCTTCTTCACTCTGCTCCAGCGGGAAGCCAAGCTCGGCGACGACCTCCGGGACACGCTGCACCATTCGCTGCGGCGCGTGGCTGCTGTCTACGACGTTGCGCACGCCGCCAACACGGGCGCCGATCTGACAGGAGTCCTTTCGATCATTCTCGATCACGCGGCTCGCGCGACAGGAGCCGTCAACGGCTCTGTCTTCCTTCTCCTCCACAGCGGCGAACTCAAGCCCATGGCCTCTGTGTCCACAGGGCCGAGCGGCGGCGAGCCACTCGGTTCTCTAGCCGTGGCGCCAGCGCGCAGAGCGATCGCTGCGCGCTCCCCTATCACCATTGGAGGAAGCGACGAGCCAGGCGAGTCGCATCCGGATGCGAACACCGTCTACGTCCCTCTCTTCACCCCGGCAGGTCCAGTCGGGGTGCTCTCCCTCGCCTCGCCCGGTGGGCGCAAGTTCGGGCGAAAGCACCTGGATTTCCTCATGTCCCTGGGCGCGGAAGCGGCACTAGCGATCGAGAACGCCGAGCTACGGTCCGAGCTGCGGAGACTGGCGATCACCGACCACCTGACGGGGCTGCCCAACCGGCGAGAGACCGAGCGGCGGCTGTCAGCGGAACTGGAACGGGCGGCACGGTACGATCGCTCGCTGTCGCTGCTCATGATCGACGTCGATAACCTCAAGAGAATCAACGACGAGTTCGGGCATGCGGTGGGCGATGAGGTGCTGCGCGCCCTGGCGGAGCTCTTCCGGAAGAACATCCGGACGTCGGAGGTGGCGGGACGGTTGGGAGGCGACGAGTTCGCCGTCGTTCTCCCCGAGACAGACGGCCCTCAGGCCACTGCGCTAGCCGAACGCCTGATACGGGGACTCCCCTCGGCGCTGGGCGAGTGGCCGAACCTGCCGGACTCCGAACTCGTTGCGGCCACCGTAGGCATCACCGTAGGTGTCGCGTGCAACGGCGACAGGCTGCTCTCGGCCAAGCAACTGACCGCAACCGCGGACGCAGCGCTCTACGAGGCCAAACGACAGGGGAAGAACCGCGCGTGGACGGCCGCTGCTCCCCAGCAACTGGCCCTGTCAGATCGCCCGGCCCCTCACCCTACTGCGTAGGGCTTGCGACCGCCTCCTGACCATAGGCCTTCGCGATCTCCTGGTCGATCGCTTCTCTCAGGTCGTCCGTCGTCCAGAACCGACCCATATCCCTGACGAAGTCGACCGTTCGGATGCCGGCGGGGCTGTCCAGCTCCAGGCTGTTCTCGCCGTTGATCAGAATCGCCTGGACCTGCAGTTCCGCACGCCTCATCAGCGCCATCCCTTCCGGCGTCCGGTGGTCAACATACTTGACGTAGAGCTTCCCCGCGTACTTCTCCTCAGCCGCCTCCTTCAACAGATCGATAAGGCGCTGATGTTGCTCATCGATCGGGTAGAAGGCAGTCACCTGAACCTTGGCGTCCTCCGGGCCCCATTCGTAGATCGCCTCCTCCGGCAGCGGCGAATCGGTCGCGACCGCGCCGGGAGACGTCTGGCGCTCCCCCTTGAACTGCTGACCGGGCAGTGTAGGTCGACCGCACCCGCCCGCAAGCACGGCAAGGGCAAGCAGGAGAGCTGCGTATGTAAGCCCAGACATTCGCTGCATCAGACTCGCCTCCGGCTCGCGCTCAGGTATCAGCTTCTCGCGTCACCGACGATACCGATTCGCCAGCACCGCGGTTCACTCCTGTTGCCGGCATACGTCTCCATCCCAGGACTGGATGGCCTCCGCCTCCCGAAGCCGAGGCCGCCGAACGCGGGATGTTCGGCTTCCTCCGGACAGGCACCCGGTGGTACAATGGGCGGCTAGGACATCCGGCAGCGGGGCCGAGGGGCAACTGGAGGTATCCGTGCGGCCAGAACTGCAGGGCAAATACACCGAGCTGAAGCAGCTACTGGCGGATGCCGGGGGGGTCCTTGTGGCCTTCTCCGGTGGCGTCGACAGCACGCTGGTGTTGAGGGCCGCCGTGGAGGCGGTCGGCGAGCGGGCCCTCGGCGTGACGGCGACATCCGTCATCCACCCTCGGTTCGAGATCGAGGAGGCGAAGTGCCTGGCCGGCGAGATAGGCGCGCGCCACCGAGTCGTCGAAGTCGATCCTCTCTCGCTCTCCGGCGTGGCGCATAACCCCCCGGACCGATGCTACCACTGCAAGCACGCCGTGTTCTCGGGCTTGCTCGAGATCGCTCGGGAGGAGGGCCTGTCCATCGTCGCCGATGGCACCAACGTCGACGACCACGGCGATTTCAGGCCAGGCCTGCAGGCGCTGCGCGAGCTGGGCATCAGGAGCCCCCTCAGGGGGGCCGGTTTGGGCAAGGCCGAGATCCGCGAGATCTCAGAGGAGTTGGGGCTGCCGACCTGGAACAAGCCAGCCTATGCCTGCCTCGCCACCAGGATCCCCTACGGGGAAGAGTTGACGCCGGCGCGTCTGCGGCGCATCGACGCGGCGGAAGATGTGCTCAGGCGTATGGGCTTCGCGCAGATCCGCGTGAGAGACCATGGGGAGATCGCTCGGATCGAGATCGCCGCGGACGACTTCGGCCTCGCCCTCGAGCCCCAGAACCGCGCTCGCATCGTGCGGGAGCTGCAGGATTTGGGATACAGCTTCGTCGCCCTCGATCTCGAAGGCTATAGGACCGGCAGCATGAACGTCGGCCTCTCGCCGGACGAGACGCAGACGGAGGCCGGCGAGTCCTCACTTTGAACTCGTGGTGTCAGACGCCGTCCCCGAAGCTGTCCTGACGAGAGAACGGTCTCCTCAGGGGTGCGCGGGCCCTCTATCGCGTTTCGAATCGTCACCGATATATGGCAACCTAGCAAGGTATTGTCTTGCCAGGCTGACAAGTAGCCGGGACGGAGACGAAGGAGCGAGCAGATGAGAGACCGATTCGGCCATTCTCAGTACCTGATTCGGAGACAGGTGCTCAAGCTCTTCGGCGGAGCCTTCCGCGTCTACGACCCGTCGGGGGAGCTGGTGCTCTTCGCGGACCTGAAGGCATTCCGCCTGCGAGAGGACATCAGCGTGTATGCTGATGAAGCCAAGCTGACGGAGATCCTCACGATCAAGGCGCGCCAGATCATCGACTTCGCCGCCGCCTATGACGTCGTAGATGTGACGAAGCGAGAGAAGGTCGGGACTCTGAAGCGGCGTGGCCTGAAGTCGCTGCTTCGGGATGAATGGGTCTTCATGGATGCCCAGGACGACGATATTGGCATCATCACGGAGGATAGCGCGGCCCTGGCGCTTGTGAGACGCTTCCTCACCAACCTCATCCCCCAGACGTTCCACGCGGAGATGGACGGCAGGCGGGTGTGCACGTACAAGCAGCACTTCAACCCGTTTGTGCTCAAGCTGGAGGCGGATTTCTCCGAGGACTTCGCGACGTCACTGGACAGGCGTCTGGGGCTGGCGGCGGGCATCCTTCTGTGCGCGATCGAGCGCAGACAGGGATAGACGCGGAGTCAAGATCCCCGTGTGACCGACCCGGAACGGACGGGAGGCGTGACCGGCTCCCGTTCTCCGCGTTCCTCGTCGGGCTATGCGATCGGGCTAGGGCAGGCCTTCGCTGAGCGGAACGAAAGTGTAGCCCATGCCCTGGATCCCCGCCACGATCTCCTGCAGCTTGGTCATGTCGTAGAAGGGGTGGAAGTAGAAGCTCGGCCAGGCATTCCCAAGGACCGCGTTTTTCCCCACACATCGGAGGTCCATTCAGCCGCTCGCGGGTCAGTCTGCGCCCGCGACAGGCGTTCTATGCTAAGATAGGGACACCGAGAGCAGACGCCAGACGTCGATGGGAGGGGGTCTCATGACCGCCGGCGAGATCTCGTTTGTGCCGTGTCCTTCGTGTGGACGCGCAGTGCCAGCGGAGAACGAGCGATGCCCGTACTGCGGGCGAGAGATGGGGCAGGAGGGACTGCGCCCGATGGGCGACGCCGCCTCGGCGGATTCGGCGCCACCGCAGGGCCCCCGGACCGAGGAGCCGAAGGCGCGCCTGCGGGATCCGCGGGCGGAGTTCGAGCGGCGGCGGGCCCAGCGCGAGGCCGAAGCCGCGAGGCGGGCCCAGCGTGGCTACAGGGAGTACCTTCGACACCTGGTCAAGGAGGACCAGGTGTTCGCGCTGCTGCTGTCGTTGATGGGCCTCAACACGGCGCTTTCGGTCGCGTTCGCGGCTCTATCCACCTCCGAGGGCTACTTCGGGTATTTCCGGATCGTATCCCCTTGCCTGAACCTGGTCATTCTGGTGGGAATACTTAGCTTCCAGCGATGGGCTCACACGTTTCTGGTCTGGCTGGCGGGCGCGGGCCTCGCCCTGTCGCTGATCGGCGCCTGGCAGCTCGTAGTGGTCGTGCCCATATTCGCCCAGTCAATGCTGCAGCTGGCCACAGCATGGTTCAGCTTCGTCTTCCAGGTGGTCGCTATGCTGTTCGTGCTGGTGGCACTCTCCGAGAGGAGCGCCTATTTCGAGGGGGTCGGCAGCCGCGCTGAGCCCAAGCGCACGCGCCTGCGCGACTACCTGCGTCGAGACTACTGGCGGGGCGCCCTGGCGCGTCCTGAGACGGCGAGGCGGCAGGAGCCTGAGCTGCCTCCGACCGTGCACAAGCCGAAGATGGCGCCACGGCCGAGCCAGTATGCTGGGCCGTACACCGCCGACCAGGAGAGACCCCCTGCCGACGATGGCAGCGTGTCGACGGTCGCGAGGGCTGCGGTCGATGCCCGCGAGGGCATGCGAGCAGTCCCCTCCCCGACCCGCGAAACACCCAGGCAAGCCGCTGAGCAGACCGAGGACGAGGCCCTGCAGCCGCTCGGAGGCCCTCCCGCGCCAGTGGCGCCAGCGCCACCTCCCGCGCCTTCAGCGGAGGACCGTGCTGACTCACGCTACACGGTGGAGCCGCTCCCACCAGCGCCCGGCCAGGCAAGTACAGACTGGCGCGGGATCAGGGCCGTGCTGAGTTGGTCTCAGCTAAGGGGCCTCGCCAGAGAGGACGGCCTGTTCGCGGCCCTGCTCGTCGCTCTCGCTGCACAGGCTCTGCTGGCGTTCACGAGACTGAACCCATGGGCAATCGTAGGAGCTCTCGGCCTGCTCTGGGCGATATTGACACTTCAGCGCTGGGGGTACTGGCTCGGCCTGGCGCTGGCGGGCGTACAGGTGCTCGTGCACACGGTCCTGGCGCTCACGATTGCGGCCCCCGAGGCGGATGATGTCACACTGGCCACGGCCTACGCGCTGGCAATGATCGGGCTGAACCTCTTCATCGCCCTCGCGCTCCTTGCCAGAAACGAGCTCTTTGAGTAGGAGAAAGGCAGGGCGGGGCGCCCCCGCCTCTCCTCGTCGGGCTTCCTGGACAGGTCCGCATACCAAGCGCAAGGAGGAGCGCGTGGTGGCACGGGAGCCAGCGACGAGTTCCCCGGCGCCGAGGGATCGCTCAGCGCCAGCGGCACCACGCCGGACTACTTGCTGATCCTCACGCGGCGCGACGGATCGATGCCGACGCTTTGGGAGCTGAGTTGGAACTGGTTCGCGAGCTGATGCTGTAGGCGGCGCACATAGGCGGACTGGGGGGTAAGCTCTACGGGTTCTGAGGTCTCGAGCACGTGCTGGACGGCGATCTGCGCCTCCCGGAGGGCATGGTCTTCCGCTGAGATGCGGCTCAGGTTGGAGACCTCTCGCAGAGCGCCCAGGACTTGATGGTACGTGTTTGAACGAACGACGTGAACGGCGATCCCGGCTGCAACCGCATCCTGAAATCTCCCTGTGTCACGGCGATAGTGGGCTTTCAGGGTCAGGATCACGTCGGCCTGATCGGCGTGCTTGACGATCTGTGCCCGCAGGTCCAGATCGTGTAGGGCTCGCTCCACCTTGTTGCGGCCGATGCCGTAAGGGAAGACTCGCAGCTCGCGCCCGTAGGGAACACTCGTCTCACGCGCTGCATCAGGCAGCAGATGGGCGCGCGCGGCTTCGGCGAAGGACTCCTGGGCGGAGATCACCTCGACTTCGCCCTCTGGCGTAAGCTGCCGAATCTCGGGCGAAACCACCAGCCCTCGGAGATAGGCGTCGACCACCTCTGCGACGTCATGGTGTATGGCGAGCTTGTTGATCTCGAGGATCTCGATCACAACGTCGAAGCTCGGCGGCGCCTTCCTCTCGAGAACCGTCTTCTGGGTGCCGCGACGCTTCGCTTCTTCGTCGCTGAGAGTGACGGCGTGGATCCCCCCTATGAGATCGGCGAGAGTCGGATTGACAATGAGATTGTCGAGGGTGTTGCCGTGCGCAGTTCCTATGAGCTGCACGCCGCGCTCGGCGATCGTGCGGGCGGCCATCGCTTCCGCCTCGGTGCCGATCTCGTCAATGACGATCACCTCGGGCATATGGTTCTCGACTGCCTCGATCATCACATCGTGCTGCAGGTGAGGCCTCTGCACTTGCATGCGCCGGGCGCGGCCGATGCCGGGATGTGGGATGTCGCCGTCTCCGGCGATCTCGTTGCTGGTGTCGACGATAACGACGCGCTTGTTCAGCTCGTCAGCGAGGATGCGCGCGACCTCACGCAGCTTCGTCGTCTTGCCGATACCCGGCCGGCCCAACAGCAGGAGGCTCTTGCCCGTGTCCACCACGTCGCGGATTATGTCGACGGTGCCGTAGACGCAACGGCCGATACGACATGTGAGGCCGACCACGCGTCCCTGGCGGTTTCGGATCGCGGATATCCGGTGAAGCGTGCGCTCTATTCCAGCCCGATTGTCGTCGGTGAAGTCACCGACGCGAGCGACGATGTAGTCGATGTCCTCCCGTCCCACGGGGTCTTCCGACAGGCTGACGGCCTCCCCGGGGAATCTCGCCTCGGGCTCGCGGCCGAGGTCGAGAACGACCTCCAGCAGGTCCTCGCGCCGGTTGACATCGCGCAGGCCGGACACAACCCGCGGCGGCAGCGCCGTGAAGAGAAGGTCGAGATCGTCAGTGATCTTCAGCTCGCGCATTGTCTGCTCGTCAGGAGCGGGGACGAACCGCTACACTGCCATTATTCCCAATCACTGGCTAGGAATCCTATGGGAGCGTTGCCTTCCGTTCAGCTGTGACCTGGACGTTCACGCGCCTGGGACAGAGCTGACGGCTCCCAGGATCACCTCCAGCGCCTGCTCGACCTCGGCCTCCCCGACGTCGCGATGGGTCACCAGCCGGATACGGTGCGGCCCGGTGGCGTGACACAGCACGCCTCGATTCGCCAAGGCGCTCGCGAGCTCCGGGCCCGATGCCCGGAGCGGCGTGGTCTCCACGATCACGATGTTGGTCTGCACGAGGTCCAGATCGACCACCTCCGGCCGCGCCTGATGAATCCCCTCGGCGAGACGACGTGCCTTGGCGTGATCCTCAGCCAATCGCTCTACCATGGCCTCGAGCGCGACGAGACCGGCGGCGGCCATGTGCCCGATCTGTCGAACGCCGCCGCCGACGCGCTGCCGCATCTGCCGCGCCCGAGCGATGAAGTCCTTGTCTCCGCATAGGAGCGAACCGTAGGGCGCGCACAATCCCTTGCTCATATCCACCATGACGGACTGGCACTCGCTCGTGAGTGAACTGACTGGAACGCCGAGCGCAACGGCCGCGTTCCAGACGCGCGCGCCGTCCAGGTGGACCGGGATGTCGTGGGAGCGCGCAATGTCCCAGAGCTGCTGCATATAGGCCGGCTCCAGACACGTGCCACCGGCCATGTTGTGCGTATTCTCGGCAACGATCAGACCAGTCCGCGGCTTGTGACTCGTGCCAGTCTCCAGCTCCATCTCGACCTGGCCGAGGTCCATGCGTCCCGCAACACCTGCGATCGTGCGCGGAATCCCCCCGGCGATGGCGGTGATACCCCCCGACTCGTAGCGGAGGAAATGCGAATCGCGTTCGGCGATGACCTCCTCGCCAGCACGAAGATGGCACATGAACGCCACGAGATTCCCCATCGTTCCGGAGGAGCAGAACACGGCAGCCTCGTGGCCCGTGATCTCTGCCGCCTTCGCCTCGAGGCGCTGCGCAGTCGGATCGCCCTCGCGGATGTCGTCGCCGACCTCGGCCTCGGCCATCGCGCGCCGCATCTCCGGCGTGGCCTTGGTCACGGTGTCGCTGCGGAGATCAGCAACTGTCGCTGTAGACACAGAGCACCTCCAGAGACCGTCTGCGTCCGCGGCCAAGCCCTCCGAGGGTCACGGAAGGCCAGCAGCCACAACGACGTCAGACCGGGGCGCGAACCGGTGCGCCAAGTCGGCGGGGCCCGCCGACTGGCGCCCCGTCCACAGATTTGCGGTCGAGCCACCCATGACCTTCACCGCTGCCTCCCGGAAAGCGAGTTTCGGGCTTGGGCATGGTATAATTGCCGCGGTCGCAGCAGTCGTGCAAGGAGCGAGGAGTGAACATCATCCAGAAGGGCTACGGAGAGGTCAAGCTGCCGGACGGCGAGACACTGCAAGGGGAAATCACCCTCTACGCGGAGGGATGGCTGGCCGTGGCACCGGTCTCACCTGATGAGCAGGATGGCGCACGCTGGTTTCCACGGGAGAATATTTCCGAACTCGCTTGGCGCAAGAGCATCGCGGTAAGGCGACCGGAGTAGGCATCAGGCGACCGACCATCACTAACCTGGGAGTCGACACATGCTACGCGTGAGGGTCCTGCCGTGTGCCAAACTCGCCCGGAACTCGAAGATCGGGCGCGAGGGGAGTGACGTGGTCTTGCCCAATGGAGGGCGCGTCCGCGACCTCCTAGCCGAGGTCGGACTGTTCGACGAGGAGGTCAGGCGCGTCATGATCAACGGGAGGCGGGCGCGGCTCGACACGTCCCTGCGCCGCAACGACGTCGTGCGCATAGAAGCGTGAACTAGGACCACGTATACTTGCTTGCGGAGCGCGCCGTCCGTCCAGGGCGGCGCTTCGCTTTGGGGCAACGGTCCGCCGTCGGGGCACAGGCGGTGCGCTGCTGGCCTGCCGCGTGCTGCTTTTGGCGACACTTGGCCCCCTCAGCGGTGTTAGCATGCTCCTTCAGGCCTGGTATAATCAGTGCAGGAGAGCACTAATTATCGGCACCGATGCTGTGCTTCGCGAACTGCCTCGTGGTGGTCTGGGATCTTTGACTTGGGGTGGAGCGAGAGCTGCGCCAGCGATGGATATCGCTGGCGCAGCTTACATGGTCCCCCTCCGCAGTGGACAGCCGAGGCCGGCCCGCCAGGCGGCCTGTAGCCAGGAGCACGCAAGGAGGCACATCTCGGTCAAGGATGTCTGTCTGCCCTTGATGAAGCCCTTATCTGCTGGGGCGCGAAGCGCTCCGAGCCGATGTCGGGGGGTCTACGTTGGCATGATTAAGCGATGGATTGCTGTGGCGCTGTTGATGGGAGTCGGCCTGTCGGCCCGGCCGGGCCAGGCCGACATCGAGGAGCAAGCGGCGCGGGAGCCGGCGCCGGCCGAATCGCTCTCCCTCGAGTCGGCCGTGTCGGAGGCGCTGGCGAAGAGCGAGGAGTTGGCGGCAACGCGGGATCGGATCGCAGCGGCCGAGGCCTCTGTGAAGCCGGCGAAGGCACTGCCCGATCCAAGGATCTCGCTGGCGCTCTCGAACGTACCTGTCGGCGGCTTGGACCTCGACCGGACGCCAATGACTGGCGTGGAGCTGGGGATTGAGCAGATGGTACCGGCCAGCAGCAAGCGGCGTCACAAAGGCGAGGCCCGATCGATCGAGGCGGAGGCACTGCGGGCCCGCCTCGACGACATGCGCGCGGCCCTCGTCCGACAAGTGAAGAAAGCCTACTACGACATCCAGCAGCTCGACGACTCCCTCGCGATAGCTCTGCAGAACAAGGCCCTCGCCGAGGACCTGCTGGAGACAGCGGAGGCTCGTTACGCTACCGGCAGAGGCCTGCAGCAGGATGTGTTCCGCGCCCAGGTGAGGCTCTCACGAATGGTGGACGCGGTGGTGTCCCTGCGGGAGCGCAGGGCGGCCGCCGCGACGCGGCTGAACAGGCTCCTCTACCGTCCGGCCGCGCAGGCGGTGCCGAAACTGCCGCGCCTGGAGCAGACAAAGGTCGATCTGGCAGCCGCTGACGGAGACATGGTGCAGCGCCATCCCCGCGTGCGCGAGGCGCGGCTGCGAGTGGACCAGGCCGGCGTCAGAGAACGTCTCGCAGCAGCAGGGACTCGACCCGACTGGACCGTGGGCTTCAAGTACAGGATTCGCGACGACGTGCCGATGGATCCCGTTCGCGGAGAGGACTTCTGGTCTGCCTCCGTGGGCATGACCCTGCCATGGGTCTACCGGCGAGACACCGTCGACCAGGAGGTGAAGGCCGCTGCCGCCAGGCAGGAGGCGTCCCAGGCGGACCTGGCGGCCCTGGTGAACGAGCTCTCCGCCCGCATCGAGGAGCTGAAGGTCGATGTTGGGCGTTTCGATGAGCAGATCGCGCTCGTTGAGACCGGACTGCTCCCGCAGTCAGAGGGAGCGCTGGCCTCCTCTCGGGCGGCCTACGCTACCGGGCGCCTCGAGTTCCTGGCGGTGATCGACAATCAGCTCAACCTGTACAATCTCCAACTCGACTGGGTCAGGCTGGTCGCCGAGCGCGAACGACACCTCGCAGAATTGGAGTACCTAATAAGCGGTCCCCTTGTGGCCACGCCGGAGGGGCCGGAAGGTAGGCAATCATGATGGGAGCCGCTGCTACCCGCGGCCGCGCCTGGATCCTCCTGCTGATCGCGCTCGTTGTCCTGACCGGCGTCGGTTTTGGGGTATACAAAGCAGTCGGGGGCGGGGGGCCGGTCTCGGCCAACGGCGATCAGCAGTGGACCTGCCCCATGCACCCCTCCGTCATCCGTCCGGAGCCTGGCTCCTGCCCCATCTGCGGCATGGACCTCGTATTGATGGAGGAGTCGGCGGGCGGGGCCGGGGGGATCGAGGGCCACGGAGTGGTGGAGATCGATCCGGAGAAGCAGCACCTAATCGGGGTGGTGACGACAGCCGTGGAGCGACGGGCGCTCGAGCGCAGGGTGCGAACTGTGGGTCTCGTGACCATCGATGAGTCGCGCGTCTCCCACGTCCACACCAAGGTAGATGGCTGGATCGAGACCGTCTACGCCGGGGAGACCGGCAGGATCGTGAGCAAGGGAGATCCTCTTCTCACCATCTACAGCCCGGAGCTGGTGAGCACTCAGGAGGAGTACCTGCTCGCCCTGCGGGCGCAGAAGCGCCTCGCCGACAGCCCGTTCGAGGAGGTGCGCCGCAGCGGGGAGTCCCTGCTCAGGACGACTCGTGATCGCCTCACGCTCTGGGACATACCCGAGAAGGACATTCGCCGTCTTGAGGAGACCGGCGAGGTGCTCAAGGCGTTGACCCTATATGCCCCCGCCGGCGGGTACATCATGGAGAAGGAGCACGCGCTGGCGGGAGTGCGCGTCACGCCGGGGATGAGGCTCTACGAGGTGGCCGATCTCTCCCGCGTCTGGGTGGAGGCCGACGTCTATGAGTTCGAGGCGCCCTTGGTGGAGGTTGGCCACGAGGCGAAGCTCACCGTCGCCGCGCTGCCGGGCCGGGTCTTCCAGGGACGTTGCACCTACATCTATCCCACCGTTGAGGAGCGGACCCGCACCCTCACCGCCCGCTTCGAGTTCGCCAACCCACGCCTGGCGCTGAAGCCCGGAATGTACGTCGATGTCGAAGTCCTGGCCCCCTCCGCGGAGCAGCTCGCGGTCGCCCAGGA
>JALGXW010000046.1 GCA_029821875.1 Candidatus Hebobacterum abditum | reverse complement strand
GTGGCTCGACGTCAACGGGGTGAAGCTGGCTGACTGGGATGGCATCCAGAACGGCCCTCCCGGTGGCTGGCAGTGGGTCGGATCCAAGGAGAAGGGTCAGCGTTGGACCTTGCGCTTCCTGTGGGCGGGGGGCATGCAGGGAATCCAGACGCACAACCTCTGGGTCGGCGCCGACGAGAGCCCGGTCATCTGGTGGGTCAAGGTGACCGACCTCGAGCCCCACCTGGTCTACCCTCCGGAGTAGCCTCCCATCTGGCCGGGGGGTCCGCCGCGAGCCTGCGCGGAGGCCGACCTCGTCCAGGGATACGAGGACGGGCCCTATCACCCAGAGCACATAGTCACCCGCGATCAGATGGCGGTGTACGTGGCGAGGGCGTTTGGGCTCTGAGGCCGTGGCCCCGTAGGGCAGGAGCGTGTCTCCTGCCCCACGAAACAAGGAAGTGATCCTCTCCCGCTGAGTCACGCCGTGAGTGCCGACGGGCTGCGCTGAACGAACGCGCCCTGGGACGCGTCTAATAGCTACCTCCGGTGCAAGGAGGGCGGCAGAGATGCAGCGGCACATCGTGTTCGCGCTCGCGGTCGTGCGGTCTGGAGCTGTGGCCAGATGAGGGTACCTTCCAGCTTCGTCCGTTTCACCGGTGCAGTCGGCCTCGTTCATCTCCTGCTTGCCACTGTCCCGCACTACGCCGACGCCGAGGGTGGGACCTGGCCGCCCATAGGCCAGCTAGCCGGTGGTCCGCCCCGCAACATAGCAGTTCAGGGAGACTACGCCTACCTGGCCGTCGATTCTGCCATGACTGTGATCGACATCTCCTCGCCCTCCCAGCCGCAGCAGGTGGGCTACTGCGATACGCCCTACGACGACCACACTGGGGTGGTGGTGGCGGGCGACTATGCCTATGTCGTCGACTACTATGCTGGTCTGCGGGTGATCTCGGTCGCGGACCCGACCAACCCGGTGGAGGTGGGCCATTGCGACATGCGCGCCGCCCGTCAGGTGGTGGTGGTGGGTGACTATGCCTATCTGATAGCCGATGGCCTGCGGGTGATCTCAGTCGCGGACCCGGTCAACCCGGTCGAGGTGGGCTACTACAACACGGACGGGTACGCGAAGGATCTGGCCGTGGTGGGTGATCATGCCTATGTCGCCCTTGCCCACTACGCGGGTGATGCCATGCTGGTCATCTCGGTTGCGGACCCGGCCAACCCCGTCGAGGTCGGCCGCTGGGACGCGGACCGCGAGCCGGGCGTGCACCACGAGCCCTATGCGGTCGCGGCAGCGGGCGACTATGCCTATTTCATCTTCTTCACATACAGCTCTCGGTATGTCCTAGCGGTTATCTCGGTCGCGGACCCGGCCAACCCCGTCGAGGTCTCGCGCATCGAAGCGGACTACACCGTCCAAGTGACGCTGGCGGGTGACTATGCCTACCTGGTTCAGCCCAAGGCTGGCCTGGGGATCATCTCGGTCGCCGACCCGGCCAACCCTGTGGCGGTGGGACACTATGAAACGCCGGGCAGTTCCCATAGCGGTACCAGTGGCGTGGCGGTGGCGGGCGACTATGCCTATGTTGCCGATTGGATTCACGGCCTGCGGGTGATCTCGGTCGCCGACCCGGCCAACCCGGTCGAGGTGGGCTGGTACGAGACGCCTTGCTGGGCGGGCAGTGCGGCGGCGGCGGGTGACTATGCCTATCTGATGTCTGATGGCCTGCGGGTGATCTCAGTTGCGAACCCGACCGACCCCATGGAGGTCGGCTACTGCAAGACGCCCGGCGGCGACATGGTGCTGGTGGGCGACTATGCCTATGTAGCCGCCGGTAGTAGCGGACTGCGGGTGATCTCGGTCGCCGACCCGGCGCGCCCCAGCGAGGTCAGCCGCTACTACACCGGCGGCTATGGGCCTTATGCGGTGGCGGTGGCGGGTGACTATGCCTATGTCACTGGCGGTGGACTGCGGGTGATCTCGGTGGCGGACCCGGCCAACCCTTTCGAGGTCGGCCGCTGCACCTTGGCCACCTCTGGCTCTGAGGTGGCGGTGGCGGGAGACTATGCCTACCTGGCCGGCGAGGGGGCTGGAGTGGTGGTGGTCTGGGTCGCGGACCCGGCCAACCCGCTCGGGGTGATTCCCTACGACACGCCCGGCAGCGTTCGGGATGTGGTGTGGGCGGATGACTATCTCTATGTGGCCGACGGTGATGCTGGTCTGCGGGTGATCTCGGTCGCCGATCCGCCCAACCCGGTCGACGTGGGCTGGTGCGACACGCCCGGCACGGCCTGTGAGGTGGCGCTGGCCGGTGACTATGCCTATGTGGCCGATGGTGATGCTGGCCTGCGGGTGATCTCGGTCGCCGACCCGGCCGACCCGGTCGAGGTGGCGTATTGGGACACGCCCGGGGGGGCCTGCAGCGTGGCGGTGGGCGAGGATACTGTCTGTCTCGCCGACCACGGCTGGGGCTTCCTTGTCTTCCCTCTCCTCGGCTTCTCTGACGTACAGATCGACGACTGGGCAGTCTGGGAGATAGGGGCGTGTGTGGCCGCGGGAATCGTGGAGGGGTACGATGGCGGCCTCTACTGCCCCCAGACGTCTGTCACGAGAGGCCAGATGGCCGTCTACGTCTCCCGCGCCCTGGCGGGTGGAGATGAGAACGTGCCGGGCTTCGCGGGCAGTCCATCTTTCGGCGACGTGACCAGGTGGCATTGGGCATCCGACTATGTGGAGTACGCGCTCTCTCAGAACGTCGTCACCGGGTACGAAGACGGCCTCTACCATCCCGAGTACGAAGTGACCCGCGATCAGATGGCGGTGTACGTGGCCCGGGCGTTGGTCGCGCCGAGCGGGGAGGCAGGCCTGGCCGATTACATCCCGGCCGACCCGCGGAACTTCCCCGATGTACCCTCCGACTTCTGGTCCTACACGCACATCGAGTACTGTGTCGAGAACGGGGTGGTGCAGGGATACGAGGACGGGTACTACCATCCCGAGATCGTCGTCACCCGCGATCAGATGGCCGTCTACGTGGCGAGGGCGTTTGGGCTGGGGAGCTAGGAGCGCGAACGTTTCGGGAGCAAGGCGCCTGAGGCGCCCAAGGCTCCCGAAACGCCGACCATCACACCGCGGGGCAGCGGCCATCGAAGGCGCCGGCTTGGAAGGAGCGGCGTCGCCTCTCTGCGAAGTGGCCCCACAACCGCGCCTTCCGCGCACGGAGCGACTGACCATGACATCTCGCGAGCGAGTGCTGGCGGCCCTGCGGGGGGAGAGGCCCGACCGGGTCCCCTATGTCGAGATCGGGGTGGACCCGGCGGTGGCCGACCAGCTCCTCGGCCGATCGGCCGAGGCCGGCGCGCCGCCGGTGCTGATCGAGGTGAACCAGCGCACTGTCGAAGAGGAGAAGGCCCTCGCGCGGGCGATGCGCAAGGACAACATCACCTATGTGCTCAGGGCGCCAACCTTCGCCGACCGCGTCGCCGGGAAGGACGGTCGCCTCTTCTACGCCGACGGGCAGATTCGCTCCCGAGCCGATCTGGACAAGCTCATCCTCCCCGACCCGATCAGCGATGAGCTCTACCGCGAGCTCGAGACGTTCGTCGCCGGCAAGGAGGACTTCGCGCTCTTCCTGGCCACCCGCGCCGGCGTCTTCGCGGCCGCGCTCAGCATGGGCCTCGAGCACTTCTTCCTCGCCCTCCACGACGACCGGCCCTTCGTCGAGGAGCTGATGGACAGGTACACCGACTGGGCGGCCGCGGTGGCGGAGCGCGCCTGCGCGATGGACATCGACGTCTTCCTGACCACAGATGACCTCGCCTGGAAGAAGGGGCCGATGGTCTCGCCGGAGCTGTTCCGCGAGCTGATGCTGCCGCGACTCCGGCGAGTGGGAGCGAAGATCACGAAGCCGTGGCTGCTGCACACCGACGGCAACATCGTCCCCATCGTCGAGGATCTGCTGTCGCTCGGCATCGCCGGCCTGCACGCGCTCGAGCCGGAGGCCCTCGACATTCGCGAGGTCAAGCGCAGGTGGGGCGACCGCGTCTGCCTGGCCGGGAACGTGAGCCTCGTCACCCTCGGGCGGGGAACGCCGGAGGAGGTCGAGGCCGAAGCCAAGGGGCTGATCCGCGACCTCGGCCGGGAGGGCGGGTACATGCTGTCGAGCTCCAACAGCATCGCCTCCTACGTGCCGGTGGAGAACGCCCTCGCGCTCGGCCGCGCCGCCGCGCAGCAGTAGCGCCACCGGCCGCGGTCGTGTTCGCCTCCTCCGCTGGGGCGCTACTCCTTCGCCTCCTCCTCCATCAGCCTCAGCACGGTCGCGGCTGCCGCCTGCAGGCCCGGATCCACACCGGCCGCGGCGACCTGCTCCCTCGCGGGGCTGCTCGACAGCACGCTCACCTGGTAATCCAAGAGCTGCAGGTTCCACTCGATCAGGGCGAGGATCGCCTCGTACTCGTCATAGGTGATGTCTCCCTGTAGGTAGAGGTCGTAAGTGACGGCTCCGTCGAACAGCGCCTCGTCCACCCAGAACGGCATGAGGGCGCTGGTGAAGGCGAGCTCCCGCATGAGGAAGCTGGCCATCTGGTCCCGGGCGACTGGCAGCGACGGGCTGTATAGATCCGGCCCTGTGCCCGATGTCACCCCGGCCTCCACGCAGAACCCGATGTCGTGGTTGTGCGGTGACACCGACGACACGTCCGTGAAGTAGGAGGAGCCGGGCGCGTGGTAGGCCCAGGCGGCCGCGGCCAGCAGGCCGATGGCCACACCGGCGATGAAGATGGAAGCTGTACGCATGATTCCCCCTTTCGGCGAACGGTCCTCGGCGGGCAACCGTGCGCGTCGCGCAGTACCATGGATTCTCTGACCCGGTGCCGAGTCCTGTCCGATGCCTCGGTGAAGCGACTGCGTGTGACTTCCCGGACCCGCCAGAACCCACACAGCCATCTGCGATGGCAGGAGTGCGCGCACTATCAGCCGAAGGGCCGAGACTGCGGAGCTGCGCGAATCTCAGTCTCGGGAGGCGACGGATCATGCGGTTGAGGATCATTCTGCTCGGGTTGGCGGCGGGGCTGCTGTTCTACCATGTCGCCGTCGCGGATGTTGTCGAGGGCAAAGCGCAGCCCACCCTTTCCTTCGGAGTGGTCGCGGACATCCAGTATGCCGACCGCGACACGGCCTCCGGACGGCACTTCCGCGCTTCAGTCGACAGACTCGAGCGATGCGTCGCCGATCTGAACTCCCGCCATCTGGACTTCACCGTCCAGCTCGGCGACTTCATCGACCGCGATGCCGCCAGCTTCGACGTGATACTGCCCATCTACGACCGCCTCACCATGCCGCGGTACCACGTGCTGGGGAATCATGACTTCCCGATGCCGCGGGAGCAGGTCCTCGAGAAGCTCGGGCTGGAGGCCGCCTACTACACGTTCGCCTATGATGGTTGGCGCTTCGTCGTGCTGGACACCGTGGACATCGCCATGGGCGGCGGGTGGCCGGAGGACAGCGAGAACTACCGGCAGGCGCAGCGGTGGGTGGAGAAGCTCCGGGCCGAAGGCCTGTCAGAGGACGAGACCTGCAATCGGTGCGGGGTGGGCGAACGGCAGAAGCACTGGCTGAGAGACACCTTGCGGCAGGCTCGCGAGCGCGGCGAGAGGGCAATTGTCTTCGGCCACATACCCGTGGTGGCGCGGCCCGCTTGGGAGTGGGGGTCCTTCTACAACCACGAGGAGATCCGCGAGGTGCTGGCGTCGGCCGGCTGTGTCGTCGCCTACTTCAGCGGCCACGATCACGCCGGCGGCTACGCCTATCGGGATGGAATCCACTACATCACCGTCGAGGGCATGGTGCAGGGACCGGACGAAACCGCCTACGCCACCGTCGATCTGTTCGACGACCGGCTCGAGATCCACGGCGTCGGCCGGACCCCGAGCCGGGAGCTGGCCCTGCCCGAAGACGTCATCTCCGTCGGCCTCTGCTCCGAAATGGATGGAGAGAAGGAGGAGGCAGTGAAACTGGATCCCTTGCCCAAGGGCATCTGCACCTGGATCTACCGCTATGGTGACGGCGTATCGAGGCAGGTGCACGCCTTCAACTCCCGCGCCCTGCCACACCTCCGGTTCAAATACTTCTTCCCCTACGCCGGCTCGGTCGGCTTCGACGACCAGCCGGAGGGAGAGGCCGCTGTGTACTACCGCGCCAACGCCGTCAGCGCCTACGCTCGGACGCTGCCGCCCGGCACGCTGATCATGCCCATCGTGGACGGCCGAGCCGACAAGGGTGAGTTCAGCGGCTGGACCGATGAGCAGTACCGCGAGGCCGCCCGCAAGGTGGCCAAGCATATCATCGACGACCCCCACGCGGCCGGGGTCCAGATCGACATAGAGCCGTTCAGGCCCGACCACCTCCCCTTCTACCGGCATCTGACGGAAATGCTCAACGCCAAGGGCAAGTACTGCACCATGTTCGTGGGGCCCAGACGACACGACCTCCTGACCAGGATCTTCGAGTCCTGCAATGTCGTCGTCATGTCCGGCTATGACCTCAACGGAGAGGGCATGGACCTCGACGGCTACCGGGCCTCCATGAAGGGATCAGTCGCTCGGTTCCAGCAAGTGGCCGAGGAGACGGGGACACAATATATGATAGGGATTCCGGCCGCGGCCTCCTGGGGCGAGTTCGAGTACACCGCAGGCGGGGACGCCGAGAGGGTCGAGACGGGCGTCAAGCAGGAGGAGTACGTGCAGGCCGCTCTCGACGCCGTCAAGCCCTACCACGAGCATCCGCAGTATATCGGCCTTTCCCTGTGGCACATGTCCGACCCGGAGAAAGACTTCGAGGAGCCCGAGAAGGCCACCAAGCGCACCAAGTTCCCCAACATCATCCGGGAAACCGTCTGGAAGATGCTGGAGGACTACTAGAGCCTCCCGGACGGACAGGCTTGACGCCCAGCATGGAATCCATGAAGACTCCCGAAGCCATCCGGCAGGTTGTATCTGACCTGCTCCCCCTGGTGCGGCAGTTCGCCCGGGGGGAGTACGCGATCGCGCTGGGCGGCTCGTACGCGAAGGGGACGGCCGATGATGAGGCCGACGTCGATCTCTATCTCTTCGCGCACGATGTGCTGCCCAACGACGAGAGGACGCGGATCGCCTCCGCCTTCTCCTCAGAGATAGAGGGCATTCGCTCTTGGGGGGAAGATGCACCGCTCACGAACGCGGGGACCGACTTCCGCTTTCGCGAGCACAATGTCGAGTGCTGGCTGAGAGATATCGGGCACATCGATCGCAGCATCGCCGAGTGCCAGCAAGGGGTGGTGAAGCGCGAGTTCGTGACCTGGACCACGACCGGCTTCTACAACCACTGCTGCCTCTCGGACCTATCGGTGATGCTCCCGCTCGACGACCCCTTCGACATCATCGCGCGATGGAAGTCAGAGGTCGCAACCTACCCGCCCAAGCTCCGCCAGGCGATAGTGCACCATCACCTCAACGCCGCCCACTTCTGGCCCGACAACTTCCACTACCTCAGCGCCATCGAACGGCAGGACGTGATCTACGCCACGGGCATCGTCCAGCAGGTCGTCCACAATCTCGTGCAGGTGCTCTTCGCCCTGAACGAGGTCTACTTCCCCGGCGACAAGCAGCTCGACGCGGCCCTGGCCCATCTGCCGCGGAAGCCGCGCGAGCTTTCCGAGCGGATCGGTGCGCTGCTCTTCCCGGGAACGCCTGCCACCGCGGAGGTGCTGCGCGAGCAGCGGGAAAGGCTGCGATCGCTGCTGGCCGACGTCAGGGAGATGGCCGCCTCGCCTGGCAGCTAGGGACGGAGCGCGGGGACAGCCGCGTCAGCGCCTGGCCGCAGGCCTCATTCGCTGGTCGTGGGATCCACGCGATCGACGTGCACGAGCTCCCGATCTCTGCCGTCGGGCCACACCCACACATCGCCGGTGGCGGTGTCCACCAAGTAGCGATCCCACCTGGCCGGAACGCCCCCCTGGCTGTGGTTGGGCAGGGCCAGGAACTGGAACCGCCCCTCCTCGCTGGTGCCCTGCACTACCCCAAAGGTCCCCCCTGACTCCATCGACAGCGCCCACACCGCGCCCGCCACCACCAGCAGCAACACAACCGCCAACAGCACCACCTTCATGGTCGACCTCCTGCCTTTCGTCGCTAATGCGCTAGCTTAGCGAATGCGTGGGCAGGAGGCAAGGCACTACGCAACGGGGATCCCCCGCAGTATCGGGCGGCGAGGCAACGGCCGCCGAGAGCGCGGCCATGTAGGAGGGGAGCCGGCGGGCATTCGGATGTGCCACACTCCCGCCCTAAGAGAGTGGTTTCGGGGGCGAGCCGAGGTCCCTCTTGCCTCCTCTCCCGGCCGCTCACGATATCCAACCCATCTGCTCTTCTCGTACGACCCATTCCCCATCCTCGCGAACGACGGTACACGTGAACCCCGCCGCATCCATCGGCCCGAAGCGGTAACTCCAGTCGACCTCTGCCGAATCCGGCCCTGTCCGCTTGAATCCCCACACTGGGATCCACACCCCCTTGCTCTGCGTTCTGACCCCTTCCGACCAGGGCTTGACCGTCAACTCGCTGCTGTTCAGACGCTGCAGGAGCCTGTCGCTGGGGTCTTGCCCTTCCACCTCCACGAAGAAGGTTCCCTTCCCTACCGCGTCTGGGTAGTGGTTGTGAGCGACGTGCAGGACAACCGCCTCGTAGACAGCGTCTCGGACAGCGGCCCGTTGCCAGCCGACAACGGCCACAACCGCGCCCGAGAGTACGAGCAAGGCAAGCGCACCCCATGCCAGTCGCCTCTTCATGGCGCGGCCCTCACCTCCCCGCTCCCGACTCGCGCAGGGCCTCGATGGCGGCCGCAAGCTCGTCGGGCCGCTGCGATCCGATGAGCAGGTGGCGGTTGGTAGTGTAGGTGAGCCTGACCCCGCGGTTGCCGCTCACGGTGTAGGCCTTGCCCCTTGTTCCCCCGGGCGACCCCCAGCTATAGCGACCGCCCCACCCACCGTACTGCAGGATGGCGCTGTAGGTCACGACCTCGACCTTGCTCACCTCCGCGAGCGGCAGGCGGCGGAAGCGACCGCGGGGGAAGAAGCGCACGTAGAGGCCGTCCTCCCGCACCTCCGTCTGCAGGTGCGCCCACCAGACGAACGCGCTCCACCCCAAGAAGAGGGAAGACAGAAAGACCGCGGTGACGATCAGCGCGGTGTCGGACATGGGCCGCCTTCCCACCGGCTCTCCCTGTATGAGCTGGACGTGGAGACTGCGGGCCAAGAGGCCGATCACGACCACGGTCCAGCCACCCCAGAATAGCCACCACCACCACTGGCGGAAGTGCTGCACCTCGACGAAGCGGAGCCTGCGGTCGTCCATCGCATATCCCCCATGACGAGAACGTTGCGCCTCTAAGTGTAGACTAGGCTTGCCTTCGCTGACAAGCGCGGCAGCGAGGCTGTATTCCGGCCCGCACGCTGCTAAGTCAGAAGCCCAAACGCCCTCGCCACATACACCACCATCTGATCGCGGGTGACGACATTCGCGGGATGGTAGAGCCCGTCCCCATACCCGCCGACGACCGCATGCTGGTAGCAGTACTCGATATGCTTGTAGGCCCAGAACCCAGCCTGAACATCGGGGAAGTCGGGGATGCTGGGCGGCGTGTAGTCGGCCAGGCCGTCCTCGCCGGTGGGATCACAGATGGAGCGAGCGATGTAGACCGCCATCTGCCCGCGGTCCACCTGATACTCTGGATGGTAGCTGCCGTCCTGGTAGCCGGCGACGACCGACCGATCGGCGGCGTACTCCACGTAGTCGAGCGCCCAGTGCCCCGCCCCGACATCCGGGAAGGTCGGCCCGCCCGTGAACTCGGGGACGTTGTCATCGCCACCCGCCAGAGCGCGTGAGATGTACACCGCCATCTGGTCTCGGGTGACTGCATCCGCGGGGCGGTAGAAGCCGTCGGCGTAGCCGGCGACGATGCCCGCCTCGATGCAGGCCTTGGCGGGCCCGTAGGCCCAGCTATCCCAGGTCAGGTCTGGGAACAGATCGTGCCTGATCTCTAGGCGGATGACCTGGCTGTTCTCGGCATCGGCCACCCACAGGGAGTCATCGGCGGCGCCCAGAGAGATCGGCCACGGGGCGAGCACTCTGCCTCCGAAGCGGCCGCCGGCGCCGAGCGCGCTGCCGTCGGGGCCGAAGCGCACCAGAGTGCCGAAGAATCCCAAGGTGAGGTCGGGATAGTCACGGGTGAAGACCACCATCGCGAAGCACGAGCCGTCTCTCTCGTCCACGCGTGCCGCCGAGACTCCGACAGCCCCGGGAACGAGCCAGCCCAGCCCGCGCCACAGCTCCACGCCATCCGCGTCGAGATGGATCAGCTCGCCATCCGCTACCCAGCAGGAGCCGTCGTTCGGGTCGACCGACAGGCCGTCCGGAT
Source organism: Candidatus Hebobacterum abditum (assembly GCA_029821875.1). Classification (GTDB taxonomy): domain Bacteria; phylum Armatimonadota; class Hebobacteria; order Hebobacterales; family Hebobacteraceae; genus Hebobacterum; species Hebobacterum abditum. The sequence continues at coordinate 4,158 of JALGXW010000046.1, read as the reverse complement.
AGGCGAAGTGCTCTCCGCGCCAGAGTTCGGCGCCGTCTGAAGTGAGGTGGATCACATCGTTGGGCGTACCCGGGCTGTCATAGTCGCGGTCGGCCACCCAACAGGAGCCATCGGTCGGGTTCACAGAGAGAGAAGAAGGGCTGGTCGAGCCAACCATGATCTGGCCCCGCCAGAGCTCGCTCCCATCCGGCGCCAGGTGGACGGCTTCGCTCGCCGGCGCGTTGTAGAGCGCGGCCCAGCAGGAGCCATCCGCGCGGTTGACCGCGACGCAGTGGGGCGCGTCGAAGCTGCCGCGCCAGAGCTCGCCGCCGTCCTGGCCGAGGTGGACGATCGCGCCGGCCCCCGGGTCACCCACCCAGCAGGAGCCATCCGCGGGATACACGGACACCGACGCCGGCTGGCTCAGCGACCCGCCCCGCCACAGCTCGGCTCCGTCGGCGGCCAGGTGGGCCACGTCGGCATTGTCGGTGTCGGCGACCCAACATGAGTTGTCGGTCGGGTCGACGGAGAGCGAAGCGGGGCGGCTGAAGCCGCCCGTCCGCCACAGCTCGGCTCCGTCGGCGGCGACACGCAGGAGTTCGTCGGGCCTGGCCGACCCCAGCCAGCAGGACCCGTCCGTCGGGCTCACCGAGACATTGGTGACCTCGGCCAGCCCCGCGCCGGCCCACAGCTGGTCCCCATTCTCGGCCAAGTGCAGGAGCGTCGCATCCCCTGCATCCTTCCCGACCCAGCAGGAACCATCGGAAGGATCCGCGGACACGGATGTGACGGCGCCGTCGAGGACGTAGGTGCGCGACAGAGTCACGCCAGTCGCGTCCACGTGCACGGCCTGGTTCGAGCAACCTATCCAAGAGGAGCCGTCGGCCGCGTTCGCGGATAGAGAGACGACGTCGTCGGGGAGCAGGCCCTGCCAGAGGTGGGTCCCGTCAGCGGCCAGATGGGACACATGCCACTCGTCTGCCCCAGTGGTGTATCCGACCCAGCAGGAGCCGTCGTCGGGATTCACGGACACAGCCGTGATCATCCCGAAGTCCCAACTGGCCCATATCGGAGTGCCATCGGCGGCGAGATGCACCAGCGCGTGATCGAGGCCGCCGACCCAGACAGACCCGTCGGCCGAGTCTGCGGACATGCACGTCGGCCTCCCATATCCACTCACCCAGAGCCGCGGCGCGCCGCTGGAGTCGAGGCGGACGATCCGTCCGTTCTCGCTGTCGGCCACCCAACAGGAACCATCGGCCGGGTTGGCGGAGACAGCGCGGGGATTCCAGAAGCCGTCTGTCTGACTGAGAACGCTGCCGTCGGAGTCCACATGCATGACGCTGCAGCCAGTGGCCGCCCAGCAGGTGTCGCTCCCGGTGTCCACCGAGACCGAGCGCGGGTTGCCGAAGGGGCTGCGCCACACCTCCACCATGCCCTGCTCGGCCCCGCAAGCGATGCCGGACCAGAGCAGGAGGCAGAGCACTGAGATGAAGCAATGCCGAGTCACGGGAGCATACCTCCCCGCCGAGCCTCGCGCCTCGGCTCCAGGACTGCTCAGCATGGGCCTCAACGGTACCACTGATTAGACGCGGACGGCAGGTGAGACGTTCTTCGGAATCGCCCGGATCGCACCTGCAGATGGGTGCCGGGCGCCCCTGCAGGGGCCGCCCTTCCCCGATCAGGCTAGGCGGCCGGGGCGGCGAGCTCCTCGCCCTCGACCAACCCGTCGCGGAAGCGGACGATTCGCCGGGCGTGCTGGGCGACCTGGGGGTCGTGGGTCACCACGATGACGGTCTTCCCATCCTCGTTGAGCTGGCGGAGGAGGTTCATGATCTCGTCGCCCTGCTGGGTGGCGAGGTTGCCTGTCGGCTCGTCGCCGAGGATGACGGCCGGGTCGTTGACCAGCGCCCTGGCGATGGCCACCCGCTGCTGCTCTCCCCCGGAGAGCTCTCCCGGCCGGTGGTCCACGCGGTCGCCCAGGCCGACCGCGTCGAGGGCGGCTCGGGCCTGCTTCTCGCGCTCGGGCGCACGTGCATAGAGGAGGGGGAGCTGCACGTTGCGGAGCGCCGTCGCCCTCGGCAGCAGGTTGTAGGTCTGGAAGACGAATCCAATCCGACGGTTGCGTATCTTGGCCAGCTCGTACTCGTCGAGGGTGGAGGTATCGACGCCATCCAGCCGGCACGTGCCTGAGGTCGGCCGGTCGAGGCACCCGACGAGATGCATGAAGGTGGACTTGCCCGAACCCGACGGCCCCATGATGGCCACGAACTCGCCCTCGTCTATGCGCACCGAGACCCCGCGCAGCGCCTCCACGGTGACCTGTCCCATCTGGTACTCCTTGCGCAGGTCGGTGGTCTCGATCATCGGACTGCCTCGCCTTCCGGCGGTGCGAGCGTCCCGAGGACCCGCTGCAGCCCCACCAACGCGGTCCGGTAGTCGTAGGCGGCCTGCACCTGGTTGGCCTGGGCGCTGGTCAGGTCGGACCGTGCGTCGGTGACCTCGAGCAGGATGCCGACGCCCTGCTGGTACTTGCCCTCGGCCGCCCTCAGGCGCGCCTCGGCGGCGGCCACCGACTTGGCGGTGGCGACGACGCGCTGTCCGGCCCGCTCGACCTCCGTCAGCGCGCTCTCGATCTCGAGGCCGACGTCGTCGAGCAGAGCCTGAAGCTGGAGTTCCGACCGCGCAAAGGAAGCCCGCGCAGAGGTGACGTCCGACCGCGTCGCGTAGCCGTCGAACAGGGGCCACGACAGAGTGAGGGCGACGTCCCAGGAGGGGTCGCGGCGCGTCCAGTCAGTGTATCCCCAGTCGTACCGGCCGCTGACGTCGGCGAGGGGGCCGCGGCGGATCTCCGCCTGCCTCAGGGCGCTGCGGCTGGCCTCTACGGAGGCCCGGGCGCCCAGGATGTCGGGACGGTTCTCTCTGGCCGTCGCCAGCGCCCGGCTGAGTGTGGGAGGCGTCTCCGCGGCGAGGGCCGGCGGCTCCGCCAGGTCGAGCACGGTCTCCTGTGACATTCCCATCGTCGTCTTGAGGCGCGCACGCGCCACCTTCACCAGGCTGCGGGCATCGATGAGCGACAGCTCGACCCGGGCGAGGTCGTCTTCGGCAGTGAACCTGTCCACTTCGGCCGAGACGCCCACTTCGATGCGGGCCTGCACCTCTTCGAGATGCCGACTGGAGGATTCCAGGCCGGCCTCCGCCACCCCCACGAGCCGGTCCGCGGCCAGCACCCCGTAGTAGTCCACCGCCACCTGCTCCACCAATGACTGCACATCGGCCGCGTAGCCGAACTCGACGGATTCGAGCCGCGCCGCGCTCTCCTGCACGCTCTCCCTCAGGCCGCTCTCCCATATGGTCTGGCGAAGAACCAGGGAGGCATCCTCCGTCCTCTCCGTACCGTCGGCCGGGTCGTTGGCGACGGCCTCAAGCAGCCCCAGCGTGAGCTGAGGATAGTAGGGGCTGCGGGCACGAGTGAGCCCCGCGCCGGCGCCGACTACGTTCTGCTCCGAGCCGGCCAATCGCGGGTTCCGTTCCAGCGCGATGAGCACACACTGCTGCAGCGTGAGCGGCCCCGCGACCTCCTCGGCGAGGGCCGCTGTCCAGATGGCGACGAGCAGGGCCAGCGCGAAGGCGACGCAAGTGTGGGTTCGTGTCATCACTCTCTCACTCATAGCGAAGCGCCTCGATGGGATCGAGCATGGCCGCCTTGCGGGAAGGCAGCAGCCCAAAGAACACGCCGACGAAGCCGGCGAAGGAGAACGAGACGATCACCCAGGGAAGGGAGACCGCGGTGTTGAGGCCGACGGCACGCAGGCCGTAGGCGAGGCCGATTCCGACGGCGACGCCCACGATCCCCCCGGACAGGCTCAAGGTCATCGCCTCGATGAGGAACTGAAGCAGGATGTCTCGCGGGGTGGCGCCGATGGCCTTTCGCAGGCCGATCTCGCGGGTGCGCTCGGTGACGGAGACGAGCATGATGTTCATGATGCCGATTCCCCCGACGAGCAGCGACACGGCCGCGATGGAGCCGAACAGCAGCGTCATGATCCGGCTCGCCTCCTGCGCGCCGGCGATGAAATCGGCCGCCGCCCTGATGTGGAAGTCGCTCTCGCTCGCCGGGCCGATGCCGTGTCGGTCTCGGAGCACGGCCTCCACCTCGGCCTTCGCCTGCTCGGCGAG
>JALGXW010000074.1 GCA_029821875.1 Candidatus Hebobacterum abditum | reverse complement strand
GTCGAAACGCGAGCTATGGGCCCAGATGTCTATGTCAAGTGGTGATGAGACGCCGCCGAGGGAAGTCAGACCCCAGGCACCACACGGTTGTTTGTGGCGCCGAAACACCCGTTACGGGCCCAAGGGGAACGCACTTTGTAGCGGTCTCAGCGTCGCCTGACAACGACCGGCGGGGCCAGCCTTAGTGTCCCCAGGCTAGGTTCTGCTCGTGCTGCCAATTGGCGTCCCGCCGATCGCGCCTGCCGTGCTACTCGCACAAGGATCTCAGACCGGCTTCACGGCCGGCTGACAGGCACAGAGGACTCCCGCAACGAACTGGTCCGCAGCCATGGATGATACAGCGAAGCGCCGAGCCTCGAAGCGAGAACCGCACGCGAAGGCAGCACCGGCCTCCAAGCGACTCACGCGGCGCGAGCTGTTAGCCGAAGGCATCCGACTGGCTGCCATGGCAGGCCTTGCGCCTCCGGCTCTTGCCGGCCTGCTTGCCGGCTGCGGCCCAGACGACCGCCGCCATGGGGACCTGTCGCCGGATGTGATGAAGGGGTCTCTGCGCGTGGCGCTGGACGGCGACGTCGAGACTCTGGACCCGGCCATGTATCGTTCTCGCACGATCGAGTCGGTCATCCGCAATATCTGCGATGGCCTCGTGGGGCGAGACGCAGATATGCGCTACGTCCCCCAGTTGGCTGCATCCTGGCATGTCGAAGATGAGACACGATGGGTGTTCGAGCTGCGCGAGGGAGTCCAGTTCCATTCAGGAAGACGCTTCACCGCCCATGACGTGAAGTTCACTGTCGATCGCGTTATCGGCCAGATTCCCGGGCTTCCGAAGTCACCCAGGCAGAGCCTGATTGGCCCCGTCGCCGGCGCAGAGGTGATCGACGACCACACCGTCGCCATCATCACCGAAGTGCCCTATCCGGTCCTCGACAAGATGCTCGTCTTCCACGAGATATGCTCCAAGACTGACTTCGAGGAGTTGGGCCCGGAGGAATTCGCGAAGAGACCTGTGGGAGCAGGCCCGTTCAGGGTGATCGAGTGGCAGGCTGGCGAGCGGATAGTGCTGGAGCGCTTCGATGGCTACTACGGCGGGTCGCCCGCTGTGCCTCCGGTGGGGAAGGCGCAGCTCGCAGGCGTGATCTTCCGTCCGCTGGAGGAGGTGACAACGCGAATCATCTCACTCGAGGCGCGTGAGGTGGAGGTGGCGGTCAACCTGCCGCCCGATCAGGCGGCGCGCGTGGAGCTGCTGGACGGTGTGAGCGTATCGGTCGCTCAGGGAACGAAGACGCACTTCGTGGGCCTCAACTGCTCGCGCCGGCCCTTCGCCGACCGTCGCCTGCGAGAGGCCATGCGGTACGTCATCGATCCGAGGCCGATCATAGAGAACTTCCTCCTGGGTCGCGCGCGGGCGCTGCCGGGGATGTTGGTGCCAATGGCGCTTGGATATGACCACTCGTTGCCGGAGCTGAAGCAGGACCTGGCGAAGGCGAAGAAGCTGCTGCGGGAGGCCGGCTATCCCGACGGGCTCGACGTCGTCTTCGACTGCGAGGCCAGCGACAAGCGTATCGCGGAGGCGCTGGCGGGGCAGATGAGAGCGGCCGGCGTGCGCGCCGAAGTGAGGGTGTGGAAGAGGGACAATCTGCTCCAGCAGTTGCGCAACAGGAGCCGAGACCTGTTCCTCACGTCGTGGGGGAACTCCAGCCTTGAACCGCTGGGAATCTTGCCGGTCCTCTTCCGGTCCGACGGCTACGGCAACTACTTCGGATTCGAAGACGAGCAAGCTGATCGGCTGCTGACTGAGGCAGAGCGCACGATGGATGCAGATGATCGCGCCGCGAAGTACCGCGAGGTGCAGCAGATACTTCACAGGGAGGCGCCCACATGTTTCCATTTCGCGCTGGAGGAGATCTGTGGGGTCACCGATCGCGTAGTGGGATTCCAAGCGCGGTCTGATGGAATGCTGCCGATGCATGACGTCTCGCTGAAGACCTGAGCCACGGGGCGCTTGTCGGGCGCCCGCGAAACCGGCCTCAGTGGGCTGATATCGCTCCTTCTGGGTCGGCTCAGAAGACCGAGGAGTGCCCGGATAGAGTTTCTAGTGAGCATAGGGGTACAGGTCTCACAGCCGGTTGACATGCGCAGGGGGGCTCACCTGCTGTCCGTGACCCCGACCAACCTGACCTCTACAGGCTGAGCGGCGTCCAGATGCACGTCCCGCTGAGGGAAGGCGATCATGACATCCGCCTTCCGAAACAGCTCGTCGATGCTGAATCGGACATCGCTGCGGACGCGTCGTAGCTCCATCATCTGGGCCATCTCAACCCAGAAGTACACCTCGAAGACAAGCGCATTGTCGCCGAAGTCCTGGAAGATCACTACTGGCTTGGGGTCTTGCAGGATCTCGGGATGCCCGTCAGCCACTCCCTGGATGATCGCGGCGACGCGCTTCGTAGGCGACCCGTAGGCGACCCCTACGCTCACTGAGGTGCGCACACGGTTGTCGGAGAGCGTCCGGTTCACGAGGTTGTTCTCCAGCAGCGTGCTGTTGGGGACCAGCATCTCCACTCCGTCGACGCGTCGGATCCGCGTACAGCGACTGGCGATCTCGGTGACGTGACCGAAGTCCGAATCCACTTCGATTAAGTCACCGATGCGAACTGGGCGTTCGATCAGCAGGATGAGACCGCTGATGAAGTTGTTGAATATGTTCTGAGCACCGAACCCAGCGCCGATCGCCACCGCGCCTCCGAGGAACGCGAACATGGTGATCGGGATGCGCACCATCTGGAGGGCGGAGAAGACCACGATGATGAGCAGTAGATAGAACAACACACGCGCCAGGATCGCTGCCGAGTTTCGGTCGACCGACTTGGCGTCTATCAGGTAGCTGCGCATACGTCGCGCCAGGAAACGGCTGAACAAGAGGCCGACGACCAGCATCAGGAACGCGACCACGAGTTGGCTGACCTCGACTGGTGTGCCCTGGGCGGTGAACGGGGAGTAACGCCAGACCTTTTCAAGTAGCTGGGGCATACGAGTTGCGCCTCCTTTGTCGCTTCAGCTGCACGCTCGCGCTGCTATAGGTGCAGCCCACGGAGACTGAGCGTGCCCTTTGCGAATCGCACTTCTGGACCTACACCTGTTCTACCTCGGCTCACGTGGAGGGCTGTGTCCATGTGCCCTTGTCAGGGGCGGGTGGAGCCGACCTGACATCACGCCGCCATCCGGAAAGCCGTCACCCGGGTGTCCGGGAAGGACCGTCGTTCGATAGCGCCCGGTAGAGCCTTGGCCAAGCGGTCAGGTTGCACATGCTAGATGGCGATGGGACACCGCTGAGAGACGTCAGAACGCCCAGGCGGCTGTGCCGGAGAGCACCCGATTCAGACGCCCGCGCTGCGCACCACACAGCTGTTTGTGGAGTCGAAACACCCGTTATGGGTCCAGAACGCCAGTGTCTCCGTGCGGTCACGGTGGTCTCACCGTTGCCTGACAAGGACCGGCGGTCTCAGGGGCCCCCGACAAGGACCCCTCGCATCAGTAGGCGAAGTCGTCAAACCTGACGCGGAACAGCACCGAGTACAGCACCGGGACCAGACCGAGTGTCAGGGTGGTGGCGAAGAGCAGGCCGAAGATGATCGCGATCGCC
>JALGXW010000073.1 GCA_029821875.1 Candidatus Hebobacterum abditum | reverse complement strand
CTGCTGCAAGCACTGATCGCCCTCGAGGTCGTGCATCAGCTCCGCATCGGCGAAGATCAGCCCCTCGGTGCGCATCCTGCCTGACTTGCGCACCCGCCAGCGGAACTGATCGATCCGCTCCACGTTGATCTGTGGTGCGACCATATGGGAAAGATACGGGTGGAGTGGATGGGCGGGCAGAGGCTCCCTGGGGCGCAGGGCCCTGTCGGTGACTTGCCGCGCCGCTAGCTGGCCCCCTCCAACGTAGAACCATAGCTTAGATCCCACGGAGCACCGGAGTCCTCCCCGTGACGGACCTGTCGGATCGCCTCCAATCCGCCCTTGCCGGGCGCTACACCATCGAGCGGGAATTGGGTAGCGGTGGAATGGCGATCGTGTATCTGGCCGAGGACCGCAAGCACCACCGGAAGGTCGCGGTGAAGGTGCTCCGCCCCGAGCTCGCAGCGTCGCTTGGAGCCGATCGCTTCCTCCGCGAGATCGAGATCTCAGCGCGGCTCACCCATCCCAACATCCTCACCCTGATCGATTCCGGCGAGGCGGCCGGCCTCCTGTACTACACGATGCCGTACGTGGAGGGCGAATCCCTGCGCGAGCGACTCGATCGCGACAAGCAGCTGTCAGTCGAGGACGCCCTGCGGATCACCCGGGAGATCGCCGATGCCGTGAGCTATGCCCACGATCTGGGGGTCATTCACCGCGACATCAAGCCGGAGAACATCCTGTTCGAGGCGGGGCATGCGGTAGTGAGCGACTTCGGCATCGCTCGTGCCGTGAGCGAGGCCGGTGGGGAAGGGCTCACCGAGACCGGACTGGCAGTGGGGACCCCAGCGTACATGAGCCCCGAGCAAGCCGGCGGGACCAAGGACCTGGATGCCCGCACGGACGTCTACGGCATCGGCTGCGTGCTGTACGAGATGCTGGCGGGCGAGCCGCCATTCACGGGTGCCACGCCGCAAGCCATCCTGGCGCGGAAGTCGCTGGAGGCCGTCCCATCACTGCGGCATGTGCGGGAGACGGTACCGCCCGCGGTAGAGGAAGCGATCACCAGGGCGTTGGCGAAGGTACCTGCCGATCGGATCGCCACTGTGCAGCAGCTTTCCGAGGCGCTGGTCACGGAACCGACCTCGGGTGCCGTTGCCGTGCCGGCCGCCGCGTCCAGGCCGATGACACAGCGCAGGACGATCACCTACGTGGCCATCCTTGCACTCGCAGTGATTGCTTCCTACGGGGTCATCTCCCGCGTCATCGGGCCCGCGGGTGCCGGAGCCACCGAGCCCCCCAGGCTGGCGGTGCTGCCGTTCGAGAATCTCGGTGGCACGGAGGACGAGTACTTCGCAGACGGCATCACCGAGGAGCTCACCAGCCGGATCGCGGAGATCAGTGGGTTACGCGTGATCTCGCGGCAGAGCGCGGTGCAGTACAAGGGCTCGGACAAGGCGCTGCGGGAGATAGGCAGCGAGCTGAGCGTTGACTATGTGCTGGAGGGTACCATACGTACGGATCGGCCACCGGATGGAGCCGGCCAGGTTCGGGTGACACCGCAGCTCATACGGGTGGCCGACGAGGCCCATCTGTGGACCGACCGTTACACGGCTTCCTTGGTGGCGGGCGAGGTCTTCGGCGTACAGGCAGAGATTGCCGAGGAGGTAGCTCGGGCGTTGGACGTCACACTGCTGGAGCCCGAGCGCGACAGGCTGGCCGCAAGGCCGACAGACAACCTAGAGGCGTATGAGTACTACCTCCGCGGCCTCGATTACTTCCAGCGTCGCCACGATGAGCAGGCCACTCGGGCCTCCGTCCTGATGTTCGAGACTGCGGCCAGCTTGGACCCGGATTTCGCATTGGCATATGCCCGACTCTGCAGGGCCCACATGAGAATGTGGTGGTTGGTCTACGACCGAACTGAAGAGCGTGTAGTAGCCGCGAAGGAAGCGGTGGACCAGGCCTTGCGGCTCGCTCCCGACCTACCGGAGGCGCATTGGGCATTGGGATGGTACTACTACCAGAGCCAACTCGACTATGAGTCTGCCCTGGCGGAGTTCGCGATTGTCCAGCAGAGCCAGCCTAACAGCAGTGAGCTCCTCTTCGGCATTGCGGCGGTACAGCGGAGGCAGGGAGACTTCGAAGGGGCGCTGGCCAACTTCAAGAAGGCTGCGGAGCTTGACCCACGTTCTGCGGTTAGGGTCAACGAGGTAGCGGAAACATACCTCCTCTTCCGCAACCCTACGGAGGGGGAGAAGTACCTAGACCGTGCTATTTCCCTGGCGCCGGATTGGGCGCAACCCTATGTAACGAAGGCAAAGTGGCTGCATCTCCGCCTGGAAGGCAGCACGGAAAGGGCAGCGCTTGTACTGGCCGAGGCTGAGCAGGCAGGCCTTGGAGGAGACCTCGGCATCGTATACTCGTGGATACTGCTCGAGACATGGGATGGAGATTATGAAGAAGCGTTGAACCGGCTAGCATCGGTCCCCTCGGAAGTTCTGCTTGACATCCAGTCGGACTTCGTGGCAAAGGCCCAATTACATGGCCGGGTTTATGGGCTCATGGGAAACTGGCAGCTCGAGCAGGCCTACTATGATTCGGCGCGTGCCTTTCTCGAGGCCAGGGTGGAGCAGCGTCCCGACGATCCGCGGTACCGGAGTGCTCTGGGCATCGCCTATGCCGGTCTCGGTCGCAAGGAAGATGCAATGCGCGAAGGAGAGGCAGCGGTTGAGCTGCTGCCAGTGAGTAAGGAAGCCTACATGGGCGCCATCAGGGCTGAAGATCTGGCGCGCATCCACACGATGGTGGGCGAGTACGACGCCGCCATCGACCAGCTCGCTGTGTTGTTGGCCGTTCCCTCGCTGACTGCGGTTGCGATGCTGAGATTCGATCCGACCTGGGCGCCCCTGCGTGACCACCCGCGGTTTCAGGAGTTGGTGGCGGGCGAGAACTAGACGGTCTACTCCACGACCGCGTCCGCCTCGATCTCCACCAGCCACGCCGGATCGGCGAACGCCGACACCTGCACCACCGTCGTGACCGGCCGTGCGTCTCCGAAGAACTCGCGGTGCACGTCGGCCACCGTCCCCCAGTCCTCCATGCGGGTCAGGAGAATCCGGGTGCGGATGACGTGAGACAGCGATGCGCCCAGACCCTCGAGCGCCTCGTTGATGATCTCCAGACAGCGGCGCGCCTGCCCCGCCGCGTCGCCGGGAGCGGCACTTCCACCATCCGGCGCGATCGGCGCGGTGCCAGCGATTGCGATGACGTTGCCGGCGCGTACGCCGCGGGAGACGCCGATCCGCGGCTCGTAGGGGCTGCCTGATGAGAAGTGTCTTCGCATCACACGTCGAACACCACCTCCGCATGCCACGAGTCACCGCGCCGCTCCACCTGGAGGTGGTGCCGGGTCACCGCCTTCACCTCCGGCTGCGTCTCGTGCCGCGTGGGATCGAACCGCTCTCCGGCGACGCGGCCACGGATCTCGGTCTCGCTGGCGTAATCGACGGCGAGGGTGACCGGCAGGAAGCCGTCGGTGGAGAACTCGTACAGCAGCTCCCGCAGGAACCCGAGAAAGGTCTCGGTTGCGTCGACGCCGGAGATCGCCACCTCCCGCTCCTCCCGGCCCTGAACCGGCGACTCCCCGGCGAGGAGGCCACGCATGACCACCGTCGCTTCTACGAGTAGCTCATCCACGGTCTCGGCCTCGAAGGCGACCTTGATGTCCGCGGTGTGGGGGAGGAAGCGATACGTCACTTTTTGCCTTGCTCGCGATTCATCGGGTACGAGTCGTGCCGGGTGCCGCGGCTACACTCTCCAAGTGACTCCGTGGTTCACCATGCCTGCCGGTCCCGATGCCAAACGCCGCGCTGCGG
>JALGXW010000027.1 GCA_029821875.1 Candidatus Hebobacterum abditum | reverse complement strand
CGAGCGTTACAGGGGGGTGTCTCTGCTCCCTCCGGCGACGCAAGAGCGTGGAACGACCTCTGAGCAGGGGGCGTGATCCCTCGGCCGAGGAAGAGGTCTTGGGGCGGTGATGCGCGAAGCGTTGACAGCGGCAGACGTGGCGGGTATGATCTAGGTCTAGGGTGGGTGGGGAAGATTCCTAGGAGCTGAGAGATGAAGCGGGATATTCACCCCGACTATATGTCGGCGCGCGTGACGTGCGCTTGTGGAAACAACTTTGTGACCCGGGCCACGAAGCCCGAGATCCGGGTGGAGATCTGCTCCAACTGCCACCCCTTCTTCACCGGCCGTCAGAAGCTGGTCGACACAGAGCGTCGGGTGGAGCGCTTCCAGCAGCGCTACGAGCGTTTCCGCAAGCAGCAGGAGGCCCGCAAGGCGAAGGCCGCCAAAGCCACCTAGGGGGCGGCGAGGTCGATGGCCGAGGACCACTTCTCCTACGGGGGCCAGGCTGTCATCGAAGGTGTGATGATTCGTGGCCGGCGAGGGTATGCGACTGCGTTTCGCCTCGCCGACGGCGGCGTCCAAGTCGACGCCCACAAGTGGGTGCCGCTGACGAAGCGCCATCGCCTGCTGGGTCTGCCGATAGTCCGCGGCACGCCTGCCCTCATCGAGGCGCTCGTGATCGGCTACAGATCGCTGATGGCGTCCGCCGACGTTGCCGCGAAAGGCGAGGGGATCAAGCCGCCGTCGCCCTTTCACTACGCTCTCTCGATAGCAGCTGCGCTTGCCATTGTCATCTTCGGATTCGTGCTCGCGCCGAGCGCAGTCTTGGAGCGCCTGAATATGAGTCCCGTTGCGTTGAACCTGGCCGAGGGCGCGATCCGCTTCGTCTTCTTCGTGATATTCATCTACGCGACGTCGCTCATGCCCGACATGCGCCGTGTGTATCAGTACCACGGCGCGGAGCACAAGGTGATCAATGCCTTCGAAGAGACAGGCCGCTACGGGCCGGATGAGACCTCGCGATATGGCACGGTGCACCAGCGATGCGGCACGAGCTTCATCTTCATGGTGCTCTTTGTCGGCATCATCCTGCATGCTGTCGTCGGGTGGCCGGACTTCTGGTCTCGCATGCTCTGGCGGCTTGCGCTGCTGCCGCCGGTGGCCGGTATCTCCTATGAGCTGATCAAGCTTGCCGGCGCGTATAAGGCCTCTCGCCTTCTGGCCGTCGTTGTCGCGCCCGGCATGTGGCTTCAGAGGATTACGACCCGGACGCCGACGGATGACCAGGTAGAGGTGGCGGTGCGCGCGCTGAAGGGGGCGCTGGAGCTCGACGAGGCGAAGGCCCCCGCATGAGGCTGCCATGAACGAGGAGATGCGCCGGAAACTCGCGGAGATGGCGCACGAATACGACGAGCTCGGCAGACAGCTGGGCCTGCCGGAGGTCGTGAGCGATCCTGCGCGCCTGCGCGACATCGGCAAGGAGCGCGCTCGCATCGAGCCAACTGTCGAGAGCTTCCGCGAGCTGGAGAGAGCTGAGGCCGACATCGCTGAGGCCCGATCCCTGCTGTCGGAGGAGAGCGACGCTGAGCTGAAGCAAGAACTCGAGCGGCTCGAAGAGAGGCAGGTCGAGCTGCTCTCCTTTCTCGACGAGGAGCTGGCTCCCCGCGATCCGGATGATGACCGCGACGTCATCATGGAGATCCGTGCCGGGACCGGAGGAGAGGAGGCTGCGCTCTTCGCCGGCGATCTGCTGCGCATGTACACGCGCCATGCCGAGCAGGTAGGCTGGAAGGTGGAGCTCCTGAGCCAGAACCCCGCCGATGTCGGGGGCTACAAGGAGGTGGTGTTCTCCGTCAAGGGACGGCGCGTCTATGGCCGCCTGAAGTTCGAGCGGGGCGTTCACAGGGTCCAGCGTGTCCCCGTTACCGAGTCTTCCGGCCGCATCCACACGTCCGCGGCGACGGTTGCGGTGCTGCCTGAAGTGGAGGATGTCGAGGTCGAGATAGACCCGGCCGACCTGGAGGTGAAGTCGTTCATATCCTCGGGACCTGGCGGCCAGCACATGCAGAAGAACGAGACGGCGGTGCGCGTCACGCACAAGCCGACGGGCCTCGTGGTCGTCTGCCAGGACCAGAGGTCGCAGCGTCAGAACAAAGAGAAGGCCTTTCGATTCCTGAGGGCCCGTCTCTATGAGATGGCGAAGGCCGAGCAGGAGGCGGAGATCGCCGCCGACAGACGCAGTCAGGTCGGCAGCGGCGACCGCAGCGAGAAGATACGCACCTACAACTTCCCTCAGAGCCGAGTTACAGACCACCGGATTGGCCGCAGCTGGCACAACCTGCCAGCCATCGTGGAAGGCGATCTCGGACCTGTGCTGGACGCGCTGGGCGAGCAGGACCGTCTGCAGCAGATAGGTTCCTCGGCCGCCGGCGCCGGCCATTGAGCGCACTATGTCCCGCCCTGTGTCTCCCGGGCTCACGGCCTCGGCGCTCATCTCGGACATCGCCAAGAGCCTGGCGAGTGCGGGCATAGAGGGGGCCCGGACCGAGGCCGAAGTCATCGTAAAGGCCGTCTGCGGTGTCACCGCAGAGGACCTGATCGCTCGCCCAGAGGTTGCGCTCACACCTGACGAACATGCCCGCGCGATGGGCCTGGCGTCCCGCCGGACGCGCCGCGAGCCACTGCCCTACCTTCTCGGCCGCGCGGAGTTCTACTCGCTGCCTTTCCTCGTCTCACCGGCAAGCATCGTTCCCAGGCCGGAGACCGAGATTCTCGCGGAGGCCGCCATCGAACGAGCACCGAGGACGGCCGCTAAGATCGGAGCAGATGTGGGCACCGGCTGCGGTGTTCTCGCCAGCGTTCTCGCCCGACACCTGTGCGGCCTGCGCGTGGTTGCGACCGACATCTCTTCCGAGGCGCTCATGCTCGCGCGAGAGAACGCTCGACGCCATCGCGTGGCCGACCGCGTTCTCAGCGTCCGCTGCGATCTGTTGGCCGCGGTGACGGGTGCTCTGGACTTCGTGGTCGCGAATCTCCCCTATGTGCGGAGCCGGGACATCGACCAACTCCAGCCGGAGATCCGCGACTTCGAGCCGCGGGGCGCCCTGGACGGAGGCGCGGACGGGCTCTGTGTCATCCGGCGCCTGAGCGTTCAGCTGTTCGACCATGTGGCCACGGGCGGGTTCGCAGCGTTGGAGGTCGGCGCAGGGCAGGCCGACGAGGTGGCGAACCTGCTTGGGCGAGGCGGTCTTCGCAGCATCGAGGTCGTGCCCGACTACTCCGGAATCGACCGCGTCGTGATCGGCTGGCGCCGGGGGTGATGACGCGTGAAGAGGCTAGGGACGGATGTGATCGTGGTGGACCCGCAGGAGCCCGACGCCGAGGTGCTGCGCTCCGCGGCGGGCATCCTCGATCAGGGCGGCCTGGTCGTCCTGCCAACCGACACGGTCTACGGGCTCGTCTGTGATCCTCGGAGGCCGGAGGCCGTGAAGCGGATATACCGCGTCAAGGGTCGCGGACGCGATGTTCCCCTCGCCCTGCTGTTGCACGACATGGCCCAAGTGAGTGCCTACGTCGAGGAGATCCCGGAGGTCGCTGCCCGCGCCATGCAGGAGTTCTGGCCCGGGGCGCTCACCGTCGTGCTCCGCGCTCGAAGCGAGGCCACAGCCGCCGTGCGAGCCAAGCGGGACACCGTCGGGCTCCGCCTTCCGGCGCACATGGTCCCCAGGCTTGTGGCCGCGGAGGTCGGCGGCGCCCTTGCCAGCACGAGCGCAAACCGGAGCAAGCAACCTGCTGCAACGACGGCGGCCCAGGCGCTGGAGTATCTGGATGGGCTCGTCGGCCTCGTAGTAGATGGCGGCCCGGCAACTCCTGGGCAGGAGTCGACCGTTGTGAGCTTTGCCGAGGATGTTCCGCGCATGCTGCGCGAAGGCGCTCTGTCGCTGCAGAGGCTGCAGGAGGTCCTGGGCGACGTGAAGGCAAAGTAGACGTGGAGTGATAGAAAGGGGGACGCACCTGTGGGGATGGACACGATAGAGACCATCATGAATCGGCGCAGCGTCCGCAAGTTCGAGCGGAAGCCGGTGAGCGACGAAGACCTCCACACCATCATCGAGGCGGGACGCCAGGCGCCATCCGCAGCCAATCGCCAGCCCTGGCACTTCGTCGTAGTGAGGGGCGAGGACCTCAGGCGACAGGTCGCCGAGGCCTGCTCCGGCCAGAGCTGGCTGGCGGATGCCGACACGATAGTGGCGGGAGTGGGGAAGCCCAGCGTCAACGAGAAGTGGTACGCCGTCGACGTCGCCATCGCCATGCAGAACATGATCCTCTCAGCGACGGCCCTGGGCTACGGAACGTGCTGGGTCGGCGCCTTCGACCAAGAGCGCGTCAGGTCGCTCCTGGGCGTTCCCGAGGATATGAGGGTCGTGGCGCTCACGCCTGTCGGAGTACCGGCCGACACGCCTGAGCCGCGGCCTCGACAACCGCTCTCTGAGTTCGCCTCGCTCGACCGATACGGCAAGGCGCTCGGGTAGCATCTCGGAAGACAAGTCTGACCGCAACGAGGCCCCGCACGTCAGTGCGGGGCCTCGTCCATCTAGTGGCCGTGGATGACCGGGCTCTGCCCGCCCATCCCGCTCAGCGCCTGAAGTCCCGATACTTGTGCCGAATCGGCTCCAGGGAGCTGCCCACGGCAACGATGTACCACTCGCCGCCGAGGTTGCGGAGTCGATAGGAAACGTAGACCGTCTGGCGCTTGTCGAGGGGATCGTAGAACACGTGGCGGCCGGCCACGAAGAACTCATGGGTGGACAGCCAAATCGGCCGGTCGAGATCGAGCGCGACCGTATGCGTGGTCGCCATGGCGTCCACCGTCATCGCGTAGTAGTCTTCGGTCGTGGTGGTGTACTCGTACTCGCCGTCGAAGTACACCCGGATATCCACCCGGTCGGTGAGATGGTAGGCCAGGGCCGAGATCTCGCTCTCGAACCATGCCCTCCGAATATCGTCCGTTGCCGCGCGTGCCGCGGCTTCGTCCACATGGTACGTGCTCGGGTAGTACCGGTAGGCCGTCGTCGGCACATACACGTACTCGACCGGCACGTAGTATGCTCGGCTTGGATAGACCCAACCCGGCGACCAGCCCCAGTAGTGGTAGATCGCTGGGTAGTAGCCCGGGTAGTAGAAAGCGCACCAGTAGGGGTCAGACCAGTAGTAGCCGTAGTAGAACGTCACCACGAAGCGTGAGCCGTGCCAGTAGTGACGCCCCGCGTGGTAGCCATCGGCATAGCCGTCCCAGTAGCCATGCCAGTAGTCGGCACGGCTGCGAGGGGCGACGAGGTAATGATGTGTGGGCGCGCCGAAGTGTCGCCGCACGCGACCGTAGCCGATGCTGACCCGGCTGATGTTGTCACGAACCAGCAGGGCCACGTCAGCCGAGATCGCATTCCCCACTGTGTCGTGAGAGGGCAGTGCCCGCTCAGGTCGCTGGTGGAGACGGTTCTGCTCGCGGATCCGGTCCCTCAGTCGCGTCTCCATTCTAGTGCGGTCTCCAGGACGTACGAGCCTGACACGGCGGTCGGCCTCGGGCCCTTGGAAATCGGCCTCCGGGACGCGATGCAGTCGATTGCCGCGCCCCAAGGCGTCGGATGGCATGTCTTCGGGTGGCCTGTAACGTTCCCGCGTGCGCTCCTGCTGCCGCGCGCGGTCGGGGTAGCGCTGGCGGCCCTGCGTCTGTTCTCCGTCGGCGGGTCGGCCACTCCAGGGCTGGATCCGACGTTGCTCCCTGGCGGCTGGCGGACGGTGCGATTGCGGGGGTCGCTCGTTTCCGGGAGCCGTGACCGGAGCAGGACGATAGGTGCGCCCGCGAGGCTGAGGTGATGTCTGTTGCTCGGGCGGGCCGTACAGTCGGTAGGCTCCTCTGCCATTGGTGTAGGGCGCGGGGCGGCCAACTCTCCCGGCGTCCACCCTGGGATGACTCGGCGTTGTCCCGCGCTCCGGCGGCTGATAGACTCGACGAGCGGGACTGGCATCCCGTGGCTGCTCAACCGGCCTGCCGCGAAGTCGCGGGGCGACTGGCATCCGCGCCTGAGGGCCATGCGACAGCGGCTGAGCTCTGACGGTCCGGCCGGCCGGTGGGTCCGCACGAGACGGTGTTGCCGGCTGCGCTGACCGGTTGCTCTCGGCTTTCCCGGCCGCGGTGGGCTGAGGACGCGAACTCCGATCGGTGGCGGAGGCGTCCCTCGCCTCAGAGCGATGGCGATGTCCGACTGCTCGCCCAGCAGCCAGCACCGGAGATGAGAAGGCGAGGCCGGACGCTAGAAGTACGGCTGCGAAGACACATCGGACTGCGCGAGCCTTTGTCCGCATCATGATGCGTGCCTCCCTTCAACTGCCGAACAGGCGGCAGCGGGCAAGTGCTCCCCGTCCGTCACTGCCATTGTACCGCACCGTGCGGTCAACTGAAACCCCCGGGGCAGAGAAAACAGCCCCCCGGTTGGGCCCGGGGGGCTGCAATGGTCGTTCCGAGGGTCCCTGTGTGCTAGAAGGATACACAGACCTCGGCGCGGATCACCTGAATCGGCTCTGCCTCCGCGTAGATTGGGCCGGCCGCGACGGGGATCGTCTGCGGCGACATTATGTTGTCCACCTCCCGACGGCCGTAGAGGAGGTTGGCGCTCAGGCACGGGTTGAACTGGCGGGACAGCTTCACGACCACAACGGGGTCGGCATCCCGCCACTCGTCCGGCTCAACCGCTCCGCTGTTCGAGCCGCCTGCGGCGAGCCACGCCAGATACTCCTCGGTGTAGCCATCACCGTCCATGTAGGAGATGCTCACCTCGTCTCTCACGTTAATCGGCCACGTTAGGTTGGCGTGCCAGCCCCGAGCGATGTTGGTCGCATCGAGGAACAGCGGCCGGTCGATCCAGTTGATGTCGTGAGGATCCACCTCCGCGTTCGGGTGAAGCGCCGAAAGCGGCAGGTTGAAGAGGTCGTCGTACATGCCCATGGCGCCCGCGAGCGGGCTCAGGGCGCTCCATCCACCGCCCGAGAAGGCGATGGCGTAGCCGGCATCAACCTCACCGTACTCGAAGGTGAGGATGGGCCTCCCTACGCGCCACTTGATCCCCGCGAGCAGGGCCGTGTCCGAGTCGCTCAGCGGCACTTCGCCGGGGTCCTGAACACCATCGACGTTGATGTCGTTGAAGTCCTCGCCGGCCGGCCACTGGGTGAGTTGGGCGTACTCGCCATAGACGTAGGGGTAGATGCCCTCCGGGCTGTGGAAGTCAGCGCTGAAGCCCTGTTCCTCACGCCAGCCGCTGTCGAGGAAGGTGCCGCCTAGGTGCCAGCCCTCCTTCGGCCCCATCGGGTCCCAGTCGAGCGAGTAGATGGCGTAGTTGTCCTGGCCGCTGGTCACCGGCGCCGGCGGCACGGGCGGGACAGACCCAGGCAGACCCAGCGGGCCGGTGGTGCGGGCCCAGAACTGCTCGCGATCGAGCATGCCCCAGGTGGCGTCAACGGACCATGTCCGCCCGAGCATCCACTCGACGCCGAAGGCCTTGATGGCCTCCTGGTCGTTGTCCACCAGCAGACCTAGGCCCCTGTCGAAGTACTGCTTGCCAACGATGACCTCGGCCGGGGCGATGCACTTCGTCTTCCACTTCGCCCAGGCCTCGTCAACGGCGACGGTATCCATCACGCCATTGCCGGAGTTGGCGATGGGCGAGCCAAACACCTCATAGGCTGCAGGGCTGTTGATCTGGTTGTATTCGGGGCCGGTGAGGAGCGACACCTTGAGGTCCAGTGCCCCGCACGGCGTGGCCTCCAGGTCGACGCGCGTCTTCATGGTCATGAAGTCATTGGCCTTGTAGGCGTCCTTCAGCGCATCGCTGATCGGGATGCTCCCGAGTCCAGCTACGTTGATGCCGCCATACGGCATCGCGCCGTAGGCCGTCGGGACACCGCTCAGGTCGGGCATCAGACCGCCAGCCCACGGGTAGCCCGTCGAGGCAGTCTCCTCCTCAGTGATGACGCTCGCCAGTTCGGTGCCGTAGGTACCGACCCGCCAGCTGGTGTTGCCGCTGACGGTCACTTTCGGCATCGCTGGATGCGGCGCTGCCTCCAGATCCTCAACTCGCCTGGAGAGGATGTCGAGGTCGGAGCGCAGAGCCCTGAGCTCCGGGCCGAACTCCTTGGCCAGCCTGTCGATCACGGCCTGCTGCTCCGGAGTCATGCCCGCGCCTGGGCCAGAAGGACCTGGAGGTCCCGGAGGTCCAGGCGGTCCCGGAACGCCGCCCATAGTCTCCATGCGGTCCAGTATGCGGGCGATCGCCTGCGCGAACTCGTACCGGGTCAGGGATCCCTTGCCCTGGAATGTCCCGTCCGGATAGCCCTCCAAGAGCCCTTGCTCGGCCAGGTCATTGATGGCGTTGTAGGCCCAATGGCTGGTCGGGACATCCGAGAACGGCTGCTGCGCAAGGGCAGGCCCGGCACCGACCGCGAGAAGCAGTAGGGCGGTGAGTAGGAACCCTACTCTACGCATGTCTTCCTCCTTCATTTGCTGTGACGATGTAGCACGACCGCGGCTGCGATGGCTTCGCGTCGAGATACCGTGTTGCCTCGCCGCGCAACGCCTCCGCGCCCGTCGGTCGTAACTCCCTGGTCTGCTGCTTGGCCCGACCGCGCGCTCCGAAGTCTTCACCTCCCTTCCCGCGCACAGTAGATGCGTGTGGCCAGACGGCAGCTAACGTCAATGTAGTGGGCTCCAGCCGCCGACGGCGTCTGGGCCACCAGAATATGCCACGTCCGCGAATGGCGGTCTAATCGCCCCTGGATGCCCGCCAACCCTTTGACACATCAGGTCATCGCGGGTCGCGGTTCACCCGCCCGACGGCAGATTATAGGTCTCTGGGCGCCAGAAGGCAAGGCCGACTTGGCCAGAAGCTCGCACATCTGCCGTCAAGGGATGAGTTCGGCGGCCGCCGAATTCACTGATCGGGAACACGACGGGAGCTCGCCATGCTCGTAGGAGTGCCCAGAGAGATCAAGGATGGGGAGGCGCGGGTGGCCACCAATCCGGGCGGGGTGCGAGCCTTTCGGGAGCACGGGCACCAGGTCCTCGTCGAGACGGGCGCAGGTGAGGGAAGCAGGATCTCCGACCGGGAGTTCCGGGAAGCCGGCGCGCGCATCACCCGCAGCCCGGAGGACTTGTACGCCCGTGCCGAGATGATCCTGAAGGTCAAGGAGCCACTCCCGGCCGAGTATGATCTGCTCCGGCCGGGGCAAGTTCTCTTCACCTATCTCCACCTCGCTTCCTCCGACACGCTGACGGAGGCGCTGCTGGATTGCGGGGTGATCGCTCTGGGCTACGAGACCGTGCAGACCGATCAAGGGGCCCTGCCGCTGCTTGTGCCCATGAGCGAGATCGCCGGGAAGATGTCCATACAGATTGGCGCCCGACTGCTCGAGGCCGGGAGCGGCGGGCGAGGCACGCTGCTCGGCGGCGTTCCGGGCGTCCCGCCGGCCGAGGTGGTCATACTCGGGTGCGGCGTCGTCGGCACGAACGCGGCCAAGGTCGCCCTCGGCATGGGCGCGCATGTGACGATTCTCGATGTGGACCACGACCGCCTCAAGTACTTGGACGATGTGTTGGGCGGCAATGTCATCACGGTCTACGCCAACGCGTATTCGGTCGAGAGGGCCGCGTCATACGCCGACCTGCTAATCGGGGCCGTGCTGGTGCCGGGCGCCCCGGCTCCGAAGCTCCTGACGCGCAAGATGGTGCGGCGGATGAAGAGCGGCGCGGCAATCGTCGATGTGGCCGTGGATCAGGGGGGCTGCGTCGCGACCATTCGTCCGACGAGCTACTCCGAACCGACCTACGTGCTCCACGAAATCATCCACTACGGCGTTCCGAACATCCCGGCTGCCGTACCCAGGAGTTCTACCCACGCGCTTACGAACGCGACTCTGTCTTGGGCGCTCCAGATTGCGGACAAGGGAATCGCGGCTGCCCTGGCAGAGAATCCCGCCCTTGCACGAGGGGTGAATGTCGCCCGCGGCCGCGTGGTCCACCCCGCAGTCGCTGAGGCCTTCAATATGAAGGCAGCGCCCCTCGATGAGATCGATCTGATGGAGGACTGAGGGTGAAGGGCAGCTCCGACTTGGCTCTGCTGGCTCTGCCGTCCGCTGCTCAGCACGAGGACTGGCTGCGAGCAAAGAAGCGGCAGCTGACGCGCTTGCTGGGCGGATTTCCGACCAGGGATTCGCTCAACGCCACCGTGGTACGGCGTAAGGAGGAGGCGGATCGCGTCGTCGAATGGATCACTTACGAAGTCGAGCCCCGCGAGGTGGTGCCGGCCATTATGCTGATCCCACGGCGCCGAACGCCGCCGTTGCCGGCCGTCGTGTGCCACCACCAGCATGCCGGGCAGTACGACCTCGGCAAGAGCGAGGTGGTGGGCTGGGCCGGCAACCCACAGCAGGCCTACGCAGCCGAGCTCTGCGCCCGCGGCTACGTCACTCTCGCGCCGGACGCGATCGGCTTCGAGGAGCGGGCCCATCCGCGGCTCTCCGGGCCCGAGTACGAGCGATTCGCGGCCCACGAATTGCTGCTCAAGGGTCTCACCCTGCAGGGGAAGATGATCTGGGACGTGATGAGAGCCGTGGACTACCTGGCCTCTCGGAAGGAAGTCGACCCGAACCGCATTGGCATGATCGGCCACTCGCTCGGGGCGGCCGAGACGTGGTTCTCCATGGCCTTGGAGCCGAGGATCGCCGCCGGCGCGGCGAGCTGCGGCACGACGACATACGCGGCCGTCTTGGCGGCCGAGCGATACCACAACTATGGCTTCTACGTGCCTGGGGTGCTCAAATGGGGCGACATATCCGAGGTCGTCTCCATGATCGCGCCGCGCCCCTTCCTCGCATTGGCCGGAGAGCAGGACCACGGCTTCCCGGTCTCGGGCGCCAGGGAGGTGGCCGCCCGGGCCAGCATGCTGTATCGGCGTTTGGGGAAGGCGGAGGCACTCGATCTGTTCGTGTCCGCTGGGGGGCACGAGTTCACCGAGGAAATGCGCAAACGCGCTTACAACTGGTTCGACCGATGGCTGTAACAGGCTTCGACAGCAGTTCGTTGGCGTTGAGCCTCACCGGGTGGGGCGCTACCGGGCGCAGAGGCCTCTGCTAGGGGCCAAAAAGACGCTGCGTCCGGGAAACCCGAACGCAGCGCGGACCAGGGGCACGCAGAGGCGTGTCCACAGTTCTAATGCCACATTATCGCCCGTTTTCTCATTCGCCCTGCGCCGGCCGTGTTCGACAGAGGCCTCCCGAAGTGCTAGAATCTCGCCAGAGGTCATGCCAGTGGTCGCAGCCCGTTCTCAGCTCGCCCAGGCGTCCCGCATCGTCGTCAAGCTGGGCTCTCGGGTCGTCACGACCGCAGAGGGTGACGTCGACGAGCCCCATCTCTCCCACCTTGCCGAGCAGATCGCCGAACTGACCCGTGCCGGCAAGGAAGTCGTTGTGGTCACCAGCGGGGCAATCCGGGCCGGCCGCAATCACCTCGACCTCCGTGACCGAAGCCTGGACCTTCCCGCTCGCCAGGCCGCGGCGGCCGTGGGTCAAATCGAGCTCATGTGGCGCTATCGGGAGGTCTTCGGTCGTTTTGGGCAGCGCATTGCCCAGGTTCTTCTCACGCAGGCCGAGTTCTCAGACTTCCAGCGCTACCTCCACCTGCGCAACACTCTCACGACACTCCTGCGGGAGTATCGCGTGGTTCCGGTCCTCAACGAGAACGATTCAGTGTCGGTGGCGGGGGTGCAGATCGGAGAGAACGACAGGCTGGCCGCGGTCGTCGCCTCCAAGCTCGATGCCGACTTGCTGCTGTCTCTGTCTGACGTCGCAGGCTACTTCGACGGGGACCCGAAGCGCGACCCGGATGCAGCGCTGATACCGGTGGTGGAGGAGATCACGCCGGAGATGGAGAGGAAGGCGGCCGACAGCGCCGGCCTGGCTGGCCGCGGTGGGATGCGGGCAAAGGTGGAATCGGCCGGCCTCGCCATGAATGCTGGCGTGATCATGGTGGTCGCCCACGGACGGGAGCCGGATGTCATACGACGCATCATGCATGGCGAGGAGATCGGTACTGTGTTCATACCGAAGCTCGCCAAGATGCGTTCTCGCAAGCGCTGGATCGCCTATGCGGCCGTGCCGAAGGGACAGCTGGTCGTAGATAGAGGGGCGGCCCGTGCCCTTGTGGCGGAGGGCAAAAGCCTCCTACCGGTGGGTATCGTGAACGTCGAAGGCGAGTTCGAGGCCGGCGATATGGTGACGGTGGTGAGTGAGGAGAACGGCTCGCGCCGTGAGATCGCGCGGGGTCTGACCAACTACGGTTCGCAGGACTTGAGAAGAATCCAGGGGCGCAGGTCGAAAGACATAGTCAAGCGCCTCGGCCATAGGGACTTCGATGAGGCCATCCACCGAGACAATCTCGTCGTCCTCTGAGGGCGCCAACGCTGGCGCGGAGTCGGACACCGCGGTGGCGGTCCCACGCGGCACCAGAATCCTGATGCGAGGGAACGAGGCCCTTGCTCAGGCGGCCATAGACGCTGGCTGTCGCGCCTTCTTCGGCTACCCCATCACGCCGCAGAACCAGGTGCCCGACTACTTCGCGCGGCACATGCCGAAGGTAGGCGGGGTGTTCCTGCAGGCCGAGAGCGAGGTGGCGGCCATCAACATGGTCTACGGCGCCGCCGCCGCGGGCGCCCGCGTCATGACGGCCTCCTCCAGCCCAGGCATCAGCCTCAAACAGGAGGGCATCTCCTACCTCGCCCAGTCCGAGCTGCCATGCGTCATCGTCAACATCATGCGCGGTGGCTCCGGCCTGGGAAACATAGCTCCAGCACAGGCAGACTATTTTCAGTCGGTGAAGGGCGGAGGGCACGGCGATTATCGGACGCTAGTGCTGGCCCCGTGGTCGGTTCAGGAACTCTACGGCCTCACGCGAGAGGCGTTCGAAATGGCCGATCGCTATCGCAACCCCGTGCTCGTCGTGGGGGACGCTCTCCTGGGGCAGATGATGGAGCCGATCGTCGTTCCAGAGGAGGTCGTCGATCCCGCGAGCCTTCCGCGCAAGCGCTGGGCGACCGATGGTGCGAAGGGGCGCCATCGAAACATCGTCAATTCGCTCTACATCAAGGCGTCCGACCTCGAAGAGGTGAATCTTCGGATCAACGCGCGCTACGAGGAGGCGGCAAAGCGCGAGGTCCGCGTCGCAGAGGAGCGCCTCGAGGACGCGGAATTCGCCCTCGTCGCCTATGGCACCGCTGCCCGCGTCGCCGTCACGGCCACGGAGGAGGCCCGCGAGGAGGGGCTGCGAGTAGGCCTGCTGCGGCCGATCAGCCTCTATCCCTTCCCAGCAGGCGAGATCGCCTCCCTGGCCGACCGCGTCAAGGCGATCCTCGTGGCAGAGCTCAGCCTCGGGCAGTTCGTGGAAGACGTCCGACTGGCGGTCGCCGGACGCTGTCCCGTCCATCTCCTGGGACGTTCGGGCGGCGTCGTCATCACACCGCGCGAGGTGGTCGAGGCCCTGAGACGGCTTGTCGACGAGACCCGAGGGTAGAGATGGCAGTCCAGAAGCAGGAATCAGCTCTCTTCCACCGCCCTCAGGCCCTGGAGCCGGTTCGCATGCACTACTGCCCGGGCTGCACGCACGGCATCGTGCACCGCCTCGTCGCGGAGGTCATGGACGAGCTCGAGCTGGCCGAGCGAGCCGTGGGCGTTGCTCCAGTTGGGTGCGCCGTTTTCGCCTACAACTACTTCACCTGCGATATGATCGAGGCGGCACACGGCCGTGCACCCGCCGTCGCAACCGGGGTCAAGAGGGTGCGACCCGACTTGTTCACGTTCACCTACCAAGGCGACGGCGACCTGGCCTCCATCGGCATCGCCGAAACGATTCACGCCGCCGCCCGCGCGGAGAACATCAGCATCGTCTTCATCAACAACGCCGTCTACGGCATGACCGGCGGACAGATGGCCCCGACGACACTGCCCGGCATGGTGACGAGCACCACTCCCTACGGCCGCGAGGCAAAGGCGGCGGGCAATCCGATTCGCGTCTGCGAGCTGCTCGCTGCTCTCGATGGACCGGCTTATCTGGCGCGAGTCGCCGTGACCGACCCCCGCCGGGTGCGGGAGTCGAAGCAGGGGATCCGCAAGGCGTTTCAGGCGCAACTCAAAGGATTGGGATTCGCGCTCGTGGAGGTGCTGTCCACGTGTCCCACACGCTGGGGCATGCGGCCCCAGGACGCCCTCGACTGGCTCGAAGAGCACATGGTGCCCTACTACCCCTTGAGGGAGTTTGTCGTGTCTGAGGACCTCCGAGGCAGCACGTGAGCGGCGGTCCCATGTACCACGAGATCCTCATCGCGGGATTCGGCGGCCAGGGAGTGGTCCTGGCCGGCAACCTGCTTGCGAGTGCCGCGCTCGCCGAGGGGAGAGAGGTGGTGTGGGCGCCCTCCTACGGCCCCGAGATGCGAGGCGGGCCCGTGCACTGCACGATCATCGTGTCCTCTCGCCGCATCGGCTCTCCCGAAGTCTCCCAGGCCGATTCGCTGCTGATAATGGACGCCGCCTCCCTACAGGAGTTCAGCTCTCGCATGAAACCCGATGGCCTGCTCGTGCTGAATAGCTCCCTGGTGAAGGCGCCGCCGAGCCTGGATTCCTTCAGTCTCCTCGAAGTGCCGGCGAACGAAGTCGCCGAGGACCTCGGCGATGCCAGAGTCGCCAACGTCATCATGTTGGGGGCCTTCCTCGAAATCCGGCCGGTGGTGGCGTCCGATAGCGTAGTGGACGCCGTCCGATTGCATGCCGCTCGGTCTGTCGCCGGCAGATCCCGGGAGCACCTCCTCGACGTCAACCGCGAGGCTCTGGCGCGGGGCGCGGCGCTCGCACGGCAGACCGGCCTCCGCGGCTCCTAGCACGCCAGGCACCCGCCGGCGCACTCCCTCTACTGCCTACGCGGAGAACCACTCAGGTACAGGTGCGTCTTCAGAACCAGCACACACGACGCGCCGTGGACTATCTCCCCCTTCAGCACTGCCTCCAGGGCTTCCTCGAACGGCATCTTCACGGCCTGGATCTCCTCCTGGGTCTGCGTGTGCCGGCGGATCCTGGAGAGCTTCCGGGCGAGGAACATGTGATTGGCCGAATGGACCACGGTCGTGAACGGGTGGACCAGCCCCATATCGACCCATTCCGAGGCGACCAGGCCGACCTCCTCCCCGATCTCACGCAGGCCGGCCTGTTCGGGCGTCTCGCCGGACTCGATGGCCCCGCTCACGGCTTCCAAGGTCGACTGCCCCACAGCGTACTTGAACTCCCTGACGAGGTGGACGCTACCGTCATCCTCCATCGGAAGGACGGTGACGCCCGGTTTCATGGCCACGACACCATACGTCGCCTCCTCACCGGATCTGTGCCTGACCTGGTCCTCCCGGACCCGAATCCAGGGATTCTCATAGACCGGGCGCGACATCAGTACTTCGTAGGGGCCCACGTACCGCTCTCCCCGTCTGGAGGTCATTTGGGCTGCTCCTGAGGCTGCTGTTGATGCCGCTGTGCTTCTTCGTCGGGATCGGCCGCACCTGCGGAAGAAGTCGAAGAAGCGCTCTGAGGGCGTTCTGGGGGCGTTCTGGAGAAACGGGCCGCCGGAGGCCCTGCTCCCCGAGCGCATCCAGGCTCGAACCTGCTTCCCGTTCTGCCGTCAGAGCGCGGAGCCAGCGCCGCGGGCGTTCGAACGCTGAGGCGCCCTGGAAACGCCCTTCTGAGCCGAAATACGTCGAAATCGGCGTTAGAACGTTCTGGAGCCGTGTGGTAGCTTCTCTGCGGAACACAGGGGGCAGAAGACCCCGAAAAGGAGGCGTGCGAAAATGGACGTCGTGATCGTGACGGCGAACGGCATGGTCAAGCGGACCTCTGCCGACGAGTTCCGTCAGCAGGGCCGCGGAGGGGGCGGGATCACTGCTATGGGGGTCGCACCCGGTGACCGGGTGGTGGCTGCGGTCAAGCTGGCGACGGAGCAGAGCGTGATGGTCGTGACCGCCGGTGGCACCGCTATCAAGTTTGCGGCCAGCGACCTGCGGAGCATGGGCCGGGGCGCCCAGGGCGTCCGCGGCATCCGGCTGAAGGAGGGCGACAAGGTCGTCGCAGCCACAGCTCTGTAGAGCAGAGCGCCCCAACGGAGTGTAGGCAGGATCCGACCCGGCAAACATCCGGGCGGATGTTCTGGCGCCGTGGAGCCGTGCTCCGCGGCGCTTTGCTGTGTCTCCTCATGGAGGAGCGGTGTCCGGCTGGCGAAGGCGGCCAGCATTGAGCTCAGGGAGACGGCATGCTCCCCCAAGACGCTCTACGTATCGCTCGAGAACGGTACGGCTGGCATCGTGTGCTACCGAGGTTCGAAGCCCGTCGAGTTCTACCCCATGCAGGGATGGCAGCGAGAGACTGCCTTCATAGAGCGCAGTCAGGAGGTCGAACACGAGGAGGAGGCCGGACACACGTAGGCTCAGGTGCCCGCCACGGGCTTCCCTGTCAGTGTCGGGATGTGCTCGTTCAGCCGTTGAATGCGCTTTGACAGCGGCGGGTGACTTTGGAGGAGCCAGGTGATGCGCGCTGGGTCGCCCTCATCCTCGTGCATCGACTCGAGGAGATCGCGCAGCCCATTCGCTCGATAGCCGGCTCGAAACGCGTACTCGGTGCCGAACCGATCTGCCTCGTACTCCTTCTCGCGGTACCCCTGCCGCAGGTCGAGGTCGAGGGCGATGGCGGCGGCCTGGCGGATCGAGTCCGAACTCTTCTGCGTGATCAACTCCACGAGCAGGGCCTGCGTCATGTGCTCCTCAATGGCCGACTTGGCGTGGTGGTGGTCCGCGTGCACAACCTCATGTGCCATCACCCCAGCGAGCTGGTCATCGTTCTTGACATACTGCATCATCCCCTTCGTGGCGTAGATGAACCCGCCGGGAAGCGCAGCCGCGTTCACCTCATTCGTGTTGAGTATCTTGAAGGTCCAGGGGAGCGACGGGTCCTGCGAGACGGCGGCCACGCGCGGCCCGATCGAGTCGAGTCTCTGCTGCATCTCGGCGTTCTTGACTACGCCGTACTTGGCCTCGATGTCGGCCGCGCCCTGGCGCCCGATCTCGATCTCCGTCTCTCGATCGATCTCCAGCGGGTTCTCGCAGCCACCCACGAGGCACAGAGAGATCAACAGCAGCATGACTTGAATGAGACGCATGGCCATCCTCCAAGATGGATATACCGCACCTAGTATCCCTCCTATGCCTTCAGCCCTATGTTACCCGAACTCCGAGAGGTAGGGAAAGCGCCGTCGGGCGCAGTAGTACTCGTCGGGGCGCGCAGATGAACACTGACCTTGCCAAGAAGCAACTCGAACGTGTCCGCGACGAGGCCCTCCGCAGGGAGGTCGAGTTCGCTGAGGTCCGGTACGCGGCCGCGAACCATAGTGGCCTGATGCTGCAGGACGGTCGCGCTGACCGCGTGGGGGCCGGTAGACGCGCCGGGATGGGAGTGCGCGTCCTGTCGGCCGGGGCCTGGGGGTTTGGCAGCACCGAATCCCTCTCCGAGTCCGACTGGCTGTCGAGTCTCGGCGATGCGCTCGACATGGCCAGGGTCACGGCCTCTCGGTTGGAAGAGCCCGTCGTTCTCCCGGAGGCCGAGGCGGTGACCGATGACACCACGACGAGCTTCGACATCGACCCGACCGGCGTTTCCCTCGACCGGAAGCTGGCCGCCGTACGCGGGTACGAAGAAGCGTCGGCGAAGCGCGCCGGGGACTCGGTCGCCAACCTCATGACTGGGTACAACGACGCCCGGCAGGTGGAGATCGTGTGCAACACTCGCGGCACGCTTGTCTCCTCCGAGACCGTGAGGACTCTCGTCTGGCATGCGATTACCGCGCAAGATGGCGATCTGCGACAGCGGAGCCGCGAGACCCGCGCCGGACAGGCCGGTTTCGAGATCGTGGAGCGCACCCCCGCGCAGGAGTTGAGCGTGAAGGCGGCCGACCGGGCGGTGTCGCTGCTGTCGGCGCCGCCAGCTCCCGCCGGGAACTTCCCGGCCGTCTTCCACCCTTCGATCGCCGGGCTGCTTGTGCACGAGGCACTGGGACATAACATAGAGGCCGACCACGTCCTGGCCGGCCAGTCCATCCTCGAGGGGAAGCTCGGATCCCAGGTTGCCGCCGACTGCATAACCGTGGTGGACGACTCAGATGTGCCTGGCTCCTGGGGTTCCTATCACTACGACTCCGAGGGAACGCCCGGCCGGCGTCGGGTGCTGGTGGAGAAGGGCGTGCTGAAGGGGTTCCTGCACTCACTGGAGACGGCGGGCAAGATGGGGGTCGAGCCGACGGGCTCTGCTCGCGCCGACGGATTCTCTCACCGACCGATCGTCCGCATGAGCAACACGATGATCTTGCCCGGCGAGTCATCGCTGGGAGAGCTGATCCGCGATATCGATCTGGGTGTTCTCCTACAGGCCGGGCAGTGGGGCTACGTCTGGTGCGAAAAGGGGCAATACACGTGCCACGCGGGCGAAGGCATCATGGTGCGCAACGGACAGCTCGCGGAGCAAGTCAGAGACGTGTCAGTGTCCGGCCTGGTGCTGGCGACGCTCGCGAACGCGTTGGCGGTCAGTCGCGACTTCGAGCTGGACATGCCGGGCAACTGCGGCAAGAACGGCCAGGGGATGCCCGTCAACGGTGGGGGGCCGTACATAAAGGTCCGCGAGATCGTCGTCGGGGGCCAGGCGTGAGTGGAGCATCTTATGGATGATCTGCTGAGAACCGCTGAGATCGCGTGCGACAGAGCGGTCAAGGCCGGCGCGGAGTTCGCGGATGTCTTGGTCGAGAGGGGCCGGGACCTATCGGTGTCGGTGGAGAAGAATGCTGTCGACTCGACCGAGGCGCGGAGCACAGCGTCTGTGTCGGTTCGCGCCTTCGTCTCGGGCGGGACCGGGTGGTGGAGCGTCTCCGCCACTTCGGAGGCGAACGCGGAGGAGGCCGGGCTGAAGGCGGCCGAGCTTGCCAAGGGCGCAGAGCCCGACCCGGATTTCGTGTCCCTTGTCGGCCCGGCATCCTACCCGGAGGTGGCCGGGCTCTATGACGAGAAGGTGGCCTCGCTCAGCGCTCCTGAAGTCGCCTCCTGGATAACCCAGAACATCGACTCTGCACTCTCATTCGCGTCTGATGCCATTGTGAGCGGCTGGGCGGAATCGAGCTGGCGGCAGGCGGCGCTTGTCAACTCCCTAGGCGTTAAGGCTACGGAGCAGGCTACCCACGCTTCCGTGTCCGTGCAGGTCGTCATCAGGCGCAACGGGGACGTGGGGTCCTTCTACGAGTGGGATGCCGCCCGCCGCTTGAAGGACCTGGAGCCTGGTGAACTGGGTGCACGCGCCGCCGCCGAGGCTGCCAGGTACTTGAGGAGCCGGCCGATCCGGACTGCTACGCTTCCCGTCATCTTCGGCCCGCTGGCCGGTCGCGGCCTCATTCTCGGGCTCTGCGGGGCGGCCAGCGCGGAGGATGTCCAGCGCAAGCGATCCTTCCTGGTCGGGAGGCGAGGCGACAGAATCGCCTCCGAGCACCTCACGCTGGTTGATGATCCTCTGATCCCGGGCGGACTATCGTCATCCCCATTCGACGGCGACGGCTTTCCGCACAAGCAGGTGACACTCGTGGACGGCGGGATCCTCAAGACATACCTGCACAGTCACTACACCGCGAACAAGTCGGGGGAGCATAACACCGGCCACGCCACTCGCGTTGGAATTGCCCCCACCAACATCCGCCCGAAACTCGGGGGGAGGGCCGCTGCGGAGTTGATTGGCGAAGTGGAGGAGGGCATCTACGTCGTTCTCGGAAACCCATCACCCGACACTGCCTCCGGCCAGATATCCGCTCTGGTGGACGCGGGGTTCAAGATCGAGAAGGGGGAGCTGACCTATCCACTCCAGAACACGATGGTGGCAGGTCATGCGCTCGAGATGCTCGCCCGCATCGACGCCATCTCCTCGGACTACCGGAAAGAACCGGGGATGGTGCTGCCCACGATCCGCGTGGCCTCGGCACGCGTGGCTAGCGGCGAGGCGTGACCTGCCCGGCCCGGCAGGTCAGGAGTGCGGCGCGACGAGCTCATCGTCGAAGGCGAGCGGCCTGCTGATGTCGTGATGGCCGCCGAGCGTGTTGATGCTTCGGCCTTCCACCAGGATGCGGACGCGCTCGATGGTGGGCAGCGACGTGAGTGTGTTGACGATTGAGTAGACCGTCACTTGCTCGTTGTCGGAGCCGCCTCTGAACCCCTCGCGCAGTTCGCCACTGAAGTCGAGCGTGGCCACTTCCTCCTCGATACTGATGCCAAGCAGCTCCGTGCCGGGCGGCAGCGGCCGATCACACCCTCGCGGGACTTCCCCGCGCAGCAGCTCCTCCAGCGTTGAGCGCGCCACACCGAGTCCGGGCGGCAGCTCCCGCGAGATCGCGACCATCCGCTGCTTGCCATCCACCACGCGAGCGAAGTAGAGCTGCGCGACGACGGGCTTGCTCGCCTCAGTCCGTTCGGTCTTGTCGGCGGGAGCGGGAGCGACGGGCTTCTCCGCCTTCAGGCTGCGATACTCGGGGTAGATTCGCCAGAGAGCCATGCCCAGCACGAGGACGGCGGCGGCGAGCAGAGCCAGCCCGACACGGTAGGCTGAGAGTTCCCTGCGCGGGCCACTCACGCTATGCCCCCTCAGCCAGACTCCCCGCACAGGAAGCGAATCAGCCCCTGCAGTATCGCCCGGGCCGCTCGCTCGCGGAAGTTGGGATGGACGAGCCGCTCCCGATCTTCGTCGTGGTTGATGTAGGCGGTCTCGACGAGAACGCCCGGGACCTTCGCCCGGCGAATGACCGCGTAGTTGGCGTTCCGCACACCCTTGCTTTCCGTGCCCAGTGCTGCTATGAGCTCTTCGTGGACCAGTTCTGCGAAGCGTATGCTGTGGCGATGATCGTAGTAGACGCTGGTTCCGCAGAGCGTGTTCGGGCGGTCATAGGAATTGCAGTGAATGCTGACGAGCGCGTCCGCCCTCAGCCGGTTCGGGATGGCGGCTCTCTCGTGGAGCGAGATGTAGCTGTCGTCTTTCCGGGTCATCGTCACGCGGGCGCCCTCCGTCTCCAGAAGCCGGGCGAGCCGATGTCCGATGTCGAGCACGATATCCTTCTCGTAGGGGCCGCCGGGCGGCGAGCCGAATGCCGCGGGCGCGCCGATGTCGTCGCCTCCGTGCCCTGGGTCAAGAACGATCTTCTTCCGGCGGAGCTTGCCGGTGCCCTCGTACTTGGGCAGCGGCAGAGCCCAGGCATGAGGGCCGGCCGCGATCACTAAGTCGGCCTCTTCTGAGAAGACGGCATAGGCCTGCCGAGTGCCGAATTCGAGCACGATCCGCGCGACCGGGCGGCCCTCAACCGGTTCCTGCTGGCCCGAGCGAATCTGGCGCAGTGGCTCCTGTATGCAGTCGACTTCCAGCCCCTCCCCTACGGCTCCGCCAGTCAGGTCAAGGTATATCCTGGGCGGATCGTCCGCTTCGCCAACGGAACGCTCGAGCGCTCCCGCCCCCGGCACGCGAACCAGCAGCGCTCCCTCGGAGAGCGAGACCACAGGCTCGGCGAGCATCGTGACCTCTGGATCGTGGAGCAACAAGAGCGATTCACATTCCCCGTCTCCCGGCAGAAGCTCCCAGGTAACCGGCGGATCGCGGCGGCTCAGATCCACGACCAGCCGTGCCACCTCCGGCTCGACGCTGAACTGACCAAGACGGATCTGGTTGAAGCGAAGTGACTCGACGGGGAGCGTATCCGGCAACTCGGGGTCGAGCATGGCACTCGGGAGATCGAACACCAGTCTCGGTGGCTCGGTGAGGACGAAGGAATCGAGCTCCAGCTTGCCGGCCTCGGCCGTCGAGATGGCTACTACGGCGCCGTGGGCCTCGCTTCTCACCTCGACGGCCGTCACCGTGCGCGCGGCAAGCGCTGAGGCACCGCTGCACAGGGCCACGCAGAAGCAGGCTATCACAGACAGAAGAAGCCGCGGCATGGAACCGCGGCGCGCTCGCGTGGACCGGCTCATGTTCCACTCCCGGTCTGTTATGCCACATCAAGAGACCCCTCACCAAACGAATATTCGCGGGGGGCCGGCGG
Organism: Candidatus Hebobacterum abditum; assembly: GCA_029821875.1. GTDB lineage: Bacteria > Armatimonadota > Hebobacteria > Hebobacterales > Hebobacteraceae > Hebobacterum > Hebobacterum abditum. The sequence goes on along the minus strand of JALGXW010000027.1, from coordinate 61,322 downwards.
CCCTCGGGGGGAGTGGGGGCGAGGAGCGCCGAAGGCCGGGGACCATGACCCGGCGTCTGAGCGACTGGCTGCGAGCTGACCGGCGCTACTTCAAGGGGACTTCGCTCCTACGCTCCGGCAAGGGGGGCGAGGCCGCGAGGGCCTTCGATGACGTTCTGTCCATCTTCCCGAAGCACGCCCGCGCACATGTGCAGCGTGCGAAGGCGCTCGCCGCAGCGGGACGGGTGGGCGAAGCGGTGGGAGCCGCGAGGCAGGCGGTGGAGCTCGCGCCGGGGAGCCACGCTCCGATGCTCGTACTCGGCCAGATCCAGTACGACGCCGGGCGTTACGAAGAGGCGCGCAAGGGGTTCGCCGCTGCCGCCAAGCTTGACCCGGAGAATCGCCTCGTCCGGTCCTATTTGGGGCTCGCCATGCTGGCGACAGGCCGGATTGAAGAGGGCGCTCTGCTCATCGACGCGCATATGCTCTACGGCTACGAGGGCCTCGAGGCCAGACTCCTCACCCTCGCGGAGCAGTACCTGTGGGACCATACGGATGAGGCGCGATCACTCGACGAGCAGCTCACGCCGGACGAAGGCGCGCGGGAGGAGGGCCCCGCCGGCTTAGGGCTCCAATTCGCCTCCGCCGTCAGGAGGATCCTGCTGTGGCCCGTCGCTCGGCTGCGCGGGCCGGCTGCGTGGTGGAGGCTGCAGGCAGAGGAAGCCTTCTCCGTACGTGACTGGGACAAAGCGATAGCCGCGCTGCAGGAGGCGGAGAAAGCCGGCGCGGACCTCCAAGACACGGCGGCCGGATTGGGGATGGCCTATCTGGAGGCCCGCAATCCGCAGGCCGCGGCCGAGCAGTTCCTGCGCCTCCCTCAGGAGGTCCGCGCGGAGGCCGACATCGCGCTGCCCCTCGGCGCGTCGCTGTTCGATTGCGGGCGCTATGAGGAGGCGCGCGAGCCTCTGCGCATTGCCGCCGAACGCTTCACGCGCGACTTCTTACCGGCCTACTTCCGCGGGCTCTGCGATATCGCCCTCGACCAGCCAGGCGCCTCCACTCACTGGTTCATCCTGGCGGTCGAGCGCCTCAATCCTCAGCTTGCGAAGAAACGCTTCGAGGAGATGATGAGGGTCCGGCGCGGGCGGGCCGCCGATTAGCGACTGCAGGCGAACACGTACACGAGTTCGCGCTTGACGGCCTTGGCGAAGAAGGCCTGGTTCGACAGACGCCGGGTAGACGTGTCCACCAACCGCATTCCAGCGCTCAGGCACTGGTCGCGCACAGCCTCGTGTATGCCGTCCTGGGATTCCCCGATGACGAGCGCGAAGTAGCCATCCAGCACCTGGGTCAACTGCTCGACGACCGAGCCCATGTCGGGCAGGTAGTCGTGTGCGCGCCGTCCGATCTCGGCCCGGCCCGGCTCTTTTAGGCCAAGCGTCCTAAACGAGAGTGAGTGCAGCTTCTGGTAGTTCTGGGCGCTCCAGTACGGCGGGGAGGTGATCGCCACCTGGGCCGTTCGTCCCAGCGAACAGAGACGGCGCGCGTCATGCTGGACCGGGGCAGCACTCCCCGTCGCCTCGTCTCTGAACTCGCGGAGAGCATGCTCCATCCGACGAAGCTGGGCTCGCACGCGAGCGAAGACATTTACCTCCCGCGTGTCGTTGTCAACGGGACGGTGGTAGTGTTTCTTGTCACGATAGCGCGGGCTGTCCGGGAGTGTCGGCATCGTCCGATCCATTCGCGCGTTGCTCATGCCCTTGAGCAGGTCGGATAGGCCGACCTCGACGAAGTTGCGCGTGTTTCCGCCGAGACGCCGCGCGCGGTTCAGGATGGCCTTGATGGCGCGGGCAACATCCTCCCGAAACCATTCGTCGCTGCCGTCGAAAAGGTGTCGCGACCTCGCGAGGTGACGCTCAGGGCGCCCGGCGGCCTCGTCGAGCCATTCGATGAATTCGCCAACTACCTTGTGCCGGATGCCGGCCGTCTTTGCCCGCGCGATCTTCACCGCCAGGGGGTTGATGTCGGTGCCCCACGTATCGTGTCCAAGCCTGGCCGCCTCCACCAGCGTCGTGCCACAGCCCATGAACGGGTCGAGCACGACATCCCCCGGCCGCGCATACATCTCGATCAGGCGCCTTGGGATCTGCGGGATGAACTTCGCCGTCCAGTGGTGGAAGAAGTGCGTCGAGGCCTGGGTCTCCTTCATGCCCAGGTCAGCGAAGTCCCAGTCAACGTCGCGGTGTTTCACGGCTTGCCGAGCCATGTGTGCCAGTCCTCTTCGAGGCGGCCCTCTTCTCGATACTGATCCATGATGGCGCCGCATTGGCAGCCGCGCTCGTCCGGGAGCGCGCGGGACACCGCGGCTGCGAGCCCAAAGAAGCGTGCCCGCGCCTCCTCGGCCGCTTCTGTTTCGGCCTCCTCCAGCACCTCCCCGAGAAGCTCCCCTGGCCGCTTCTCCCGCTCCTTGATCCCTTCGGCGTGCCGAGCAACGTAGCACAGCGGGAGGTAGCACATCTCGAGTTCTCGAGCCAGGAACGCCTCAGGGGCGAGGGTCATCCCCGCGAGATCGCCGCCCCAGGATCGCGCTCGGCGGACCTCAGCCGGTGTCTCGAGACGCGGGCCTTGCGCACACACATAGGTGCCGTGGTCCTGATGGGGCATCTGCGCCATCCGCAGCACGCTCTCGGTCGCGGCCCTCATCTCGCCGCAGAAGACAGGGTGCTGGCGAATGGCGCCCAAGCGCGTCCCCTTGAAGAAGGAGGTCTCGCGCCCTCTCGTGTCGTCGATGAGATCATGGGGGAGCACATACTGGCCCACTGACAAAGAGAGGTTGATCGCGGCCGAACCGGACCACGCGAAGACGCGGAAGACGCCCTGCTCCCGGAGAGCATAGATGTTCGCCCGGTAGTTCACCCACGGCGCAGCGAGCTCGTGTCCGAACTCACCGTGGCGAGGCAAGAAGACGAAATGTGCGTCCTGAATGCGCACCCGGTAGAGCACTGCCGAGAGGCCAAACGGCGTCGGCGCCGGGCCGAGCCGCTTGCAGTTATGTTGGTACTCCCGGAGGAGTTCCAGCGCCCCGCTGCCTCCGATCAGCGCAAACGTATCTTGCGGTACCATGCTGCCCCTCTCAACCATCGTCCAGATCCACCAGCAAGCCAGCGTTCCGGTTCGGATGCCTGGTCGCCGCCGGGCCGAGCCGGCGAGAGTGAGTCTACGTTATTCTCTTCGGGATACAGCAGAATCCTACTCCCTGAACATCTCTCTGCACATTCGCCGGGCCGGCCGTCCACTGAGGAATACCATTCCGGGAGCGACCGCATCCAGGGCCGCGCATCCGCTAGATCAGCACAGGTCCACCGATGACCAGGACGGCGGCGGCCGTGAAGGCCAGCAATATCAGACTCAGCACAAGACTCATCAGAGCCGCGCTCGAGGCTGCTCCCGGGAAGCGCTCCGGGCGAAGTGTGCGGTGGAGGAGGTAGAGACCGAAAGAGATCACGATCACTCCAACCAGGAAGAGCCATCCTACGGGTCCGATCCACCCGAACAAGGCGAGCAGCCACAGGGCGATTACATGATTCAGCAATGCGAGCACCAGCGACTTGCGTGCGCCCCAGCGTGCGGGCACAGTGAAGATCCCTCTCTCGCGATCGACCTGAGCGCTGTCGCATGCATAGATGATGTCGAACCCGGCCACCCAGAACACGAGCGCGCCGGCCAGCAGGAGCGGCGCCAACTCGAGGCGAGCGCCCGCCGCGACCCATGTCGCGACAGGGACGGGCGCCAGGCAGAGTCCCGCAGCCCAGTGCACCCATCCCCGCAGCCATCGGCGGATAGCGTAGATGGCCGCACATAGCGTAGCGGCCGCGGCCGAGACGAGCACACAAACTATGAGAAGCCACGGGCGCGGCCACGCTGACGTCGCAGCGAGGGCCGAGATGAGGGCGAAGGGCAAACCGATCGCGCAGCGTTCGAGCTTGGGTTTCGCTATCACACCCTTATCTCCCACCAAGTTCGGCCCCTATGCGTAGACGCCGGCGCACCAGCCCTCTTCGAGCATGGCGAGGTAGTTCTCCACCGGGACGTAGTTGGCGACCGAGTTCCCGCTCCCGAGAGCATATCCGCCTTTCGGCATGCACGCCGCCAGCACTTCCCGCGTCCTGGTTCGGACTGCGTCTGGGTCAGCGCGGGTCAGAAAGTCGATGTCTATGCCCCCAAGCACCGCTATGCGATCTCCCCAACGCTCCTTGGCCTTCGTCACCGGCACGATAACGTCTTCGAAGCTGTGCTTGCCATCGATGCCGACATCATCGATCAGATCATCCATGACGGATTCGAGATTGCCACAGGCATGAAGAAGAAATGGCTTGCCATGCGCGTGAACGGCCTGCGCGATCTTGCGCTGCCACGGGAAGACGTACTTTCGCAGGTCGGCGGGAGAGATCATCGGCTGCGTCTTGAACCCCATGTCATCTCCCAGGAACACGGCACCAACTGCCTCGTGGCTGGCCATGGTGCCGAAGATCCCGACGAGTATGTCTCCCACCCGGTCGAACATGGCCTGTACAAGGTCGGCCTGATCGGCCATCGCGTAGCTCATCGGCTCGTATCCCATGAGCCACATGACGTTCTCCAGGACACCGCCCGGCCCGTGCGGGATCAGCTTCATCCCTTCGGGCAGAGCCTTGGCCGCATGGTCGAGGGGCGCGTAGGTTTCGTCAGTCGGCGTCGGCCACGCGTAGCGCTCGAAGTCATCCCAGGTCTCGATCGCGCCGTGACTCTCGTCCACCCACGCCCTTTCCCCTCGCGACAGCCGCGCGGTGTCGGCAACTGTCACGGTCCGGTAGGGGAACCCGAAGTAGATCCCGGCTGGCACGTAGTCATACCCAAGACGGAGATAGAGCTCCGCCATCTCACGACAGCGCTGCCGCGGGTCACCAGAGAAGGGCGCCTCTCGGATGGCGATCATGACCTCCTCGTCGATGAAGAGTTCAATGAACGGCACCCGGTCGGGCACTCCTCTGGCCAGCGTCTTCTCCAACCGTCCGAAGTCTGGAGAGGGCACGAAGTTGGGGTAGGGCATCTTCTCTCCTCAACTCGTCCAGCGGCCTGGGATCGGCGCCGCTGCCTATGACCCCTCATCGAGGGCGGCGAGCAGTCGCCTCCGCCGATCGCGAAGCCAGGACTCCTCGCGCGGGAAGTCGGCATAGTCTTTGAGGTCGGCCAGCAGTTCATCATCGGGGTCGACGCCGGCCGTCTGCAGCAGCGCGTAGTCCTGGAGTGACTCTGCGAAGACTTCCCAACGAAGACAGTCTATCGGCCCGTCGTCGCCCGGATAGACCATGAAGGGATCGCCGTAAGACCAGTCGGGCCACCGGAGCGCATCGGTGACCTGGAAGGGATCGATCATCTCGCGGGTCTGGCTCTTGTACCAGTAGTTGTAGCCCCACTGGAGGAAGCCTCGCGCTCCGGTGCGGTAGAAAAGCCAGCCAAACATCCGTGTCTTGGCCAGCGGGGTGTCGAGCAGCCGCTGAGCGTACCGGCCCTTCGGGCCGCCCCAGTGGTACACCCAGGCCGGATAGCCCTCCTGCAGGAACTCCGGCGCTCGTGCGATAAGCGGGATCGGGATGTCGGTGAGGCCCTCGCGGGCGAATGTGATGTCGGACAGCGCGTCCATCATCATCATCCAGGGGGCGAGCTCGCGAAGCATCTGCCGCGCACCACGGTAGTTTTGCAGCGCCTCCTCTCCGTGCGGCTCATCCGAGAGGTGAAAGAAGCTCACATCCATCAGATCCTCAGTCTCCAGAAAGCGCTTGAACTCGGGGAGGAACTGGCTGAGGAAGCTGTGATACGTCGGCGATACCCCCATCGTATCCGGGTCCCAGAGCAGGTTCTCGCTGCCGCCCTGTCCCTCGTAGATGCGGATGGCGTGCTTCGCGCCCCACTGGGTGAAGAGGTGCGGCCACTCGAAGTACTTCAGTCCCTGCTTCCTCGCCGTCTTCACCCACTTCCGCACAAGTGACCACTCGAACACGTAACCGTCGCCATCGCGGCGGACGTCCAGGAGCTGGTTGGGCCGCTTCACGCCATCGGTCGGTGGTGTGAATAGCGGTGTGTGAGAGACATCGAGATTGTGTGCGGCCAGATCGGCGAGGTATTTCTCGACGATGGGCCAGAAGTCTGCTTCGAAAGGCTCGACGCGATACCAGTCGCACAGCGCGTCGGCATAGAACCAGTGCGTGACGGGGAAGTCCCGCCGCGGCTGGATGGTCGCCTGATGCACTCGGACGGAGGGCGTCAAAGTGCACGCCTCCCCGCCCTTGGGCGTCAACGTGATCGGCACCCGATGGACGCCCGGCTTCGCCTCCTTTGGGACGCGAACGGTTACCCAGAACGCGTTGGTTTCGTGCGGCCCGGCCTGGAGCGTAGAGTCTGGAAACAGCGGGTCGGGGACGTACCCTGGCACGTGGCCGACTCCATCCCGCTCCTCCAGTGGCGTCTCGGCATTGAAGTGAGGAACCGGCACATAGCCCACTCGACGCACCTGCACATCGAGTGACTCAGCTTCGGCGGCGGCCGTCACCTCCTGGGGATCGTCGCCAGTCCGAAAGACACACTGAAAGGAGACCTGCTCGCCGCGCGCCGCGTGTATGCTCAGGGTCTGCCGACGACGCGGGCGGGACGAAGGGTAGTGCCTCAAGAGCGAACTAGACAGCCAGCACTGCATCAATGATCCTCCACGACATACGAGTAGAGTCTCCCCGCCACTCGCTTGGCGTTCCACGGGCCCGAAGCCTTCCCTGCAAGGTCGCGCCCCCGGCGCGGCCGGGGCGCGTTGCTCTCAGCCCCACCTCAGTCTCCAGCGGATGACATGCTGCCTGCCAAGGCCGCGCCCGCAAGGGGATTCTCCCGCGTAGGAAGAACTACTCTGCGGGAGGGTGTTGGGTGCGGCCGTGACCGGGCGTTTCCCCGGCCGATGGACTTCCCCGTGGCAGGAGAAACCGGTGCCGAAGAGACTGAGCGTTGTTCCCGAGCGGTGTTCGGGCTGTCGGCTCTGCGAGTCTGTGTGCGCGTTGCAGCATTTCGGTGTCAGCAACCCCAAGAAGTCGGCGATTCGCGTGATTGCGCTCTACCCGCACCCTGTCATCCGCATGCCGGTTGCCTGCCGGCAGTGCGCGCAGCCGAAGTGCCGGGAGAACTGCCCGACAGATGCCATCACCCTGGAGGACGGGGTCGTCCGGATCGACGGCGAGATGTGTGTCTCTTGTCGTCAGTGCGTGATTTCCTGTCCATTCGGTGCGATATTCGTTCACGATGATATCCCGGTGCCGTTCAAATGCGACCTTTGCGGCGGACATCCCCAGTGCGCTCAGCAGTGTCCGAAGGGCGCCCTTCAGTATGTGCCGGAGCACGAACTCGGCGAGGCCAACAGGGTCGCTGCGGTGCTACGCTACGCCCACATGAAAGAGGTTGAATATGTCGAGAAAGGCGAGCGGAAGAAGCTCCGCTACGCGGAAATCGGCCGCGAGCAAAGCGACTAGTCCCCAGCTGCAGGGCGGCTACCATCGCCGGATCCTCTGGGTCGACCTCACCTCCGGCGAGAGCCGAATCGTGCCCTTCGGCGACGACTTCGCCCTGAAGTACATGGGCGGCCGCGGCTTCGGCGCAAAGATACTCTACGACCACCTGGGCAAGATCAAGGACCCGCTGGGGCCGGAGAACATCCTCACCATTGCGCCCGGCCCCCTCACGGGGCTCTTCCTGCCGGGCGCGGCGAAGACTCACCTCGTTGCCCTTGCGCCGCTGACAGGCATCTACGGCGACAGCAACATGGGTGGCAACTTCGGGTCGGAGCTTCGCCAGGCGGGCTACGATGCGTTGGTGCTCACCGGCCGCGCCGAGAAGCTGAGCTACCTCTGGATCGACGACGATGACGTGGAACTCGTGCCCGCTCCCGACCTGGCCGGCAAGGGCGCGCTCGACACCGAACGCGCCGTAAAGGAGGCGCTGCAGAGCGAGGAGGTGCGCGTCGCTGCAATAGGACCGGCGGGCGAGAAGCTGGTCCGCTTCGCCAGCATCAACTGCGATTGGGGCCGAAACGCCGGCCGCTGTGGTATGGGCGCGGTGCTCGGGTCGAAGAACATCAAGGCCATCGCCGTGCGCGGCGGGCAGGACCTCCCCGTCGCCGACGCGTCCGAGCTGCGGCTTCTGACCGAGACGTCGCTGAGGGACCTGTCAGATCATCCCCTATTCGAGTTCTGGCAGCAACAGGGCCTGATGTCGGTCGTGGACTACCTGAACACGGCCGGGGGCCTGCCCACGCGCAACTTCCAGCAGAACGTCTTCGAGCACGCCGAGCAGATTGACGGCTTCAAGATGGAGCGGGAATTCAAGATCGGCGACACCGCCTGCTTCGGGTGCCCGATGTCGTGCGGCAATATCTGCTTGGTGAAGAACGGCAAGTACAAGGGCACCATCACCGAGGGGCCGGAATACGAGAGCGCCTGCACGCTCGGATCCAATCTCGGCGTGTCGGACTTCGCGGCCATCCTCAAGGGCAATCAGCTCTGCGACGAGCTTGGCATCGACACGATCTCGGCCGGGGTGCTGGTCGGGACCATGATCGAGGCCGTGGACACTGGGCTGTTGCGTCCCAGCGACGTCGACGGCATGAAGCTGGAGTGGGGGAACTCCGACCAGATCACGACCCTCCTGGAGAAGATAGCGAACCGCGAAGGCGTCGGCGACGTGTTGGCCGGCGGCTCGAAGGCGGTCCTCGAGAAGTGGCCGCAGCTCGACCCGATCCTGGTGCAGACGAAGGGCATGGAACAGTCGGCCTACGACGCACGTGCGACGATCTCCATGGCGCTGGCCTACGGAACTTCTGATATCGGGGCGCACCACACGCGCGCCTGGACGGTTGGCAAGGAGCTGGAGCTGGGCGCCAAGTGGACAAACGAGGACCGGGTGAACATCGTCATGTACCATCAGACGATCCGGCCGCTGTTCGACATGCTGGGCGTCTGTCGACTGCCGTGGATAGAGTTAGGGTTCGATGAGCAGCGATACGCTGAGTACTACAGCGCTGTGACCGGAGTGCCGCATAGGCTGGACGAACTGCTCGAGAGGTCGCGTGCCCTCTGGGATCTGACCCGTCTCATCAGCGTGTCGCGCGGCATCAGTCGAAAGGATGACTATCCGGCCCCCCGGATGTTCGACCGCCCCATCGAAGGGGGGCAGTACGCGGGGAGAGTCGTGGATCGCGGGCAATACGAGGAGCTGCTGGACCTCTACTATCAGAGGCGCGGCTGGAGCGAGGACGGCCTCCCTCCGGCTGAGACGGCGAAGTCATTCGAGGACCGCCTGACCTGAGGGCACCGCTGCGCGGGCGATCTAGGGGAGCAACGTGAGCGTGGTTGAGGAGCAGAGGATCTCCGGCCGGCACGCGTGGAGGGGTCTGGACGGCCCCTACGCCTTCGTCATACCCGCGATCATCATCTTTGGGATGTTCGCGCTCTATCCGATCCTGCGCTCCTTCTACCTGAGCTTCTTCCACTACGAGTTCCTCCGACCAGAGGAGATGCGCTGGCTCGGGCTAGGCAACTACCGGGAGATCCTCGGCGACGAGAGGATCATGGGCTGGCCCGGCCTGGTTCGGCCGGAGGGGCCGCTTTCGGTCTGGGAGATCGTGTTCTATCCCTTCGTCGTGCTCTGGCTCACCGTCAACTCCCCCGGCGGCGCGTTCTGGAACACCATCCGTTTCACGCTCATGTACGTGCCACCCGCGATCATCCTCCCACTGATCCTGGCAGTGCTGGTGGAGCGGGCGGGGCGGCTCTCGACGCTCTTCCGCACCCTGAACTTCATCCCAATCGTCGTATCGGTCGCCGTCATCTCGATCATCTGGATGTGGATCTACCACCCCGAGTACGGCGTTGCGAACACGCTGCTTAGAGCATTTCTCGGCGGCGAGGCCGGCTACACATGGCTCTCTGACCGGTCCCTCGCCATGCCTGCCATCGTCATTATGGCCGTGTGGCACGGGCTCGGCTTCAACATGCTGCTGTACCTGGTGGGCCTCCAACGGATACCGACCGAGATCGCCGAGGCCGCCCGGGTGGACGGCGCGACGGGCTTCAAGGCGTTCACGACGATAACGCTTCCTCTGCTCAAGCCGACGATCTTCCTGGTGGGGCTGCTCGCCGCTATCGGCGCGCTCAAAGTCTTCGGCCAGATGTTCATCATGACTCAGGGCGGCCCCGGCGATTCCACGCTCTCCGTCGTGCTCTATCTGTACAACGTCGCCTTCTCCTACGGTCGCTTCCGCTTCGGCTACGCCTCCGCCATCGCGTGGTCGCTGGCGGCCTTCATCTTCTTGGTGACGCTCGTCGCGTTTCGCCTCACGAGGGAGCGGCGATGATGACTGCCGACAAGGCGAAACGCTGGGGCAACAGCGCTTCTCTGTACCTCGTGCTGATTGTGGTCAGCGTGATGAGCGTGCTGCCGTTCGTCTGGATCATATTGTCTTCCCTGAAACCCCACGACGAGCTCTACAGCAAGCACCTGACCTTCTTCCCGCAGCACTACACGCTCGAGAACTACCTCAAGATGTTCGAGCGCATGGTGGGGTTCGGCTTCTACTACCGCAACAGCATCCTCGTCTCGTTCGGGACCGTCATCCTTACGCTCTTCGCCGGCAGCCTGGCCGCCTATGCGCTCTCGCGCTTCCGGTTCAAGGGCGATCAGGTCATCTTCCTGGTGTTCCTCGGCACCATCATGGTGCCGGGCGAAGTCGGGCTGATCGGCCAGTACGAGCTCCTCAGCGCCTACAAGCTGCTCAACACGCTGACGGGCCTGACGCTGAGCTACACGGCCTTCAACCTCGCTCTGACGATCTTCATCATGCGTGGTGTCTTCGCGTCTGTCCCGCAGGAGATGCTCGACGCAGCCCGCGTGGACGGGTGCAGCTGGTGGGAGACATTCTGGCGGATCATGGTTCCCATGGGTGCGAGCGGCCTCGCTGCGGCCGGGACGCTCGTGTTCTTGAACGCCTGGAACGAATTCATCTTCGCGCTCACCATGAACAACTGGACCGATGAGGCGCGCACGCTGACGGTCGGGATTCAACTGCTCCAGGGCCAGTGGCAGCACTGGGACTACGGTGTGCTCTTCTCCTCGGTCATGCTGTCATTCTTGCCTGTGATCATCCTCTTCTTGCTGCTCCAGAAGACGTTCATGCGCGGCCTCACGGCCGGCGCGGTCAAGGGATAGCCAATGCAGAAGTGGATTGCATTGGGGCTGGTGGGCCTGGCCGCAGTCGGCTTCATCGCCGAGCGACGCCTGAACGCGTATGCTCCTCATCAGGGCGGTGTCACGAAGGTGCGCGTGCTCGTCGCCTCCTGGCAGTATTCGGAGTTCCAGGACCCGGACAGAGATCTCGAACGTGCCATTGAGGCCTTCGAGGCCCGCCACCCGGAGATCGACATCGACCTTCGCATCATGCCAGAGGGGAACGAGATCACGTTAATGCTCCCCTGGCGGGCAAACACAACTCCCTTCGACCTGCTTCTGCTCGTCAACAGCATGTCGATTGTTCAGAACGTGGAGGGTGGATTCCTCGAGCCGCTCGAACAGCACCTCGCACCCGAACTCGAGGCCGGCTTGCTGGATGAGTTCCTGCCCGGGTATCTCGAAAACTGCCGACTCGAGGACCCGCGGACAGGAGAGGAGCACGTCTACGGCCTTCCCTTCATGGGCGAGATCCACGCTCTCAACTACAGGAAAGACGTGCTGGCGGAGAGAGGTCTCTCCACGGACGACCTGCCCAACACCTGGGAGGAGTTCGAGCAGATCTGCCGCGAGCTCCGCGACCCGGCCGCGCAGCAGTACGGCATGACCTTCGACCTGTCCATGAACTTCTTCACCCAGAACGCGTACGTGCCGCTTCTCCGGACCATCGCCGGGACCATAGAGGACGCGAATGGCCGGCTCGATGTCGCCAGCCCCGAGGCGGTTGCGACCTTCGAGACGCTGAAGCGTTGGTACGAAGAAGGCCTGATGCCGGCGGGCGCGCTCACACCCTATCAGGCGGCCGACGACTTCCGGGCGAAGATCGCCGTGCTGTTCCCGAACTGGCAGTCCCGCGGGTTCTGGGCGATCAAAGGGATGGAGGAGGGTGAGAAGCGGATAGGGATCGGCCCGTGCCCCGGCAGCAGGGAGGTCGGCTCCCTCATCGCGCACTACATCGGCGTGATACCGAAGGCGTCGCCAGTCCCCCGCGAGGCCGCGCAGGTGCTGCTCGAGGCGATCTGCTTCGATCTACAGCCCGGCATCGTCAAGGCTGGCAAGATGTCGACCATCAAGCATATCTATGATCGCCAGACCTCCGGCTACGACCCGGAGCCCGTGCCACCGACAATCGCGGGACTGCGGGAGCTAGTTGACGGCTCCTACCGCGTGCCAGACTGGATGTTGTCGCTGCGGCCGACGGTCGAGCTCGGCTACTGTGTGCCCGATCCGCTGAGGTGGAATCGCGTCCGCGATATCGTGGGAATCGAGTTCCAGAAGTACCTGGACGAGGACATCTCCGCAGAAGAAGCCCTGGCGCGGGCCGAGCGGCAGATCGAGAAGCTATACGACCAGTAGCCGACCTCCTCGCCTTACTTCACCGTCCACCCACCGTCCACCATCAGCGCCACCCCGGTCACGTAGGAGCTCGCCTCGGAGGCGAGAAACAGCGCGGCCCCTTTGAGTTGGGCCGGCTCGCCGAGCTGGCCGAGAGGGACCTGCTGGAGAAAGCGAGCGAGGTAGTCCGGATCGTCCAGGATGGGCCGGTTGATCTCGGTCTTGAAGACCCCCGGGCAGAGCGCGTTCACCGTCACACCATAGGGCGCGAGGTCGAGGGCCATCGCTCGGGTCAGCCCCAGAAGCCCGGCCTTCGACGAGGCATAAGCGGCGCGCTCCGCTATCCCCACGAAGCTGAGGATGGACCCCATGTTGATGATCCGGCCCCAGCCCTTATCTTTCATGTGGCCGGCCACGGCCCGGCTGCATCTCATGGCGCCGACGAGGTTGGTCTCGACGACGGTCTCCCAGCTCTCGTCCTTCAGATCGAAGATGCTCTCGCGGATATTGATTCCAGCATTGTTCACGAGGATGTGGAGCCCCCCCAGGTCTGTCAGCACTTGCTGGATCGCAACGTCAACCTGGGCGCCATCGCGCACATCGAGGGCAAGGCCGAGAGTCTTCGCTCCTGTCTCCTTCTCTATCTCCCCTGCTGCGGATCGGGCGCGCTCGGCATCGCGGCTTGTGACTGCGACCGACGCGCCGGCCTCGGCCAAGGCCTGCGCAATCGCGCGGCCAAGGCCGCGATTGCCGCCGGTCACAAGCGCGACGCGGCCATCGAGTCGGAAGAGATCGAGAACGGACATCAGGAGCTGTCTCCCGGATTCAGATCTGGGGCCGATTGTCTCTGATGTGGTCGATGGTCGGCTGGCGGTACTTGCTGCAGAAGGTGCAGCCTTCATCGTCGCACAGCAGCAGCGTCGGCTCCTCGTAGATGCCCTTCACCACCACGTCGACCATCTCCTGCGAGGGCATCCACAGGCTATCGGCCGCGCCTACCTTCCCCCGGCGGATGATCCCACTCCGCTCCAGGAGGCGCTCCACCTTCGAGTCCTTTGAGTAGAAGTCCCGATCGCCGCTCGGGGACTTTGTCACCTCGACGACAAGAGGCCGGCCGTCAGGTCCCTTCGCCAACGCCCGATCCGTCTGGAGGTAGGGCATGTCGAGCCAATCCTCCACCGCGTGGAGCGTCGTATTGCTTCGATTGGTGACGCCCAGGAACAGTATCTTCGCACCCCAGGCGACGTACCGCCCATAGGGGCCCTCCTTGCCGAAGGTCGATGTCCTGTCGTGGCCCTCGACCAGCTCGGCCGCTCGCCTCCCGATGGCCGCTATGCAGTGTGTCGGATGGGCACTCCGGTGGGCATTCGGCCGGCGCCAAAGGCGGTCGCTGATCGCGCCGACGCGGGAGGGTGTCTCCTTCGGGTCGAAGGCATAGGCGTGCACCTCGTTCGCGAAGGTGAAGGTCAGCGTCGGGACCACGACCAGGCCATCTGCTCCCACAACATCGAGGAACGCGTCTATCACTGCGTCGGGACCGCCTTCGACCCATCCGAGACTTCTCAGCGAGCTGTGGAAGAAGACCACGTCTCCCGTGTGCAATCCGATAGCGGAGAGATCGTGAGCAATCCTCTCTCGCGTGACAGTCAGTTCACCCTCAGCCATGGTCAGCAGTGGTCCTCCCGGTCCCTAGCGGACCATCACCTGTCCGCTGTCGACGACCAGTGTCTGACCGGTGATGCTACGGGCCCTTTCCGAGCAGAGGAAGACGACTGCGTCGGCCACATCTGTGCCCTTGATGTCGCGCTTGAGCGCCGTCTTATCGATGTAGTAGGGAATGACCTCTTCAGGCTTGATGCCGTACTTCTTGGCGCACGATCGTATGTACTCGGGATTCCAGATCTTCGATCCCTCGAACACGTTACCCGGCGCCACCGAGTTAACACGGATGCCGTGATCGCCGAGCTCCACCGCCCAGCCCCGGGCCATGTGGATCTCGCCTGCCTTCGTCGCGTTGTAGGCCGTGTTATCTCTGCTTGCTTCAAGTCCCGACTTCGAACTCAGGTTGATGATGCTGCCGCCAATGCCCTGCCGTATCATGATGCGCGCGGCGGCCTGAGCCATGAGGAAGTAGCCTGTCAAGTTGACCTCTAGCGCCGCACGCCACTTGTCGGGCGATAGGTCGACAAGCGGGTAGGACGGGGCGATGCCTGCGGCATTGACCAGGATGTCGAGGCCGCCCCAGGCGTCGAGCACGGAATCGCAAGCCCGTTCCACCTCTCGCTCATCGGTCACGTCGCACCGGATGGCGCTGGCCGCCGCGTCTGGCACTCGCTGTCGGATAAGCTCCTCGCTCTTCCGCGCCGACGGCAAGTCCAGGTCGAGCAGAGCCACCGCGGCGCCCGCCTTGGCAAGGCCGGTGGCGATGCTGCGGCCGAGGCCGCTGCCGGCCCCGGTGACGACCGCGATGCGGCCGGCCAGCTCCGCTCGCGTGTCCGGCCGTGCAGACGCCAGGACGCTCCGCTGGCGCTGCGTGAGCGGATTGACCCCGCCGAGACCGGCGGCGTAGGCGCGTGTCAGAAGAGACGTCTCGGTCGCCTCTCGAGCCGCCCCGAGGTCACTTCCCTGGCCGGCGATGAACAGCCCGAGCCCTTTGACCAGCAAGCTCCCGGCCCGCTCGCCCCGATTCTTCGCCCGGCTCAGCTTCGCCTCAACCGACTTCCCAGCGGCCTGTTCGAGCCAGGTGGGGCCCCCGCCCGCGTACACCAGCTCGATCTCGTTCACCGCGGCTGGGCGGACGAGCTCCTTGGCATCTCTGCGCCGCAGATACCACGCCACCGCTGGGCTGACCGAGTGCTCGACGAGGACATGCTCTCCCAGCGAACGGAACACGGCGCGGCGAACAGCCAGCTTCGCCCCCGCCACAGCCTCGGGCGAAAGTGAGAGGGGCGCCCCGCCTGGTTTGGGCAGCCCCGCCTCACACTCTGAGATGAGGCGACGGACTGACGAGAGCAGACGTCTCGGCGTGTCAGCCGACACCAGGAGCCCCCGCTTCGCCACGAAGAAAGCTGTCGGCTTCCATTCGTGGGCAGCTTGGTGCTGCGCGATGACACGTTCGATCCGGCGCGCAAGCTGCTCGCCGGGATCGGCATATGGCACCCACGCCCGCGGGCGCTTCTCGCCGGAGAAGATCTTGCTGAGGGCCGCCTCGCCCCCCTTTGAGCACACGTAACCCCCAACTGCGGGCGGACAGATCTGGGCGACACAGCGGCCCAGCAAGGCGTGCGCGGGCCACTCAGCGGACACCTGCGCGCCGCCGTCGCGGGAAGCCATAGCACCCCGCGCGGCCGAGGAGAGGCACACGCGCGCCCACCCGCGCTTGTCATCCACCTCGAGGAGATCGCAACCGGCCTCGGTCACGAGCATCTCGTCCCCGCCAGGGCTCTTCACCGAGACCACAGCGTGTCGCCTCGTGGCGACGGACAGCTCCTTGCCAAGTGCCGCGCAGATGTGGATCAAGTTGGCGAGCACTTGATCCGACTGCCTCTTTCTGCTTCTGCTCCCGCTACGCGCCATATCTCTCCAGCAACGCCGTTTCTGCTTCGTGGCTCCAGACGCCGTCATGCAGCAGGGCCGCGACCTCCGGCAGGT
Source organism: Candidatus Hebobacterum abditum (assembly GCA_029821875.1). GTDB lineage: Bacteria > Armatimonadota > Hebobacteria > Hebobacterales > Hebobacteraceae > Hebobacterum > Hebobacterum abditum. The sequence continues at coordinate 45,062 of JALGXW010000027.1, read as the reverse complement.
CTGCCTCCAGCTCGTCGAGACTTCTCAGGCGCAGCCCGCGACAGGACGGATAGATTACCACTTTCCCTCCGACCTTCCGCTCCGCCACGGCCTGAAGCCCGTCGATGGCGGCCTCCATGCCTCCCACGGCAGCTACCGACAGATTCGTATTGAGGACGCCTGCTTCCACCTTCGCCAGCACGGTGTTCATATCTTCCAGCGCCGACCCACTCGTGCCGATGAGATAGCATCCTTTCTCGATGTAAGCGTTGAGGTCGAGGTTCGCGTTCACATCGGCCGGGATGCCGGCGAAGACGTTGATGACTGCACCCACGGCAGCCTGCTCGACCGCTTCGGTCACGAGGCCCGGGCTCGGGACCATGATGGCCAGGTAGTCGAAGATCCCTGGCGGGGCCTTCTCCTTCACGTTGTAGGCGCAGAAGGAATGCCCGTTCGCCGCAGCCAGCGGCGCGGCGACCCGGGTGAGACTGGAGAGCCGGTCGCGGTCGATGTCGCTCGCTGCGATGTCCAGCCCCGGGATCCGCGAGGAGAGGGCCCTGATTACGTGCATCGCGCCCATAGGCCCGCCAGCGCCAACGACGTGAACGCGGGCACCCTCGCGTGTTTCGCCGGAGTGGGGGACTGTCGCCATCGACGCGGCGGCATCAGAGCCCCCTGTCCCGACCAGACGGATGCCGGCGTAATGCACTCGCCCCACGGCCACGGCGACGTGGCGCAGGAATCTCCCGCCACAGAGGACGATGTTGAGGAGACCGTGTGGCGCGAGGAGCGGGAACAGCTTCTCGACAGCGTCCTCGCTGTGCCCGAAGTAGACGACATCATCGCAGCTCGCCTCGCTCACCTCGGACAGCGATGACACGCGAGATGCAGCGATGCCTGGAAGGGGCGGCTCGGCTGCCGGCCCGATCCAGAGGACTTCGGACGGCCTGCCCAGGCGCGGGACAAGGCCGGAGACTCCGCCGTTCGGCAGCGCCACGTCAGTGACAACGAGGAGCCTGCCGCCCTCCGTCAGCCGCTGGCGCTCCTGAACGGAGTAGGCGGCCTCAACACATGCCCAGGGCTCGACGAGAGCAATGGCCGACGCAGACAGGTCCTCGGGGGCCGGAATGAGCATGCTCTCCCCCTCGGGGGAAGTGATCACGCGCTCGTCCATCAACACGTACTCTTGAAGGGCCCCCTCGAAGTTGTAGCCGAGGGCGGCGTTCGCGCCCGCGGTGGGAAGCCACCTGTAGTCGGTCTGCACCAGATAGCGCCGGCCCGGACGGAATGTCGTAACTCCATCCCCGACGGCAGCGACCCGGACGACGGCCTCGTGGCCCGGGACCGTGGACCGCTTTCCCGGGACGTAGCTGGGGATCTCGGCTAGCGCCCGCCTGTCGATGCCGCCAGTGACCTCAGATTTGCGCGGGTGATCCGAAAACTGCTTCACCAGTTTGAGGTCTGAGAAGCAGAGGCCGACCGCCTCCACGCGGCAGAGCACCTGATGAGGCCCGGGGGGGTGCACGGGCTTCTCGGCGTTCAGCCGAAGCTCACCGGGGCCTACGAGCTCCACGGCACGCTGGACGCGGGGCAAGGTTTCCATCACGGCACACGCCCGCGGAGACGGCTCACGGCGAATCCTCCTCAACGCGTGCTACGACATCTGCTGGCGAGGGGTCCTGAGGCAGACCGTCAAGCAGATGCTCCAGTCTCGGCTCAAGACGGCCGCCTACCGTTTGGAAGAACCCCTTTTGGGAGGTCATGTCTGGGAAGTGCTGCCTCGCCCAATCGCTGCCGTAGCCAAGCTCCGCCTTCCGCTGGAGTACCGAATGGGCGTAGATGGCATGCGCGCTGTCGAGGAACAGAGGCACGAAGTCGCGCAGCTCGGGAGATTCGAAGTCGTCCACAAGCCGCTGGCCAGGGCTGTTCATCTCGGTCCCCACGACGACGAGCAGGCTCAGCTCCTGCGCTAGGTCCAGGACGCGGCGGAGGTTCGCTGGTTTCTCGTCGCCGGCGCCCGTTCCGTACGTTCGGTCCGGAATCACGTTGATCGCGGCGACGCCTGTGCTCATTCCGACTTCCAGCAGCTCCCGCATGCGTTGTTCGCCGTCGGAAGTGCCGTCCAGCCATGTCTGGACGGGGATGCCGCCGGCCCCGAGAATCCAGCGATTCGTCTCTTCCAGTCTCGGGAACGAACCAGTATCCGGCTGCACGTAGCCGACGCCGCCGCGCTTCATCGTCTTCAGCCGTATCAGCGACTGCAGGCCGGGCCCTTCGGGCAGGTCAAGCGCATCGGGCTCCGTGCCCAGCTTATCCGCCCAGAACCGGCCGAGGGCCGAGCTATGCGAGAAGGTGCAACGTGCTTTGCGCGCGTAGGCCAGGCAGATATGCCGCTCCGTTGCGTTGCCGCTGGGCGTGAGCGGCAGAACGTCGTGGCCGTAGTCCAGCGATACGGGCGAGAGATAGCGGTTGACTCGCTCGACGAGGCCGCGGTTCCTGTCCTCCGATAGGCCGCGCAGACGCTCGATGAAATCGCCAGAAGCCCCTCCAAGTTGCGAGGCTGGGAAGCCTACTCCCATGTGATAGGAGATCCCCGGCTCCCCCGGCGAGTTGATGACCAAGTCGGCGAACTCCGGGACGTAGACTCTGGTCTCCATGCCGGCGGAGGCCCTTAGGTTCAGCGCCGCGCTCGCCGATAGGAACTCCTCCGCCCCATCCAAGACATCGAAGTCAGCGATGCCGGCCGCCCCCCAGCCCGACTTGCGCCCCAGCCAGGCGATCTTCGTCGGTGAGTAGCCATAGGTGTTGTAGGAGAAGAAGGTGTGGCAGTGGAGGTTGACGTCCGGTCCCGGATCGGCCAGCGCGACGCGCCCCCGTCGCATCTCCTCCTGCAAGGCGCTCAAGGCCTTCGAGCGCTCGGCCGGGTCGAAGCTGTCGAGCTGCGCTTCCAGTGTTCTCAAATCGCGTTCCGCCACCCGCCCCTATGGCTCCTCTCTGCCTGTCTGGTTGGCCTGGATTCTATCGCGCGCCCGCTACGTCATCCACAGACAGCCCAAGTCGTCCGAAGACCTCCCGCCACCGGCGAGCGTGGCTGTCATGCGTGAAGTGCGGCCTGAATCCGAAGTGAAGGTAGAGGTGAATGGCACTCAACCGGTAATCATCCGTGCTCAGGGCTGCTGCTTGGCATCCAACGTCTCTCAGTCGGCGCAGTGTGGCCGCAAGCAGGGCCCGACCAAGGCCTAGGCCACGATGTGCTGGATCGACCGCGAGCATGTGTACCATTCCGATCCGCTCCTGTGCGACACGCTCACGCTGTGCACAGGCGGTGCCTATAGTCAGCCTCTCCTTCTCCGCAAAGAAGAGATCATGCTCCTCGAGCCACGGCTGTGACAGGAGACTCTCACGCATCGTCTCCGGCGTGTACTCGCCGCCGATGCACTCGTTCACCAAGCGACACCAGGCGGCCTCATCGCCCGGCCGAAAGGTGCGAAGCGAGTAGCCCGTCGCCGTGCGGACCTCGGGTAGGGCCTCTGAGCACGAACGCTCCATCTCCAGTTGCGGCGGCCGTTTCACTCTGCCGTCGATGCTAGAGCGTCATGTGGGCGCTGTCAAGTGAGCGCGACGCGGCATGACCCTCACAGAAGGAGGAGCGGGTCTGCGAGTCCAAGAGCCTTGTGAAGCCCGGCCGCGTAGGTTCGCGTCCCACCAGCCCGGGCAAGGCCGTTCACCAGGAGCAGGACCATGGCCGCGCAGGACTTCGGGCTTATCGGACTTGCAGTCATGGGCCAGAATCTGGCCCTCAACATCGAGAGCAAGGGCTTCTCGGTGGCCGTCTACAACCGGACGACGGCCCGGACCCAGGAGTTCATGGCGGAACGCGCCAAGGGCAAGAACTTCGTCGGGCCGGAGAAGCTCGAGGACTTTGTCGCCGCCCTGAAGCGTCCGCGCAAGATCATGTTGATGGTGAAGGCCGGTCAGCCGGTGGACGACTTCGTTGAGCAACTCCTGCCGCTCCTCGACAAGGGCGATCTCATCATCGACGGCGGCAACTCTCACTTTCCGGACACCATCCGCCGCAACAAGATGCTGGCTGAGAAGGGAATCCTCTATATCGGCACGGGCGTCTCCGGCGGCGAGGAGGGCGCTCTCCACGGCCCGAGCATCATGCCCGGCGGCCAGCCGCAAGCCTATCAGCTGGTCGAGTCCATTCTTACGACAATCGCCGCGCAGGTTGACGCCGAGCCGTGCTGCACCTACATCGGGCCCGACGGGGCCGGGCACTATGTGAAGATGGTGCACAACGGCATAGAGTACGGCGACATGCAGCTCATCGTCGAGGCCTACTACATCATGGCGCACGCCCTCGGCCTGTCGGCGGAGAACCTGCACGACGTGTTCGCGCGATGGAACGAAGGCGAGCTCGACTCCTACCTGATAGAGATCACGCGCGACATCTTCGCCCGCAAGGACGAGGAGACCGGGAAGCCCATGGTGGACATCATCCTCGACAGGGCCGGCCAGAAGGGCACCGGCAAGTGGACCTCCCAGAGCGCGCTCGACCTCGGCATCGCGGCTCCAACCATCGCCGAGGCCGTCTTTGCCCGCTGCATGTCGGCCGTGAAAGATGAGCGGGTCGCAGCCTCCGAGGTTCTCAGCGGTCCCAGCGGCACGTACGACGGCGACAAGGACGAGTTCATCGAGGCCATCCGCCAGGCCCTCTACGCCTCCAAGATCTGCTCCTACGCGCAGGGATTCGCTCTCATGCGAGAGGCCGGCAAGGAGTATGGTTGGAACCTGAAGTTCGGCCGGATCGCGAAGATCTGGCGGGGCGGCTGTATCATCCGAGCTCGCTTCCTCCGCCACATCACGGCGGCCTACGAGCGGAATCCCGGTCTGGCCAACCTGATGCTGGATCCCTTCTTCGAAGATGTGCTAGAGGGGTCGCAGGAGAAATGGCGCCACGTCGTCGTCACGGCCACTAACTTGGGCTACCCGATTCCAGCCTTCAGCTCTGCGCTCTCCTACTTCGACGCGTATCGGCGCGGGAGGCTTCCAGCGAACCTCATCCAGGCTCAGCGCGACTACTTCGGCGCGCACACCTACCAGCGCGTTGACAGGGAAGGCACCTTCCACACGGAGTGGACGAAGTAGGGCCGCGTGGAACTCCCGCAGCAGGTAACCGGCACGGGCCACGAGGAACGGCTTCTCTCCGACGAGCAGGTCCGCTCGACGGTCCTCGACTCGCTCGGCCAGGTCGATGTCGCGGGCCTGCGAGTGCTCCTCATTATCCCGGACCATACGCGCACCGCGCCAATCGGACAGCTCTTCCGCCTGATTCACGAGGCCTGGTCGCCCGAGGCGGATCGGCTCGACTGTCTCATTGCCCTCGGTACACATCCGCCGATGTCGGACGAGATGATCCTGCACCGCCTGGACATGTCGCCCGGGGAGCGCCGGACGACATTCGCCAACACGCGCTTCCTCAATCACCTGTGGAGGGACCCGGAGGCGCTGACCGAGATCGGCGTCATCAGCGCAGCGGAGATCGGCGAGATCACGGACGGGCTGTTCGAACTAGGGGTGCCGATTACGGTAAATCGGCTCGTCTTCGACTATGACCTGCTCCTCATCGTCGGGCCGGTCTTCCCGCACGAGGTCGTTGGCTTCTCCGGAGGCAACAAGTATCTCTTCCCCGGGATCGCCGGCCAGCGGATCATCGACTTCTTCCATTGGCTCGGCGCGGTCATCACGAATCCGGTCATCATCGGCAACAAGTGGACGCCCGTGCGCAAGGTTGTTGACCGCGCCGCGGCCATGGTGGAGACGCCCAAGCTTTCCCTCTCTCTTGTCGTGAAGGGCGAGGACCTCGCGGGGCTGTACTTCGGCCGACCGGAGGACTCCTGGTCACGGGCGGCCGATCTCTCGCAGAAGCTTCACATCGTCTGCAAGGACCGGCCATTCCACACCGTGCTGTCCTGCGCGCCGGAGATGTACGACGACATCTGGACCGCGGGCAAGTGCATGTACAAGCTGGAGCCGGTGGTGGCCGAGGGCGGCACGCTCATCATCTATGCCCCCCACGTCAAGGACATCTCCGTCAGCCACGGCCACATACTCGAGGAGGTTGGCTACCATACGCGGGACTACTTCCTGCGGAACTGGGATCGGTTCCAGCACTATCCATGGGGTGTGCTCGCCCACAGCACGCATGTGCGAGGCATCGGGTGTATGGAGGACGAGGCCGAGAAGCCGCGGGTCGACGTCGTCCTCGCCACCCAGATCCCCCCGGAGACATGCGCGAAGATCAGTCTCGGGTATATGGACCCGGCGACCATTGACCCGGCGGACTATGCTGACCGCGAAGATGAGGGAGTCCTCTATGTTCCGAAGGGGGGCGAGATACTGTACCGACTGAAGAACGCGCCGCCAGAGTTGGGCGGGAAGGGCGCGGATTCGTAGATCACCGCAGGTGCGCGTACATGCTCTCCACTCTTCTTGAAAGCCGACACATAACTCCCCCACTTCCCGACGCAAAAGCCGGGGAGTTAGCCGGACAGATCGCTGAGGCGACAGGCTGGCAGCCCTATCCGCAATCCATCGCGGCAACAGGCGGGGTCGTCGCCTTCCTCGCGCGCCGCGGCACGGAGAAGCGCCTCTGCCTCCTCTGGAGGGAGGGTTCGCAGCCGGATCTCGTCTCGGACTTCTGCAGGGAGCAGGTGTCAGCCGAGATCGACGGCGTGAAGCTGGCCGGGCAGGCCGGCTATCTCGATCATATGAACGCCGAGGGCCTGCGGAAGCACTTCTCGTTCACGCGGCCGCGGCTGATCGGCGTGCAGCCATCCTTCGGGGCCGGGGACCGGCTTGGCCTGGCGACCCCCGCCCATGTCCGATCCGTTCGGGCGTCAGACATGCGGCCCTTCTTCGCGCAGCAGTCAATTCGCGAGATGACGCGCACCGGACGCACTCCCGAGCAGGTGATGGATAGCGCCACCTTTGGCGTGTTCCAGGAAGGCTGGCGGGAGGGCTTCGGCGCGGACGCCGATCACCTGAAGACGAAAGAGGACATCAACTTGACGGTGGCGGCCGGTTTCACGATGTTCACCATCGACCCGGGGGATCACGTAGACAACGCCGCCGAGGCCGCGAACATGCCCCTCCTTAGCGAGAAGCTCGCGGCCCTGCCCTGGCCGGCATTGAGGATCAACTCCGAGGACCTGTGCCGGCGCTTCATCGGCCAGAGCTGCCGCCTTCCCGATGACAGCGTTGTCACGCTAGACGAAGAAGCGTTCTTTCGCGCCGCAGCCAAGTACGGCCGCGCGCTCGCGCACACGGCGCAGATGTACCGACATCTGAAGGCGAAGATGGGCGGCCGGCCGTTCGAGCTGGAGATGTCCGTCGATGAGACGGCCACACCGACATCGGTCGAGGAGCATGTCTTCGTGGCTGGCGAGTTGAGGAGACTTGGGGTCGAATGGGTAAGCCTGGCGCCGCGATTCGTGGGCGAGTTCGAGAAAGGCGTCGACTACATCGGCGATCTAGCCGCGTTCGAGAGGAGCTTCGCCAGCCACGTCGCGGTCGCTCGGCACTTCGGGCCCTACAAGATCAGCATTCACTCCGGCAGCGACAAGTTCTCGATCTATCCCATCGCGGCGCGGCTCGCCGGCGATCTCGTCCACCTGAAGACAGCGGGCACGAGCTACCTCGAGGCCTTGAGGGCCATCGCGACCATCGATCCCGCTCTCTTCCGGGAGATACTCGCCTTCGCCATCGAGCGATATCCCGAGGATCGTGCCTCCTACCACGTGTCGGCCGACCTCGGTAAAGTGCCCGCGCCCGAAGGACTCAAAGACTCCGACCTGTCTGCCGTCCTCGACCAGTTTGATGCGCGGGAAGTGCTCCATGTCACCTTCGGGTCAGTCCTCACCGCACAGGTGGGCGGCACGCCTCGCTTCAGGGACCGCCTGATGCGCGCACTGGAGGAGAACGAGGAGATCCACTACGATACAGTCCGCGCCCACATCGAGCGCCACGTCCGCCCGTTCGCACGGGCCGGCTAGCATGGAAGCCGGAACACGCTGAATGGAGGAGCCTCCTATGACCGCCGCTGACCCGCAAGCCCCGCTGAAGAACTTCGAGCCCCAGCATGAGTTCTTCGTCGGCATCGACTCCGATGGCTGCGCCTTCGACACGATGGAGATCAAGCACAAGGAGTGCTTCATCCCGAACATCATCAAGCACTGGGGCCTGCAGCCCGTCTCGAAGTACGCCCGCGAGGCCGGCGAGTTCGTGAATCTCTACTCCAAGTGGCGGGGGATAAACCGGTTCCCGGCCCTGCTCATGGTGTTCGACCTCTTGGCCGACCGGGCAGAGGTGCAGCGGCGCGGAGTGAGGATGCCAGAGGTCCCTTCCTTGCGCCGGTGGGTGGACTCGGAGACGAGGCTCGGGAACCCGGCGCTGAAGGCGGCTGTCGGGAAGGGCGAGGACCCGGTGCTGAAGCAGGCCCTGTTGTGGAGCGAGGCCGTCAATGCCGCCATAGGTGACATGGTCCATGGGATCCCGCCCTTCCCATACATGGGAGAGTCGCTGGAGAGAATCTGCCAGCAGGCCGATGCCATCGTGGTTTCGGCCACTCCAGGTGAGGCGCTGCAGCGGGAGTGGAAAGAGCACGACATCGCGAAGCACTGCTGCGTCATCGCGGGCCAGGAGATGGGCAGCAAGAGGGAGCACCTCGAGATCGCCGCGGCCGGGAAGTATCCCAAGGATCATGCCCTCATGATCGGGGATGCGCCCGGCGACCTGAAGGCCGCCCGCGCGAACAGCTTCCTGTTCTACCCGATCAAGCCAGGGGCCGAAGAGGAGTCGTGGCAGCGGTTCTACGAGGAGGCCCTGGACAGGTTCTTCTCAGGATCGTACGCGGGCGACTATGAGAAGAAGCTCATTGCCGAGTTCGAGGCGATCCTGCCCGAAATGCCCCCCTGGAAGCGGTGAACCCGTCGGCCCTGAAACTACCCCCGCACAGCCTGCTCAAGCTGCGCGATCTGCTCCCGAGTCCCCATGGCGATCAATGTGTCGCCCTGATTGACAGTCGTGTTCGGGCGCGGGTTCGTGCGCAATTCGTTGTCCTTGGAGAGGACGGCCAAGACCATCGCCCCGCCCTCCTGCATCACGCCCGAGCCAAGCATCGGCTTCCCCAATACGGGCGAGTCGTCGGGAAGCGGGACGGACCGGAAGTCGACGTCGAAGGCTTCCTGGTGCAGGACTTGCTCGAGGAAGTGAACGACTCCCGGCTCAACGGCCGCGTAGGCTAGATCACGGCCGCCCCCCACATACGGCGAGTGCACGCTGTTCGCGCCCGCGCGCTGCAGCTTGTTCACGGTCTCCTCGCGACTCGCCCTGGCGACGATGTACAGACTTGGGTTGAGAACACGCGCGCTCATTACGATGAACAGGTTGTCCTCGTCGGTGGCGACGGCCGCGATCAGAGATCGTGCGCGCTCCACTCCCGCCGCGTCGAGATGCTCGTCCTGGGTAGCATTGCCCTCAACACACGGCACATCCATCTCCTGTAGCTGCTCAATCGCCTCCGGATCCTGCTCGATGACGACCACGGGCAGGCCGCGGCGGCGGAGCTGATGGACGGTCTCTTGGCCCATCCGCCCGTATCCGCAGACGATGTAGTGATCCCGCATCTCCTTCAAGGCCCGCAGCCTCCTTCTGCGCTGAACTCCGGCGCTTAGTTGCTGACCGACGAGAAGCGTGGCGGCGGTGCGCACGGCGAGAGCCACCAGCGCAAGTCCCGTGATGGCGAAGGCCGTCGTGAAGAGGCGGCCGGTTTGGCTGAGAGGATGAACTTCCTCGAAGCCGATGGTCGTGAGTGTGAGGACGGCCATGTACATACAGTCCACGACCGTCCACTCGATGCCGCTCCGCTCGCTCTCGGTGAAGAGATAGAAGAAGACTGCTCCTGCCATGACGACAAAGAGCAGCGCGAGCACGACCCATAGCTGCCGGGCTGACCTCCGCAGCTCCCTCAATGGAATTCTCTCTCGGGCGGGTGTCATGCTTGCGCTTGTTCTGCTCCCGCACGCCTGCATCCTGCTTCAGGAGGGCCGCTCATCCCCGCGCGCGGAGCGCGCGTAGTGGCTCGCACGCAGGCTCTCGACGAGCCCATTGGCATCCTCAGCCCCGAGGTCTAGCAGGAGCAGCGCGTGGCGCACGATCTCGAGTCCGGCCTCGTATTCGGCGTAGACAACTCGGTCGGCGCCGGCGCGGAACAGATCGTTCAACTCACTCGGCTGGTGACCCCGGGCGACGATCCTCAGGCCGGGGTTGATGCCGCGCAGCTCGGTCACCGCAGCCACCGCCGTCGCTGCATCCGGCAGTGCAATCACCGCCAGCCGAGCGCGGTCCGCCCCACCCGCCAGCAGCACGCTGCGGCGGCTGGCATCCCCATATACGGCCACCATGCCGCGCCCGCGCAGGTCCGCGATGGTGCTATGGTCGTAGTCGATGATGGCCTGCGCTTGCTCCTGATCCTGCAGCACCTCTCCCAGGAACCGACCGACCCTCCCGTATCCGCACACGAGCGCGTGCTTCTCCAGGCTCGCGGCGGGCCCCTGATGGCTCTGCTCCTGGCGGGCGATTACCCGGTCTCCGATATCGGTGGCGCTCATGCGGTCGTAGAGCAGACCGCCGAGCTTCATCAACGCCGGGCTGGCGAAGAGGCTGATCCCGGCGATGGGGATGAGCATGGAATGCACCGCATCCCCTATCACCCCATCGCGCCAGGCCAGCGTGACCACGAGGAAAGAGAACTCCCCTATCTGGGCCAGCCCGAGGCCGGTCGCGATAGCGCTCCGCGCATGGTAGCGGGCAGCGAGCGCGCTCAACGCGGCGATGGTGGGCTTGCCGAGGAAGACCGCTAGCAGCAGCGCCAGCGCCCATGGGCCGTGCTCCAGCAGGGCGCCGATCTCCCACAACAGACCCAGCGACACGAAGAACACCATCCCGAACAGGTCTCGCAGCGGCGTGACATCGGACAGTATCTGGAAGCGGTAGTGCGATTCGCTGATCAGCAGCCCCGCCACGAAGGCGCCGAGCGCAACGGAGAACCCCATGGCAGAGGCGGCGGCCGCGCCCACGAAGCACAGCATCGCCGACATCACGATGAAGACCTCGCGGCTGTACCTGCGGGCGACGGCCTCCATCACCTTCGGGGCCACCCAGCGAGCCAGAACGAAGACGGCCGCCACGAAGGCCAGCGCCCTCGCCATGGCGCCGATAAGGTCGGCGCCGCCGCCCGCGCCGACCCGGGGCAGCAGCGGGAATGTCGCCACCATCAACACAGCGGCCAGGTCTTGCACCAGCAAGATGGCCACCATGGCCTGTCCGTGGCGGGTATGCAGTTCCCCTCGTTCGGAGAGCAGCTTCACCACCACGGTGGTGCTGCTGAGCGCCAGCGCGAAACCCAGCACGATGGAGGCGGCATCGCTCCACCCAATCGCCCGACCAAGGCCATAGCCCAGCGCCACGGTGGCGAGGATCTGGAGGGGAGCCGCGATGAGCGTCGCCCGCTTGGTCCGAGTCAGCACGGAGAGAGACAGCTCCATTCCGATGGCGAACATCAGCAGCGCAACTCCGAGCTCGGCCATGGAGGCGATGATCTCGGAATCGCGGATGAGGCCCAGAACGCCCGGCCCCAACAGCAGGCCCGCAGCGAGGTAGCCCGCCACCGCCGGCAACCGCAGGCCGCGAACTGCGACTCCGCCACTGCCGGACTTCCCTTCAGGCCGCGCCTGGGCGGCCGCCGGCTGGGTGTCAGGCGAGTACGGGGGTGAGATCGACCCGACGCCCTTCCTCAGCGCTCACGTAAGCAGAGTATAGGACCAGAGCAACATCGCGCGCAAGCATGAACCCCGAAACCGGCTCCCGGTCCTCGGAGATGGCGGCGGCGAAGTCCGCCATCTCCTGCGGGTAGCCCTGGTTCCAGTCCTCCTCTGGCGAGGGGAACGTCCACCCACCCTTGGTCTCGATCTTCTCCGTGATATACTCGTCCCCAAAGACCTCGGGCGCGGGTGCATAGGCGACACAGGCGTCGTTGGGGTTTATGTTGGCGCGGATTCGGGCGTTCGACAGGTAGGCCTCTAGGTAGTTGTGTACGCCACCCAGGGTTGTGTCACCGGCGGTGATCTCCGCAACCGATCCGTCGTCGAACTTGAGGATCATCAGGCCCCAGTCCTCGACGTCCTTCCAGTCCATCTTGATGTAATGCTCCTGCTCCTGCTTGAGGGACTCAATCCAGGTCAGGTTCCCCACCTCGCACACCACCGAGGCCGGGCGGATCGGCCGACCGAACTTCTTCTCCCCCTCCCACTGCTTCAGCTGCAGAACCGCGCCAAGGGGATGCGAGCCCTTCAGCACGAGCGAACCACCGCCGGACGTACGCCATTGCTTCGCGTAGACGGACGGAGAGCCCGAATGCGACTCCTCCGCCTGGATGCGCATGATGGTGCCGCCCGCCGCATCGGCCAGGCGTCGGAGCTTCGCAAAGGCAGGCGCGTAGACCCAATTCTCTGCGTAGCAGAACTTGACGTCGGCCTCTTGGACGGCACGCCCGATGGTATCGCATTCCTGTTTCACCCGCTCAAGCATATCGCGTTTCGGTACCGTCTTGCCGATCAGCTCCTCTTCCGAAGAATCGGGCTCGCCGAAGTAACCAGTCAGGTGTTTCTCACAGATGATGTCCTTGCCGGCCTTCGCCGCCTCCACGGAGAGGGAAGCGTGAACGTGATTCGGGACGGCGAGGTCTACGGCGTCCACCTCGGCCGCGGACAGCATCTCCACCATCGTGCCGAAGTGCTCTGGGATCCCGTACTCCTGCGCGAAGGCGGAGGCCCGCTCCGCCGAGCGCCCACAGACGGCGGATACCTCGGCGACCTCAGCACCAAGCTGGCGCCATGCCCGCATGTGGAATTGCGCGGCGTTCCCGTAGCCGACCAGGCCAATCCTCACTTTCGCCATTCGAGCACCTCCGATCCGCCCGAGCCGACAGCGCCGTCATGCAAGAATCGGGCCGAGGTCGACGCGCCGCCCCTCCTCCGCGCTCACATAGGCCGCGTAGAGCACAAGGGTGACCTCGCGGGCCAGAGCGGCGCCCGAGATCGGCTGCCTGTCCTCTCTGATCGCGGCCACGAAGTCCGCGATCTCCTGCGGATAGCCCTGGTGCCAGTCCTCGTCCGGCGACGGAAACGTCCAGCCGCCCTTCGTCTCTATCTTCTCGCTGATGTATTCGGGCTCGAAGATCGTCCCCTCGGGCGCATAGGCCACGCAGGAATCGTTCGGGTTGATGTTGGCCCTCAGACGTGCGTTGGACAGGTAGGCCTCAAGGTAGTTGTGGACTCCGCCCAGGGTCGTGTCCCCGGCCTTGACTTCGGCCACGGACCCGTCCTCGAACCTGACGACGATGATGCCCCAGTCCTCGACGTCCTGCCAGCCGGTGCGGACATAGTGGGTCGGCTCCTTCGTAAAGGAATCGATCCACGTGAGGTTCCCGACCTCGCAAACGACCGAGGCCGCCCGTATTGGCTTGCCGAACTTCTCCTCCCCCTCCCACCACTTGAGCTGCAGGGCCGCGCCGAGCGGATGCGAGCCCTTCACCATAAGAGAGCCCCCGCCGGAGGACCGCCATCGCTTCGCGTATTCCGCGTGTGAACCCGAATGGGACTCCTCGGCCTCGATGCGCAGGATCGTGCCGCCGGCCGCCTTCGCCAGATTCCACAGCTTCACGTAGGAGGGAGCATAGAGCCAGTTCTCCGCGTAGCCAAACTTGATGCCGGCAGATTCGATGGCCTTTATGACGCGCTCAACTTCGCGCTTCGCTTCTTCCAACATCGTGCTCTTTGGCACCGCCCTGCCGATGAGCTCGTCATCCTTCGTATCGGGTCCGCCGAAGTAGCCGGTCAGCGGCTTCTCGCAGAGGCAGTGCTTGCCGGCCTCGGCCGCCGCGATGATGAAGGGCGCATGAAGATGATTGGGCACGGCGAGATCGACGGCGTCGACCTCCGCTTTCTCCAGCAGCTCCTCCATGCTCCCGTAGGCCGCCGGAATGTCATGCTCATCCGCGAAGTCCTCGGCCATCTGCTTGGGGACGCCGCAGACGGCCACCACCTGGCACTGCTCAGGCGGGAGCTTCTTGTATCCCTCGATGTGAAGACTGGCGGAGAATCCGCAGCCAACAAGGCCAACGCGAACTGGCGCCATAGCGCATGCTCCTCCTCGGAACACGTGTCGACCGCGGACGACCTGCGCCGCCGCGGGATCGAAGCCTACTTCTCGTAGACCTCGGGGTTGACCACACTCTCCGGCCGCTCCCCATTGAAAACGGCCATGATGGCGTCGACCACCCCGTTGCCCATCGCCAGCAGCGCGCCGGGGGTGTTGGACGACACGTGCGGCATGGTGACGGTCCGCTCGCAGTTCAGCAAACGGCTGTCGGCGGGCGGCTCAGTAGCGTAGACGTCCATGCCCGCGCCGAAGATGCGGCCCTCCTCCAGCGCGTCTGCGAGGGCATCCTCGTCCACAAGCGCGCCCCGCGCCGTGTTCACCAGGATGGCGGTCATCTTCATGAGCCCGATCTTCTCGGCATCGATGATGCGCCGCGTCTCCTCGGTCACCGGCATGTGGAGGCAGACGAAGTCCGCCTCCTTCATGACCTGCTCCAGCGAGTCGGCACGGTCTATCGCGTGCTGGGCCGCGAACGTCTGATCGAAGTAGGGATCGTAGGCCAGTACTCGAGCGTCGAACCCAAGGCATCGCTTTGCGACCCCCTTGCCGATACGCCCCAGCCCGAGTATCCCGACTGTCGCTTCGAACAGATCCACGCCGTAGGTGTTGACCCACTGTCCAGCCTTCGTGGTGCGGTCGCCCTCCGGGATGTGTCGAGCGACGGCTAGCATGAGTGCCAGCGTCATGTCGGCCACGGCCTCTGCATTCGCGCCCGGGAGATTCGCAACAACTATCCCGCGCCTCGTACATTCGGCGATGTCCACCTGGTCGATGCCTGCGCCGTGGCGGGCGACCACCTTCAACCGATCTGCCCTCGCGAAGGCTGCAGCGGAGAAGTCATCCACGCCGGCCGCACAGCCGTCGACGCCCTCCAGTAGTGGTGCCATCTCCTCCGCAGTCATCGGCCGCCCGTAGGGATTGTGGGCGATCTCGTAACCCGCTTTGATCAGTCGCTCCTCGGGCTCCTTCGTAACTTCGCTGAAGGAAGTAGCGGTTATGAGGACCTTCATCTACCTGACTTCCCTCCCACGGCCGCAGACTTCAGATGGTGCCCTTCAACCGCACCATCTCGATGTTCTGATTCGGGCAGCGGCGGAAGCACATTCCGCACGCCACACACTTCTCTTCGTCGATGGCGAAGCCGTCCGCCGTCTCGCCGTTCACAGCGAAGTTCGAGCATATGCGCGCACACAGGCCGCACCCGGCACCACAGCCGCAGCTCAGGCAGCGGTTCGCCTCCCGAACGGCTTCCTCGTCCGTCATGGTCGAGGTGCACAGCTCGAAGTCGCGCTTGCGCTCACCAGCGGGCCGCATCGACGTCGGCACCCTCAGCTCACGCTGCGCACCGCGCTCCCGCGCCAGCACTTGCTCGCGCGCCACCTCGGTCAGCACAGGATCGTACGTCAGAAGTGCATTCTCGCCGGAGAGGAATCGATCGATCGAAATGGCCGCTCGACGCCCCGAGGCTACGGCCGCTATCACGCTATCGGTCCCGGTCGCCGCGTCGCCGCCGACGAAGACCCCGTCGATCGCGGTCCCGCCTGTCTCGGGGTCACAGGCCAGTGTGCCATCAGGCGCGACGGCCAGGCCTTCGGTCTTCTCGGCGACGATTTGGCCGACGGCGTTGATGATCATGTCGCATGGCAGCGCGAACTCGGCCTCGGACACCGCGTCGGGCCGGCGCCTCCCCGAGGTATCCGGCTCGCCGAGCGTCTGCACGATCATCCGCAGCCCTGTGGCCCGGTTCCCCTCATTCACGACTTCGAGGGGCGCCACGAGGTAGATGACCCGCGCCCCCTCTTCCTCCGCCTCCCACACCTCCTCCGGGATTGCCGGCATCTCGTCCCTGGTCCTGCGGTAGCAGAGGAATACCTCGTCAGCGCCAAGGCGGATCGCGGTGCGGGCCGCGTCGACCGCCGTATAGCCACCACCGACAACGGCCACGCGCCTTCCGACCGGAGCTGTCCCCTCTCTTCGAACGGCGCGCAGGAACTCGACGGCGGATACGACTCCCTCCGCGTTCTCGCCGGGGACATCCAGCGGTCTGCCCGCCTGCGCGCCCGGGCCCAGGAAGATGGCGTCGAAGCCCTGTGACCTCAGATCCGACAGCGCGAAGTCCTTGCCGAGCCGCTTCGTGCACTCGATCTTCACGCCGACCCCCTCGAGGGCCGCGATCTCCTTCTCCAGGATCGCCTCCGGCAGCCGGAAGGCGGGAATCCCATAGCGAAGCATGCCGCCAGGCTTCTGCTCGGCCTCGAAGGCACTTACCTCGTGCCCTGCCCTCGCGAGATCCCACGCGGAAGCGATCCCCGCAGGACCGGCTCCTACAACGGCCACCTTCTTCCCCGAAGAGGGAAGCCTGTCAACCTCGGGCTGCCAGCCCTTCTGGTCGGCGTACTCGAGCACGAAACGCTTGATGCCCCGAATCCGGATTGGATCATCCACGTCGCCGCGGATGCAGGTCGCCTCGCAGGGATGCGCGCAGATGTACCCGCAGACGGACTGTAGGGGGTCGCGCGAGGTGATAAGGCGATAGGCCTCCCGGAAGTCCCTCTCGGCCACCTTCCGAACGTATCCCTGAGCGGGCACCTGGTTCGGGCAGGCGAACTTGCACGGCGCGGCCAGGCCGGTGTCCTTGATGCGCGCGTGACCCGGGTAGAGCGTCAGCCTCTCAGATGACGTGACCTCGTTGACCAGCAGGTCGCGCATGTCCTCCCATCTGTCGAAGCTCATCCGATCCATGTAGCGGAGGACGCCCTCTTTCAGGCCCTTCACGATCTCGTAGCCATGCACCAGCACGGCGGTGCACACTCCGACCAGATCGGCCCCGAAGAAGGCCATCTCCACCGCGTCCTGCCAGGTCTCGCATCCGCCGGTGGCGGTGGCGCGGACGCCGGGCCCGTTTCGCTTCCGGATCTCGAAGATGTCGCGCAGAGCCAGCGGCTTGCACCAGGGGCCCGACATGCAGGTGAGCGACACCTGTTCCTGAAGGTGGATGACAGATTGCCTCGGGTTCCATATGTCAACGGGCGCGAATGCGAGGCGGTTCGCATTCGAACCGGTGGCGGCCGCACCGGCCGCATAGCATGCCTGGGAGACCTCTCCCAGCCGACCACCCTCTGGCGTCAGCTTCACGAAGACAGGGATCGACACAGCCTTGACGGTTGCCTCGACGACCTCGCCCACGAGCTCGGGCTCCGTACCCATCGAGGCCCCGCTCTCTGGGCCGCCCTCGTGTGCGTCGCCGGTCAGGGCGACGTTGAACGACATGTTGGGGCAGCCCATGTTGACTTCGAGCACGTCGCACCCGGCCTGCTCGAAGGCGCGCGCCATATCGACCCAGCCCTCGACGCCCTTGTCACCGACATAGGAGTAGTTCGCCATGATCACGAAGTCGGATGCAACTCGGCGGCGCGACTCCTCCACGAGGTCCACGGCCTGGCCGAGGTCTATCCGCTTTTCGGCGGTGAACGCGAACAGTCCGGCCGGATCGAAGTAGGCGTAGCGAGGCTCTCTGTTGATGTAGGGTGCTGGGTCGAAGGTGAGCTTGATCGACGCGCCCGACCAGCCAAGCTCACAGCCCCGCTCGAGCTGGTCGGCGGAATGGGTGGTCGGCCCGGATGCCAAGAAGAACGGGTTCTTGAAGGTGACGCCGGCTATCGCTACCGATAGCCGCGGGTCATCATCGCGGCTGGTCATGTTTGCCGCCTACTCCTCCCATAGGCACAGAGGAGAGCGCGCCCAAGGCTGCGGAAAGGCTGATGCGCCGGGCGCCTCTCTCTTGGCACCTGGCGTCCTCCAGGGGACACCTTATCTCCCACCCGGGTCTTCGACGTCCCAGCTCCCGCTCCCCCCATCGACGCCCCGGCGTTCCGGCGGCGCGTGCCGACATCCTCCGGCCTGTTCGGCCGAGCCTCGTCACGCTTTCGGCCCGCGGCCGAACTGGAGGACTATCCTCGCCAATGGGAGAAGTGTGACCAGCGCAAAGCTGCGTGCGCTTCTTGGAGGAGGAGGCCATGAGCGATTTCGGCATCAAGCCGGCGGGAGACGGCTTCGACGCGGTGGCCCTCGGCGAAGTGATGATGCGGATCGATCCGGGTGATGTCCCCACGCGCCGTGCCCGCTTCGCCCGCATTTGGCACGGTGGAGGCGAGACCAATGTCGCCGAAGGGCTGAGCGCGTGCTTTGGCCTGAGGACCGCCGTCATCACCGCGCTCGTGGACGACGGCATCGGACGGAACATAGAGAACCAGCTACGGGAGGCCGGAGTCGATACGTCTCATATCATCTGGTTCGACACAGGCGGTAGGAGCAGGTTCTCGACCGACGCCAAGGGCACCCTCCACAACGGCATCAACTTCACCTGGAGCGGGAAGGGCGTGCTGCCCTCGGTCACCGAGTACTACCGCGCGCATGCGCCCGTCCGCGAGTTGAAACCGGGAGATGTCGACTGGGATGCGGTCGTCGGGGAAGGGGTTCGATGGTTCCACACCGGAGGCATCTACACGCTCATCTCACCGACGTCATCCCAGCTGGCCCTCGAAGCAATGCAGAAGGCCGGCGAGCACGGAGTCTTCCGCTCGTTCGACCTGAACTACCGCGCCAAGGTAGAGCCCGACAAGGAAAGGGCCCGCAGCATCAACCGCGGGATCGTGCCGCACTCTGACTTCTTGGTCGGGAATCAGGGAGACTTCTTCGACGCGCTCGGCTACGAGACGAAGAAGGTACACCCGAGGGAGGAGTTCGACGTCTGGCTTGCCGCCTACCAGGAGATGCTCCGTCAGGTCGCGAGGGACTACACGAACCTGAAGCTTATCGGGACTCAACTTCGAGCGGCCATCACCGCCGATCGCATCCACTGGGGTGCGGTTCTCTATGAGGTCGCCGAGGACAAGATGCACCTGGCCGTGACGCGAGAGAACATCGAGATAGCCGACCGGACGGGCGGCGGCGATTCCTTTATGTCGGGCGTGGCGGCCGCGCTCATGAAAGGACATGATGCCGCGACGGCGGTGCAGTGGGGCGCGGCGCACGGCATCCTGGTGCAGGAGACCCCGGGCGACACGACGATGGTGACCCAGAAGGAAGTCGAGAAAGAGGTCCAGCGCGCGCTCAAGGGCGGCGGCGTGAGCGCTCTGCGCTAGCACCCCTTGCGACGGCTGGACGACTGGAGGTAGACGCTAGATGCCTGAATACAAGAGAGACCGGGGCCGCGTAGAGAAAGCCCTTCGCTCATCCGGTGTGGTTGTAGTGATGAATCGCGACCATGTGAAGAAGGCGGAGGACCTCGTGACCACGATGTGGGAGGTCTGCCAGGCCGGCTACGTCGCCGAGTGCACCTTCCGAATCGATGCCGCTCTCATCAAGGAGGCGATGCAGGGGCTGAGGAAGCGGCGTGCACAGGCGCCGTCCGACAAACCCTTCGTGCTCGGCGTCGGCAGTGTCATCAACCCGAAGGAGCTGGAGGCGGCGATCGAAATGGGCTTCGACATGGTCGTCGCGCCGGCGAATGTGATGGGTGGGTACGGCGAGGGCAAGGAGTTCGTGCGCATCGCGCGCGAGGCCGACGTCTTCTCTGCGCCCGCTATCCTCTCGCCGACCGAGCTTCAGTACTTCATCGAGCGCGACGACGGCCTCGAGCCAGACTGCATCAAGGTGTTCCCGGCGGGAGTGCACGGCCCGAGCGGCATCGGAGCGTTGTTGGCGCCCTACGTACGCGATCGGCACAACGGACGCATGCTCATGCCGACCGGCGGCGTCAACTACGAAACCGGCCCTCAATTCCAGGAGCACATCAGCAAGCGCGGCTGGACGCCCGTGCTCGGCATGTCCAGCCCCCTCGCACTGGTCGGGAAGCGAAAGAAGCCGGGCGATCTGGACACAGTTCGCGAATCCCTGGCCGACTTCAAAGCCAACTTCAGGCCGTATTCGACGGCCTGAGCGCGTGCCGTCACGCGCCAGGAACCACGACATGGACCAGAAGCAAGACGCGTTATTCAGCGTTTCCGGCAAGGTGGTCGCCATTACCGGTGCAGCCGGGGTGATCTACGGGGCCATTGCGCGGGGCCTTGCCGCGCGAGGCGCTAAGCTCGCCCTCCTCGATCTGCTCGGCGACAAGGCGCAGGAGGCAGCAGACGGGATCAGGGCTGAGGGAGGCGAGGCGATCGGAGTTGCGTGCAATGTGCTAGACACCGATAGCATAGCCCCCGCGCTCGACACGATCATCAAGTCCTTCGGCCGCGTCGATGTTCTCATCAACGGCGCGGGTGGCAATCGGCCGGGGGCGAGTGTGCCGCGCGACGGTGTCTTCACCGATCTGTCTCTCGAAGAGGTGGACAAGGTCTTCGCCCTCAACTACAAGGGCACGTTCCTGCCGACACAGATCTTCTGCAAGTACTTCGCGAAGCAGGGCAAGGGCATCATCGTCAACACCTCCTCGATGTGTTCGTTTGCGCCGCTCACGAATGTGCCGGGCTACTCCAACGCCAAGGCTGCCGTGACCAACTTCACGCAGTGGCTGGCCGTACAGGTCAAGGTCGACTACCCGGAGGCTGACATTCGCGTCAACGAGATCGCGCCGGGATTCCTGGACACGACGCAGAACCATCGGCTGCTCTTCGAGGAGGACGACAAGACGCTCACTCCCCGCGGCCACTCGATCATTGCGAACACGCCGTTGGGGCGATTCGGCGACCCCAAAGAACTGCTCGGGCCGATCGTGCTCCTCATCTCCGATGCCGGGAGCTTCCTCCACGGGGTCACGATAGCAGTGGACGGCGGGTTCGCGATCTACTCCGGGGTGGGTCCGCTGGATGAGAAGAGGTAGTAGTGGCGGACTCCGCACAAGCAGACGAGTACAGGACACAACTCTGCAGGATTGCGCCGGCCCCCGGCGCAATCCTCGCTTCGAGGGGAGAGACATGAGACACTCCCACCGGCCGAAGATGCGTCGGCGCACCGCGCTGACGCTTGCCGTGACCGTGCTAGCAGCGGCGCTGACTGCACAGGCGCGCGTTGCCGGCGACCTGGAGCTCCGCTTCGGAGACGGACAGCTTGCAGGTCTGACGGTCGACGGTGCCGATCTTCCGAGCGCCGGGCCGGGCGGCTTCTATGTGAAGCCGTACCGGGCCCGCCCCGGCCCGAACATCCTCCGCCCCGGGAGTCTGGCGGAGGTCGCCGAGGCCCTGCCCGCCGGATTCTCGATAGACGCGCAGGCCACATGGCGCGAGAGGCCAACTCTGGCTATCAAGCTCCCCGACGAGGAACTCACGGACTCCGGAGAACTTGAGCTCTTCCTTGACGACGTCAGGCCTCACCACATCTACCTGCTGCGCTTCGCGCACCGGGGAGAGCGCCTCGGTGGCGACTTCCCGCCGATCATCCACGTCCGGCAGTTCGGGTCCGATGGCAAGTGGGTCGCCCCCCAACAGAACATTGAGCTTCTCCACGGCACCTACGACTGGCGAGAGGAGACCATCGCCATCCCGGCCGTCGACGGCGCCCAGCGCATGTCGTTCATGCTTCACCATCCCCGCGGCCTTGGCCGCTTCTGGATCGGCGGCCTGTCTGCCCACCAGGTGCGCGCACTTCCAGAGCTACCACTGGAGGGCGAGTGGACCGGTGGAGCGAGGCCGCTCTTCGCAGGGACTATACCCGGGACTGAAGTGTCCCTGGATGCTGAGTGCGAACTCCGCGGTGAGTCGATCACAGTCCATGCCACGCTCTCTGCGCCGACTCGGTGGCTCATCCGGCAGCCGCAGGCGCTGACCTTGGGCTTCCGGCTCCCGCTGAGTGCGGCGGGATGGCGGTGGGGCGACTCCCTGCGCCGGGAGCGGCCCATCGAGGGAGGTCGCGATTACTCCAACTATCAGCTCATCGGACGAAGGCAGCTCCGCGAGGTCTCGAAGTTGCCCCTCGCCGCTGTGTCCGGGCCGGACCGTGGCGTGGCCCTGATGGTCCCGCTCACCCCGACGACGATGAACCGGCTCTACTATGACAGCCGCGGGTTCCTCTGCGTGGAGTTCGATCTCGGGCTCGCAGTCCGCGCCTGGGAGGCCCTGCAGAGTGTGGCGCTCTCCTTCGACATTGCGGTGTTCGATCCGCGCTGGGGCGGGCGGGCGGCGCTCGAGCGATACTACGAAGGCCATCCTGAGCACTTCGCCAGCGATGCCAAGCAGGGAGGCTGGTGGATCGGGCCGAGCGAGCAGGTCGAGGACCTCGGGGACTTCGGCCTGCAGTACGCCGAGCTTCACTTCGCCCAGCCAGAGCGAACGAAGGCGAACGACGAGCAGGGCCTCTACACCTGCTCCTATAGTGAGCCCTGGATGTGGCGAATTCGCGTCAGCGAGAAGCGAGATGTCACCCTCGCCCAGCCACTGACCCACTACTTCCCGCAGATCCTGGCCGACGCGGATTTGCCCGGAGATGTCATGGACGAGGGCGACTACTGGCCGGCTCCCAGGCGCGAATCGGTGCGCGCGTTCCTGAATTCTGTCATCGTTGGATCGAACGGCAAATACCAGATCAACGCGGTCCGCACATATGGCGGGGGGACGTTCATCGAGATGAACACATCGCCTTTGCCCGGCATCTGGAGCCATCGCCTGGGCGGCATGAACCGCGGCCTGCTCTCCTATCGCTACGAAACGCTCGCAGACATAGCTCGTTGCCTGCGCGGCCAGGCCACAGTGGATGGCGTATACTTCGACTCGACCGGCGACTGGTCCGACATCGCGCACGAGAACCATCGGGTCGAGCATTTCTGGTTCACCCAATTCCCGTTGACCTTCAGCTACGCCACTGGAACGCCGATCGTGTCGGGCCTATCCTCCATGTCGGAGTACATGGAGTTCATCCGTGAGAAGGGCTTCATCACCATGGCGAACTCCGGGCCTGAGTACTGCGCGTACGCGGCCCCGTACCTCGACATGATCGGTGCCGGCGAGAACTTCGGTTCGGCGTTCGCTTCGGACGAGAATCTCAGCCACGACCGATGTGTCGCGTTCCAGAAGAGCGTGAGCTTCGGCAACACCGGAATGCTCGACATCTCGCCGGAGGAAGCCGAGTCGCGCCTGCGCCTCCTCCTTTTCTACAATGTCTATCCCGGCATCTTCGCTCGCGACCCGGCGGCTGTCGAACGTCTGCGTCCCCTCTACCGCCGTTACATTCCGTTCATGCAGGCCATGAGCCGCGCCGGATGGGAACCCGTGCCGTGGGCGACTGTCGACGACCCGGCTGTCTGGCTCGAACGCTACGGGCCGGGCACCTCCGGCGAGCTCTACTACGCCCTTCGGAACCCGACGGAGCAGGCCCGGACGGTGACGCTGACCGTCGAGTGCAGCGGCTTGGGCTGGGATGCGGGAGATCGGTTCGAGGCACTCGACGCCCTGTCTTCGGTGCCTGTTCCGGTGAAGCACACCGCCGGTGACTTGCTCCTGAAGGTCTCTCTGCCTCCGCAGGACACCGTTGTGGTGCGGCTGCGGAAGCTCGACTAGCGACTTTGTGCGGCAGTCGTGCCTCGACCTTATATGCCGCACGATATGTCCGTCAGGAGTGCCCGCAGCGCGGCGAGTCCACATCCTGTGGGCATAGCCATCTGCGCGCTGGTCTCCTGTCAGCGCGCCGCAGCACCGCGACCATGTTCCCTCGTGACCGAAGGACGACTCTGCTGGGCGAAATGCGAGCAGACCTGCTTTCTGTGGTATTAGTCTGCCAGAGGGGAGTCTCTCTGCCGATGCCATCGTTGCCAAGCCCGCGCGTCCCGCGGCGGGCCGTTTCCTCTTCGCTGTCTTTCGATCACATGGTCGGTCAATCGGTCTGGACAAGCTGCCTGACTGTGCTATCGTTGGCACGGGAGTGGGCTATGGCGTGGCACCTAGGGACAATGGTGAGACACCTCGCGGCCGGGGACCTAACACCGTGGCCAGGAAGAGAACCACAGACATGTTCGCGTCTTCCGGCCGGGCCCGAAGAGTGCAACGCGTCCTTTGGGCCTGGCACAGTATGGCCAGATGGCGGTCCTACCTTCTACTGGTCTCCTAGCATCCTGATCAGGAATACCCCTCCCCCAGGGTCTTCCCGCCTTTCCTTCGCGCCGTCGGCGCCCTGCTCCCAGGCAGGCGCAGCCTCTGCTGTACAGCAAACGAGTGGTATTCTACTACTTAAGCCCTGCCTGAGTCCTGCCGCAGGCTTGACGGCGGCGAGGCAATGTGCTATCTTCCGCGTCAGCCAGCGCACCATGTCGCTGGCCGTAGCTGTTCCTGGAATAGTGCGAATAGTGCTGCGCCGAGCCGCCGGCTCGGCGCGCCATTGGAGCAGATACATTGCGCCACGGGCCAGCGGGCGGCAGGAGCAGTATCCGGACCGCATTCGCGGCGATACTGGCGATACTTCGGAACGCGATCAAGCCATACACAGCACTCGTTGCCCTTCTTCTGCCGCTTGTGGTGCCGTGCATCAAGTACGCCATCTTGTGGGGGTCCCCGTTGTTTCCTACGCCGTCCTGGGCCGCGCTACACGTGGAAGTGATCTGCTGCGCGCTCGCGTTCGATGTCTGGGCGATCGCGACCGTGTTCGCCGGGCGCTACGTGGCCGGAGGGGGAGTGTGGCAGACCACAGATCAGAGCATGGTCTATCCGAAGATGCCCGCGTTCCGTGGCGTCGTCGACGTCCGAGAGGGGCTCGTCACGTTTGGCGTGTTCGTATGGCACTTACTTCTTCTAAGCGTGGCGGCGGGGATCGTACCCAGTGGGCCGGACCTGCCTGGCTGGTCCGTCTCACCCATGGTCTTTGCGGCCATCGTGATCCTCTCTCTCATGCTCAGCTACGGGCCATGCCTTTGCATGGTGGCTCGGCGCCCACGCTGACAGGGTCAGGTTCGCAGTCAAGGCGAGTTAATGGATGATAACTAGACAGAGACACGGTCTATGCTACCTTCTCGGCGCCTTCCGTCCCTGTCTGGCGCTTGTGATTATGTTGTTGTTCTCTCCTGTTCTCTTTGCTCTGGCCTATCGCTACGTGGCGCGCGCCAGTAATGGCGCCGACGTGGGTATGCCATGGGCGCTGTTCGGGGGCGCTATCCTCGGGCTATTCCTCGCAACAGTCCTATCGGCATCCATTGAGCGTCTGGTCATTGGCCGGGTGGCGCTCTCAGCCTTCGTTTGGTTCGCGCGCCGGAAGCTCGCGCGGGCCGGTCGAGCACCGAGTGGGATGAAGCGCGTGATCGAGTTAGGCAAGGCATGGGGTCGCGTCGCTGGCGCAGCAGCCCACCTGCGAGCCTGGTTGGGCCACTATCCCGATGTTGCTGCTGAGTCTGAGTTCCGCCTCGACCTGGCATACACTACGTTCGGCCTCTTCCGCGTCGAGACAGAGCCGATCTACGGAGAACGCTGGCGCCAGTTCCAGCACGCGGAGGAGGCGCCGCCCCTCGAGAACTGGAGCCAAGAGGGGATCCAGTTCCTCCGCCGCGGAGAGTTCTCCGCTTTCATCAGGGCCTCGACGAACGTCCTCTACCACCTTAGATACTGGACCGCTGAGGCAGATGATGGACGGTCGTCAGGGTCGCCGTCCCACACGCGCCGTGAGTTCGCTGACGCTCTGCATGACCTTGGCCGAAGGACCGGAGACGCGGCCGCGTTTCGCTCCGCAGCGGGAGCTTTCGTCTCACGCTTCGGCGGAGGCACAGACTTCCGTGGCAGCCCTCCCAATCTGTATCCACGCTATCTGCCTGATGAAAGCGACCTTCTCTTCACCTACCGCTTGATCACGACTAGACGCGGACGGTCAGCCTCCGCACGTGCATACAACGCCAACGACATCGTCGCTCTCCGCACTGCCCTCGAGTGGGACCTCCTGGCTCACGCAGTCGCGGAGGGACGTGTCGATAGGGCGGCCAGGCTAGTGCTGGAGGCATCGGCTCAGCTAGACGCTCTGGTGCTCCCCCGGCCGAGAGGAGCCCGTCATGCCGTCTGAGCTCGACACCTTGCTGCCGGACATTCGGAAGACCTGTCTTGCCCATCCAACGGGCAGGCTTCTTGTTTGGGACTCCTGGCGCTTGTACGATGACCCCGCGATGCTGCACCGAGCTGTCCATGCCCTGAGCGACATGGTTGGCTCTGCGTTCGGTCTAGATTTTGACACTATCATGGCGTGCGGATGGGCGGATCCGATGGTCTTCTCAGCCCTTGTTGCTCAGCATATGCAGAAGCCCTGGACAGCATACCTTCCAGAACGGGCCCGGCAACGGGAGTGGGCACCCAGGACGCCGCGCAAGAAGCGCGCAGTGATCGTGGATCATGTGGTTAACTTCGGATCACATCTGGAGTTTACTCTCGATGATCTACATCGGTTTGACGGCGAATTCGTAGGTCTGGCAGTGCTATTGGACAATGACACAGTTGCAGACCGAGCACCGTCTGTGCAGCGATGCAAGGACCAGGGGAAGATGCTTGCGCTACTCAAGGCGAGTGACATTGTGTCCGGGGAGCAGAGACTCGTGCTGGAAGAGGAGTTTCCTCATCCCGACAGTCCGTATGAAAGCGGCCACTGGAACGGCTATGAGGAGTTGTCGCTGCCAGAGGACACCTAGTACGTGCCCCCATGGCCTCGGTGTAGCTCGGCTCCTCACACTGTCCATCCAGCGCTGTGCGTCGCACTGCTCTAGGACCTAAGTGGCTGAGGCAGAGCAGATAAAGTGAGAATGGCAATCAGAGCCGGTATGGTTCTCACCCCGCTCGAGGTCTTCGAGCAGGCTGATGTCATCATCGAAGACGGTAAGATCTTCGCGGTCGGCCCCGGCCTTGCGCGAGACGACATCGACGAGACGATAGACGCCAGAGGACGTATCGTTGCGCCGGGCTATGTCGACGTCCACGTCCACGGGAGCGCCGGCCACGATACGATGGATGCCACGCGGGACGCCATTGAGGGAATGGCGAAGTTCTTCGCCAACCACGGTGTCACCTCGTTCTGCCCCACCACTCTGACTCAGCCGACCGAAGACATCATGGCTTCCGTGCGGGCCGTGAAGGACTGCATGGAGAACCCGATCGAGGGCGGCGCGCAGCCCCTCGGCGTCCACCTCGAAGGGCCCTGCATCGACGCAGAGAAGAAGGGCGCGCAACCGGAGCAGCACATCACCCACGCGGCCGCCATCGACTACAGGGATCTGTTCTCTCTCGGCAACATCAAGCTTGTCACCCTCGCCCCGGAGATCGAGGAGAACAGGGACCTCATCCCGTTCGCTCGGGCCCAGGGCGCGGCCGTTGTCGTCGGCCACTCATCCGCTACCTACGAGGAACTCGCCGAGGCCGTGCAGCACGGCCTCAACCACGCCACCCACACCTTCAACCAGATGGAGGGACTGCATCACCGCAAGCCCGGCACCGTCGGCGGCGTGCTCCTGCTCGACGAGATCTACGCCGAGTTCATCGCCGACGGAGTTCACCTTCATCCGGCGATCGTGGATATGGTCGTTCGCCTGAAGGGTCCCGAGCGAGCCGTGGCCATCACCGACGCCATCAGTGGGGCCGGCATGCCGGATGGCGAGTACGAGCTGGGCGGTCAGAAGGTCGTGGTCAAGGAAGGCGCGGTCCGCCTGCCCGACGGCACGCTTGCCGGGAGCGCGCTCACGCTCGACCAGGCGGTTCGGAACATCGCCGAGTTCACCATCGCCTCGCTGCCAGAGGCGATCCAGATGGCGACCCTCACGCCAGCGCGCTCAATCGGAGTGGCCGACCGCAAGGGAAGCCTCGAGCCCGGCAAGGACGCCGACATCGTCGTCCTCGACGAGGATCTCGACGTTGTAAGCACGATAGTGATGGGACAGGTCGTGTACCGCGCCTGATACGCACGGACAGATGGCGTAAGCGGGAGCAGTGCTCCCGCTTCAGGTCTGGAGCCCACACCCGGATTCGAACCGGGGACCTTATCCTTACCAAGGATACGCTCTGCCACCTGAGCTATGTGGGCTTCGGCGCGCCTGTCGCTCTATACCATAGAAGCCTGGTGGAGGGGGCAGGATTCGAACCTGCGTAGGCTTCGCCGGCAGATTTACAGTCTGCTCCCTTTGTCCAGCTCGGGCACCCCTCCGAGACAACGACAGCCGCGAGATGGAACCCGCGACTGAGTCGATACTAGCACGCAGCCTCCCCAGCGTCAAGGTCGCACGTTGCTTTGCCGTGTCAACTAGGGAGCATTCGACGGCAGCGGCCGGGGCGCCACTTCGATCTGCGCGACCTCGGCCCAGCCCACGTTCTCCGGGCTGTACAGCGGCCCGATGCCAACCTCCACTGCGCACGGCCCGGGCGGGCAGTTAGTAGGCACGATGAGCACCCCCGCCTGCTCGAATTCAGTGCCCTCCGCCAGGGGCGCGAGGCCCCATTGGCTCGCCAGCAGCGGGAAGGCCTGAGTGAAGCGACCGTTCGGCGTCAGCTCCTCGGCGAAGCGCTCCTTCTCCACGTCGCGCGGCACGAGCCGCACGGCGAACTGCGCCGGCCCCGGCACTCGTGTCGGCACTCGCCAGCGGCTCTCAAACTCCATCAGCTCTCCGGTGCCGACCTCACTCCGCCCCAGTACGAATTCGGTCAGCGCAATGCCGCCTGGGAACGCGGCCGTCGCCTCCCCCGCTTCGGCCGGTACCGGCCCGGGGCGCGCGGCGCGAAGGGCCACCAGATCCTCGCTGATCCCGACGAAGTACGGCGGCCCCGTCAACTCTATGGTCCTCGGCCCGTGCAGCGCGTACACGGGCCGACGTCTATCCAGCCGCTGGGCCAGGAGGTAGGCGAAGACTGCCGTCCGCTCCCACTTGTACCGCGTGAGCTCCCTCGCCGCCAGGCCCGACAGCGCCGCCTCCGTCTCCTCCCACGATCGGCGCACCGGCTCCCGTATCGTCTCATCCGCCAGCGTTCCGACGTACCAGTCCATCTGCAGCGGCACGACGCGAATGAGCGTCACGTCCGGTCGCATCTCCTCCACGGTCTGCAGGTACATCGTCGCGAAGCTCGGGACATCGTTGTCCGAGATGAAGATGGCGTCCGGCTCCAGCGATGACAGCATCGCGACCCAACGGTCGCGGTGCTGCCAGAGATTGCTGAGATCGGCCCGCCCCCAGTTGCCAAGGAGCAGGACAACGCACACCGCGACGCCCGCCGCCATCGCCGCTGCTCGCGAGGCCAAGTGCCTGCCGCCCGCCCCCATCCCGACTGCGCCGCAGAGCGCGACTATCGCTCCAGCCGGCCCGAAGAAGACCTTCAGGTCAGTTGTCTCGCCCCACTGCAGGACCCAGTACACCAGCAGCGCCGCCCCCGCCAGCAGGGAGCCCGCGATGGTCGGCCGTCGCCGGAGCCACTGCCGCCAGCCCCAGGCCGCGAACGGCAGCGCGATCAGGGCGAGCACCGTAGCCCAGGCCCCGCTGGGCACGAGCAACTCCGGGAGCAGCCGCTCGAAGAGACCCGCCATCTGCCCAGCGGTGTGAGAGAAGGCGTACCCCGTGTACTGGGTTGCCAGCACGTGCTCCCAGAACCGGTCCCATGTCACTGGGTCGGTCCAGTTGACCGGCGGCCGCGCGGCCGCGCGAATGGGCAGGTACAAGTAGAAGGCGAACGGTGCAAGGAGGAGCCCCGCGGCCGCCAAGTACCACCGCGTCCGTCTCGGCCTGGTCAGTAGGGCTGCGACGACGAAGGCCGGAGCCACCGCGAGCATCGCGGTCCGATGGTGCATCGAGACGAAGCCGACGGCGAGGGCGAGCCACGCCAGCGCGCGGGGCGAGCGATCCGCGTCCCATCGGATCGCCGCAGCGAGGGCGAGCGCCGCAAGTAGCGCCGTCAGCCCGTATACCTCCGCCCGCACGGCCTGGCTCCACACTGGAAACCACAGCCCGAATGCCACCCCGGCTAGCACCCCCGCGGCGACGTTCCGCGCCAGCCGCATCGCGAGCGCGGCCAGAATCCCGCCGGCCGCAGCGGACGCCACGGCGGACAGCAGGGCCACCCGGTAGGCACTCGTCCCACCCACCGGAAGGAAGTCGAACACGCGCCCCAGCAGCACCCAGAGCGGATAGCCAGTGGGGTGCGCGATCCCGAGTACATGCGCGGCGGCGACAAGCTCGCCGCTATCTTGATCTATGACCGTGCGGATGAGGGTCGCGTGATAGACGAGGAGGAGGAACACGAACACGCCCACCGAGGCCGCCAGCGTAAGGCGGGACGGCGGGGCAGGTGTCTCTGGCGGCGGCGCCGGACGCCGCCTGGATTCAAGGGGCAGGCCCTTCCTTCGGGGCATTATCTCCGTGACGCCGCGGGCGCGCCGCGTGCAAACCACCTGGAGCTGGCGGCAGGATTCGCTTGTCCCGAGCCTGCTGAGGGAATCCCGCGCACAAGATGCTCCTTCTTCTCTGCCCGCCAAGCTTTGACCTGAAGCTCACGTCCGCGGGCGGCAGACGTGCGTGCATGTCGCTCTGAGTAGACCAGCACTACAGGGCGACGTCGAGCGGTGTAGTCTGCCCCCTGTCCCTGATTGTGGACGCGGGCCCGCTCCTCGGGGTCTCTGGCAATGCCGGTGTAGAGAGACCCGTCAGAACAGCGCACCATGTACAAATGCCGTGAGCTGCCGGCGGTCATGTCGTGGCCCCTCGACTTCGCTCGAGGTCACTCTTCTCATCCACCTCCGGCGAACGAGAAGAGTGGAGCCGGCGGCAGGATTCGAACCCGCGACCTACTGATTACAAATCAGCCGCTCTACCAACTGAGCTACGCCGGCACCGCAATTCGCCTAGAACACTCTTTTTCTGAGCTAGGAGCCGATTTTCTCACCTACGGCACCCGGCTCTTCGTCTCCAGCATCCAATAATCAGTGGTACGATCAGCGTACGTGCGCGACACCGATTCTGCTGTTCGCATTCAGGGCCGATTCTACCAGATTGACATCGGCTTGTCATCACCGTGAGCAGGGCTCGTCGGCTGCCCCATACCCTACTCTCGGGCGAACAGCTTCCGCGCTATCTCAGACAGGCTTGCCTCTTCCTCAAGAGTCCCTTCCACATCCTCGCGGGTGGGCAGGCGGTGACGCTGGGCATCAGGGAATCTGACTCCGCCGGCAATGTCGGCTCGGGCAAGCTGCCGGCTGCGGTCCTCGTCCGTGATCGCAGCATATCGCATCGTCATCAGAGGAGACTTGTGCCCCATCGCTTCCATAAGAGCCGCCTGGTTGACTCCCGCAGCGGTGGCGCTTAAGCCGAAGTGGTGTCGTAGCCGGTTAGGCGTGACGCGCTTCGGGTCGATGCCTGCTCGCTTCGCCGCCCGCCGCAACATCAGGCGTACCCCATCAACGGTCATCCGTCGGCCTGCACCCCCCGCATCTGGCTCCTGTTTCTCGCTACCAGCTGAGGCGCGCCCGGGCTCAAGTGCTACGAACAGAGGATCAGCATCCTCAAGTTCGGGGAAGAAACGCGCGCGAACAGCCAGCCAGGCCGTCAACACCTCCGCCACTTCCGGTCGCGTCATGAGCCTCCCATCGCGGATCACGGAAGGTAGATCAACACTCCGGACGCGAGTGCCTCCCCTGGTCTCGGATCTCACGGTCACAAGGCCCTCGCACGGGTTCAGATCGGCAGCGTTCAGGCCGCAGAGCTCAGAGACGCGCAGCCCGCACAGCGCCATCATGTATATCGTCGCTATGTTGCGGATACCCATCGGCGTGCCCGCGTTGAAGGCAGCGAGGAGAGCATCCAAGTCATCTGAGCGAGTAGCCTGCGGCTTCCATCCCCCGTTCAGCCGGTAGCCCTTCACGCTCCTGCTGATGTCCTCGGCAAGCAGCCCCTCCCTGTAGCACCATCGCAGTAGCATCTTCGCGGAGTTCAACGCCATCTGCTTCCCGCGCTGGCTCATCGGTCCCCGTCGTGTCACGTGTTCATCGAGCCAGGTAACAAACGCGCGCATATGCTCACGCGTGAAATCCCGAACCGACGGTATCTCGCGTTCCGCCGCGAAGGCGGCCAATCTCGTCTCCAGCTGCTCGCGATAGTGCTTCGTGGTCGCAGGTCGAAGCCCGGGATGCTCAGCGGCCCACGCTTGCAGAAAGCGCCCTATCAAGGCCGACCAGTTGAGGCTCTCCACTGTATCGTCCTGACCCGGCGTCGTGCCGCCTCCCCCTGTGGGACTAGGCATTCTACCTGCCTGCCCCGGAGTCTGGTGCTCAGCGACGATCCCGCCCGAAATCAGCAGTACGCCGCAATCAGTGGTACGACAATAGCGAGTGTTGGGGTGCCCGTCAAGAGCCTGCCGGGGATCAAGACTCGTTCACCTGTTGACAGCCGAAGGGACGAGTAGTACTCTTTATGCTAATATATTAGTAGATACAGGAAGCGATGGGAATGCGTAAGCGAGAGCGGCCGCGATTCGGGGACCTGGAGATGCAGATCATGAACGTGCTCTGGGATCGAGGGCCTTCCACCGTGCGCGACGTGCTTGAGGCACTGACGGTGAAGCCAACTCCCGCCTACAGCACCGTGCTCACCATGCTCCGCGTGATGCAAGACAAGGGTTTTGTCGGCAGGGACGAGACCCGCAAGGCGCACGTATACTACGCAAAGGTGAAGGAGCGACAGGTGAAGCGAAACCTGCTGCGCGACCTCATCCAGACCACCTTTCGGGGCTCGCCGGAGGCGCTGCTCATGCGCCTGCTCGAGGACGAGAAGCTGTCGGAGGCCGAGCTCTCTCGCGTTCAGCAGCTCATCGAGTGCAGGTCGCGAAAGGAGTAGGCCATGTGGCTGGTACACCTCCTATCCCGTGTCTGGTCGGCAATCGGATGGTCGATCACCTGGCAGCTGGTCCTGCTGGGGTTGCTCGCCTGGCTCTTGCAGCGGCTTGCCCGCGTGCGTCAGCCGCACGCGGTGCATGCCCTGTGGTGGTTCGTGCTCCTCGCGCCGCTGGTGCTGACGCCGCTTCGAGTGATGCTGGCGCGCCACGATGCCGCGGTTGTGCTCGCCGTGCCCCGTCCCGCGGCGGAGATCGTGACCGACGCTCAGGTGGCGCGGCTGATCGCGCCCCCGATGCTAACCGCCACGCCCACGATGGACGTGGCGGGCCTACCGGCCGTTCCGAACCCGAAGGTTCCGCCTGACTCGCCCGACATCCCGGCTCCGGCGCCGTCTCTCTGGGAACAGCTCGGGGTGCCAGGCCTGGTCGCCATCCTCTGGCTCACAGGCTGCGGCGCGGTCATGCTCCGGCTGCTGCTTGGGCACCGGTGGGTACGCATGATGCTCAAGAGCAGTGCGCCAGTCATGAACGCCGAGTTGCAGGCGATGCTGGAAGACTTGTGCGCCGCGTCCGGCGTGGCCAGACGTGTGGAGTTGCGCAGCAGCGAGCTGGCCGGCGCGCCGCTGCTGTACGGTTGGCGGAGGCCGGTGATCGTGCTCCCGGAGGAGTGGCTGGAGTCTCTCTCCGAGAGTGACCTGCACGCTCTCCTGGCACACGAGATGGCGCACATCGTCAGGCACGACTTCCTGGTCAACGTGGTGCAGCGGATGCTGGCAGTACCACTGTTCTTCCACCCGGTGGTCTGGCTCGCTGGCCGGCACATCTCCCTGGCGAGGGAACAGCTCTGCGACGCCTGGGTCATGGAGCGGGGAGCCGAGCCGACGAGCTACGCTCGCTCACTCACCGCCGCCGCGAGGCGCGCGCATGCTCGGCTCGCATTGGTCTCGGTCGGTGTCGCCGAACGGAAGTCGACACTGCTCAAGCGTGTGGAGGCGATCACTGGAGCTGATGGAGCGCGGCGGCTGAGCCGCAAGCTGGCGCTGGGGGTGGCGGCGGTGCTGCTGCTCTCTGCCGCGGCCTTCGCGGCTGTGCAGCTGAGCGCGGACGGCCTCACTCCGGATCTGGAGCAGGCGCTGGCGGAGCTTCGTTCCCCGGATGCCTTTGCGCGGTTCCGAGCATCGACGGTCCTGCAGACGAGCCGCGACCGTGTCGCGCCAGCGGTCCCTGCGCTCGTAGGGATGCTCGCCGACGATACGGAGCTGCCGGGCGACCCCATGTATGCCCGGCTCGACCCGGACCCGTGGTGGACGTCTCAGTCCCGCGATACGACTGTGGGCGAGCAGGCCGTGCGCGTGCTGGCGGGATTGGGGGAGCCGGCGCTTCCCGGGCTCTCGGCCGCACTGGGCGACTCGAACCCGGGCGTCCGCCGGGGAGCCCTGCTGGCGTTGGCCGCCATGGTGGAGCCCGCAAGGGCGGAGGTCTCCGGAGATGCTGTTCGCCGCGCGGCAGGAGAGGGGATCGAGGAGTCTCTCGGAGATGACGGTCCCTCGGTGCGTCAGGCTGCGGCCTATACGCTCGGCATGCTGCGCGATTCGAAGGCCGTGGCGCCACTCCTGGAGGTGGGGCGCGACCCAGACCCGGAGGTGCGACTCCTCGCGGTGGGAGGGCTCGGCCCGCTGGTTGACGATTCGCGAGCGAGGGACGCTCTCTTCGCCGCCCTTGCAGACGCGGACGACCGCGTCGGGAGGCGCGCCGCCTTCGGGCTTGGCTACTATGGGGATGAGCAAGTGGGCGGACGGCTGATCGACGGGTTTCAGTCACCCGATGCCCTCGTACGAGCCCGCGGCGCAGCCGCCTTCTGCCACACGAACGACGAGAACGTGATGCGCATGGCCGTGGCCCCACTGGTTGCACTCACGCAGGATCCGGTACCGTCGGTGCGCGCGGCGGCGCTCTACGGTCTTCGCGGTCCCGCGCGCGTGCAGCAGCACGCCGACCTGGACGCGATCCTTCCGCTCGCTCGTGACGAGGACCCGGCCGTCCGCCGGCAGGCGATGTACCTTGTCGCGATGCGCGACGAGCCGGAGGTGTGGAGGGCCCGCGCCGCAGCACTCCGCGATCCCGATCCCGCGGTTCGCTATGCTGCGCTCTGGGGGATGTGGCCCCGATCGGAGTTCGCTGGCACGGAGGCCCAGCGGGTCCTGCTGGACTCCCTGCTAGAGGCCGCGCGCGATGCCGATCCCGTCGTCCGATTCGGCGTCGCTCAGCAACTCGGTCGGGTGCGAGGCCCGGGGGCAGTGTCTGCCCTCATCCATCAGTTGGGCGATGCCGAGGCGCTCGTGCGACGGGCAGCCATCAGAGCGCTGGGGGATAGCAGGGATCAACGGGCCCAAGAGCTACTCCTCGGGATCCTCCGCGAGGGCGACCCGGCGCTTCGGGCCGCCGCGGCCAGAGCCCTGGGCGCCCTCCAGTCCGACAAGGCAGTGCCTGACCTGCTTCTGGCACTTCGAGATGACGACTGGCAACTGAGGGAGGCATCGGCACGTGCCCTGGGCAGGATCGGCGAGCCGGAGAGGCTGGATCCGCTCCTGAGAGCGGCGGACGACCGCGTGTGGCGCGTTCGCCTCGCCGCGGTCCGGGCGATTGGCGAGCTCGGGCGAAAGGAGACCATCGCGCCCCTGGCTTCGATCCTCAAGCATGACCCAGACTACGAGGTCCGCGCCGCCGCGGCGACGGCACTTGGCTCGCTCGGCGACCCTGAGGGCATTGAGCCACTCGCCGCTGCCCTGAAGGATCAACACCCGGAGGTGCGTTGGGCGTCCTCGAGCGCGCTCCGTGTCCTCGACGGCACAGGCACCGTTGGCGTGCTCTCCGGTCTCCTCGCCGACGAAGACCCCGAGGTGCGTTCTCTGGCCGCCGGGGCACTCGGTCATCCGAATGCCGCCGACGCGGTGGAGTGTCTCCTGGCCGCCCTGAAGGACAGCAACCCGAGTGTCCGCGGCGCTGCTGCGGAGGCGCTCGGTCTCATTGGCGATCCGCGCGCGGTGACGCCGCTGCTGGGCATGATCCACGACCCCGATGAGTACGTCCGCGGGCGGGTCTCCTATGCGCTCGGCGACGGCCTGCGTCAGGCCCAGAACAAAGCTGTTCTCGAGCCGTTGCTGGCCGCACTGAGCGACCCGGATCCGAAGGTCCGGCTGAAGGCGCTGGGTCCCCTATTGTGGATCAAGGATCGGCGGGCCACCGAACCGGTGATCGACATTCTGCTTCACGACACCGACCCGCAGGTGCGAGTTTCGGCCATATCCGTCTTGGGTGAGATAGTCGATCCGCGGGCGGTGGAGCCGCTCATCAGCACACTGGAGCGACTGGAGTTCGACGGTGCCTGGTATGCCACATGGGCGCTCGGCCGGATCGGCGGCCCGCGCGCGGAGGCATTCCTACTCGGGCTGCTCCACAGCAGCGACATGGGACTGCGGCGCGCTGCCGCCAAGGCGCTCGGCGAGATAGGATCGCGAGCCGCGGTGCCGGACATCCTCCCTCTCACGCGCGACTCCGATCAGCGCAATCGCCGCGCCGCGGCCCGCGCGCTGGCCCAGATAGCGGACCCCAGGGCGACGCCGGTGCTCGTGCGCTTGCTGAAGGACGACAGTGTCGGAGTCCGTCTGGCGGCGGTTACCGGGCTGGGCGAGATCGGCGACCCGCAGAACGCGGAGGCGATAGCACCGTTCCTGGATGATCCAGACGGCCAGGTCCGGCACGCGGCCGCCGTCGCGCTCGCCAAGGTGGGCGACCGCCGTACCGTGAAGCTACTCCTCACCGTCCTCCGGGATCCAGACCACTGCCTTGCTGCCTCTCGCGTGGGTGCGGCGGAAGCCATCGGTCGACTCAGGGACCCGGCCGCCGTGCCTGCGCTGATCGAGGCGTTGCGGCAGGATGTGGCCGAGGCAGACCGTTACTTCGGCCGCGGCGAACCCACGCCAAGGAGTATCACCGCGGAGGTGAAGGCCCTCCGCGCCATCACCGGCCAGGACTTCGGCACCGATGCAGACAAGTGGCAACAGTGGTGGGATCAGAGCCGAGCGCAGGAGGCGAGATGATCACTGTATGCGCGTTCAGTGGCTCCGGGACGCCGGGTGCTTCTCAGTCGACGATGAGACCGGCCTGACGGGCGCCAAGGTTTGCTCCACTCCTCTGACTGCTTCGGGTTCTGAGAGGGCCAGCGCGCGCGGTGGGCAGCTCAGAGACATTCCAGGTATATCTGGGATCGCCCGGCATGCTTGACCTCGGCAGTACGCCCAGGACGATGTCACGGAGGCGAACAGATGGTGCGGCAAATGGAGGGGAAGAGCAACACGCGCGAGTGGTGTTTACAAATCAGCCGCTCTACCAACTGAGCTACGCCGGCACCCGTGTCCGCTAGTGTCGATCTCCCGCACAATGACAGTGTAGAGCATCCGAGACCGCAATGCCACATCTCGGCTCACTTGCCCTTCGCGCACCGCCATTCGCGGGTTTGCTCGTCTGATGCGAACTCAGCAGTTCGCCTTCAGCAAGCTGAAACCAGCCCAATTCTAGCATCTCCAGATGGCGCTGTCAGTACCTGACACGGCGGAGTGCCTCTGCCGCGTGGATGGCGGTTCCCCTTCGTGCCGCGCGTGCCCCCGCCGACCGCGGTGCCAGATCCGGTATCCTGGGGCCACTCGCATTCTCGCTACGGGCCCCTGATCGGAACAGGACCCTCGGCAGGAGAAGGCCATGCCCGGGGCCGCCGCCGAATGGCCGCACATGGCAGAATGACCGGGAGTCGCAGGCAAACCAGCAGGACCGTCAGCGGTGTCCCATCGCTGTCTGACAGGGACAGCGTGTCCCACGGGTGAATCTCATCCTGGCGCTCTGCGTGTGCCGCAGAGACCGATGGAGGGAGGTACGAGAATGGGCAGACGAAAGGGAGGACGCCGGGGCTGGCACTGTGAACCCGAGGGGGCCGACTGGCGTCGGGACGATGCTCCCGCCTTGGGGGCCTGCTTAGCGTTGGGCGCCATGCTCCTGGGTATCTGTGGTCCGGCGCAGTCAGGGCGTGCGTCGCCAGCGTCTCCATCGCCCCCATGCGACGACTCAGACGTTCGCCGCTGCACCATCCTCACTGTCTCCCAGGGTAATCGGGTCTTCTTTGGCGCTAACGACGACTACATCAACCGCGACCAGACCTACTGGGTCGATCCGGGGAGCGCCACTCATTACGGTGCGATCTACTTCGGGGAACCCGACAACGTCCAGCAGGGCTTCAACGAGAAGGGGTTGGCCTACGACGCCAACGGGCTGCCCAAGGTACCGGTGACCTCTCACCCCGGCCAAGAACCCGTCCACGGTGGCTACGCCAGCTACCTGCTCCACATCCTGCGCGAGTGTGCTACGGTGGAAGAGGTCATCGCCTGGGTCCAGGAGCACCGCTGGCATACGGCGATGCACGACCAGATGCATTTCGCCGACGCGACGGGTGACGCGGTTGTGATCGGCGTCGGACCTGACGGCAAGGTTGCGTTCACCCGCAAACCCGACGGCGATAGCTTCCTCGTCTCCACCAACTTCAACGTGGCGAACCCATCGAACGGGGAGTACCCCTGCTGGCGCTACAGCCGCGCGGAAGAGATGCTGAGCCGCATCGAGAGTCAGGAGGAGCTTACGGCCGAGCACGTGGCTTCGATCATGGATGCCGTGCACGTGGAGAGCCGCAGCGGCTGGACGCTCCATACGCTGGTCGCCGACCTGCCACAGGGCCTGGTTTACAGCTACGTCATGTTCCAGTATGACGCGCCCATCGTCCTGGATGTGGCGGCAGAGATCGCTCGCGCGCCCGCTCCCGGACCCCTGAGCGCGCTCTTCCCCCCGGAGGTGGTGAGCCGCGCCGACCAAGCCCACCAACGGCTCACATCACCTGCCTCGCTCCCCAATCCCAGCGGGCCGTATGCCGTTGGCACGCGCTACCTGCACTTCCTCGATGAGAGCCGACCGGAGCCGTTCACCGAGGCTACCGACGATGTCCGGCAGCTGGCAGTTCAGGTGTGGTACCCGACCGACGAGAGGGAAGGGGCGGCGGCGCCATATCTGCGCGCGGCAGAGCTGTTGCCGGTGCCGGAGTGGCTGAAGACTCTCAAGACGCACGCCTTGCTCGACGCACCTGTCTCGCGTCGCGGGGCACCATTCCCGGTGGTGGTGTTCTCCCACGGCTGGGGCGAGTACGCGGCCCAGAACACGGTCCTTATGGAAGAGCTGGCCAGCCACGGATATGCGGTGTTCGCCATCTCCCACCCGTACGAGTCGAAGCTCTGGTTCGGGCCGTCAGGGGAGCCGATCGGGATGGACATGCAGAGCGCAGAGCTGCAGGCGCGGCTGAAGGAACAGAGCAATCCGGAGGCGCTCGCCCTGTTGCCAAAGCTGCAGACCGCGTCAACTGATGAGGAACGGGAGGCCGTGCTTCAGCGCACTGCGGAGCTCCTGCCCAAGATGCTCCTCGAGGGCAGTCGTCTGTGGTCTCAGGACATCAGCTTCATCATCGGCGAGGCGGTGAAGCTGGCGACCGATGAGGGGCCATTTGTGGGGAAACTGGACGCTTCGCGCGTCGGTGTGGTCGGGGTGTCCCTGGGTGGCATCGCAGCAGGTAATGTCTGTGTGACAGACAACCGCTGCCGGGCCGGGGTAAACCTGGATGGCGGGACATATGCGCAACTGGACGCGACCATCGCGCGACCGTTCCTCTTCATGAGCAGCGAGCGATACCGGGGCTACGATGAGGTGTTCCTGTCTCGGACGGCTGGGCCGAGCTACGCCATCGTCGTGGGCGGATCAGACCACGTCAACTACGCCGACATCTGCCTCCTTGACCCGCCCCGTGTGATGGTAGGAGACATCGATCCCGAGCGGATGCTGGCGATCATCGACACCTACGTGCTGGCGTTCTTCGGCCAACACCTGAAGGGAGAGAGCAACAGGCTGCTGGAGGGTCCGAGCAGCAACTACCCAGAGGTGACCATCACTACCAAGGTCGCCCCCTAGGGCGCCGAGCCAGAATCAGAGATTCAGGGACTGTCTGTGGGTGTCAAGCAGCCGTGGGACACGGATCGGGCAGCCTGATCCCGCTGGTGATGTCCGCCCTCGCGAAGGCCCACCTCCGCTCGGCATCTGCGAACTCGGAGTAGCGGGCCGTCATGATGGGCGTTCGGTGGCCCAAGGCTCGCATCAGCGCGGTGGTGGGGACGCCGGCCATCGCGGAGGCCAGGCCGAAGTAGTGGCGCAGCCGGTGGGGCGTGACCAAGTGGGGATCGACTCCCGCCTTGGTGGCGAGACGCTTGAGGACCGTGCGCACCGCGTCGGTGGTCAAACGTTCTCCGGGCGGCCGCGCCTCGGGGGGAGTGCCGTTGTTTCCGAAGGCGAACTGATTAGGCCCGAGTGTCACGAAGAGAGCGTCCTTCTCACCCAGATGAGGGCAGGCGCGTGACCGGAGTCTCAACCACGACGCCATCAGCTCGGCCACCTCCGGCTTGACCACTTCCTTGCCGTCCGAGATCGTGAGCGGCAGGTCCACGTGCCTGGCGCGCCGGACCTTGCTGGTTGCCGCCTTCACGCGGACCCGGCCTTCCTCGAGGTCCAGGTCGTTGGCGTTGAGCCCCACGAGCTCCGCTACCCGCAGACCGCAGAAGGCCATCAGGTGGATCATCGCCAGGTTACGGACTCCGGTCGGACGATTCAGGTTCACCGAGGAGAGGACTCTCTGCAGGTCCTCACTCGGCGTGGCCCTCGGCTCCGGGTCAGTGTCCAGGCGGTACGTGGCAACGTGCGCTCCGATGTCCTCGGGAAGTAGCCGCTCCTGGTACAGCCACCCCAGGAACTGCTTCGCGGTGGCCAGGGCCATCTGCTTGCCGCGTGGTGTGAGCGGTCTGCCGTGTGCCGTCACGAAGCTGTCCAGCCAGACCACGAACGCGCGGAGCTCTTGCCTGGTGAGATCTTGCACGCTGGCCATCCCGCGTTCTTGTGCGAAGGCAGCGATGCGGTTGGCAAGCTGCTCGCGGTAGTGGCCCAGTGTCGTCCGCCTGATCCCCGGATGGTCCGCAGCCCAGCCTTCGATGAAGAGCGTGATGGCTGCGTCCCAGCTCAGATCATCTGAGGCCTCTTGAAGGACTTGGATTGCCGGGGTGCGCGCGCCCGGGGAAGCGGCCTTCGTTAGCCTGCGTTTGGCGATCGCCATCCCAAGAAGACCTCCTGACGTGCTGTCCAGATCGCATCCGTCAGGTAGTCATCCACGCTCTGTTCGCGAAGGAAGTCAAGCCGGTTGCGGGGGGCAACGTGGGGCAACGTCGGGCTACGTGGGGGGCACGCCTTCGACGAGCGACCGATTCCCGCTTCTTCAGCGTTGAGAAGGTGAACTGACATGGAGGCGCGTACCCCAGAAACGCACAGACAGGCAGGCGGGGTGCGCAGGGCCTGAGCCATGTCGGAGAGCCTAGAGAGCTGTCGCGAGGTAGTGACCGGCACTGACCAGCAAGAACAACAGCACCATCGTGCCGCAGAGCGGAGTTGTGATCTCAGAAGACCGATAGAACGGCAAGCCGAGGGTCCGGTCCAGTCGCCAGGCCGCCAGCAGTCCGGCAGGCACACCCCACAGCACAACTCTGATCGCCAGGTTGATTCCCACCGCGAAGATGCCCCCGCCAAAGCTGAAGCCGAGCCACGCGATCACGGCCCACCAGATCACGCCAGCCGGCACGCCTACCTCAAGAGATACCCGGACCACCTGCGCGGGTGCCACGCGGAGCTGCTGACGGGCCAACGTCCACAGGGTGACCCCGAAACCCAGGCCCACGTATACGAACAGGAGCCACAACTCGGCCGACCGCCCGTAGGTCATAGCGCTTGTGTTTGTTGGGCAGGAGCTTACCTCCTGCCCCTTCTTTCTCGGTCGGAGACCCAGATCACGTCTATCCCATTCTGTGATAGAATTGACGGCAGCGAGCGTGTACCCGCCTGGCTGGTCGCTACGCTGCTCGTGAGGCGTGAGGGCATGCTCTTCTCACTAAGACATAAGCGCAGTCTGTTTTCGGGGGACCTGAAGCCGAGCCTGACGCAGAGGCTGAGGCGGAGTCTGCTTAGGACCCTGGAGGAGTGTTGTACGGCCTCCTATGATGAGTGGGGAGACGTGACCGCGTACGAGGAGATCGAACGGGCAAAGGAGGTCGTTCTCCGAGATACCGGGAAGGAGACCCTCTGCTACCGCGACGATGAAGGGAACAGACTCCCCGGCACCTTCGGCCAGATCGTTGTCCACGGATTCCCCGATGATGCCATGGATCTTGTTGAGGCCTGCCTTGCACAGATCGATGATGGCAGTAGGCCTCGCGCGCAGGAGCGCCTGAATGCCGCCCTCGCCAGCCATGGGAGTCCTTGGCGGATGGCCAATGGGGAGTTTTTCCGCATGGATTCGAGGTACTTCGGGGAGGAGGTGCTGGAGCCTGTCGCGCAACTCCTTGACATGGCTGGCTTCGAGGGCCCCTTACGAGAGTTCGCGGACGCGCGATCTGCCTTGATGGATGGTAGGGCTGACGAGGCTGTGGTGGATGCCAACAAGAGCCTAGAATCTGTCATCAAAGCGCTACTAGGGATAGACCGAGAAATGCCCGGTCGACTGTTGCGCCGGTTGATCGAGAGCGGACGCGTGCCTGAATACCATCAGGGATTCCTCGAATCGCTCGACAAGATCATGTACTCGGTAGTGGCCGCGCGGAGCGAGCCCGGGCGCGCACACGGCACGGGCGAGAAACCACGGGAGCTACCGCACTACTATGCCGAGTTCGTGATCAACCTAGCCGGAGTCCTGATACTCTTCCTCTTGCGTCAGGAGGCTGAGTCAACCTCGACGACAGAAGTGGCGCAAGCTTCCGAGGCCGAACCAGAAGAAGAACACGCAGGGGAATGGGAGGATTGCCCAGACGAAGATGTGCCGCCCCCATGGATGGACGAATGACGTACCCGCTGGGCGGCCGGCGAATCGCCTCATATGTCACTCGCCCTTGATGCCTGTGCTCACTAGAAGCTCCATCCGGGCATTCCTGGTGCTCCTTAGCCGGTTCACAAGGAGTGATACCAGTGGTCTCAGAGACGCACGGTGGGGATCGATGATCCCATCGGTCGTTGTTAGGGGGTCATGAGACCAGCCTGAGAGCCTCCTGAGCTTGCCGCGTTCCGCCAGTTCCCCTATCATCTGGGACCATTTCGGGCGGCGACGTGCATCGCCGCCCCTCCCTTTGGAGTAAGCTCAGATGAACCTGTTCCCAGCAGCTGTCTCCCTCACCGTACAGGCCATGCTCCTCGGTGCCCGGTGGGCCGGACGGCGACGTCATCTCTGCCTCGAACAGGCGGCTGGAGTCTCAGATCACAGTCGGGTCGATGAGCTCAAGGCCCGGGTGCTTCTGCTTGAAGACGCGCTTGCCTTGCGCGACGCGCACATCGAGGTGCTTGAGCAGCGCCTGCGAAAGGGCAATGTCCGCAGGCCGTACGAGCCCAGAGAACGGCTTCGAATCCTCTGGCTGCGCGAGTACTTCCAGATCCCGCGCCGGCGGCTCCGAGAGATGCTCGGCGTGTCTCGATCCAGCGTCCATCGATGGCTCAAAGCCCTGAGAGAGAACGCGTCCGGCAGGCGCGCACGACACAAGGAGCCTGCCAACAAGACTCCTCAGGACATCGTGGCCTTGGTCTGGGAGATCCTCGGCCAGAATCCACTATGGGGCCGACACCGCATTGCGATGGCGCTATGGGCCATCGGCGTGTTCCTTGCCCCCTCAACAGTCCGGGACATCCTCTTGCGGCCGCGGCCTCAGGAGCCGCTTCCAGCGGCTCAGTCAGCGAGGAAGCGCCGCCGATGCTCTGTCCGGATCACAGCCACCTCCCCCAACCAGACCTGGTCGCTGGACCGGACCCGAGTGTGGCGCTGGGGGATCTGGCCCACCTGGGTCCTGGTCGCAGTTGACCACTTCTCCCGCAAGCTCGTCTCCGCCTCATCCCTGTATGGATCTGACGGTGGCTGGGTAATCGAGGCGATGGAGGGGGCATTCCGCCGTCACGGACCACCCGAAGAGCTAGTCAGCGACAAGGATCCTGTGTTCACATGTGAGGCGTTTCAGAAGTTCCTCCGTCGATGGGGAGTCAGGCAGCGCTTCGGGAGGCTCGGCAGACACGGATCAGTCGCCGTCACCGAGCGCGCCATCCTGACGTTGAAGAGAGAGTGGCTGAGGCGAGCGGCCATCATCCGTGGTGCCGACCATCTGGAGCTGCTGCTGAGTGAGTTCGCTGTGTACTACAACGAGTATCGGGGACACATGACGTTGGGTGGGGCTACCCCCGATGTCATTCACCGGCGAGTGTACTGGGAACATCCCGACCGATCGGCGAAGACGCTCCCGCCGAGGATTGAGCGGCGACACTTCGCCGAGGCCAGGGTGACTGCTTTCCGTATCGCAGCGTGAGACTGCGGTGTCAGGGACGCCTAACAACGACCGATGGCCTCAGGTG
Source organism: Candidatus Hebobacterum abditum (assembly GCA_029821875.1). Classification (GTDB taxonomy): domain Bacteria; phylum Armatimonadota; class Hebobacteria; order Hebobacterales; family Hebobacteraceae; genus Hebobacterum; species Hebobacterum abditum. The sequence continues at coordinate 486 of JALGXW010000027.1, read as the reverse complement.
GCGTGCGGGTACAGCACACTGCCGAGCGCGAGGGGGAACAGAGGACAGCCAGTCGGCGCCGCTACGCCGCGAGTCGGAATGCCGTGATGCGGGTCTCGGGGAAGAAGCGGCGCTCGACACGGACCGGAGGGGTCTTCGCTGTTCTTGGCGGCTTCCACCAGTGCTGTCCGGCGTGGATGAGTTCTGGGACAGCACCATCCAGAGTCATGTGCGGCCGCCACCCGTTGTAGTAGCAGGCGAAGTCCGCCAGCAGCTGCCCCAGGTGATCCAGCCCCTTGATGAGCGGCACGCGCTTGAGCCACTCATACTTCAGCGTTCGGATGACGCGCTCGGTCACAGCAATGGACCCATGCTTGCCGACCGCGCCGAACCGCTGCTTGACATCCCATCGCGTCAGAAGCTCCGTGAACGCGTCACTGACGAATACGCCTTCCTGGTCGGTGATGAAGTGCTTCGGCGCTCCGTGGCGGAGGAACGCCTCCTCCA